>NZ_CALMFY010000135.1 GCF_937863485.1 uncultured Nostoc sp. | reverse complement strand
GTTCAGAGTATCAACAACTGTGATTTTTTACAAATGATTTAGGATTGCTATATCTTGATTCTCCTGCAACAGATGTTTAAGGCGACAGATGGCATTACTACACTCTTTTTAGGGTTTTCCGACTAAGTTCGAGGTTGTAGGTTTATTTGACTGGTTAAAGGAAATGATCGAACAAAAAAATTATCATATACACGGGTCTATGATAACTAGCACATGAACGGCAATTAGATCATGGCTTCAACTACTTATTTCCAAAACTCAGTGCAATTACTAAAAATTAGACTCGACTGCGGATGCTCAACTTCGACAGCAAAAGAACTTATTGGTACAAATGTATTATATGTTTAGGTTATTCTGACTCGGCTTAGACTAGTTAGTTATTTCTGCCAGCCTGCACTAGTCTCTTTTACTACCTCAGATTTGTTGTCCACAGTTACAGGCTGCTTGAGGGTGTTAGGGCTAAAGTTTTCGTCAAATCGCCAAGGAGAACGCGATCACAGAGGTTAAATATTTCTACCTCGGTAGAGGTCTTTCGCATCAGCCGCAGGAAATCACCTTCAGCGTCAACGCTTAGGGCAATGTAGTTGAGGAACATTTTTAGGTAGCCGATGCGCGCCCGCTCTGGCATAGATGCTGCTGCGGGGGTTTGCCATAAACGATCAATATAGTTGCGTACCTCTACTAAAGGAACAGGCGTGATCGTCTCGAAGCGCAAAGCCTGGCGAATTTGATTGAAAAGCCAAGGATTTCCAATTGCCAAGCGTCCCACCATCACACCCGCCGCCCCCGGTTGAGAAAGCACTTCAACAGCAGTAAAAGCAGAGTTGATATTGCCATTGGCAAGCACTGGGCAATCGACCCGTTTGACCGCAGAGGCAATCAAATCATATTTCACTGGTCCGTGGTACATATCTAGAACTGTGCGACCATGTAAACTCAGCAAATCAATGCTGTGGCGATTAATTATATCTAGAATAGAGTAAAAGTTATCAGTGTTTTCAAAGCCTAAGCGCATCTTGACAGTTAAAGGACGATCATTCACAGCAGAACGCAACTCTCCCAAAATCCGCTCCACTTTTTCTGGTGAGAGGAGCAATGCACCCCCAACATTTTTGCGATAGATTCTAGGTGCTGGACAACCCATGTTCAAGTCAACTCCAGCGATATTATATTTGCAGAGTTCCTTTGCTGTTCTTACTAAGTCTTTTATGCTTTCGCCAATCATTTGAGCAAAAACGGGGCGACCAGTGTCATTTTCGGTGATTGCTGTCAGAATGCTACGATTGAGCCGTGAGGTATCATTCACCCGAAAATACTCGGTGAAGAAGTAGTCAGGACTGCCGTAATGGGCAATCACCTTCATAAACCAGAGGTTTGTCACATCCTGCATGGGCGCAAGAGCCGTGAGGGGAAGGTCTGGATGCAGCGATTGGGGGAGCGATACTTGGGACGACATAGAGATGAACAGCGTTTGACAAAACATTACTCTATCGTAATTAGGGGTGAGTAGTTATTCTGATTGCCACGACCAACCCAAGGAATTAAGAAAAGATTTCTCCAGAATAATAGTGGCAAGAGAAGGGATAATCCCAGTTTCAGAAATGGCTAATTGCATCCAATAAAAACAAACCCACATCTTTATGTAATGGTTCATTATGCTGTGGACAAGCCGTTGAATGCAGTCATATAGGAAAAAACCAAATTCAGATGACTGATGAGGTGATTGAGAAGATGTCATAAGCTGTTCAGCAGAAACTATCCATTGTGAGAAAATGTTCACTTGATCTGCAAATAGGCACGGCTTCAAGAAGTAACAGCGATGGAAACGCGATTTTTAGGAAAATCCGGTCTCAAGATTTCGGTTCTCAGTTTCGGTACAATGACCTTTGGTGGTAGTGACTTCTTCCAAGAAATTGGGGCGACTCAAGTAGACGAGGCGCAGCATCTGATTGATATTTGCCTTGATGCAGGTGTCAACATCTCATTGTGGAAGTTCTGCACGAAGTGGCTAATAACCGTGGTGTCAGTGTTGCTCAAGTCGCACTCAACTGGCTGTTACGTCAGTCTGGGATCACATCCGTTATTATCGGAGCGCGGAATGAACAACAACTTCGAGACAACCTTGGTGCTGCTCAGTGGGAGCTAACACTCTTTGGAAGTAAATCGGCTCAACTCCCTTAGCGCCAGCGCGCCAATCTATCCTTACTGGCATCAGCGCAAGTTCGAGGCTGAACGCATTCCACAATAAAAAGATCCAAATAAGTTGCGATCGCATGAAGCCAGTGAGCTTGCTGCGATCGCTCACTATCTGCTTGTTCTAACCCGGTTGAGGAAGTTTTATAACTAAATCAGAGGTAGACACTAGAGAAGTGGATGCCGTCTATGATACGTTGGCTGATGCTGACTTCTCAACTTTGTAATGCCAACTTCAAGATTATTCGTTTTTTGCGTAAAGCAAGAAAATTGAGGTGAATAATATTATATAACGGTATTTACTATGCATAAACCGGGGACAACACGAAAAGTCTCCTATATAATTTGCTTCTATCAAAAACTGCTCTGGATTAACTCCAGGGCAGTTTTATGTTGAGTCGATTAGCCCTAAGTTTAATAATCGCTATCATATTAGATAGGGTTTTATCATTCATCAGGTGTCAAATAATCAACACAAGCAATGCCAACTCTGCCAAAGAGAGATGGAGCATTTAACTGTCCATCACTTAGTTCCACGACAAAATACCAAACGTAAAAAACAAGACCCAGGCCCAACAGCAAATATTTGTTCTGCCTGTCATCGACAGATTCATGTTTTATTCGATAATAAGCTGCTGGCCCTTGAACTCAACACACTAGACAAGCTCAAAAATGAGCCGCAAATGCAAAAATTCTTGGTTTGGGTAAGGAAGCAAGACCCAGGTAAGCGGGTATCAGTCCATCCCTAAAAAGTAAGGTGCGAGTCACACCACTTGTGTCCTAATGTAGATGGTCTAGAGAATTTAGAGTAGTAGGTAAAAGTGATATCAGTTATTGGAAACATTACTATGACTAACTCTCAACCTCCACTGCCACAACCTCAACTAGAGTCTGCGGGTATTACTTTTGACCAATATGTAGAGTTTACCCCAGAAAAGTTGGAACTCTGGGATGGATATCTAGGCTACGGCGGACAAAACCAACTTGGGTTTCATTTGGCTGTGTTAAGAAATATGGGGTTGCTGGCAGCAATTCGTCACACCCAATTGTCATTGTGGATAGAAGCCCTAGACCGTCATCTAAAAGAAAAACTTGAAACCGTCAGCGCTCAACCTGAAGTAGCACAAGCTTTGCTTAATCGGCTAAATCGAGCAATGTCAGATTTGGCAGCAGTAGCAGAGTATTTGAAGGAATAGCAATACAAAAGGTATTTTGGCTTATTAAGCAGTAAGTGTCTTCCACTGATGTGATATAAACGTTACACAGCAACTTGAATCAAGCTAGTATTCTCCTCAAGAATATCTATTTCATCAAGAGATAGTATTTTTGGTTGCATTTGTTGCAGGTCACGCAGTACTATTTCGGTATCCTCAGCATTAAACTTATAATACTCAGTTAAACTGCCGATGGGATGATTAAAATCTCGATAGCGGTGTTTGAAATATAATTCAATATTCCCCCTATGCTTCCAAGTTCCTAATACTTTAATAGCAGCACTCGAATAATGAGCAAGCAATTCAATTTTTACTTCTGCTACTCGCTTGACAACGGGTCTTTGGGTTACTCCTATCTTATACAAAGTGCCAATATTCGTTTCAATCTCTAAAAAATAGAGTGTACAGGATAATATACGTTTGAGTTGAGCGCGATACAGCTTCAAATCAGTAAATCGATATGCTAAACCTGGGGCATTTTTGTATTCGGCGTGTTTAAAAGCTAGCTCTAGCTTCAGCAGCTTTTTAAGTAATAGCGGTGACTGCACATCGTTGAATCGCGTTAACTCTAGCGCTCCAACAGGAATTTTACCTAAATCACTAAATTCATATTCTCTTGGGGTTAAGTATACGTTTTTTCTCAACATTCCTGCTTTGAGTAAACCAGGAGTAACTAAGTAGGAACTAATCGGGTAATTTTTGGCTCCGTACTCCTGCCAAAGCAGTTTTAACTGTGCTAAATCCTTGCCAGATAACTGAACATTGAAATTATCATACAGTGGCAGAGTTGCAAATTCCCGGTTAGCTACGGGGCGACAAGTTTCTCCGTGATGAGCAAAATGATGCTCTTTCACCTTGCCTTTTTTAGCAAGCAAACTACCCTGGCAATAAGGACACTTAAGTAAAGTCTTCCCCCTGTTGATATCTTCAATACATATCAATATCCCATCTTCATTTACACCATATTTTAGCCACATTGACACACCATTATTGAATAGTTAAAGTTGCTTTTACAAGTGTGCTTCAACTTTTCAAAAATGTATCTATCTTCTGGGCTAGGTAATGTTGATTTGAAGAATAAAAGTGCAATGGAGTCAAGCGTAGATATCGCTTGCTCGTCGCTCTTTATCTCTTGAGGATAAGTATAGTTTGTGTGAATGGATACTCGAAAGTTTCTTAGAGGAAAAAAAGGAAAGTGAAGGCGTTGGCGATCGCAGCTCCAGGTTTACTGCCAAGTTCAGTCTATGGAAATCATGAAGGAGCGAGGGTGACAATCGCCACCAAAGCGATGCTTTCCAATACTGACCCTTTAGTTGGCTACACTACGGTCAGTAGCATTCCCTTTATGCTGCATGAAAAATCCCCTTACCAGGTTGACTTTGACTATACGTTGCTAACACTAAGTCAAAGTTCATGGATGCAATGGGATATGCAGGTAAGGTCGTTGCTAAGAACCATGCTATCTCTGATCAAGATTACGATGCTAGCATTGTTTCAGAAGGGAGCAACGCGAAAAAGTGAGATCGGGGTTTAGTTCTCAATTATACCTCTATATTCTCAACAAAACTTGGTTTTTTAGTTGCGATCGCATCCCGAAACAAGCTATATACGTCCCAGGTTGCAGCACCTCACAAAATCGCGTTGCTCCCGTTTCAGAAAGCGTTGACAAGCAAGTGACTGATATCACCAGCAGTAACAAGCCTGTATTCAAAGATGAGATTGTTAACTTTGCTCTAGACTATGCAACTCAAGTCGAGTACGACTACACCAGTTTCGTGAACGCTTACAACAGTGGGGTGACACTCTACTAAACTGAACTGTTGATTGCAATTGTTGAATATGGGTGATAGTGATTACAGGAGTGCGATCGCACTCCTAAACCCGTTAACAGGTTTACTTGATTCAGTTCTGGGGGATAATCAGCTAGTCAGCACGCTCCCCGTAATTAATACCTTTGGAACCCAATCAGTTAAACCTATTTCCAGACGTAAAAACCACACCAGCACGTAGAGCAGAGGCGTTGGTGATGAGTGCTGATACCCTGCTGAAGTGGAAAGCGCAAATTTTGGACTATCAGCAACGGGTGAGGGAAACCAAGCCAGTGCAGCAGGCGACGTTATTCGACATTGCACCCAACCACTGCGACCCAGACCAAATTGATCCGCTCTTGCTGCGGCTTGTGCCAATGTCGTTTCATAGGATGCCAGCTGATAGCCCCGGTGATGCGTGTCTGTATTTCATCATTGATTCTACGGCTGGTCTGATTTTGTATGTGGGTGAGACGTGCCGCAGTAACAAGCGGTGGAAAGGCATACACGGCTGCAAAGATTACATCGCCAGCTACCAAGATTTACATTATCGCTATGGGATGAAGACTGCGGTCAATGCGGCGTTTTGGTGGGATGCACCCACTGACCGACGCGCACGGCAAGAGTTGGAATTGAACCTTATTTTGAAGTGGCGCAGTCCATTCAATAAAGAAAACTGGGAGAGATGGGGGCAACCGTTTGGGTAGGGTGAAGAGAATTTAAATATTGCTGTATTCTTATAGTCAGTGTTTTTATTGCTAAATACCTAAATTTTTATGCATCGCTCATACACTGCATGGCTTGTGACAGTCGCCTTGGCGAGTATTGGTTTTGGGTTAGATGTAAAAAGTGCGACGGCACAACAGCTTTACACATTCAATGCCACTTATAACGTATTCTCCACGTCTAAACCCATCACGCCAGATGTTTCAGTAACAACTATTTCAGGGCAAAGTATTGATGCTCCTTATGATTTAACGAAAGTTAGCGGTTTAACCTACAGCCAAGTTAACTTTACTACTGGAGAGTTACGATTTAACACAGATGCCACCACATTTGGTTTGCAGAGCTTGCCAGTAGGCGAGGTGGTGTTGTTTGGTAACGGCAGTAATAAATTGTTTGGCACAAATTACGCTACTGGAGTAATTGACTTTCTCTCCTTAAAAGGCACTGCCACGAATATTTTTACTATTACTAGTGGTGAAGGTTTATTTAAAGGCGCTGTCGGCACACTGACACTTTCTGAGGTTTATCAAATCAGTCTAGACCCAAATATTCCTACAACAGGCAAATCAAAAGTCAGTGGAACCATTCAGGTGTTTTCAAAAAACATTCCAGAGCCAAGCACTACCACTGCATCGGCTCTTATAGGCATGATGGGGGCGGCTTTTTGGCTGCGTCGACAACGAAATACGCCCACTTCTGGCTGACATAATAACGCGATGTGTAGTCAAATTCAATTCAGCATTTATAGGGTTTCCCGAACCAATAATTTTGCAGTTTTCTACACCTTGTAATCCACCTAATAATTCTTGCGGTAATCATCAATTATTAGGTGAAAAAACCGAATTTACAAGCTTTGTAGTTTTCAATAATATGGAAATCAAAGCAAGGAATTAAATCCAAAGTTGGTTGAACAAAAAACTACTAATAACACAAGGGGTAAATTAATATGCTAGTTCGTCGTTACAACCCCTGGCAAGAATTGAACACTTTAGAACGTCACATCAACGGCTTATTGGGAGATACCAGAGTACCATCTGCACAGCTTGACAGAGATTTTATCAAAGTTCCATCTGCTGAGTTACACGAAACTGATGATGCTATTCTTCTGAAGCTAGAACTGCCAGGACTGTCAGCTAAAGACTTAGATATTCAAGTCACCGAAGATGCTGTTCACATTAGCGGTGAGCGCAAGTCTGAAACTAAAACTGAAGAAAAAGGTACTACCAAGAGCGAATTCTACTATGGTAAATTCCAACGTGTAATTCCTTTATCTCCTAGGGTTCAAAATACCAATGTCACCGCAGTTTATAAAGATGGCATTTTGAATTTGACACTGCCAAAAACCGAGCAAGAAAAGAACAAAGTTGTCAAAGTTAATCTGGAACAACCTGCTGCCTAATGGTTCTGCTGAGACTACTCTACCGACAATAATTGATTGAGATAGCTAAAAGCCCAGTTATGAGATGACTGGGCTTTTTTGTAGCAATTGTCTGTGATATGCGATGTCTACGACGGGCTGCGCCTACGCTCTTTTTTCCTCTAAGAATTGGGGCGATCGCTGTACTGTTACTGAATTTACATTAATTACTCAAGAGTCAATATCAATACAAATCACTGTAACGTATGGATTAATTACTGATTCAGGTACATCAATTGTTAATTCTCCTAACGGATTGGGATTAAGAATAGAATCCATAATTGCACAGCGACTTGTGTAGGTTAGTGCTGTACCGTCAGCAAGAACAGACACTGATTTTACTTGCTTGATTGGTATACCCTTAACCGATATTGTCTCGTAAGGTTTCATTAATAGGTGTAGATAAATGCGATTACCTCCGGCATGCGAAGCGCGAACGCCATTACGAGTTGAGGGGCCATAAAATTGCCACGGTTCTAATCCTGGGGTTGTATCAAGTATACTTTCAGAGTGGCTCTCCATCCAATCTGCGATATCTTTGAGACGCTCTAACTGCTCAGGAGGGATTTGTCCATTACCCATTGGGCTAACATTGAGCAAGAGGTTGCCTCCAATGCCAGCTACTTCACAAAGGGTATGAATTAATTGACGAGAAGATTTGAAGTTGCGATCATCTGAATTGTATCCCCAACTCTCGTTAATAGTCAGACAAGTTTCCCAAGGATGATCAGGTGGGTGAGGAGGAATAAACTGTTCAGGAGTCTCAAAATCTCCACAATTTGGCAGACGATCATTAATGAGAATATTCGGTTGTAAATCACGAATCATTTTTGCTAATTTTTCAGCCTGCCATTGCTCAGGAGTGCGTTCCCAACTTCCGTCAAACCAAATGATGTCAATTTGACCATAGTTGGTCAGTAATTCTCGTATCTGATTGAACATAAATTGGATATATCGCTCCCACTGTTGGGCTGTAGGTTGAGGTAGCTGGTCAAAGCGATAAGGTTTATCTGCCTCTGTAAAAGCCGGATAGTCAGGATGATGCCAGTCACTAAGTGAAAAATAAAGACCAATACGCAATCCTACAGAGCGCATCGCTTCGATATATTCACGTACAATATCTTTTTTATAAGGTGCAGATGCAATTGAAAAGTCTGATTCTTGGCTATGGAATAGGGCAAAACCATTATGATGTTTGGCTGTTAATATGGCATATTTCATTCCTATACTTTTTGCTAAATCTGCCCATTCTTGAGGATTGTATTGCTGTGGATTGAAAGTATTAGCTGTGAAGTGATATTTCTCAACTGGAATATCTTTGCAAAAAGGTAGGCTGAATACACCCCCAACTAACGGCCAAGATAACTCACATCCAATTTGAGAACTATGTCCCCAATGAATAAACATCCCCAATCGAGCTGTGTCAAACCAGTTATTCATCATGGTGAAATTTGGCAATAATTCTGCTTAAGAAAGGAGAAATAGCTCCCAAGAGCATCTTAGTACATATACAGATTTTGGTTGTTATTATTTGTTGGCTGTGGTGAAAATGCGATCGTCCCCTTGCCCGATTTCCCTCAGAACTAATCCCCCCAAACTGCCATAAATTCTTCCCACTCCTCGTCTGTCTGGGGTGCTTTGTCTTTGGTCAGTCCCACTATTCGCGCTAGCTTCCTGGCTTGGTCTATGTTCTCGCCAAGCTCTATCAACTGGTGTTCGCTTGTTGGGGTCGTAGCCTTGGGCTGCTAGCTGGGCATACTCGGTATCGGTCAATCCCAGATTGTGGATGTTGGTCATGGTTGGGGTGGGGGCGATGTCTACTTTAAGGGGCTGTTCGGTGTCGCTCTTTAGACTTTCCTCTAAGAAAAAGTTGAAGTTACGGTGCCATGTTCAAAGATTCTGGCAATTTGGCATAACAACTCTCTGAATTGCCGTTTAAATGAGATATCAACAGAACAGAACAGCTACAAATCGCCACTTGTTGACCCAACGCTGTAGAATAACGAGAGCAGCCAACCCACAGCGCTCGGTCATCGCAACTCTTGGAGACGCTGCGCGTAGCTTGCTTAAGAGCAGGGGTACGCCACAACTGGCTAGTAATGTACTAGAAAATACATAGTAATAAAGGGAATTCCCAATAAAAAAACGTCCCAAAATTTCTCGTGGGATGGGCATCCTGCCGCATCACAAGATGGGATAATCTATTTCCTGGTGTTCCCTTAATAGACAAAAGATAGTATTGAGCAACAATGCAAAAACTCCTTTTTAATGGCAGAGATGATTTAGAGCGCAGGCCCTATTCCTTGGTGAGGATATTACAGCTATTTTCAGGTAATTGAACCACAAACTAAGTTAGACTGAAGAAATAATATTGTATGAATAGATGCCAGTATCTTACTCAAAGGATTTGCGTGAGCGTGTGATTAGAGCGTGGAAAGCCAAAGAAGGCTCTCAACGCCAGTTGGCGCAAAGATTTAAGGTCAGCTTGTCATTTGTAAGAAATCTACTATCTCAGTATCGGACAAATGGACAAATCGAGGCAAAACGACGTGGAGGATATCAAAAGCCAACGATTCAAAACGAGCATCTAGGCTTTATCCAGTCTTTAGTTGAGGAAAAAAATGATTTGCTACTCAGAGAATTATGCGTAGGCGTAGCCCGCCGCAGGCATCGCTATGCAGAACGCACAGGGATTAGTGTAAGTATTAGTACAATGCATCGTGCGGTAGAAAAATTAGGCTTACGTGTAAAAAAAAAGTCTTTATGCCAGCGAGCAAGATACCCCAAGAGTACAAGAGTTAAGAGGGAGCAACGCGATTTTGTGAGGTTGGGTGAAAAAGGTGCGATCGCTAAAAT
>NZ_CALMFY010000134.1 GCF_937863485.1 uncultured Nostoc sp. | reverse complement strand
TACCTTAATGGATTATTGTCGGTTTGAGGTACTTCAAAAACTGAGATGCTCCCCTACCAAAGCGCGTTGAACCACATCTGTCTTAAAGGATGTTTTAAAAGAAAGTTCTTTAAGCGAAAAACAAAAGGTTTTAGATCCCCCTAAATCTACGCCACTTGCTTCTCCCTACAGCCCTTCTCAAGACAGGAGACGCACTCGCGTTCGGGCATCCTACGGCAGGCGTTAGTCTTTCCCAATGTGAGAAAGGGCAGACCTGCGCCCTTGGTGGTGACAAGAGTTGTAGCAAGTGGCATGAGACACTGCGCCAACAAGTCGGGCATTGCCCACCTAACCTCTCAGTAGGGGCGCAAAGTCTTGCGCCTCAAAAGTGCGAGTCTTTTAGTGATTTCACTCACTACATTTTCCATTTAGTCGCAATCATCACTTTATATTTATTTCTCTATTTTCTCACTAATGATTTTGGATTGGTATATTAGCTTTATTAAATACTAAAAAATCTTCACATAGTCTTGATAAACTGTATATTTGCTGACTTAGCTGACTTAATGCTACAGTATTAATTAGTTTTTTGTATAAAAAGATTCTATGAAATTTAAAATCGTACTATGAAAACGAGTGGTTAAATTTAAAGTTTAGATGAAGTTTAGCTAAATATTTTGAATTGAGGTACGGGAATTATTAAACTTTTCAAAACAGCTAACTGTAACAAAAGTATTCATTAAATTTTGACTAACCAGGTTTAGTTAAGAAAGCCAGCAGATGTTTGGCTTGATTTCCCTCGGTCTTTACACATCCTCGTTCTGTAATGTGAAATTATGAAGACAAACTCATCCAACTCCCTGTTAACAGTACCAACTGGCCCACTAAAGATTTCAGAGTTGCCCCCTAACGGTGTGGGTACAAGTAGTGAATCTACCCATCTTTCCCTAGTAATTCCTACTTACAAAGAGCGTGACAACATTAAGAATGTGGTCAGCATATTGAGTCAGTTACTGGATGAATCTATTCCAGGAAAGTATGAACTGATTGTGGTAGACGATGATAGCCCAGACCGAACTTGGGAAGTAGCAGAATCCTTGACGAAAGAATACCCACAGTTGCGGGTGATGCGACGCCAACAGGAACGGGGGCTGTCCTCAGCAGTGATTCGTGGGTGGCAAGCAGCTACGGGGAGTGTGTTGGGGGTGATTGATGGAGATTTGCAGCATCCACCAGAGGTGCTGATGCAACTGTTGCGTAGTATTGAGCAGGGAGCAGATATAGCAGTAGCCAGCCGTCATGTAGAAGGAGGTGGTGTAAGTAGCTGGAGTGTTGTCAGGCGTTTCTTGTCTCGTGGCGCTCAGTTGTTAGGCTTAGTGATTTTACCGGGGGTACTGGGCAGAGTTTCCGACCCCATGAGTGGTTATTTTATGGTACGTCGGAGTGCGATCGCAAATGCAACACTCAATCCAATCGGATACAAAATTCTCTTAGAAGTAATCGGGCGGGGAAAAGTAGACCAAGTTGCCGAAGTTGGGTATGTGTTCTGCGAACGCAAAGAGGGTGAGAGTAAGGTGACATGGAAGCAATACATAGATTACATCCACCACTTAGTGCGGTTGCGGCTTTCCACAGGGCGAGTCGGACGATTGAGTAGAAAAGTCAATTTCCCCGTTGGTCGATTCTTCCGCTTTGGGTTGGTTGGCTTTAGTGGTGTGTTTGTGGATTTAACGGTGTTTTACTTGCTGCGGACTGTGATTCATTTAGGTTTAACTCGCAGTACGATTCTTTCGGCCGGAGTGGCAATTATAAATAATTTTCTATGGAATGATTTATGGACTTTTGGTGATATTTCTCGGAGGCAACGTGATCCGCGTCAACGTTTCAAGCGATTCTTGAAGTTCAGTGTGATCTGTTTGGCAGGAGTTATATTACAAGCTCTAATAATTAACTTTCTCTATAATGTCTTGGGAATAAATCAGTATTTAGCTAAGTTGATAGCGATCGGAGTTGCTACCATCTGGAATTTTTGGATTAATTTGAAACTTAGCTGGCGCGTCACCGACGTGAAATAATCACAACGAGGGATTTGAGATTTTGATTTTTGTTTTTAGACTTTAGAACGAACTTAAATCTCAAACGTCAAATCTACAAATCCATTCCTGTGAGGACCAGCAATGAGAGTTTTTTTCCAAGGTGCATTTGATTTTTACAGAAAAATTATCTCGTTGCTACCTGTCTATGCTACCCATTTCCTGTCTCTGGCAGATACAAACTCTGGCTTACAACACAAGCATTGGCATCATTGGCAGACTCGCCTCCCTCCTTCCTGGCTTCACCCCTTGCTGAACTTGATGTGGTTAATCATCGGCATCAACTTGCGCCTAGCCAACTTGACTGCAAAGCCTCCTTGGACTGATGAGTTTTCCACCCTGGTGTTTAGCTTGGGGAATACTTTTTTATCAGTACCCCTAGATCAAGCGATCGCACCTGATATCCTATTACAACCACTGCAACCAAACCCAGCAGCTAGTATTGGTGATGTCATTCATAACTTAGTTACACAAGATAACCATCCACCACTGTATTTTGTGCTGGCTTACTTGTGGATGAAATTATTTCCCAGCGAAGGAGGATTAGTATCGCTGTTTGCTGCGCGATCGCTACCAGCTATAATCGGTGCTGCCTCCATTCCATGTATTTACATATTAGGTAGGCTAGCGTTTCGTTCGCCATTAGTGGGACACTTGGCTGCTGCCATGATGGCAGTATCACCCTACGGCGTCTTTTTAGCACAAGAAGCACGCCAATACAGTTTGGCAACCTTATGGGTAACAGCTTCCCTCACCTGCTTAGTAATTGCCACCCGTCATATTCAAAACCGCACACCTTTACCCATTTGGATAGCACTTCTTTGGGTAGGAATTAATGCTTTAGGTGTTGCTACTCATTACTTCTTCACTCTCACCCTCTGCACAGAAGGTGTAGTTTTGATTTTTCTTGCTTGGCATCAATTGCAGACTAGCAGCAAATTTTCTCTTTTATTTTCTCCTCCCTGGCGGCGCATTTATGCCGTTGCTACAGGTACAATTGTTGCGAGTTTAATTTGGCTACCAATCTTTTTACAAAATAGAAATCGTGATAATTTGACCGAGTGGATTCGAGGTTCTCGCGTCGGACTAGATTGGTTCAGCCCAATTTTTCAAGCTTTAGGAACATTGATTGCAATGATTTCCCTGCTACCGGTTGAATCTTCACAGATATTGGTTGTGATTCCTTCTGGACTGGTAATGTTGACTTTCTTTATTTGGGCAGTACCAATTTTGCTGCGTGGGATCAAGATTCAACTACAGCACCCAGAAAGCCGGATTATGATTCAGGTGTTTGCTGGAGTCATTATCAGTGCGATCGCTTTATTTTTTATCTTTACGTACTTTTTGGGGATTGACCTGACCAGAGGTGCTCGCTATAACTTTGTTTACTTTCCCGCCATTGTTATTTTACTAGGGGCAAGTCTAGCAGTGTGTTGGCATCCTCCCAAGGAATTGATGGGAAGAGAACTAGGGAAAAATGGCATGACAAGCATAGGGAAATGGGGAATAAACGGGAAAAAAGCTGTGATCTTAATTTGGTTAATGGGATTTTTTAGTGCAGTTACAGTATTCTGCAATCTCGGCTATCAAAAATATTATCGCCCTGACCTTTTTGTGCAACTAATCCAACAAATATCCCCAGTGCCAGTATTGATTGCCACTACCCACAAAACTTATGTACACACTGGGGAAATGATGGGGGTAGCTAGGGAGATTAAACTTGCCAATTTACCTCAAAAACCTTTGTTTCTTCTTGCCCATCAAGACCAAGACCCAAATACTTCCACCATTGCTCTGGAAAATACTTTAAAGAAATTACCACGACCTTTTGACTTGTGGCTGGTAAACTTTCACGCACCCGTAGCAGAAACCGTCAAAACATGCGTTAAGTCTGATACTCATTCTTTGCCAAGCATAAACGGCTACGAATATGAACTTTATCATTGCCAGCAGAGTTAATAAGCTGGGGAATAGGGGATGAGGGAGCAGAGGAGAGTTAGATGTGGATTCATCCACCTTTGATACTCGTTCATCCACCTTTGATACTCGTTCATCCACCTTAGATACGCGTTCATCCACATTTGATACGCGTTCATCCACCTTTGATACTCGTTCATCCACCTCAGAACCTCAAAGCTTCCAATGCCCCATGCCCGATACAACTCTTGGAGAGGCTGCGCCAACGGCTTCGCCCAACTCTTGGAGAGGCTGCACCAACGGCTACGCTCAGGACAAGCTCAGTACAAGTGCCCAATGCCCCAATCTAGATGCATCTTGTGGAAGTTCCTCAAATATCAAGATCCATAGCAAACTAAAGAAGGAAGAACAAAACATATTTCATGGGTCTTGAAGCAGCGAAGGCTGTAAATAGCGAAGAAGGAGGATTTATGCGTGCAGTACTCATGGCAGGCGGTTCGGGAACGCGGCTTCGCCCGTTAACTTGCGATCTCCCCAAACCGATGGTGCCCATTCTAAATCGACCAATTGCCGAACATATTATCAATCTTCTCAAACGACATCAAATTACAGAAGTTATTGCAACATTGCATTATTTACCTGATGTCTTGCGAGACTACTTTCTAGATGGCAGCGATTTTGGTGTCCAGATGACCTATGCTGTCGAAGAAGATCAGCCTTTGGGTACAGCAGGCTGTGTGAAAAACATTGCCGAACTCCTTGATGAAACCTTTTTAGTCATTAGCGGTGATAGCATAACAGATTTTGACCTCACGGCAGCGATCGCATTTCACAAACAAAAAAAGTCAAAAGCTACTTTGATTTTAACTAGGGTTCCTAACCCAATTGAATTTGGGGTGGTGATTACCGATGAGGAAGCACGAATTCGGCGATTTTTAGAAAAACCCTCTAGTAGTGAAATTTTTTCCGATACCGTCAACACTGGCACTTACATTCTCGAACCAGAAGTTTTGGAATATATGCCAGCAAACACTGAATCTGACTTTTCCAAAGACTTATTCCCCTTACTACTAGCAAAAGATGAGCCAATGTATGGTTACATTGCTCAAGGTTACTGGTGTGATGTTGGTCACTTAGATGCTTATCGTGAGGCTCAGTATGATGCCTTAGATCAGAAAGTGCAACTAGATTGTGCCTATAAAGAAGTTTCCCCTAAATTATGGGTGGGTCAAAATACTTACATCGACCAAACGGCTGTGATTCAAACCCCAGCAGTGATTGGTGATAATTGCCGCATCGGTGCAAGAGTACAGATTGAGCCAGGAACCGTAATTGGCGATAATGTCACTATTGGTGCTGATGCGAATCTCAAACGTCCCATAGTGTGGAATGGAGCATTCATTGGTGAGGAAGCAGCTCTTTCTGCCTGTGTAATTTCCCGTGGTACTCGTGTAGACCGCCGCGCTCAAGTATTAGAAGCTGCTGTTGTCGGTTCGCTTTCTACGGTGGGAGAAGAAGCCCAAATTAGCCCCGGCGTGCGCGTTTGGCCGAGTAAAAAGATTGAGTCAGGGGCAATTTTAAACATTAACTTGATTTGGGGAAACACCGCCCAACGGAATTTATTTGGGCAACGTGGTGTGCAAGGATTAGCTAATATCGATCTAACCCCAGAATTCGCCGTGAAATTGGGAGCTGCTTACGGTTCTACCTTAAAACCTGGTTCTAAGGTAACGGTTTCTCGTGACCAGCGTAATGTCTCTCGCATGGTGACGCGATCGCTGATTGCTGGTTTGATGTCAGTAGGTATTGATATTCAAAACCTTGATGCTACAGCTATCCCCATCACCCGCACGGTTATACCCACAATGTCGGTAGCTGGTGGTATCCATGTACGGGTACACCCCGATCGCCCTGACTACATTTTGATTGAATTCATGGATGCCAAGGGGATTAATATTTCCAAAGCCCTAGAAAAGAAAATTGAAGGGGCTTACTTTAAGGAGGATATGCGACGGGCGCTAATTCATGAAATTGGTGATGTGTCTTACCCTAGCCAAGTCATGGATCGCTACTGCACTGCTTTTGAGAAACTGTTACATGTTCATACACTCCGCAACAGCCGCGCAAAAGTGGTGATTGACTATGTTTATGCAGTATCGGGGGCAGTTTTACCCCAAATGTTAGATAAATTTGGCGCTGATGCAGTGGTGCTGAATGCCAGTGTGAATAAAACGGCGATGTCTGTAGCTGACCGAGAAGGACTGCTGACTCAGTTAGGTCATGTAGTCGAGGCATTGAAAGCTAACTTTGGTGTGCAAGTCACGGCTAATGGAGAACAGCTAATTTTAGTTGATGAATCAGGCTTCCCAATTCGTGGGGAAACTTTAACAGCACTGATGGTAGACATGATTCTGACGGCTAACCCCAGAGGAACAGTAGTAGTGCCAGTTCATGCTTCCAGTGCTATTGAACAAGTCGCCCGTCGCCACGATGGCAGAGTGATTCGCACCAAAGCCAACCCTACAGCTTTGATGGAAGCTTGTCAGAAAAATCAAAATGTGGTATTGGGAGGTAGTGGAGAGACTGGTTTTATTTTCCCGCAACTGCATCCGGGATTTGATGCCATGTTCTGCATTGCGAAGATAATTGAGATGTTGACTATACAGGAGCGATCGCTTGCTGCTGCGCGGTCAGAATTGCCCCGTGTAATTCACAAAACTTATACAATCCGTTGCCCCTGGACAGCCAAGGGTGCTTTGATGCGTTACTTAGTGGAAACTCACCCAGCCCAAAACCTAGAACTCATCGATGGAGTGAAAATTTGTCAACCCTACGATGACAGTTGGCTGTTAGTTTTACCAGATGCCAGCGAACCACTGGTGCATTTGTATGCAAATAGCAATGATCGCGATTGGGTAGATGAGACTGTAAGAAACTACCGCAGCCGTGTTCAGGCGTTTGTGGAAAGACAACAAGAGTATCAACCTGCCGAAGTCTAATTTGTAATTCGGAATTCGTAATTGAATTTTTTAATTACGAATTCCGAACTACGAATTATGCGGTTTTCGCTTGGATGCAATTGAGAACCATTATATAAAACTTCTGACAATATAGCCCTACTTAATCATTAATGAAAACTTAGATCCCCGACAACTTTTACGAAGTCGGGGATCTGGATACCGTAGATTTTCACAAATCAAATAAGATTGCGATCGCTACTCCTTTCAAGGCATTCTAGAAGCGGTTTGCCTTGTTGCCTTGTTCCCAGTCTCAGACTGGGAATACCAGTTCGGAGGCTCCGCCTCCCTCTCTTGGCGGCAAAGCCGCCAGGGTATGCATTTCCAGCCAGAGACTGGAAACGAGATTTTACGAGGTTTATAGTTTAAGTTGACACTAATAAGCATTGCTATGCCCCTACGAGAAATCTATATGTATCAGGGTTTGTATGAAACGGTATGAGAAGGGTTAAAAATTATTATTGAACATTCGGACATTCAGGTAAATTCTTATCAGCGTATTTGCAATCAAAATAAATTAAAGCTTCCCCAGTAGAGGTGAATGCTCTACTTGTGTAGTATGCTTCACTGTTTGGACTTGCTTCAGATGACCAGATTTTCAAATAGTAATGACTATTATCATCAGTAGACCATAATTCGTAACGGGAATAACCTCCTGACCCCTGACTAGTTAAATAGTCAGCTAGTGCTTTATTTGATGCAGATAGCAAGCTCAATACAGTCAAAACAGGAATTACGGCTACTTTTAGTATTTGGATTAATTTCATAAATGCACAAAAAATTTACCTTCTCTAGCTTCCTTTACCGATGTGTCTTTTCAAATCAGTAACCATTCGGAATATTGTGTGAGGATATCGTAAGGCACTTACCTTGTTGGGGTGCAATGAACCGTCGCCCGCTATTTCAGTTTGTTTCTAAAATCCTTTATAAAACTTTACTTAAATCAAATGATAAAGTTTTGTAATTACTCTGGTAGTATATCTTCATGCTTCTTGAGATAGATATTGATTAAGCTAATAGTTTCAGTTATTTGCAAACTTTCTCAGGAGATAACGCCATGACAAGCGTGGCTGTTCAAAAACCGGAGTCAATTCCCTGGTGGGCAGGGAACGCCCGGTTAACCAACCTCTCAGGTAAGCTTTTGGGCGCTCACGTTGCTCATGCGGGGTTAATTGTTCTCTGGGCTGGTGCAACAACCCTTTTTGAACTTGCCCACTTCAACAGAGCGCAACCAATGTACGAACAGGGCTTAATTCTATTACCCCATCTTGCAACCCTTGGTTGGGGTGTTGGAAGTGGTGGACAGATAGTAGATACCTATCCTTACTTTGTCGTTGGAGTATTGCACCTAATTAGCTCCGCCTTCCTGGGATTTGGCGGTATCTTTCATGCCCTACGTGGGCCTGCCATCTTAGAAGAGAGATTTTCCTTCTTTGGCTATCGCTGGGAAGATGCTAATAAAATGACCACTATTCTGGGTATTCACTTAGTATTGCTGGGTCTGGGAGCAGGTTTATTGGTAGCCAAAGCCATGTTCTTTGGCGGCTTGTACGATTCTACTGTCGGTGAGGTGCGCGTAGTTTCTAGCCCTACTTTGAACTCCGTCGTCATTTTTGGCTACTTATTTGGTGGCGGTGGCAAACACTGGATTGCTGGAGTCAATAACCTGGAAGACTTGGTTGGTGGTCATATTTGGGTGAGCATTCTCTGCATTGCTGGCGGTATCTGGCACATTACCACTCAACCTTTTGGCTGGACAAAGCAGCTTTTTATCTGGTCAGGAGAAGCATACCTTTCTTACAGCTTGGGTGCTTTAGCTCTAATGGGTTTTATTGCCGCTTATTTTGTCTCTGTTAACACACTAGCTTACCCACCGGAATTTTATGGGCCAGCCCTGAGTATTGGGTTTGACCGTTTTCCCTACTTCCAGAGTGGAAATTTACTATCCTCTCGCGTTTGGCTGGCGAATGCTCATTTTTGGCTAGGTTTCTTCTTTCTTCAAGGGCATCTTTGGCACGCTTTACGCGCTGCTGGATTTGACTTTGGCGCTTGGAGAGTCGTCCGTTCAACTCGTGGGGAGGCAATCTAACTATGGCAACTGCAACGATAATCCCGCAGGAATCCGGTTGGTGGGCTGGCAATGCCCGATTCATTAACCTATCGGGTAAGCTTTTGGGCGCTCATGTTGCTCATGCTGGGTTGATTGTCCTTTGGGCAGGAGGAATGACCCTATTTGAAATCACCAAATACGACCTCTCCCGACCGATGTATGAGCAGGGATTAATTTTGCTGCCCCATCTGGCAACTTTAGGATTTGGTGTTGGTGACGGCGGCCAAATTGTTGATACCTATCCTTTTGTTGTAATTGGTGTTTTACATCTGATTAGTTCCGCTGTACTAGGTGCTGGTGGCATTTACCATGCCGTTCTAGGCCCAGCAGTGTTGGATGATAACCCGTCTTTCCCTGGCTTGTTTGGCTACGACTGGAAAGATGAAGACAAGATGACCACGATCATCGGCATTCATTTGCTGTTGTTGGGGTTGGGGGCTTGGTTGTTGGTGGCAAAGGCGCTGTTTTGGGGTGGTCTTTATGATCCAGCAGTGGCATCTGTACGAGTGATTACTGAACCGACTATTAACCCTGGTCGCATCTTTGGCTATCTCTTCGGTGCTTTTGGCAAACAGGGAATGGCAGCAGTTAATAACCTAGAAGATGTCATCGGTGGACATATCTGGGTAGGAATACTCTGCATTGTAGGAGGATTTTGGCACATTCTTACCAAGCCTTTTAGTTGGGCGAAAAAGGTACTGTTTTGGTCTGGTGAGGCTTACCTATCCTATAGCCTGGGCGCTCTGGCTTACATGGGTTTGTTGGCAGCATATTTTGTAACGGTAAATGATACCGTTTATCCCACAGTTTTCTATGGGCCGTTAGGACTGAGTACTACTGCATCGGGAGTGATTACGGTTCGTACTTGGCTGGCAACCAGTCACTTTGCTTTGGCAGTTGTCTTTTTAGCTGGTCATATCTGGCACGCCTTGAGGGTGCGTGTCATAGCGGCTGGACTTGATTTTGAGCGGGGAGTTATCAATCCTGCGAGGAGTCCTGAAATCGGGAATTTCGACACCCCGGTGAATGCTTCTGATATCACCCTGAAGTTGTTAGGAAAGCTTCCTATTTATCGTCAAGGCTTGTCTCCCTTTTCACGAGGGCTGGAAATTGGTATGGCGCACGGCTATTTCTTGATTGGCCCGTTCGTAAAACTAGGCCCACATCTGATGCCGAAAAAATTCGGGATGAGTTTGGTGGTGATGTTGTAACATTACATCCCATTTACGAAGCGGATACTAGCACTTTTGATGAGTATGAATTGCTGATTATTGGCTCTCCCACTTGGGATATTGGTCAACTTCAGAGCGATTGGGAAGGCTTTTTCTCTGATCTAGATGATATAGATTTTAATGGTAAGCTGGTCGCGTATTTTGGTGATGGAGACCAATATGGCTATAGCGATAACTTCCAAGATGCAATAGGAATTCTGGAAGAAAAAATTTCCAAACGGGGCGGTAAAACTGTTGGCTACTGGCCAACTGAGGGGTATGAATTTGATCAATCTAGAGCTTTGAAAAATGGCAAGTTTGTCGGATTGGCACTTGATCAAGGTAGTCAATCTGAGTTAACAGACGAGCGAATTAAAACTTGGGTTGCTCAGTTGAAGACAGAATTTGGTTTGTAGAAAGTAAACTTAAGCCTTGGTGAATGGAATACGCGGCTACACAAACAGGAACTACACCTGCGTGGGTTAAAAGAAAATCAAGGTTTTTTACCCGTGCAGATGGGTAGAGCCTAGTGTAGACGCGTTTTCTAATCGCTCTTATAGCTGAAATTGATAATTCAGAAGTTATAGGTATTTATGTCTAATTCATTTGATGTTCTGTGGTTAAATGCTAGTCCTATTTTGAAGCGTTTTGATCAACCATTACTTAAATACTTATCTGGGTATATAAGCGTCGCCCAGTGGGAATACCATCAAACCAAAGATGAAGCCAGTTCCATAGATCAAGCTGTGGAGTTAGTGGATGAATTTTTAGAATGCCGCGATCGCCCTGTGCATCTTGCAGGTCATGGTATGAGTGGTGCGATCGCCTTAAGCTATGCTCGTCGATTTCCTGAAAAAGTGCGATCGCTCACTCTACTGGCTGTAGCAGCTCAACCTGCAAACAATTGGCACGCTCACTATTACTTTCAACGACAACTTTTTCAGATCAGCCGTGAACTAGTTTTGGCAAGCAGCGTTCGCAGTCTTTTTGGAAATCAACCACCACATACTACTAAGAAGTTAGTAGCTGCCTTAGATAAAGATTTACAACAATCTCCCTCGTCCCACTCTTTGTTTAAGTTGGTTTATTTACCCAAGGGTGGAGTTTCGATGCCAATGATGGTATGTGGTAGCAAGAGTGATCCGGTAGTCAATCCACCTGCATTACATGACTGGTTGAATTGGTTCAAGCCAGAAGATAAGCTCTGGGAATGCCCAGAAGGGTATCATTTTTTTCACTACTTCTATCCGGAACAGGTTGGCAAACAGATTTTGAGTTTTTGGCAATGTCACCATCCGCATCCACTGGAAACATCTGCACTATCCCTAAGCACTTCTACAAATTAGCAATAAAATTCGCTTAAAAAGGCTTGCTCTAATTCCCTCCTTTTTAAAGGAGGTTAGGGAGGATTAAGTCTTAACCCAAGCGGATTGAATTATAAGTGTTCATCCAAACTTGATATCAGCCTCAGAAAAAACTGCAAGCAAATATCAGTTTTTGCTAGCAGCCAAAAGTAGTTAGAGCGGTAATAGTTACTATTGTCGCTTTGCTTATGGTGTCTATTTTTCCTTCCAGTTTTGATGATTACATTTTGTAAAGATATCATCTAAATAAGAATTACTTTCAATAAACTAAGTTTGTAATCTCAATAATTAGTAATTAGCTTCAATAAGTAGAGCATGTGGCAAGAAGTGCTGACCACAATCGGTAACGCCTGCGGTAAATTGAAAGAAGCCCTCCTCCTTCAGGTAAAAGCTTCAGTTCTACACATGTGCTAGCTGATTTTTTGTACTCACGCGACATTTAACTGCTGAAATAAGAACTAATTAATTGAGTATTGTTAGCAACAATCACTAATCGGCTTAACAATGCAGACATACGGCAATCCCAACGTCAAATTTGATTGGTGGAATGGTAACGCCCGCTTCGCCAACCTCTCAGGCTTATTTATCGGCGCTCATGTGGCACAAGCAGCGCTGACGACGCTCTGGGCTGGGGCGTTTACATGGTTTGAACTCTCTCGCTACAATCCCCAAGTGCCTATGGGCGAACAGGGGCTGATTTTACTTCCCCACTTAGCCACCTTGGGTTTTGGTGTAGGTGCAGGTGGTCAGGTAGTCGATACTTACCCTTATTTCGTTATCGGCGCTTTACACTTAATTTCCTCTGCTGTGCTTGGTGCAGGGGCACTTTTCCACACCTTCAAAGGTTCAAAAAACTTAAAAGACGCCACTGGTCGCGCTCGGAAATTTCACTTTGCATGGGACGACCCGAAAAAACTTGGATTTATCTTAGGACATCACCTGATTTTCTTGGGAGTAGGTGCTTTACTCCTGGTAGGAAAAGCGATGTTCTGGGGAGGACTGTACGACTCGACAATTCACGATGTTCGAGTTGTTACCGACCCCACCCTCAATCCCTTGGTCATTTATGGCTATCAAACCCACTTTGCCAGTGTTAACAACTTAGAAGATTTAGTCGGCGGTCATATCTATGTAGGCTTGTTACTCATTGGCGGCGGTATTTGGCACATCCTCATAGAGCCTTTACCTTGAGCGAAAAAGCTTTTAATTTTCTCCGGTGAAGCCATCCTTTCCTACTCTTTAGGCGGTATTGCCTTAGCAGGATTTGTTGCAGCTTACTTCTGTGCGGTGAATACCTTAGCTTATCCGGTGGAATTTTATGGCCCTATCTTGGAACTAAAACTCGGAGTTAGTCCTTATTTTGCCGACAGCATTAAGTTAGCTAACGGTGGTTACACTTCCAGAGCATGGTTAGCAAATGCCCATTTCTTTTTAGCTTTCTTCTTCTTGCAAGGTCATCTGTGGCACGCCCTACGAGCAATTGGCGTTGACTTTAGCCAAATTGAAAGGGCAATAAATGCCATAGGTAGCGAGTCGTAAAACAATTTTAGATTTTAGATTTGGGATTTTAGATTATGACAATCTAAAATCCGTCTTGGAAAGTTCTGTTCGTCAGAAATCGGCGCTCAGACTTTCCGCAAAATCTCAAAATTCAAAATGCTCATAAGGGTATTTAACTATGACAATTACAACTGATAGAACCTTAGCAGAAGACACAAATTCATCGTGGTTAGTGGGTAATGCCCGTTTAATTGATTTGTCTGGTCAATTATTAGGCGCTCACGTTGCTCATGCAGGCTTAATTATGTTTTGGGCGGGAGCAATAACAATATCTGAAGTTACACGCTTTGTTCCTAGCGTACCAATGTATGAACAGGGATTGACTTTGTTACCCCACTTAGCAACTTTGGGCTGGGGTGTAGGTGCTGGAGGTGAAGTAGTTGATACCTATCCCTATTTTGTAATTGGCATTTTGCATTTAGTTGCATCTGCTGTGTTGGGTGCAGGTGGACTTTTTCATGTTTTTCGTGGTCCGGCAATTTTATATAATGTCGGTGGACAGGTGGCGAAATTTCACTATGAATGGAATGACCCGAAACAATTGAGTTTAATTTTAGGTCATCACATAATTATTCTGGGTTTGGGAGCCTTTTTGTTAGTGCTAAAGGCAATGATTTTTGGCGGAATTTATGATACTAACGTGGGAAATGTCCGCCTGATTAGCAATCCCAATTTAAACCCAGGAACAATTTTTGGCTACTTAGTTGGTTTGAAAGATGGTAGCTGGACTCCTTTAGGGATGGCAAGTGTTGACAACTTAGAAGATGTCATTGGTGGTCACATTTGGGTTGGCTTCATCTTAATTGCTGGTGGCACGTGGCATATTCTTGTGCAGCCTTTTACATGGGTAAGACGAATTTTACCGATTGAAAATGGTGAAGAAATTCTTTCTTACAGCTTGCTGGGTTTAGCTTTGATGGCTTGGATTTCTGCCGTATTCGTGGCATATAACACGACAGTTTATCCAAGAGAGTTTTACGGTTATGAACGTCTGGGATTGGCAGATATTCAGTTCTTCCTTGGTGTAGTGGCCTTCTTAGGTTATGTTTGGCACTATTGGCGATCGTCGCATCAAGCTAATAGTTAATTAAGTTTCGCTCAACCCTAGCTAAATAAAGTCCTATGCCTGCGGTTAACAGCAGTGGACTGCGGGCATTTTTTTGGAATTTTTAGGAGGATAACTAATGTTAACTATGATTTTGTGGGCTTTCTGTGGTTGGACAATAATGATTCTATTTATTGGTAGTGTCTGGTTAACCCTAAAAAAAGGGATAATTCATTTAAAAACGCTGCATGAAATTCCCTGCTCTGGTTGCGAATATTTCACCAACGACTACCGCCTCAAATGTACTGTACACCCAAAAAAAGCTTGTTCTGAGGAAGCGATCGCCTGTATTGATTTTGAGCCGAAAACTTCTGCCTGTAATGCTTGCAACAAGGGGCGACGAAAGCTTTGTTAAATTTACCAAAAATCTGCACATCAGAAAAGCGGGAATTTTCTTCCCATAACTCATCGATATCAAACTGCTCACCTAAGTTTAAACTTTCAGAACCAGCAATAGTATCAATAATCCCAGAATACCATTGTTCAGACTTTAGCCCTGATGTCCCAATTGCAGTTAAATCAATAGATATACAAGCAATTCCTTCACCCTGTAACCTTTGCATTGTGCGGACACGCAAACTAGATTTACCCATTTGTCGAGAGTTGAGGACAAAACAAAACTCTCCAGCTTTCACAGCCTGATACAAATCTGCATCAGCTTGGCGTGTGACGTAGGTAGGTGCATTAGCAGGAAGACTACCACCAAATTGATATTGATAATCTTGGGGAACAGGCGAATTTATAGTCATACTTTATATGGCTAATAGTTTAAATTATACCTAAAAATCATCTTGAGGTACTCCAAAGTCGTGTTGAGGTACTTCAAAGTCGTGTTGAGGTACTTCAAAGTCGTGTTG
>NZ_CALMFY010000133.1 GCF_937863485.1 uncultured Nostoc sp. | reverse complement strand
GTATGAGGGTTTTTTCTTTTCATACGGAAAGAACTACAGTTTTCAAGGTGGACGCAGTTTATATGCTTTAGGGAGGTAGCGATGCCTACGGCGGTAAACTACGCCCCTTAGTCTCTGTATGTTTAAGGTCAACGCGCTCTAGCAATGAAGTCAGACTTTGTGCTTAAATGCAGTTGCTAGGCAAATCTACCATCAATTTCACCCTAAACAGCATATGAGCGGCTTTGAAGCCAAAAATTTTTGGGAGCGATTAAATAATCTGGCGTTAGTCCGCTTTTTGCTTTTAGTTGCTTCTGGCTGGGCAGTTGTACAGCTTTTAGCCTACTTTGAAGCGGTCATTGTTATTTTTACATTTGCCGCAATTTTGGCTTTTTTACTCAGCTATCCTGTTCAATGGCTGCGGCGTTTTTTGCCCCACGGTGTAGCTGTTGGTGTCGTTTTCTTGCTCAGTATTGTAATTATTGGCAGTCTGATAATTACCGTGAGCTTAACGGTTTTATCTCAAGGACAACAATTAATTGACAGTATAACTGGCTTTGTAAATTCTTTAATACCTGTATTAGAGCGACTAGAAGGATTTTTGCAAAACCGGAATTTGCAGATTGATTTAAGTTTTATTCAAGAACAATTACGAAACCAAGCTGTATCTAGTCTGGTTACTAGCTTGGCTGTTTTACAAGGATTTATGACGAATTTTCTGACTTTTATATTGATTGCTGTTGTGGCTTTTTTTATGTTACTAGATGGAGACAAGCTATGGAATTTTATCATAAAAATAGTACCAAAACAGCGCCGCAATAGATTTACAAATATAATCAAACGCTCATTTATGGGATTCTTTAGAGGTCAGTTGTTATTAAGTGCATTTCTCACAACTACGACTTTTCTAGTTTTTTTAATATTAAAAGTACCTTTTGCTTTGATATTGTCAGTGATCATCGGAATTGTTGATATCATTCCTGGTATAGGAGCAACATTAGCAGTAAGCACAGTAACTCTATTTGTCTTGTCTCAAGGTGTTTGGTTAGCATTGAAAGTCTTGATAGCTTGTATTGTTCTTCAGCAAATACAAGACAACTTGATTGCGCCTCGAATTATGCAAAATGCGCTGAATCTTAATCCTGTAGTGGTGTTTTTTGCTTTGCTAGTAGGCGCTAGAGTAGCAGGATTATTAGGTGTTTTTATATCTATTCCGATCGCTGGAGTAATTGTATCTTTATTTGAAATTGATGAAATGAAATCAGAAGTTTAGTTAGGAATTTGGAGAGACGCGATTAATCGCGTCTGTACAGGAATTTGGAGACGCGATTAATCGCGTCTGTACAGGAGTTTGAAGTTGGAAGTAGTAATTAATGTAAAATAGTCGATTAGCTAATACAAATTGAGGAATGATGTCGGATTTAAGAGCAGAATTAACAGAAATTTTGGATGAAGCAGAGTGGGAGTGGCTAATTCCTCATGTACAACGAGATGCAGTAATTTTAGTGGCACCTGATTTAAACTTGCTGGATGTTGGAGTAGCGATCGCTAGTGATAACATTCCATCAGTGGAACAGTGGATTGATCAGCAATTAATTACCAAACCCACGACAGTACAAGTAGGAGAATGGAATGGCGATCGCAGTAAGCGATTTAATACCCTCATTGTTCAGCCTTACGTTTTGGTGAAGGAAATAGTCTCTGCTTAAATTAGTTCCTGTGTTGTCTTCGATAAGAGTTAGTGTTGGGGTAGTTTCTCAGGAAAGATAGCTTGATGTGTCAGTTATTACTTGGTTATTACCAGGCACTAGCTAGCTAATTTGACTAAAGCAAAATTTTCTCCTTTAAGATTCATCCATCTAGGAGCTAGAATTGTTACGATAATTTCAGATTAGATGTTGAAACCTTGATCCAATCTGAAACCTTAGAATTATTAGAATGGCATCGCCTCTGCCAGCACCTTGCCACCTTTGCGGCAACTAAGCTGGGGGCGACAGCTGCGCGTCATCTGAAAATACCTGATTCTCAGTCCCAAAGCGAACAGTTGTTAGAGCAAACCAAAGAAATTTATCAACTGGAAACTCGCCTCACCACGGGACTGTCATTTGAGGGAATTCAAGATATTGGCGATTCCCTAGAACGGGCAGAACGCAGCGGAATTTTGACAGGGGATGAACTGTTAGCGATCGCCACCACCCTCGCTGGTGTCAGAAATTTACGCCGTGTCATTGACAATCAGGAAGATTTGCCGATACTGACTGAGTTAGTTGCCGATTTGCGGACTTATCCAGAACTAGAACAGGAAATTCACCGTTGTATTGATGAACGGGCCCAGGTAACTGACCGCGCTAGTCAAAAACTGGGAGAAATTCGCACAGACTTGCGGCGATTACGCAGCCAAATTACTCAAAAGCTGCAAAATATCTTACAAGCAAAATCTGGAGCCGTTCAAGAACAGCTAATTACGCAACGAAGCGATCGCTTTGTCATCCCGGTAAAAGCACCTCAAAAAGATGCCATCCCCGGTATTGTCCACGATACCTCTACCAGTGGTGCCACGCTCTATGTGGAACCAAATTCTATCGTGCCTCTGGGCAACCAACTGCGGCAGATCATCAGGAGAGAGCAAGCCGAAGAAGAAGCGGTTCGCCGTGTTTTGAGCGAACAAGTAGCCGCAGTCAAACCAGATTTGGAGAGGTTGTTAGCGATCGCTACCACCTTGGATTTGGCCACCGCTAGATCACGGTATAGTTTCTGGCTAGGAGCGAATCCCCCGCGATTTATCCAGCGGGAAGACAGTGAAATCATTACCTTACGGAATTTACGGCATCCTCTGTTAGTGTGGCAACAACAGCACGAACAAGGGCAACCAGTAGTTCCTGTAGACTTGTTGATTAGTCCGCAAATTCGGGTAGTTACGATTACCGGGCCAAATACTGGCGGTAAAACTGTAACCTTAAAAACTTTGGGATTAGCAGCATTAATGGCCAAAGTGGGTTTATTTGTCCCCGCCCGCGAACCAGTGGAAATACCTTGGTTTGATCAGGTGCTGGCAGATATCGGGGATGAACAATCCTTACAGCAAAGTTTATCCACATTCTCTGGACACATTCGCCGGATTAGTCGGATTTTAGAAGCATTGGGGAGTGGGGAAGCAGAGGGAGAAGTTCCTACTTCTAACTCAGCACTCGTTTTACTCGATGAAGTCGGCGCAGGAACCGATCCAGTTGAAGGTAGTGCTTTAGCGATCGCCTTGTTGCAATATCTAGCCAACCATTCCCAGCTAACGATCGCCACCACTCACTTCGGCGAACTAAAAGCCCTGAAATACGAAGACGATCGGTTTGAAAATGCCTCTGTAGAATTTGACGAAAGCACTCTGTCGCCTACTTACCGTCTGCTGTGGGGCATACCCGGACGTTCTAATGCCTTAACAATTGCCCTACGTTTGGGATTGAAGCCAGAAGTGGTAGAAGAGGCGAAAACTCAAGTGGGAGAGGCCACAGATGAAGTTAACCAGGTGATTGCTGGGTTAGAAGCGCAACGCCGCCGTCAGGAAACCAAAGCTGCGGAAGCCCAAAGTTTGTTGCAGCAAGCAGAACGTTTATACAAAGAAGTATCCGCAAAAGCCGCAAGTTTGGAGGAAAGGGAAAGCAGTTTGCGGGCTTCACAGGAAATAGCAGTAAAACAAGCGATCGCTCAGGCAAAAGGTGAAATTGCTCAAGTGATTCGCCGCTTACAGAAAGGTACGCCCACAGCCCAAGAAGCCCAACAAGCCACCAATGCTTTGAATCAAATTGGCCAGCTTTATCAGCCAGCAACGCCAGCAAAACCAAAAGCTGGGTTTATGCCTAAGGTAGGCGATCGCGTCCGTGTTCCAAAACTCGGACAGACAGCAGAAGTGATAACCGGTCCTAATGAAGATGGGGAGTTAAGCGTTCGGTTTGGGCTAATGAAGATGACTGTGAAGTTGCAAGACGTAGAATCTTTAGATGGTCAAAAAGCAGAACCAATCGTCAAACCCAAACCAGCCCCAGCAGTAGTAACGCCACCACCGCAAAGTGTTCCAGTTCGGACTTCCCAAAATACCATAGATTTGCGTGGTAAACGGGTGGCTGATGCCGAATACATTTTAGATAAAGCCATCTCGGAAGCTACAGGCCCAGTCTGGATTATTCACGGGTACGGCACTGGGAAACTGCGACAAGGAGTTCACGCCTTTTTGCAACAGCATTCCAGAGTGAACAACTACGAACCAGCAGAACAAGCAGATGGTGGCACTGGTGTTACCGTAGCTCACATCAAATAAAGAGCAGGAATGCTATGTTACTTGAACTCAATCAACTAATTGTTAAAGCCGGTCATCAGTTGTTGATTAAAGATGTCTCCTGGTCGGCATACAAACGTATTTTAGCGGAATTGGGAGACAATCGTAGTTCTCGCATAGGTTACAGTCAAGGGGTGTTGGAAATAATGGCTCCATTACCAGAGCATGAAGTAGCTAAAGTTATTATTGGCGACTTGGTAAAAGTTTTATTAGAAGAACTTGATCTGGAATTTTGGAGTTTGGGTTCTACGACTTTTGATAAGGAAAGTATGAATGCTGGGGTAGAACCCGATGATTGTTTCTATATCCAAAATGAAGCTAGAATTAGGGGCAAAGATAGAATCAATTTAGAAACCGACCCGCCTCCAGATTTGGCTATTGAAATTGATATTACCTCCCGGACTCGTTTTAATAATTATCAAGCTTTAAGAGTACCGGAACTGTGGCGATGGAATGGAAGTAAGTTAGAAATCAACGTGCTGTTCGATGGTAAATATATAGAATCAAATACCAGTTCTATTTTTCCCAATATCCCAATTTTCCAAGCGATTCCCGAATATTTGATGCAGAGTAAAAGCAATGGCAGAAATGCGACAATGAAAGCATTTCGTGCGTGGATAAGACAGAAAATTAGTAGCCCGATTTAGTTGAAATTGTCATAAATGGCTACTCAAAAAGGTTGTGACGCCCTTGTTCTGCATCTCCGTTAACAATTTTGATTAATTGCTTTTTGAGCAATACTTGTTTTTTATTCAGGATAAAAGCTACACCTACAGCCAGTAAAATTCCACCCGCACCCTGATGTTCGGGAACAGAAGTAGAGGGGGCGCTAAATCCATACTTTGTCAAAATTTGTTGCCCTTCTTGTGACAGGATATATTCAGCTAATTTTTCCCCATCAGGATCGGCGTTTTTCAGTGTAGTCAATCCATAATCAGCTTTTGTTGCTAAATATTCGGGTAACTCTACTATTTGCAGATTGTCACCACCTTTTGTTGCTTGGGCAGTCTTCCCACTGGTGTAATAAGCTAAAAAGATATCTGCTTGTTTTGTTTCTTCTAGAAAATAGACTAAATTATTTTTGCCATTAGGAACTATAGGAGCATTAGGATTACCACCTACTAACTGCAAAGCTTTATCCTTCAGAATTTGAGAGCTACCAGGTGTAATCTGATTAGCCTTGTCAAATATTTGCCATGCATAGGTACCAGATGGATCTGCCACAGGCGTCGAAGTTCCCAACTTTATTTCGGGTTTTAGCAAAAAGTCTAACAAATTATCTGATGTAATACCAAGTCCTGATCTAACAACAGCAGTCATGCGGTTGCTAGTAAAGTTCACTACAGGTTCACTTAAACCTTCTTTAAACAATGTCTGAGGGTTATCAATATCTGCACTAGCAAAAACATCTGCGGATTTTCCAGTTTTGGAGAATTCTTGTTCTATAAATTCTCGTGTTAAACCAGACGGGCCAAATCTCGTTTCTACTGGAATCCCATATTTCTCGTTAAAAGATTCAGCTACTTCTGTGAGGCTATCTCGCAAACTACCAGCAGCGTATAGCTTAACCGCGAATGCTTGAGTTGGCAGAGTCACACCGACAGCACAAGCTATCAGTGAAAAGGCAAAAAAATGCTTTTTCATATTTGTTATATTATTGCGTTGCTATTATTACTCAGTGAATTATCTGTAACTCATACTTAAGCATGGGTTTTGGTAAATGTCTAAACTATTACCTCTGCTCATCAAGTTTATAAATGAGTTCTGATATGTGCATGATTTAGGGTTAGAGCTATAGTACCAACTAAGTTGGACAAAATCAATTGGCCAATATCTTCAAACGCTGACTTTATCAAATTCAGGATTTAGGCATTGAAAACCTGAAACCTCGATCCTCTCTCACGCCCTCACCCCCAACCCCTCTCCCAATTTGGGGAGAGGGGAGCCTTTAATTAATTTCCCCTTCTCCCAATTTTGGGAGCAGGGGTTAGGGGATGAGGGCAAAACATTTTCACAAAGCGGGTTTTACCTTAAGTTGACACAGGTGCAAGTCCTTGCACCCCTATAAATGTACAAATAATTTTGGATAATTTATTTTTTGTCAGTCCCTAACAGGCTGCACACAAGCGAAACTGGGGTGGAATGCGTAGAAAGCAGCAAGAAACACCTTTAGCAAACAGCAAAAGATTTGTATAGTAATTATGTATACATGAAAACCAAGTAATAAACATCAAGAAATTTCAAAATTTAAAATCGCAAATAAATTAGGAGGTATTCTAGATAATTACTTAGCGATAATTCGCGGTTAGAATTCTTAATATTGTTTATTTATACTCTTGTACGGAGCTAGTAGCGAAAATCGGGTAAACCTTAACTAGAATTGATAATTTTCTACTTTGTCAAAAATAAATTTTCATCTAGAGTAGGACAAAGATACCTGTTGTTTACCACATAGAAAAAGCTACCTGAAGCCTCTGGCTCAGAGCTATGGGAAACCAAGCTTGATGCTTAAGAGTCTGGTTTCAAAATGGGTAACAGCAACATCCCCTATCAGCTTGATCACTTATGCTAAAAGTTATGCACTCGGCCGCCAACTCAGCCACTCCAAATTCCCAGTGGGAGGATTTAATCAAGCTTCCAGCCCCAAACACAGTTCAATGGGACAATATCAAAACCCAATTAGACTTGGTGCTGTTGGCGCTAGAAACCTTAACTGGCATTGGTTCAGAGGCTATGCTTTCGGCGGCAACTGATCTGAATTTAGAGTCAAGAGTGCCAGACCGCGTAGCTTTATGGCGACTGCGCCAATCAAATCCTCTACGCAAAGGTCAAGGAGGGCGAAAAAAGCTAGATGTAGAAGAAGCGCGATCGCTTGTTCTGATCATCTGCTATTTAGCCAAACAGCACCAGGAATTGATTCGCCGCGCTGTCGGTTTGTTGGAACAAATGGCAGAAAATAACCGGGAACCTCACCAGGCTGCTTTACTTGGAGATTATATTGATGCTTTTTGCAATACCTACCAAGAGCGGATGGAAGAGGACGAGCAAATCTCAACGGATTTACTTACTAACCTGGCACTAAAACTGCTTGTAGATTTACTTTTTTACAGTGCTTCTGGTGGGCATCGCCGTCTCTGGCTAGCACTTATAGACCGTTCTACAAAATTTTAAATTTTAGATTTGAAATTCCTCAACCAAAATTCGCTCATGAAAGTTTGCAAGATAAGAATTCCCTTTTGATGGTCGTTAGTTCTTGGGCGAGCCACTATCAGCACTGCTTCCTCCTTGCACCCCAGTTTGCATAATGCAAAAAACCTGACAAAGTTCTGAGTGGAGGAATCCGCTGTTTCAACTTTTCTTTGCAAGCAACTGGCTCAACTTTTTGCAAAATCCCAAATAGTCTTCCTCGCAGTTCCTGCTATGCCTCTATCAAATTCTGTCATTCGTCGCTACACACCTCCTACTTGCACGCTAGAAGTATTCGCGCAAAGCTCACCTCTGTCCCGTTGGATGGGGAAAACTGTCCTCAAGCACCTAAGCTTTGAGCTACGTTTTGATGATCCCCGATTACCAGAAGAAAACAGAGTTCCAATTCGGGGCGATCGCGATCAACTCGAAGCCTTATGTGATGCAGTCACAACCTATGTACAGCAATTCCTCCAACAGTCTCCAGAAAGCTTTTGGGTCAGTTTCTCCAGTACCCAGGAGTCAAGCACAGCATTGGGTGAGCCGGAATTAAAGTCCTCAACAAAAACATTAAATTCCTTTAGTACCCAGATTCCAGGGGCAAATATCCACTTAGAACCAAGCAGCTATTTAACTCACAACTTATTTCTCGGTTCTCTCGCCAACCATTCATCTGGTCCGGTAATTCAACTCACTCTGCTGCAACTATTCGATTTAGCAAGTGCTTTAGATGAATACTTGACTGATGTTATGGCACTTCCAACTGTCAACACCACTTCGACTCTGAGGTTCCCTACTTGGGCACCTGTTGCCGCAGTATTAGTATTAGGTGTAGGTTTTTTACCAGTTACTTGGCAATATGCTAACAACATAAGGGAAAAGCAACAGCAGCCAGTCAAAACAGCAGATTCAGCAGCGGTAAAGACTGCTTTAGAACCTTCATCCTCACTAAACTTCCCTACGCCTCAACCCGGACTTACCACTCCATCAGATAATTTGCTGGGTTCCACCCCTCCACTTCCTACATCTAGTTTGCCCCAAGCACCTCTAACAGCCCCTAGTTCCAGTTTCTCTACACCGCCACCTTTATCTCTATTTCCAAATAATGCACTGACTAGACCTCAGAGCAAGACTTCAACCCTTCCTACCAATCGAGCGATCGCACCATCCAGCAAAATCCCAGGCCAGGAAATTGCCATATTACCAAATCTTGGACAGAACCCTACAGGGTCAAGTCCCCAAGCTGGTGTTCTCCCTCAGCTGCGCAATTTGCCACCTAGACTATCTTCTAACGCAGGCAGCTTACCAACTAATATCTCACCAGTTCCCCCCCCGTCTCTTGACATCATACCCAATAATAATCGTGGCAATACCTCTACCCAACCCTCCTCACTAAACTCACAACAACTAGACGAAACAATCAATTCCCTACAACAACCTTCTCCTGGAAAAAAACCTGCTTCACAACTTCCCTCCTCTAGAACTGCCCAGAATAATCCCTTTATCGATCAATTAGGGGACGGACGCAAACCCCCTACATCCACACAAGTGGCTACTGGCACCTTATTTGATACACCTCAAGTAGCAGAAGCTAGAGAATATTTAAGAAAGCGTTGGCAACCACCCACTGGACTAGGACAAACATTAGAGTACAGTTTGATAGTCAGTGTTGACGGCACGGTGGAACGAATTTTTCCCCTCAATAAGGCAGCAAGAGAATTCGTTGATAACGCTGGGATGCCTGAAGTTGGTAAACCTTTTGTTTCCGCCAATCCACGCGGACAAAATCTCAGAATTCGAGTTGTTCTCAGTCCTGATGGCAAGGTACAGACTTTTGCAGATCAATAAGTAAACTAATCTGTTTCATCTGAGATATTACACTAGTCCTAACAACCGCCTAGTACCGCAAGGCAAAAATCAAAAGTCAAAAGTCACTTGCACTGAGCGTAGCCCTAAAGCCTGCGGCATAGCTACGCCCTAAGCGCCAGCCTCTCCAAGAGTTGTAAAAGTCAAAAGTATTATGGAATGGGCTTTTTAGGGATTTTAAATGGTTGCTCTATTTACGCCGTGGTGTACTAGTAATGAATTACTAGGCTAATAGCTAAAGTCGTCTAAAGACGACCAGTAAACGGTTTTAGTCCACTTAAGTGGACTTGGGCTATTAGCCTTTCACAAAAATATTGCGGGACGTGTGGAATCCGAAGCGGGCTAGTTGGCTTACCCAGAATGCTAAAAGATTTCAGTTTAATGCCACTTGTAAAACTGGTACAAACCTTGTGCCAGTTTCTATTTACTCCAATTGCTCTTGAGCTTACCTTTTGGAGTCCAGTTACCAAACTGGTCTTACTATTGATACCAGTAAACCTACCAATTAATACAATTACTGTTAACACCAATTCTCCAAAATCAAACTACAGATACAAGTCTGGAAACCCAGATTAAATCTGACGCCTCTTAATTCCGAATTCCGTTAGCGTAGGGGTAGCGAGTCCACGAACGCAAAAGCGTCATTCCGAATTGGTATAAATCACCTAGATAAAAGGTAGGAAATATGCAAACAGTTGGTACTCAAAAAGATAGTGCAGCTTGGATTATTCAAACTTGGGCAGCTTTTATACTTTCTATTTCTATGACCACCTTCGGTATTATAAACTTGCCTGTGGATAGCTGGGTGAAAGGCTTTATGGGCATGGGTTTAGCTTTTTCTCTTGGCTCAACTTTCACTTTGGCGAAAACTACTAGAGACTTGCATGAAACTAGAAGATTAACCGCTAGGTTAGATGAGGCGAAAGTAGAAAAATTGCTTTCACAACACGATCCTTTAAATTTTAAATGAAGGCAGTCATACCAATTTAGGATTTTTTTTTAATTTTGGATTGCCAATTACCAAAAAGCTATTTCACGAATATCAAACAATACTACCTTTTGGCATTTGATGTAATATAAACATCAAAAATTAACTATATGGCGAAAAACAAAAGGACTGGATATTCCAGTCCTTTATTATATTGATTTAATGTTTTTATATTAATAACGGGATTTTTTGGTCTTTAACTTTTGCTTTTTACGCCGACGTTCGCTAGCAGCAACCGCATGTTCTACCGGATAACCCACTAGAGGAATTACCTGATATTTGCGCTCGTCTTCTAACTTTTTCAGTTCAGTGTAATCAACCCAGTGAATGCAATCAACCGGACAAGTGTCAATTGCTTCTTGGATAATTTCCTCATTGTCCCCATCTTGCCGAACCACGCGCGATCGCCCGTAATCTGGTTCAATGTAAAAGGTGTTACGCGCAACATGAGCGCAATGCTTGCAACCAATACAGGTGATTTCGTCAACATAAACACCATTTTGGCGCAGTACACCGCCTAATTCCGGTTCCAAACCAGAACGTTCTGGGGCATCCCGTAAAAAACCCCCTAATTCTGGTTCCAAACCGGAACGGTTATCAACTTGTTCTTCCGGCGACGGCAGAAAATCAGCCATTACGCACTCCAGCGCTGTACTACCAGGCGAATTGAACCATCTTCATTTTTTTGTTGTTCAGAGACTTGAAAACCAACACGAGCGGTTTCTTTCACAACTGTTTGATAAGCATAGCGCTGCGTTACCTGGCGCAAAAATCCGTCCACAGATAGGTCTTGCTGCCAATATTGCAAGTCAGCCACCAGTTCATATTCCTTGCCATTCCATCTAAAGCCGATGTCATAGCCATTTTCCTGCTCAATACTAACTTCGGCAGGATGGGTTTGACCGCGATAGCCACGGACTTCGCGTGGACCGGGTTTCCAGTCTACGCCCAATTCAGTCAAAGCATCTTTCAAAGAATCAAGGTTACGGATTTGAGTCTTAATTTGGCTAAAGTGTGACATGGTGGTTGTAAATTAATAACATTAAACTACTGTGAGAACTTACCAATCGCTGTAAGTGGTGTGTGTATTCGCCAGATTAGATTGCTGCACCTTAGCGGCGAAATATTCTGAGGTTGGCTCATGATTAAGTACTTGCCCTAGCTGTGCCTCTATTGCTGCTGTAACTTCAGCGCAAGAAGCACCCACAATGCCAGTGACTTTCTCTTGTACCCGACCGTCTGGATAGATTATGAACTCTAATGTCTCCATGCTCTTGGCCAACCACGATAAGTACGTTTAAATTGTACTGCCTTAGCAGAAGGCTACAAATATAGCCGTAGGAACATTTTTACTTAGATACAAACTTGCCATTTGCTAAATAATGTTCCATATTACAACACATATATCTCATAATCTTTACAAAAATTATTAATTTTATAAGCGGTCACATCAGTATTTAGTTAGTTTCTCTTAACCTCATCGATTAGTCAAGGTGATAACTGAAGCTCGCTAAGTAAGCTGCAAAAGTCCTAAATATAAGCATTAGAGGTAATATAGCCAGCAAGACAATTTACAAAAATATAAATTTTATTGAAAAACTTTATCATTACCATTCAGATTTACAGCTAGCTATTAAAGCAGAAAGCCCATTCCGAAAAGTCGCTTGAACGCCTGCAACGTCGTTTCTGCAAAACCAAGAAAAGCTAGTTCCGTTCTTGGTTTTAGCACCTCACATTTTCGCGTTGCTCCCGCTTCCTATTAAAGAATGTTAATTACTAACTTTAACTCAACCGTATTGTGTATTATCTAGGTTTGCTCTATGCCAATACTTGTAAATTTGCGAAGTCTTGTTACCTTTTATATTATTTTACTAGAGAATTTACTTATGTAAAACCAAATCTGTAACATAAGTATGTAGATAAGGATTGTATCCATTGTGAATAAGTAAAAAGGGCGTTAATAAGCCGAAGAAACGATTGTGAAAATCCAAACATCCAACTTTAAAGGGCAATTATTATTTCTTTTAAAATTGAGTATTTCCGCAGCCTTAATTAACACCATTAATCCCGCCCACGCTCAAACATTCTCGCCAAATGTAATTAAGTTATCGTCGCCAAATCTAATTAATACGAAGTTATCGTCGCCAAATCTAATTAAAAATACTATGATAACTGGTAGTAGTAATTATCAAGCCGAAAATATTGGAACGACTCAGCAGCCGTTGAGTGTTGTCGGGGGAACTCTCTGGTCTTCGCCAAACATCCCTGTATGTTGGGAAAATCCAGGAGATGCTACTGAAAAAGGTTGGGTTCGTGATGCGGTTTCAACTACTTGGGAAACTGCTTCTGCTGTTAGGTTTACTGGTTGGGGACAGTGCCAGTCTGGCAATCGCGGCATTCGGATTCAAGTTGGAGATGAACAACCTCATACCCAAGGGCTAGGGAATCAGCTTGATGGTAAATCGAATGGAATGGTATTGAATTTCACCTTCGGAAGTTGGAGCACTAGCTGCCAGAATGGTGGCGATCAGCCAGAAGGATTCAATAATTCAGGCAGGATTGCATCGGCTACAGAACAAGAATATTGTATTAAGGCGATCGCTGTGCATGAATTTGGACATGCGTTAGGTATGGCGCATGAACACAATAGAGAGGATCGTATTCCCTGCGATCAAGAACCCCAAGGTGATACGGGAGATTGGAACATAACTCCATACGATCTGACTTCAGTTATGAACTACTGTAATCCTAACTGGAACGGAAATGGTCAACTGAGCGCTGCTGACCAAATCGGAGTCAACGTTCTCTACGGTAAAGGAACTCAATCTGTTCAAGGCACTTCACCTACGCTGACTTACTATCAATACAGCGACAGCCAGCAACTTGAGAATTTCTTTGTTAATCAAGAGGGTGCGCTGTCTGTTCTTTGGAAGATTAACAATAGTGTTTGGAAGGGGCCTGTTGCTATCACGCCAAATAACTTACTTCCGAAGGATGCCAAGATTGCTTCAGCGAATTATCCTCCAGGTAATCAACTTGAAAACTTTTTTGTGGGTAATGACGGTGCTGTTTACGTTTCTTGGAAAGCGAATAATGGTGTATGGAATAGTCCTGCTAGACTAACAGAACCAAATAAAGTTAAAGCTGGGGGAAATCTCAGTGCTGTATATTATCCAGAAAATGAACAGCTAGAAGTTTTCTTCATTGATATTGAAGGTGCTCTCAATGTAATGTGGAAGGCAAAAGGGACTGGATGGTTCTCTCCAGTCAAATTAACGGGTAATTACTTCGCTCCAACAGGTGCTGGCATTACTTCTGTTTTTTATCCTCTTAATAACCAGCTAGAAGTCCTCTTTATTGGGAATGATGGGGCTGTTTACTTGACTTGGAAAGCAAATAATGGTAGTTGGAATGCTCCCGTTCCTCTTACCCCTGCGAATACTGCAACTCCAGGCACTCCTATCAGTGCAGTGTATTATCCTCCCAATAATCAGCTAGAAGCCTTTTTCATTGACGGAAGTGGAGCCTTTAACTTGATCTGGAAGGCACAAAATGGTTCCTGGAACGCTCCTGTAAAGCTCACTGGAGCAGGTTTCGCTCCTTTGGGTTCTAATATTGCTTCTGTTTTTTACCCACAAAACAATCAACTAGAAGTCTTCTTAGTTGATAACTATGGTTCTGTAAACTTATTCTGGAAAGCAAATAATAGCGTTTGGAATTCACCTGTGCTACTTACTCCTGCTAACTTTGCCCAGCCTGGAAGTAGTATTACTGCTGCATATCAACCTCTGAATTCGCAATTAGAAGTTTTCTTCTCAGATAAAGATGGTTTCTTGAATCTTTTATGGAAGGCTCAAAATGGAAATTGGAATTCACCTTTTAGGATTTAGGACCACTAAGTATAGGAATCCTATTTGATTTTTGAACAATCAAGCTGCCTAGAGCTTAACATACAAAGCTTGACTTCTCAGTATACTGAGCAAGATTCAAGTAGGATTCCTATATATCGGGGTCACTATGAACAATACGCGATGTTGGTACCATAACAACTCTAGACATTTTTTTGTCAATATTTCGCTATGATCCTAATTCGGAATTACTACTACTGTAAGCGTAGGCAGATCATCGCTGTAGATATGGCACTTTATTCCATATTTATTAAACCATCACTCTAGGCACTACAATAGGCGATCGCTTTTCGTCCTATATCTAGTCCGTTTGCTCCAACGATGTATTAACCTGCATAGCTGCAAAAAGCTGCTTAGAATAGTAGTGATGGAGAGAATTGTAATTATGAACGTCGTCATTCCTAATGAAATACTAACCGCAACTCGGATGACTGAAGGCGAAATGAAGCAGGAAATTGCGGTGATGCTCTTTCAAAAAGAAAAGTTAACACTTGCTCAAGCCAGTCGGTTTGCAGGCATGAATCGTATAGCATTTCAACATCTACTCGCAAGTCGTCAAATTTCAGTGCATTACGGTGTGGAGGATTTTGAACAAGATATAAATAATTTGCGGGCGATGGGTAGACTGTGATCATTGTCAGTGATACTTCGCCCATCCATAACCTCGCTGCCATTAACCACCTTCATTTATTACAACAGCTTTACGGAACAGTCCTAATTCCTGAAGTTGTCTACCGAGAACTGACTGATCTCAACTTTCCAGTTGCAGGTGCAACTGAAGTACAAACTTTTATCTGGATTCAAACTTGTCCAGTTCAAGATCGTATACTGGTTGAAGCACTCAGCAATGAACTGGATATTGGTGAAGCTGAAGCGATAGCTCTAGCAGTGGAAATGAAAGCAGATCAAGTTTTGATTGATGAACGTCGTGGTCGCATGGTTGCGGCTAGGCTAAATCTTAGTTACACAGGCATAATTAACCTTTATAGCTAAAAGCTGTCAGCCATCAGCCACAAGCTGAGATGGTAAAGTTTGAAGGATTGTGATTCAACTTAAGTAATTGACTATGAGTACAGCAAATATTTCGCCAGCGATACGCATAGGAGTACTAGGTTTCGGCGGACTCGGACAAGCCGCCGCCAAGGTACTTGCTGCTAAACAGGAAATGATTTTAGTCGCAGCAGCAGATCATAAAGGCTACGCTTACGCTGCTGATGGTTTAAATACTCAAGAATGCATCGCCACCTACCAGTCCCAAGATTCGGTAGGTCATTTAGAACCAGTTGGTACGTTAACAAATCAAAGTATTCAGGATGTAATTGAAATAGCTCAATCTGTGGATGGGTATTTTCTGGCTTTACCCAACTTGCCAAATGACTTTATTCCGACTGTAGCCAAGCAGTTTATCAAATCTGGCTGGCGTGGGGTATTAGTGGATGCGATTAAGCGCACCACTGCTGTGGAACAACTACTAGCAATGAAAGAAGAACTGCAAGCAGCCGGAATTACGTACATGACAGGCTGTGGTGCTACGCCCGGACTGTTAACCGCCGCCGCCGCTTTAGCCGCTCAAAGCTACGCCGAAATTCATCAAGTCGAAATTACCTTTGGGGTGGGAATTGCCAACTGGGAAGCTTACCGCGCCACCGTTCGGGAAGATATTGGCCATATGCCTGGTTACACAGTAGAGACTGCTAAGGCGATGACTGATGCCGAAGTAGAAGCATTATTAGATAAAACTAATGGCGTGCTTACTTTGACGAATATGGAACACGCTGATGATGTGATGCTAGAGGTAGCGGGAATAGTGGGGCGCGATCGCGTTACTGTTGGTGGTGTAGTCGATACTCGCAATCCCAAAAAGCCTCTCAGCACCAACGTTAAGGTAACAGGACGCACCTTTGAAGGGAAGATTTCTACCCATACCTTTACTCTGGGAGATGAAACCAGTATGGCAGCTAATGTCTGCGGCCCTGCTTTTGGCTATCTCAAAGCTGGTAAGCAATTGCACCAACGCGGCATCTATGGAATATTCACTGCTGCCGAAATTATGCCCCAATTTGTTAGGTAATAGTTAGGAGTTAGGAGTTAGGAGTTAAAAACCTAAACTTGAGACTTAAAAATCTCTAGCTTTATTCAGAATTTGCAATTTTAAACTCTTAACTCCTCACTTTTAACTCCTAACTTTTTTCAAGCTGGTGGAATTTGTGGAGAGAAAATATCTGTGAAATTATCTTCAAGCAGCAAATCTGGCGTTTGCATAATAAATGGAAGTTCAGCTCCTACGAGTCCTCGTTGGATGCGTTCTAAAGTATCACTAAAAACCACAAATAGAGGATATATGCTATTAGCTCCCTCACTCAAAATATGACTGTGACGGAGAGGCATTAGCCACTCATAATCATTGTCCAACCAAACTTGGGTTTGTCGCCAACGTCCTAACAAATCAGAAAAGTCTTCGTGAGCACGATGAATAAAAACTAAAATTTCTGCTCCTGTTTTGATTTTCCACTCTGGATCACACATCAAAATTGCCACATCACAGGGTAAGCAAATCGTTTGTGGGGGCGTTGTAGGAGTGTTGCGAAGACGGACAATTGGTAAGGGGATAGTAATGACACTTTCGTCTGGACGGCGCAGACTGGGAATCATCTCTAAGTATGGCCGATATTGCTTTAGTAAAGCGATCGCAGCTAGATGATTGCTGTATTCTGCCAAACTTGCTTCGTAGTGAGATTTTTGTACAGTCATAGTTGATTAAATTAGTTAGGAGTGAGGAGTTAGAAATAAAATTAAGTAGTTAAGAGTTAAGAATGAGGATAAAAAATAAAGAGTTTAAACTCCTAACTCTTAACTCCTAACTTTTAATCCTCTATCCCAACGTTTCAAATACCTTAAACATAGGCAGATACATTGCTAGTAAAATGGTTCCAACCATTCCCCCTAAAACTACAATCATCACTGGTTCCAAAATACTGGTCATTGCTTTTACTGCTTGCTCAACTTCATCTTCATAGAAATCGGCAACTTTCATCAACATTGCATCTAATTCTCCAGTTTCTTCTCCGATACTAATCATCTGAATTGCCATAGCTGGAAAAACGCCATCATTTTCTTGTAAAGCAATGCTAATCATACCTCCTTGTTGAATCTCAAGGCGGGCTGCATCTATGGCATTGGCAATCACTTGGTTTCCTGATGTATCTCGGACAATTTCTAAGCAAGTTAAAATTGGCACACCTGAACGAGTCAAAGAACCAAAAGTTCTGCTAAAGCGGGCGACCGAAGATTTTTGAATTAAGTCGCCAAATAAGGGCACCTTTAGGGAAAGACGATCAATTGTTAGGCGACCACCAGGAGTTTTACCGAATTGTGAATAGGCAATTTTCAGTCCTACAATAATAAAGAGAAGGATGACAGCCTTCGGACTTCTCAAAAATTTACTAGCATCCATCAAGAATTGCGTTAGAGGTGGTAATGTAATTCCAATTTGTTCAAAAATCGTGGCAAAAATGGGAATAAGAAAAATTGTCATGCCGAGAAAAATAGCAACTGCGATAAAACCCACGACTGTTGGATAAGATAATGCTGATTTAATTTGGTTTTGTAAGCGGGCAACATCTTCTAACAACTTGGCTAAACGATTCAATACTTCGTCTAAAACACCACCAACTTCGCCAGCTTGAATCATACTCACATATAATCCATCAAAGCAGTCAGGATGCTTCCGCATTGACTCTGAAAGATTCATTCCACTTTGAACATCAATGCTAATCTCCACAAGAGCTTGTTTTAGTTTAGGGTTACTACACTGTTCAGAAAGTACCCCCAGACTTCTAACGATCGCAACTCCCGCATTCATCAAAACGGCAAATTGACGGGAAAAAACGGCTTTGTCTTTCACAGAAACCTTAACTAAGGAAGTCTGGAATTTTTTTAAGTCAAAATTTAGCTGAAATCCTTGAGATTGTTTGAGTTCTTGGACTACAAAACCTTGTTCTCTAAGACTAGTACGAGCTTGTACCAAGGATTCGGCAACAATTTTTTCTGTTCGGGATTTTCCTTGAGAATCCCGAACACGGGCAACGTAGTTTGGCATAAATAAATTCAAAATTCAAAATTCAAAATAGTTAAGGGTTTTTCATCCCTTTCATCTCCCCTAACCCCAGTTCCTTTAATGCGCTCTGGCAGCCGCACCGGGTTTTGCACCTGCTGCCTGCGGTGTAGCAGTACCGATGAGACGTTGGATTTCATCTGGCTTAGAAGTCTTAGACATCGCGGCTTCAAAGGAGATCGTTCCTGCTTTATAAAAATCGGCTAGAACCTTCTCCAGAGTTTGCATCCCCAATTTGCCGCCAGTTTGAATAGCTGAGTAAATTTGAGATGTTTTGCCTTCTCGAATCAAGTTGGAAATAGCGGGAGTGACAATCAGAATTTCTTGAGCCATCACCCGACCATACTCACCGGGTTTAGGGTTTTTCTTGGACACCAAGGTTTGGCTAAATACCCCCACCAACGAGTTAGACAATTGCACCCGCACTTGAGTTTGTCTTTCATGGGGGAAAACGTCGATAATCCGGTCAACTGTCTGTGCAGCGGAACTGGTGTGTAGCGTGCCAAATACTAAGTGTCCTGTTTCTGCTGCCGAAATCGCCAAAGAAATCGTTTCCAAATCGCGCATTTCTCCCACCAGAATAATATCTGGATCTTCCCGCAGGGCTGCTTTCAAAGCATTAGCAAAGCTCTTAGTATCTTCACTCAGTTGTCGCTGGTGAACCAAGCTTTTAATTGGTTCGTAGACAAATTCAATTGGGTCTTCCACCGTTAAAATATGCTCCGCCTTGGTGCGGTTAATCAAATCGATCATTGCCGCTAGGGTAGTTGTCTTGCCAGAACCTGTAGGGCCTGTCACTAGAATTAGTCCTCTGGGCTTATCACACATTTCCCGCACAATATCTGGCAGACCTAATTTTTCAAAGTTAGGAATTTTAGAACTTAATGCCCGTAAGCAAGCAGCATAAGCACCACGTTCTTTATAGACATTGACCCGGAAGCGAGCTAAACCCTTAACACCATAGGAACAATCCAACTCCCAGGTCTGCTCCAAGGTTTTACGTTGGGTGTTGTTGAGCATACTAAAAATCAGCCTTTGACATTGATCAGCTGTTAATACATGCTCACCGATGGGAGTGAGTTTGCCACTGATGCGGAAGTAGGGAGGCAAACCTGCGGATAAATGCAAATCTGAGCCACCCATTTCAATCAACTGCTCCATCAGGTCTTCAATCATCATTTCCATAGTTCTGCTTCCTTTTGATGTTTGTTTAGTTTATAGTCCAAAGTAATAACTCTTGAACGCCAGATGCTTCTCCCTACAGCCCTTCCCTAACGGGACGCCTTACGGCGAACGGGCATCAAGAAAGCAGGCGCTAGGCTCTGGCAATGTGAGAAGACCGCGCTGGCTCCCCTTGACCAATGATTAGTCTTGAAAACGAGATGTCATACAGTAGGGACAATCCAGCCATTCTGGTTTCAATGTGGCATCGCAAGTCCGGCAGGTAAGACCAGTCTTGCGTTTAGCTTTTAATTCGGCTTCCAAACCAGTATCAGTAAACGTCACTCGTTCTACTTCTTCTAGGGTGGTAGCACCTTGGCGCACTAAGTCCAAACTGTAAGCCAACAAGGTTTTCATGCCCTCTTCTATTGCCACTTCCTTAATCCGTTCTGTGGGTGCATCTTCGTTGATGAGAGTTTGCAGGTTTTCGGTAACTCGCATGACTTCATAAACACCACAACGCCCTTTGTAGCCGACACCATTACACGCTGGGCAAAGTTGATTTTTGGCTTTGGCTTCTGCGATCGCTTCTAATGTCAAACTGTTAGCTTTGTAGAAGGTGACTCCGACATCTGAGGAAGCTGATAGACCATAGCGAGCCAGTTCTTTGATCGTAGGAGTGTAGGGAATGCGACATTCAGAACATACACGCCGCACCAAACGTTGAGCTAAAACGCCAATCAGCGAACTAGAAACCATGAAAGGCTCAATACCCATTTCTCCCAAACGAGCGATCGCTCCTGGGGCATCATTGGTATGTAAGGTAGTTAATACCAAGTGACCCGTCAAGGCAGCCTCAATTGCTGTTTTTGCCGTTTCTTTATCCCGCGTTTCACCCACTAGCAGCACATCTGGATCTTGCCGCAAGAAAGCCCGCAGAGCGGTAGCAAAATCCAGCCCTTTTTCCCGAATCACCTGTACTTGAGTAATTCCTGGAAGGCTGTACTCAATTGGGTCTTCCACTGTACTGATATTAATACCGGGATCATTCTTTTCTGAGAGTGCAGAATACAGCGAGGTTGTTTTCCCAGAACCAGTTGGCCCAGTCACCAAAATCAGACCAAAGGGACGGCTCACCATATCCTGGACAATTTGTAAAGTCTCTGGATCAGTAATTAACTTATTCAATCCTAGTTGGGTGGAGGAGTTATCCAAAATCCGCAGCACCACCTTTTCCCCGTAACGACTGGGTAAGGTACTCACGCGAAAGTCTACTTTACGTCCCTCAAACATCCGCCGGATACGTCCGTCTTGGGGTATACGCCGTTCAGCAATGTCTAGATTGGAGATGATTTTAAATCGGGCTGTCAGCGCCGGGATAATTTTTTTCGGTAGGGGGGGGAAAGCTTCACCCAGTACCCCATCTTTCCGAAAGCGAATGCGTAAGTTTTCTTCTTGCGGTTCGATGTGAATATCAGAAACCTTCTCGTGCAAAGCTTTAGCCAGGATTCTGTTGACTAGGTTGATGACTGGGGCATCCTCTGCACCCTTCATCGCTGCTCCTAGATCAGCCTCCATTTCTTCAGGAGCATCCTGAAGATCGAGATTTCCGAGGTTTTCTAAATCCTGATTAATATCTGTAAACTTTGCTTGTTCCAGGTGCTTTTGCCGAACAGCCATTTCATCCAAGTATTGGTTGATTAGCTGCTGATAGTCTTCCTGTGTAATCACCATCCGCTGCAATGCCAAGCCTTGGGGGCGCAAGATGCGGTTCAGGTCATCGGAAGCCTCTAGATTATCTGGAGCGACCATCGCCACTAAAACTGAGGGCGGGGTTTGGTCTTCGTGTTTCGACAGTGGTACTAAACGATGGCGACGACAGATATCTACTGGAATGAGGGTTTCAATCAGGTTGCCGATCATCGTGTTGCCAAGCTGGTTGACTTCCGGATCGAGGAATTCAACACCATATAGTATTTTAAGTTCAAATAGCTGCTGTTTTTTATATTGCCTGAGCAACTCAGGCGATAGTTGTTGCCCAGTGATTGACTCTAGTACTTCCGTTAAGGGTCTGCCAGATTTGCGGCTTTCAATTAGTGCCTGCCTCATCTGTTCGGTATTGGCATAGCCAGATTGCACTAGCTTGTTGCCGAAAGGCGAAAACTCTGTTCTGGTAGTTAGAGCGGTACTGCGCCGTTGTGGTGACAAGTAAGTCATAAATGAGCAATTGATTTGGAAAACCTCTGCTTAAAGTATTCCCCTACTGTGAGACAGAATTCTCATTTACCAAAAAATCCTAGTGCAGGCAAAAGTTTGCCTACCTTTCACAAGGGGCTTAACAAGGGATTTTGCCCCAAGTTTTGTTAATTGAGATGGTAAGTAAGTTGGCTTAAATAAAGCAAACTATATAAAGAAAAATAAAGCTCTGTAATTTGCTTGTAGTAAGCGCTTCAACGCTAAAAGGCTTACTACAAGCATTTAATTTTTTACACTAACTTACTTAGCTGGATTTGAGCCAAGCTCTAGTAGTCACCAAACTTCTGATCTGCGGTTTCGGTTGTTTAGATTTCTCGTTAAGTGCTGAGTCAAAAAGAAGTAATAGTAGAGAAAATAGAAACTCCTGACTCGCTCAATCGACAAACCTTCAGTTATAGGGTAGAATCTAGGACTCAAAATATATGACTCCGCACTCAACACTTAACACTTTTGAAGGAATGACAATATTTGATAAATGGTTAAATTTTAAGTAGTAATTTCTGAAAAAACTGACTCATGAATAAGATGAGGGGCGAATCACATTCAGCACCATTCTTCCAAATTACTTACTCCTAGATGTACACTACTCGTTCAGGTTACCGCCTGAGTGGCGTCTAGGCTAACGTGTTCACCATTTGTCACAATAAGAGGACGGTGACATCATTTCCAGGAACTTGTCGGCAACAAAATCAGCCTCAGTGGCAAGTCGTGGATAACGACGGTTGCAAGCTGTGGGAGATACACTGCCCTAAAAAGCATCTGGAATGAGTAGACAATGATGGATGAAAATAGACAGATAAACAATACAAGCCAGCAATTGGGTGAACCAACAGAGGTAAAGCAAGCAATGAAGAGTGACTCCGCAGCCCAAATTAATTTCAATGAATCTGGTAATGAGGTTACAGAGCAAGTGGCAGCCCAAACCAATATACCGGGGGATACGGCTACTTTCAATCAAGATAATGGCGTCGCTGCAACTGAGAAAACTGAAGTGGAAACAGCAGCTTTGGCAGAACTGACTCAACAAATCGAGTCTCTCAAAACGCAACTAGAAGAGCGTAGTACTCAATATATGCGGATTGCCGCTGATTTTGAGAATTACCGGAAACGTACTAGCAAAGAAAAAGAAGAGCTAGAAGTGCAGATAAAGCGGAATACGATTTTGGAATTGCTGCCAGTAGTCGATAATTTTGAGCGGGCGCGATCGCACCTCAAACCGCAATCTGATGGCGAAATGACCATGCACAAAAGTTACCAAGGCGTTTACAAACAGTTGGTGGATAGCTTGAAGCGCTTAGGTGTGTCACCAATGCGTCCTGAAGCTCAAGAATTTGATCCCAACCTTCATGAAGCAGTAATGCGGGAACCTACGGATGAACATCCTGAAGGAACAGTGTTAGAAGAGTTAGTGCGCGGATATTACTTGGGCGATCGCGTGCTGCGCCATGCAATGGTCAAAGTAGCTGCTCCAAAGGAAGATACACCTGCTGCACAGGAGGATCAGTCGAGTTCAGCCAACAGTTAAGCTGTAGTTGCTTGCCTTGCTGACCAAAAGTGCCTGGTTTCTTGCAAGGACGAGCATTGTTACTGAGACATTGAGAGGATGAAGGAGATGAGGGAGTAAAATTATCAATCAGCTTCCTCATCTCCTCCTGATCCCCTATCTTCTCCATTTCTAGATGCTGTTGTTTGAGCTAGCCTTGATTCGTAGCTCAAAAAGTTAGTCCGCGACACAGTACAGCAGAAAGACTCAGTAAAAATACTTATAAATATGGGAAAAGTTATTGGGATCGACTTAGGCACTACTAACAGTTGCGTCGCAGTTCTGGAAGGCGGTCAACCACTTGTGATCGCCAGTTCTGAAGGTGGACGAACTACTCCAAGTATTGTGGGATTTGGGAAGAGTGGCGATCGCTTGGTCGGTCAATTGGCAAAGCGCCAAGCCGTAACTAATGCCGAAAACACAATTTACAGTATTAAACGATTTATCGGGCGGCGTTGGGAAGACACTGAAACAGAACGCGATCGCGTCCCATATAACTGTGTCAAAGGTCGAGACGATACTGTTGATGTTCAAATTCGCTCAAAAAACTACACGCCACAAGAACTATCCGCCATGATCCTGCAAAAGCTCAAGCAGGATGCGGAAAACTTCTTGGGTGAGGAAGTCACTCAGGCAGTGATTACGGTACCGGCATATTTCACAGATGCCCAAAGACAAGCAACTAAGGATGCTGGTACAATTGCTGGACTAGAAGTTCTACGGATTATCAACGAACCAACAGCTGCGGCTTTAGCTTTCGGATTGGAAAAGCAAGACCAAGAGCAGCTAATTTTAGTATTCGACTTGGGAGGTGGCACCTTCGATGTATCGATCCTGCAACTTGGGGATGGTGTTTTTGAAGTTAAGGCAACTTGTGGTAACAACCACTTAGGTGGAGACGACTTTGATAATGCGATCGTGCGTTGGATGATGGAACGCTTCCAGCAACAAGAGAAAATCGATCTTTCCCAAGATAAGATGGCGCTGCAACGCCTGCGGGAAGCAGCAGAAAAGGCAAAAATTGAACTCTCCAGCATGGTGAATACCTCCATCAACTTGCCGTTTATCACCGCCGATGACACCGGTCCAAAGCATCTGGAGATGGAACTCAGCCGCTCTAAATTTGAAGAACTCGCACTTGATTTAATTGAAGCTACCATCGAACCAATGATCCAAGCGCTCAAAGATGCGGATCTCAAACCACAAGCGATAGATCGGATTATTTTGGTAGGTGGTTCTACCCGTATTCCCGCAGTCCAAAACGCGCTAATTAAATTTTTCAATGGCAAAGCTCCCGATCGCTCTGTCAACCCTGATGAAGCCGTAGCATTGGGAGCTGCTATCCAAGCAGCGGTGTTGGGTGGCGAAGTCGATAATCTCTTACTATTGGATATCACCCCTCTCTCTTTGGGAATTGAAACTTTGGGTGAAGTGTTCACTAAAATCATTGAACGCAACACCACAATTCCTACTAGTAAGTCACAAGTTTTTTCCACAGCAGTTGATGGGCAAACCTCAGTAGAAATTCACATTCTCCAAGGTGAACGGGCGATGTCACGAGATAACAAGAGTCTCGGTAAGTTTCTGCTAGCAGGAATCCCCCCATCTCCCCGGGGTGTACCTCAAATTGAAGTATCCTTTGAAATCGATGTCAACGGTATCCTTAAGGTTTCTGCCCAAGACAAAGGTACAGGTCGAGAACAGAGTATCAGGATTACCAATACAGGTGGCTTGAGTACCAGCGAAGTCGAACGGATGCGCCAAGAAGCCGAACTGTTTGCTGAAGAAGATAGAAGACGTAAAGAATTAGTTGAACTCAAAAACCAAGCAGATAATCTGTTGTTCAGTTACGAATCCACAATTAAGGATAATAGCAACTTTATTGGCGACCAGATGAAAACTTTGGCCAGTGAAAAAGTTTCACAACTCCAAGCTGCAATGATTGACTCCAGCATCTCCACAGTGGAATTTAAGCAGCGCTTAGACGACTTCCAACAAACCCTGTTTGCAATTGGTGCCGATGTCTACAATCGAGCTAACAGTCAAAGTGATGACATTGAGGAGGCTTCAACTAGTCTCTTTACCCCAGAAATAGACTCACCCATGAATGGCACACTCATACCACAATTCAACTTTGATTTTGACGAAGAAAGTACTGCCCAGGTTGATTATGAGGCGATAGATTAGGGGTTGGCCAAACAGGGCACTTGTACTAAGCTTGTCCTGAGCGGCTTGCCTTGAGCGAACGCAAGAGCGTCTCCAAGAGTTGCCGAAAAAAGCCGACTTGTGCCGAACAAAGCCGAGTTCAAGGCAGCGTTGTAAAGCCTGCGGCATAGCTACGCCCTAAGCGCCAGCCTCTCCAAGAGTTGTATTGGGGAGCCAGCTTTGGCGGGTTTCCCGCCGTAGGCGACTGGCTTTCCCGTTGGGAGGTTCCCGACGCTCGTTGCGCGGCATCGTCTCCCTTTGAGAGAGGACTTGCTATCCGTTGTTCGCGTTGGCAAAGCCTCTCTAAGAGTTGCGTCTTTGAACAGGAGAAGCAACTGGCGTGATTGGGCATTATTATTCTTTCCCTACCCCTCTGCTCCTTTGCACCTCTGCCTCTTCCCCACTCCCCTAACTTGCAGATTTTTATTAAGACACTTTAATATATCTAAATATATTGATTATAAATTTAGTGAAGTTTCACAAGACCCCAGCCATTTGCTAGATTGTAGAAGCAAATTAATGTGGGCTAGGCAGTATGCCAGTTCAGATGCGATCCAAAGCAGATGGGTGGTTTTCCACACCTAATAGTGCGGCTAGCCCCTCTGGTTGATGGGCGGGGTTTTCCTCTGCTACGTAGCACAATTGTAAAAGAGACAGCCGACTCGGCAGTGAGAAGTCTGAGCAGAGGCTTGCCCTGATCCTAACTTCTGTAGCTTTTGTCGTCTCCCACGATGAAAGCACCTGTTGCTCAAGATTTGTCGGTGATTTTTGTAAAAGGTAAAGGGTAAAATCAGTTATTAACAAAAATTAATTTTATCTTCTACCTGGCCTTTGGCAAGCCACCCTCTGAAGGACACTGCATTGCTCTTCCAGAGCTATAGGCAAAACGCCTTCCCATAGGGTAGCAAGTGGCCGTGAGTGACGTTCTACTGCCTTCTGCTTTCTTCCTTCTAACTTTTACCTTTGCTATATGGCCCGCGACTATTATGAAATCCTGGGTGTCTCTCGTGACACTGACAAAGAAGAAATCAAACAAGCCTATCGCCGTTTAGCCCGGAAGTATCACCCAGATGTGAACAAAGAACCCGGGGCGGAGGATCGCTTTAAAGAAATTAACCGCGCTTATGAGGTACTCTCGGAACCAGAAACCCGCGCTCGTTATGATCGCTTTGGTCCAGAGGGTGTGTCAGGTGCTGCTGGCGCTGGTTTCCAAGATGTTGGCGATATGGGCGGTTTTGCCGATATCTTTGAAAGCATTTTTAGTGGCTTTGCTGGCGGTATGGGTAGTCCCACCCAACAAAGACGGCGCAGTGGGCCTGCCAGAGGTGATGACCTGCGGCTAGACTTGAAGTTAGACTTTCGGGAAGCGGTATTTGGTGGTGAAAAAGAAATTCGCATTTCACATCTAGAAAATTGTGAAGTCTGTAGCGGTTCTGGTGCTAAACCTGGAACCCGCCCTCGGACTTGTTCTACTTGTAGCGGATCGGGTCAAGTCCGCCGTGTCACCAGAACACCCTTTGGCAGTTTCACCCAAGTCTCGACTTGTCCCACATGTAATGGAACAGGGATGGTAATTGAAGATAAGTGCGATGCCTGTGATGGGAAGGGCGCAAATCAAGTAACCAAGAAACTCAAAATTACCATTCCAGCTGGGGTGGATAATGGCACACGCTTGCGGATTTCTAGTGAAGGAGATGCTGGACAACGTAATGGCCCTGCTGGGGATTTGTACGTTTACTTGTTCGTGAATGAGGACGAGGAATTCCAACGGGATGGCATTAATATTCTCTCGGAAATCAAAGTTAGCTACCTGCAAGCGATTTTAGGTTGTCGGTTAGAGGTAGATACGGTAGATGGCCCTGTAGAACTGATCATTCCAGCTGGAACCCAGCCGAATACGGTGATGAAATTAGAAAATCGCGGCGTACCCCGTTTGGGTAATCCCGTTAGTCGTGGGGATCACATGCTGAACGTATTAATTGATATTCCCAATAAAGTGACCCCAGAGGAGAGGGAACTGTTGGAAAAGCTGGCTAAAATTAAGGGAGATCGCACTGGTAAAGGCGGTCTAGAAGGATTCTTGGGAAATTTATTTAAGTGATGAAGCCCTCTTCTGTTTTAATTCCCGATGCTCAACTTGATTTGCGCGGTACGCCTTGCCCAATTAATTTCGTGCGGACAAAACTACGTCTGGAAAAAATGCCATTGGGAGGTTTGCTAGAAGTCTGGCTGGACGCTGGTGAACCGATTGAGCAAGTTCCCGATAGTCTGACAATGGCAGGTTATCAGGTGGAGCAAATTACAGACTGCACTGATTATTTTTCTCTGTTAGTGCGCCGTCCAATTACTGGGCAATGACAGGGGAAAATTTTGCCGCAACTGGACAGTTATTAGGTACGGTGCTGGCTGTACAGGCTAATTTTTACCGAGTACAGCTGGATCAAGAGGGTGGGGAGATGAGGGAGATCAGGGAGATGGGGGAGCAAGATCCTCATCTTCCTTATCCCCCTCTCCTACTTTGTACTCGGAGAACACGCTTGAAAAAAATTGGGCAACAGGTAATGGTAGGCGATCGCGTTGTGATAGAAGAGCCAGATTGGGCTGGGGGGCGAGGAGCGATCGCTGATGTTTTACCCCGCAAAAGCGAATTAGATCGTCCAGCGATCGCCAATGTCAACCAAATTCTCTTGGTATTTGCCGTAGCTGATCCACCTTTGGAACCTTATCAACTGAGTCGGTTTTTAATTAAAGCTGAGTCTACTGGCTTGGATGTGCTTTTATGCTTGAATAAAAGTGATTTAATTTCACAACAGGAACAGCAGCAAGTTAGCTCGCGCCTGCTTGGTTGGGGCTATCAACCGATATTTATCAGTGTCAAAGATGGTATAAATACCGATCAAGCAGCCAGATATTTGAACAATAAAATTACTGTAATTGCTGGGCCTTCCGGCGTTGGCAAATCCAGCCTGATTAATACGCTAATTGACTCTCTTGAGCTGCGAGTCGGAGAAGTTTCTGGCAAACTAGCTCGTGGTCGTCATACCACTCGTCATATAGAATTATTTGAATTGCCTAGCGGTGGAATGCTTGCAGACACGCCCGGCTTTAATCAGCCGGACATGGATTGTATCCCAGAAGAATTAATCCATTATTTCCCTGAAGCAAGAAAGAGGTTAGCAGTTGCTAGCTGTCGGTTTAGTGATTGTCTGCATCGAGACGAGCCTGAGTGTGCGGTGCGGGGAGACTGGGAACGATATGAACATTATTTAGAATTTTTGGATGCTGCGATCGCCCGTCAAACTCAGCTGCACCAACAAGCCGATCCAGAATCTACCATGAAGTTAAAAAGCAAAGGCAAAGGGCAGAGTCAATACGAACCCAAGTTAGAAAGTAAAAAATATCGCCGAATTTCCCGCAAGACTCAGTTACAAGACTTGCAGGAGTTATATCGAGATGAGGAATAAGGAGTGCGATGTCTACGATGGGCTGTGCCTAAGCACTTCTATGAAATAGTTGAGCGGCAAAGATGACCTATGTCTTGTATCCGATTACCTGTGTCCCGCCGTTCCAACGAAATGTTGTACCGATGTTGGTTTCTCTTAGTCGCTCCATCTGTTTAGAATTGAACGATATTCCGAATCTTTGTCGTCCATATCACCTAAATATATGCGACAGTGTTTAGGAACAGCATCATAGGCTTGGCGCAAATACTCCTTATTTGCCTCGTTTGGCTCATGCTTATATTGTGTTAATGCCTGTCGGCAAATCTCTCCTGTTGTTAGCTGCCCATTGAGTCGTCGGATCTGGTCTTCAACTTCTTTAACAAACTCCTGCTCCTCAACTCTTGACTTCACTTGAAGGGCGGTAAAATTAAGACCAGACACCATCATTGAGACTTTTGCTCCTTCAGGCAGATGAGTTCTGACCCAACCTTTGCTCACCTTTTCTTTGAAACCATTAAAGTCAACCATTCCCCAGCAATCAATTCTGCCGTCTTTATAAACCTTAATTTCGGTGACAAAATAGTGGTCTCCATTCTTGATAAAGGCTTGCAGAAATATGCCAGGAATGGTTACGCCATCAACTATGCGATAGATCGTGTTAGAGAAGGACATAATAACAACTCATCGTTATACAGTAGTTGGTGACTCATCAAGTTACACGTATTGGCACAACTATTTATTATGCAGAATTTTTCTATATAACTGTTCTAAACCAGTTTTATATAGCTAATTGAGGAACTGCCAAGCTTGATTTGAACATGAAATACTTGCGGTGCTTATGCCAATATTTACTTCTGCCTTAGCAAACAGTATGTACTGTACTCTTGGGATGATCTCGGTAGAACCCCCAGAAGGTTTACCATCTGCGTAATGTTCAAATCACAAAATTTTGGGCAATACTGAGTTTATGTTTTTACCTAACAGCAAAAACACGCAGTGGAGGCACAACAATGTTGGCTGTACCCCTACAAACACTGTATTGAACTCAATTGAAAACTATTCTTACGATCCCCATAAAGTCTTAAAATATTGTTAATTTCTGCCAAACTTCTCAACCTTCAACTTACAAGTATCACCCCAAAATCACTATGGCTATCGGCTACGTTGCGCTTGTACTCCACGCACATCTGCCCTTCGTTCGTCACCCGGAAAGTGACTACGTGCTGGAGGAAGAATGGCTCTATGAAGCCATCACAGAAACCTACATCCCTTTATTGAAAGTATTTGAAGGCTTAAAGCGAGACAGTATCGACTTTAAAATCACGATGAGTATGACACCACCTTTAGTGTCGATGCTTCGTGATCCTCTGCTGCAAGAACGCTATGACGCACACTTAGCTCAACTAGAAGAACTTATACAACTAGAAGCAGAACATAATGTCAATAACGGGCATCTTCGTTATTTAGCCGAATATTACGCTACTGAGTTTAAGGAAACGCGTCAACTATGGGAACGTTACAAGGGTGACTTAGTTACAGCTTTTAAGAAGTTCCAAGACAGTAACAACCTGGAAATCATCACTTGCGGCGCTACCCACGGCTATTTACCGTTGATGAAAATGTATCCAGAAGCAGTGTGGGCGCAAATTCAGGTAGCCTGCGAACATTACGAACAAACCTTTGGACAAGCACCCAAAGGCATTTGGTTGCCTGAATGCGCCTACTATGAAGGTTTAGAGCGGATGCTAGCCGATGCTGGGTTACGCTACTTCCTGACTGATGGGCATGGCATCCTTTACGCCCGTCCCCGTCCGCGCTTTGGCACTTATGCCCCAATTTATACAGAAACTGGTGTTGCTGTCTTTGGTCGAGATCATGAATCGTCCCAACAGGTATGGTCTTCTGAGGTGGGCTATCCTGGGGCGGCGGAATATCGAGAATTTTACAAAGATTTGGGCTGGGAAGCAGAATATGAGTATATCAAGCCCTACATTATGCCCAATGGTCAGCGGAAAAATACGGGCATTAAGTATCACAAAATTACGGGCCGTGGCTTAGGTCTATCAGATAAGGCACTCTACGATCCGTATTGGGCGCGAGAAAAGGCGGCAGAACATGCTGATAATTTTATGTATAACCGAGAGAGGCAATCGGAACATCTCTATGCTATGATGCAACGCCCACCAATTATCGTTTCGCCCTACGACGCGGAGTTATTTGGACATTGGTGGTATGAAGGTCCTTGGTTCATCGATTACCTATTCCGCAAGTCGTGGTATGACCAAGAAACCTATGCAATGACCCATTTAGCAGACTATTTGCGGGATCAGCCAAATCAGCAAGTCTGTCGTCCTTCGCAGTCAAGTTGGGGTTTTAAGGGTTTCCACGAGTATTGGTTGAATGAAACGAATGCGTGGATTTATCCGCATTTGCACAAAGCCGCGGAACGGATGATTGAAATCTCGCATTTGGAACCAGAGGATGAATTGGGGTGCAAAGCGCTCAACCAAGCGGCGCGGGAACTGCTATTAGCACAATCTTCTGACTGGGCATTTATTATGCGGACGGGAACAATGGTACCCTATGCGGTTAGACGGACGCGATCGCATCTGATGCGGTTTAATAAGCTCTACGAAGATGTGAAAATCGGCAAAATTGACAGTGGTTGGCTAGAAAAAGTCGAGTTAATGGATAATATCTTCCCCGAAATCAACTATCGCGTCTACCGTCCGCTATAGTCTCACACAAAGTAATCAACAGCAGTAGGGTGGGCATTGCTCACCCTATATTAGTAGTAAGGAGCGTTTATTTTACCAACAACAGAGCAAGCCTTAGCCTGTGTACGGGTTTGTCAAATGCTGTCAAATCTTTTCCGTTTATTTCGATTTGACGACAAAACAGGGCAAGTTTACATCCTAGCTGGAGATAAACTTCAAATCATCGTTTTGAGTAATGGTATTTGGGATTTTGTCAATGAACTCGAATTATGAGCAAATGAGTTTTACAGAGTTGAGAGCTTATGTCGTGGAAAACCGTGAAGACATTGAAGCTCTACGTTTTCTGATGAGCAAACGCGACCCTAATTCCAAAGGTTATCCTATGCCTGTGACAGAAGCTGATATGCAAGCCCAGATGGAAATCATCAGGCGCAAAATTAATGGAGAACTTTGAGATTATTGTCTAACTTCAGTAAGTATAATTAGGGTGGGTAAATCATACTCACGCTATTATCTTATTGACACTGCCGGATTTAGCTAAAGGCTATCTGGATCAATATTTAATTCTCGGAGTTTAGCCGCTAATCTTTGCGCCTTTTGCTCCGTTTGCTGTCGAGCCTGTTCTGCGGCTTGTCGTGCAGATGCTTCCTCTTCATGAGTTAGGAGTGTTTGACCCGTAGCTGGATTGTAAAAACGCAGTTTTCCTGCTTCCAGGCGTAACTCTAGTCCCAAAACTTGACTAAGTAGGGACACTGTACCATCTGGCAGGGTATTGGTTGCCACTGGGAAATAATTACCATCGACTAAGTGTAAACCCTGGAGTTGGGGATTGAGATAATCGCCTGTGGGGTCATATTGGAAATATTCACGCACTCCCAGAAAGGCATAAATTCCTTTCTTTGCACCTTGGTCTTTGCTGCGGGTAGTTTTTGAGGTAATCTCTAGGACAAAATCTGGGGTTTTATTCTGTTCTTCCCAGGTTTTGTAAGAACGTCGGTCACGGTTTTCTACTCCAAACACCACAAATACATCTGGGGCTACAACTGATTCTGGATAACCTTTTTCGTAGTAAATAAATAGATTACCAGCGACGTATACATTTGGACGATTTTGAAAATAAATCCGTAGCGCATTTCTTACATAAGTCAAATAACTGCACTGGATATCTCCTTCAGCCATTGGCTTACCGTCCTCATCTGGGTACTCAATCGGGGTAACGGGGATATACTCTACTGAGGCTGTCATGGGCAAATCCCTCAACTCAACTAGGGCTAGATTCAATACTATCGCTCAAAATCCTGTCGCTAAGACTGGGAGGCTGAGAAATCACCAAAAATTCCAAATCACAGTCGCTTTCATTGAGCATCTGATGATAAATATTAGGCGCTTCCAGATATGATAAAGAAAAACTGGTGCGATCGCTGGTGCAGCGATTTGTTATGGCGCAACCCCAAACCGAGAAATGTTCGCTTACTCTACTTGACTGTCGGTTGTCAAATATGCAGCAAGCTCTTCTGAAATAACAAAACGAGCAACTTCATTATAAGTAATTTCGTAAATCAGTCCGTAATTCTCTAGAATTCGTAATTTGTTTCTCAAATAAGAGTGATCTTCAAAATAGTACGATAGAACCATATTATTAGGGTCTGAATCGTAAACCCATTTATTGCTTAAAATGACAAATTCACGGATAAATGGATACTCAGACAAGTCATTTTTCATATCTGCTAGAAGCTCTGGAATTAGTTTCTCAACGGACGATAATACGCTGTCTGATTGTTTAGGCAACAGAAGGCTGGGCTTAACGACACTCTCACGCGAAACTCTTAACCCTGAAAGCGTCTTCTCGATTTTTTCGAGTGTCCGTACCATTTTTTCAGGATTATCGTTTCCGATGGTAATTGGTGGAAGTGAGCCAACAACTTCAATTGGTGTTTCATAAATATAACGATTTGCAGAAAGATCGTAGTACTCTACTTTAAGAAGAATATCTTTTCCAAATCGCTCTTCTGCTTGAAAAAAAGTTGCTACATCAAAGAAGAAAGGATTGTGACGATCAATGAGATAGTTTTAGCGGAAAAAGTTTTTCAAAGTTCTTCATCATCTGAGGTGGAGGCGAGATTGTAATCTTGACATCGACTGCTGGAGCTTCGGTAAGAGCAATAATACCAAGTTGAATAGCTTGTTCTCTTTCTGGTTTAAGTCGAAACAGATGAGTTAATCGCGGTTTTGAAAAGTGCCGTTTAGCCCAAATAGCATCAACAATAAAGTGTTTAGCCTGAACTGTATGGGCACCTGCTCAGATGTAGTAGTGGTTATCTGGAGCCATGTGTGGAGCAAAATAACTCTCATGAATCACAACTAGCAAAACTGCCGAATCAGTTTGGATTGTTCCTCTACCAAATGGATCTTGTATTAGCTTGAGGTCATAACTAGGAACTGGCTCCACTTGACTGATTATTTGATCAACCCAATCGCGTAAATCTTGCCTCCCAATCTTCAGAAGCAACCCCTTATCCGCATTACCATTACCGTCAACACCACCAACAAAGCAACCGCCTCCAGAATTTGCAAAGCCTGACACTGCACAGCTTAGTTTCTTTTTGAGTTCATTGTATGAAGTATCACTTGACTTAAATTCAAAATTATCATCCTCTGCAATTGGAAGTTGCGTTAAGTCAAAGGTTTCAAGGTTGATTTTAGACATACTGCTAAACGATAATACCAATAACCTCAAACTAACACTCAACAGATTCTTCCATAAATTATTTTTGAAAAAGGTCTATTTGGTTTATGCTTTTAAAGTATTTACGCTCAAAGTCTAGTAGCAGTTAACTCCCAAATTTTTAGGCTTTCTGTAAATAACGTTAAAAAAGACAGGCTTATTGCCTGTCTCGTAAGTAATGATTTAGCAAAGAATTTAGAAATTCATCTCAGCAGCTTGGACTTTCTCAACCTGCTTCTTCTTCAGCACCAGCATAACTTGAGCTAACATCACAAGAGCGATGAACGCAATCATCCCTTTGACTCTAGAGACGTCTTGCAGTACGATTTCTGTATCTGATTGACCGAATCCACCAACATTCGGGTTGCTGGTCAAAGCATCACCAGTCTTAACTGCTTGCCCTTCGGAAACAAGTAGTTCTGGCCCTACAGGAATCGTATCAACGACAACATCACCAGATTCAGGTTGAATGTTGACTAGATATTTTACGTTACCGTCTGCATCTTCCTCTTTGGCAATCTTGGTAATTGTGCCAGTAGCGTCAGCGTTGTAAACAGTATTGTTGCTCTTTTCACCAGTGGGATAAACTTGTCCGCGTCCCCGGTTAGCACCTAAGTGAACTGAATATTTACCGAAGTGGATGTTTTTATCAGTTGCGGGGTTGGGAGAAAGAACCGGGAAGACGATTTCCTGATACTGTTCACCAGGTAAAGGCCCGACGATGACGACATTTTCTTTGTCTTCGCTGTAGGGTTGGAAGGGAGTGTCGCCAATTTCTGCTTTAAGTTCTTCGGAAAGACGGTCTTCAGGAGCAATCTTAAAGCCTTCAGGTAGCATCAGTACAGCACCGACGTTCAAGCCAACCTTGGAACCATCAGCACCAACTTGCTGGGCGCTTAAATCGTAAGGGATTTTCACCACAGCTTTAAATACAGTGTCAGGTAGCACCGATTGAGGAACTTCCACTTCTGTAGGCTTGGCCGCTAAGTGACAGTTAGCACAAACAATCCGCCCAGTTGGTTCGCGGGGAGTTTCGGGATAGGTTTGCTGTGCCCAAAAGGGATAGGCGGCAGCAGATTGGGGAAGAGCTAGATCGCTGGTAAAGTAAAATGTCAGGGTAGCGATCGCTATGAGCAATGTTTTTACAATCGCTCTAGCACTGCGAGTTAACCTCGCTGTTATGAAAACATTTCTCATCTCTAATAAGGGCAACGATTCTCTGATGGATTGGTCAACAGTCGAGGTTCAAAAGTTGCGAGCTAAGAGTTAGGAGTTAGGAGTCTAAAATTTAGACTTTGGACTCTAGACTTTTAACTCAGCACGGGCTAAACGCCCCGCTATCGCTAACAGTACGTGCTAAACCATAGCTATCCGCTAACAGCACTGATTAAGCCCACCAAGGTGCATCACCTGTGCGGAAGTCAGTTTCAGTCCAAGGTGTCAAAACGATTTTGTCGTCGTTTACATTAGTATGGGCCAAAGGCAGAGACAGAGGTGCTGGACCCCGGACAACTTTGCCAGTTGCATCGTATTGAGAACCATGACAAGGGCATTTAAACTTGTTCTCAGCAACGTTCCAGGGGACGACACAACCTAAGTGGGTGCAGATAGCGTTAATGCCATAATCTTTGATTGCCTCTTTGCTGTCTACCACAATATAGGTGGGATCTCCCTTTAGTCCTTGGACTAAGTTGCGATCGCCTGCATTCCGGTTTTCTAGAAATTTAGCGACGCTAACATCGTTACCTAGCTCGTCTTTTGCCGTTACACCGCCACCAGCACCACCAGTTGCGGGTGGAATAAAGTACTTGACAACGGGATACAATGCACCCAGAGCCACTCCAGTGACAGTCCCAAAAGTGAGCAAATTCATGAACTGACGACGCCCCATATCGGGCACGTCTGCTGATTCAGAAAATTGAGCCATAATCTACGCGCTCTTTGTGTATTTTGTTAAGCATTTTGACAAAAGTACTAGTACCTGAGGAACTCTTGTCTAAGTCGAAATGCTAGCGCTCACAACGATGCCATACTTCTCTGTTCCAAGATATATTTAGCATCTTTTCTGTTAGCATTACATTTCTTTATATCCTTATCATACTGGAGTCACGGAACTTAACATCATAACTAAATGTAAAATCTGATTGAGAAAAGCTATGACAGGACAGGAATTACATCAGATATTGCTTGATAAGTGGGGATACTCTTACGATGTCCAGTTCCGGCGGGTACAGGGAAAGATATTTTTGCAAGTAATGTGGAAATACCTGGAGCAAGCTTCTTTTCCCTTAAGCGAGGCGGAGTACCAAGAGCATCTTGATAGCATTGCTAATTATCTTCATGCCTTGGGTGGGTCAATACAAGTACAAAAATTTATTGCCCAAACACGCGATCGCCCCCGGCTCGGTAAAGCTGTTAGCATTCCTCTAGATTTGGGCGAACGTTCTTCGGAATGGATCTTATGACCTACTATTCCATTAATATTAATAATTTTCTGAGTAATTACAGTGTTTTTTATACAAAAGTACTGCATTGCCACTACATCAGTCCAATGAAACAGGAGTCAGCCCCAACTCTTGGAGACGCTCTTGCGTTCGGGGAAGTCAAAAGGAGCCAGTGCGTTGGGGAGCCAGCGCGGTCTTCTCCCAAGGGGAGACGCCAAGGGCGATGGGGGTTTCCCCCATGAGCGACTGGCGTCCGGCTCTGCCGACTTGTACCCCTACGGAGATCTTGCTAGCAAGAGCGTCTCCGACAGGAGAAGCAACTGGCGTCCAAAAGTCACTCATTCAAACATTTTGAACCCCATAAATAAATTTAGTTGCTCTGAGTCAACTGACGTAGTATTTCTTGTACTACGTATCTCGAAATACATTTTTTTTATTTTCCATAAATAAATTTAGGGGCTTGTACCTTTTTGTTTCTGGTCATAATTCAGAATTAGTGAATACTTTACCCATAAAAGTATAGAGTTTTAATAAAAAAGAATATTTAATACTTATTTTGCCCACAAAGAGCAAGGTTTTAAACAAATATCAGGAAACTCAAATGAGCCGCCAACCATTGCTAGACTCAAATCGTTCGTATACTTTTAGTAATTACTTTGAGCTAGGGTTTGCGGTTGACGATTTAGTTGCTAAATTTGGCTATTCCTTCGAGCGGAAACTTCTTAATTTACCACAATATTCTGGCACATTAGACCGACTTGGTGACCTCAAGCAATTGATGAAGTTTTACCGGATGTAGACTTGGAGAACAAAACTACACGCCGGGAAATGCTAATTGCGCCAATTGTTACCGATTTAATTCACTATTCCCACGCTAAATTACGAATTGAATACACTATCAAAGTTGATAACCGACTTCAAGGTAATTTTAATTATTTCCTCAGAACACAAACTAGTTTAATTGTGATTGAAGCCAGGCAAGCAGATATAAATAGGGGATTTACACAACTGGCAACTGAGATGATAGCTCTTGACAGGTGGACTGATTCTACTCAAACAGAAATATTAGGAGCAGTAACAACAGGTAATGTTTGGCAATTTGGCAAGTTATATCGACAGACACAGTGTATTGAGCAAGGAATCAACCTGTATCGTGTTACTGAAGAGTTGGAAATAGTGGTTAGGATCTTACTAACTGCACTCATCAACTAAGTTGAGATTTTTTGGAATTTGGAATTGAAGCAGTGCGATCGCATTATTTACCTGTGAGCTTAACCAGTCCAACACCACCGAAGTAAAGTGCTAAAACTGCTCCTGCTAAAAGACTTTGAGTTAGGGGGTCAGTAGAAGGTGTAAGGACGGCTCCTAAAACCACTGCTCCCATAATCACGTAACGCCAACCAGAAACCATCCGTTTAGAGGAAACAATATTTAAATTACCAAGCAACAATTGGATAATGGGAATTTGAAATGCTAAACCGGTGCTGAATAACAGTAGCAGCACAAATTCAAAATATTTATCAATTGACCAAAGTTGTTCAACTACATCTGCTCCGTAGCTAATGAAAAATTTCAAAGCTGCGGGGATAAGCAGTAAATAGGCAAATACTAACCCAGCCCCAAACAGCACACTCGAACCCAAAACCACAGGCCCCAGTAAACGGCGTTCGCGGCGAGTCATTCCTGGAAGCACAAACTGGATAATCTGGTAAAGAATGAAAGGACTAGTAAGTACGAAGCCAGTATAAGCTGCAACTTTGAGAGAGACAAAGAAATATTCTCCCGGTGCGAGTTGGAGAAATTTTACTCCTTGTGCTGGAACCTCAAGTAGCTGAACAATCGGCTTAACGGCAAAGAAACAGCCAATAATACCCACCGCTACGGCAATCAGCGAATAAAAAATGCGCTGTCGCAACTCTTCTAGGTGGTCGAAAAGGGACATTTCGACTTCACCTGGCAACTCATCAAGAGGATCAGTGTCTGAGTTGCCATATTCTTCTGGGTCGATGTTGGGAAGGTTTACACTATCTACATCTTGTGAAGGCGTCATGGGTTAGCTAGTAGGCAACATTTGTAACTGAGTGCTGTTGGGCGTTTAGCCCGTGCTGTTAGCGGTAGAGGGGCGTTTAGCCCGTGCTGAGTAATCAGCAAGATTTTTCACTTAGCACTTGGAACTCGGAACTAACTTATAATTAGTACTAATGCACTTGATATATGTCCTGTCCTTTGTGAACGGTCTTTTAACTCAGCCCTCTTCATTATTTTATCTGGGGAATGCAGCTACCAAGATATGTTTTTGGGTGCTATAGGTTTTTTGTCCTGTTTTTTGGGGTTGCATCTGCATAAGTTAGTAGGAAGCCATCTTGTAGGCAATGCCTAACCTAAAAAAAGGGTGGAACCGATAATTTATAAATCACGTCTCTGCAACTAGTAGCGCTGGGTAAATTCACACAACATCAACATAATATAATACTCAGTTTTAAAAATCCGGTTCATCAAGGTGGCATCTATACATACATAGCGCAATCGGAAATTTTTAGCTGAGGTTGGGTATGAAGCGGACAATTTGCATTGCCCTAATGGCATTGCCTGTTTATTTATACAATGTTGAGCTAGGCAATACTAGTAGCAGTGACTTGCCAATTGTCAAAGACCAGTTTCCCATAATACCTGCTCTAATTGCTTACAGTACAAATGCTCAGTCACGCATATTGCCGTGGCAAATATCAGCTAGAGATGACCAAACCGAAGATTGCCTTCGGGCTGGTACTTGCAAAGATTGATACTAAGTCGTAATTCGTAATACTCACCTCCGGTGAGAAGCAAGCTACGTAACTCGTAATTCGTAATTTGTAATTACGGCAGTCCCATCATCAAAACAGAAAATTAATGGTTGTAGAAAATCAAGGGACAGTAGTGGTTACAGGAGCATCGACAGGAATTGGTCAGGCGTGTGCTTTGCTTTTAGACCTGTTGGGCTTCTCTGTTTTTGCTGGCGTGCGTCAAGATATTGATGCTCAAACACTTAAACAAAAAGGGTCACAAAGGCTCATTCCAATTTTTTTAGATGTTACTGACGCTGAATCGATCGCATCTGCGGTTGATCAAGTAACAAATGCAGTCGGTGGTGCGGGAATTTTAGGTTTAGTGAATAATGCCGGAATTGCTGTCCCTGGCCCCTTAGAATTATTACCGATCGCAGAATTTCAACACCAGATGCAGGTTAATGTCAGCGGACAATTAGCAGTAACACAAGCATTTCTTCCTCTCTTACGCCAAAGTCGGGGTCGAATTGTCAATATGGGTTCCATTGCTGGTAGAAGTCCGACGCCGTTCCTGGGAGCTTACAATGCTTCCAAATTTGCGCTCGTTGCACTCACTGATGTCATGCGGATGGAGTTACGTCCTTGGGGAATCTCGGTTTCAATTATTGAACCTGGTGCGATCGCTACCCCAATCTGGGAAAAGTCTCTAAGTCAATCTGAAATAGCACAGCAGGGTCTACCACAATCGGCACAAAATCTTTACGGTAAGGCGATGAATATTGTCCGCAAGAAAATGCAGATTATCGCATCTGGGGGAATTTCTGCGGATATTGTCGCTCAGGTTGTTGTCCAGGCGCTGACTGCAAAACAACCCAAGACACGCTATCTCGTTGGACAAGATGCCAAAATCGGATCTGTGCTGAAGCATATTTTGCCTGACAGGCTGCATGACAAGATAATTTTATACTCAATGGGGTTGTAGATTATTTTCTTTTCAGTTCACCGATTCTCACTACTTCAGGGATGGTCACCCTAAATGCAGAAGCTGTCGTGAACAAAATCGTGATTTTCATCAACAAAATCGTGATTTTCATCAACAAAATCATGACTTTCGTCACCAACATTATGTTGATTTAGGAACGAGATATAAAATTGAGTCAAAGAGCTACCATAGTACAGTTTAATTACCTGAAAATTGCTGTAATAGAACTCTATGTTCAAAAAAACTTCAAAATTGTACTCAACAGTACCTTTTTTTGTGTTGGATATTTTTAATATTCATAAGAGTACCTTATTAAATATTGGCAATATTAGCTAGTTATACTTATAGTAGTATTTCTGCTTACTTAAAATCAAATATCAGCATTGCCATGTGTTACATCCAACCTATATATACAGCAGATTTCAGATTGGTGTAGTAGACAAACTGGTACAGCTTGGCAAAAATTTAGCTACCATCTGATTAACCAAGCAACGGGCAAAATCCCGTTGTTAAACATAGGCAAACTGACGCCACAGTGTACTAACTCTCAAAGCCATATAAAAAGACTGTTTTATTCCTGACTGTTGCTGTATATGAACAATTAACCAGAATGCTGCTAGTTTAGTTAGTAGTTTGAGTGAGATGTACTTAAATTAAGGGATAAATTCCCTACAACCAATATATTTATTATTCAGCAGATTTTGTCATCCCCATTCCTAAGTGAACTCGATTAGTTATGCTCTTAGATTTGGAAAGATTTTATCAGGCTTGCAATCCGAGCAGACCTCTAATCATAGGAAATGCCAGCGATCGCAGGTACTATATCGATTTTGCTGCGGTGCGGGGTGGTAAAATCATTGAGGCTTTGCAGCGCACGATCGCTCGAATATCGCCGGATGTACCAACTTGTCAACTATTTACAGGACATCTCGGCTGTGGAAAATCAACGGAGTTGTTGCGGCTCAAAGCTGAATTAGAAGTGCAGCAATTTCATGTAGTTTACTTTGAGTCTACCCATGTCTTAGAAATGGCAGATGTGGATGTGACTGATATTCTCTTGGCAATCGCCGGCCAAGTGAGTGAAAGCCTAGAAGCAATGAAAATTAGGCTCAAACCTACCTACTTTACCAAGTTGTTTGGTGAACTTGTCGATTTCTTGCAGACGCCAATTGACGTTGGGGTAGAAGCAGAGTTGTCTGTGGGAATTGCCAAAATTACAGCTAAAACTAAAGAAAGCCCCCAATTGCGGCGGCGGTTAAGGGATTATCTCGAACCGAGAACAGCAAATATTTTACAGTCAATTAATCAAGAATTACTAGAACGTGCCAACAAGGAACTGAAAGCCAGGGGTAAAAAAGGACTGGTGGTCATTGTTGATAACCTAGATCGAGTTGCAATTCGACCTTTACCATCGGGGCGATCGCTACCAGAATACTTATTTATTCAGCGCGGTGAACAGTTACGCAAACTGAATTGTCATGTAGTCTACACTATTCCCTTAGCACTGACTTTCTCTAACGATAGCGCCGAACTTCAGCATCGTTTGGGAGGTGGAGTCGCACCAAAAGTGTTACCGATGATCCCTGTACGTCTGCGCTCTGGGGAGATTTTCCTTCAAGGGCTAACGATGTTGCGGCAAATGGTTCTAGCTAGAGCTTTTCCAGACATTTTGGCTAGCGATCGGTTAAGCTTAATTACAGAGGTGTTTGATAATCTGGAAACCCTAGATCGGTTGTGCCTGATTAGTGGTGGTCATGTGCGCGACTTGCTAGGGTTATTGTTTGACTGTCTGCGAGAACAAGATCCACCCTTTGATCGGGAGTGTGTCGAATTGGTGATTCAAAGACAGCGCGATTACCGAGCTAATGCCATCGACCCCCATGAATGGGAACTAATCTTTCAGGTAGTGCAACAGCAGAGAGTTAGAGGTGATATAGAATACCACATTCTCTTGCGAAGTTTATTTGTATTTGAATACCGCGATCATCAGGGAGCTTGGTTTGCCGTCAACCCAGTTTTAGCAGAGACGGAAAAATTTAAATCATGGTTGAACGACACCCACAAGCAGATATAAGAGCAGCTAACGAGCGGGCTTTACGAAGTTTGAAAAGAGCAATTGACCTTTCTAAGGGTCAATTCTCTCTGGTTTTGGTGTGCTGCAACTATCGAGTTTTGCAAGAGCAAATGCTGCAACGACTCGAAGAACTCTCTTCAGGAGTACACCAAATTCAAAAGGTAGTTCTGCCGCATAATGCTAGAAGCCTTTACACAAGTATTCATTTACAACTACTAACCGAAGATAATCCGCCATCAGCATTGATGATATTGGGTTTAGAGTCAGTAGATGGACTCGACGATCTACTTAGGTCTATCAATCATATTCGTGATGAATTTCGCAAACGCCACCCATTTCCGATGATTTTGTGGGTGAATGAGGAAGTATTGCAAAAGGTGGTGCGTTTAGCACCAGATTTCGCTAGTTGGGCGGCTACACCAATTCAGTTTGGAATGAGAACTGAGTCATTGCTGCAATTTTTGCAACAGGAAACTGACTCTTTGTTTGCCACGGTGTTACCAAATGCAGCACCTGACAATTCAGGTGATGTGGAAAAGCTAACGCCAAACCTTGGAGGATTGGGGGAGAATTCAAAGCCTCTCAAAAAGCAGGAGAAAGGTTTTCCAGATCCTGTGAAAAGTCAGAATGCTGCACAACATCAACCTCCTGAAGTTGCAAAGCATTATTCCACTGTGGAGCAAGTCTGGGAACATAGCTATGAACTCCAGTTTGCTATTAGAGAGTTGCACAATCGGGGTATTACCTTAGAGCCAGAATTACACGCTAGTTTAGAATTTGTTTTTGGTCTAGATAATTATATTAGCGATCGCATCAATACAGCTTTAAAGCATTTTCAGCAAAGTTTGCAAGTTTGGCAAAAGTTGGTGGAGAGAGGGGATGAGGGAACAGGGGGAGCAAGGGGGGATGAAGAAGTATTTTCTTCGCCATATCCTCCATCTCCCCCATCTCCCCTACTTCTGCGACAGGGAGTCTTGCTGTTTTATATTGGGCTGTGTTATTGCCGTTTCGCAGAGCAAAATCAAATAGAAAACCGCCGCCATTGGTACACAGCTAAATCTTATTTTCAGCAGTGCTTCAATGTCTTGCAGGTGGCTGGGCGTTCAGACATAGTTGCTGGATTTATTGGTAAACTTGCAGAGGTTTTGCAATATCTGCAAGAGTGGGAAGAATTGCAGACGGTTGCTCAAAAGTCCCTGGAGTTGCATCAAACTTATGGTAGTCAAATCCAATTAGCTTGTGACTACGGTTTTCTGGCGCAAGTGGCTGTGCAGCAATCGCGCTGGGTACAGGCGAGTATATTAGCACACGTATCACTGCTGAAATTAGCTGAGGCGCAAAAGCATAATGACCCTTATAACTGCTTATTTCCATTATTATTGGGGCAAATTTACTATTTAGTTTTAGCGAAAGCACAGCGAAATTTAGGTGAGCTAGAAGTAGCTCGTGAATACCTGGACAAGGCGACAAAAGAACTGCCAAGAGCCTTAGAAAGCAGTGCCCATCAATACGATGCCCATCGTTATATTCGCCTATTGCGGAGACTGCGATCGCTTTACTTTGAAGAAGGTCGCTATCTGGAAGCCTATTACATTCGACAAAAACGGCGTTCTATTGAGCAGCAGTATGGTTTTCGGGCTTTTATCGGTGCAGGGCGCTTGCAACCGCAAAGACAGGCGACAAATCCAGCATTGATGTCATCTACTGGGAGTAGCAGCGTTGCTTTAGAAATTGCTGCTTCTGGTCGGGAGCGTGATATTAATAACTTAATTGGCAGAATTAGCCGCGCCGATAAAAAATTGACGGTGATTCACGGTCAATCAGGGGTGGGTAAGAGTTCTATTGTAACTGCGGGCTTAGTTCCAGCACTGCAAAATCGAGCCATTGGCGATCAAATAGCCGTGCCAGTGGTACTGCAAGTTTACACCGATTGGGCGCGGGAACTAGGAAAATCTTTAAGTGAGGCAATGTCTAGTGATGCATCCCTTGCCATCTACGCTGATATTAAGCTAGAAGTAGCCATTGAACCGGAAGCTTTGCCCTACTCTGGCACACCGATCACCATCGTGAGAATTTTACAACAACTCCAAGAAAATGCTGATAACCATCTGATCACAGTTTTAATTTTTGACCAGTTTGAAGAATTTTTCTTTGGTTATAGCGATCGCAATCAAAAGCAAGAATTTGATAAATTTATTAGTGACTGCCTGAATATACCCTTTGTCAAAGTTATCCTTTCCTTACGAGAAGATTATTTACATCGGTTATTAGACTTTAAACATCTTTCGGCATTGGAAGCGATTAATAATAATATTCTCGACAAGCATATTCGCTACCAGTTAAACAATTTTTCACCAGAATATGCGAAAGCGATTATCCAAAAATTGACAGAGCGATCGCAATTTAATTTAGAGCCGGCTTTAATTGATGCCTTAATCGAAGATTTGTCAACAGAATTTGGTGAAGTTCGCCCGATTGAATTGCAAGTTGTCGGAGCACAAATCCAAGATGAGCGGATTACTACATTAGAAGAATATCAGCCATATAGACCCAACAAACTTATTGAGCGATATATTAAGGAACTGATTAAAGACTGCGGCCCAGAAAATGAACGAGCCGCCTTACTCGTCTTATATTTATTAACAGATGAAAGTAACAACCGACCTTTTAAAACTCGTGCTGAGTTAGCGGCACAGCTAGCAGAGGTAGAAGATGCTGGCAAATTAGAGTTAGTATTAGACATTTTAGTTAGCTCCGGGTTAGTGGTATTATTCCCTGATGTACCAGAACGTTATCAACTGATTCACGATTATTTAGTAGACTTGATTCGCTACCTACAACAACAGGAATCGAGTTTACAGGTACAACTTAACCAGTTGCGCTATAAAGTAGAACAGAGTCAAGCTGAGATTGAGCGACTTAAAAGCGAACTTAGCCAAAATAAGCAGCGAACCAAATTAGTAGATACTCATCCCCAACCGGGTTTGGACTTATTAACAGAATTGCGGGAGTTACACAAGCGGGAAGAATTGAGTCAGTTAGAAATTGAGCAGTTGCGAGCTGAACTCAAAGAAAAAGAATTAACTTCTCAACTAGCAGAAAGTCAAAAGAAACAAAGGCTCAGTGAAGCTCAATTAAATCGTTCGTTGAAAATCGCACTAACTGCTTGTGTTCTTGCCATATTGGGATTAAGTGTTTCTATAGTCACAGCAATAGATAGCGAAATTAAAACCCTCAGTGCATCAAGTGATGCCCTCTTTGCCTCCCAAAAAGGTATTGATGCTTTAAAGGAAGGTTTAAAGGCGGGGAGAAAATTACAACAAACAGTCTGGGTAGATTCCTATACAAGAGAGGAAGTACAGACGACACTCTATCAAGCAGTTTCTGGGTTAAGAGAATATAACCGCTTGGAGGGGCATATATCTGGGGTAAATAGTGCTACATTTAGCCCCGATCGCTCTTTAATTGCCTCAGCCAGTGCCGATACTACAATCAAACTCTGGCGTCCTGATGGTAGCTTGGTCAAAACCTTGTCGGGGCATGAAGATGTAGTTAATAGCGTCAGTTTCAGCCCCGATGGTCAAATCGTTGCTTCCGCCAGTCAAGACAAGACGGTGAAACTGTGGAGTCGAGAGGGTCAACTGCTTGCTACCTTATTCGGGCATCAGGGTGTGGTGAATAGTGTCAGTTTCAGCCCCGATGGTCAGATTATTGCCTCGGCGAGTAGCGACAAGACAGTGAAACTGTGGAGTCGGGATAACAAGCTGCTTAAAACCTTGCAGGGACATGATGGTGCGGTCTTGAGTATCGCTTGGTCACCTGATGGACAGATCATTGCTTCCGCGAGTGCTGACAAGACGGTAAAATTGTGGAGTCGCGCTGGTAAGCTGCTTAAAACCTTGCAGGGACATGATGATGCAGTCAAAAGTGTAGCTTGGTCACCCGATGGGAAAGCGATCGCTTCTGCTAGTTTAGATCAGACAATCAAACTGTGGAATCTGGAGGGTAAGTTACTGCGAACCTTATCAGGGCATAGTGCTGGAGTTACCAGTGTCAGCTTTAGCCGCGATGGTAACACGATCGCTTCCGCAAGTACCGACGAGACAATCAAACTTTGGAGTTCTGAAGGTGTGCTGCTGGGAACGCTGAAGGGGCATAATAATTGGGTTAACAGTGTCAGTTTCAGTCCAGACGGTCGCACCCTGGCTTCTGCAAGTCGGGACAAAACTATTAAACTCTGGCATTGGGACGATGTGTTACTGCGAAAGCCCAAAGCTGATAATGATGACTGGGTAACTAGCATCAGTTTTAGCCCTGATAGTCGCACCTTAGCAGCAGCGAGTCGAGACAAAACTATAAAACTTTTCAGTCGAGACGGGAAAATAATCCGTACATTCACGGGGCATGAGGGTGAAGTTTGGGGAGTCAGTTTCAGCCCCGATGGCCAGGCGATCGCTTCGGCTAGTAAAGATAAAACAGTGAAGCTTTGGAGTCTTGACGGTCAACTGCTCAACACCTTACAGGGTCATAATAATACCATCTTGAGTGTAGCTTGGTCACCTAATGGTCAGGTGATTGCCTCGGCTAGTAAAGATAAAACAGTAAAGCTTTGGAGTCGCAACGGTAAACTGCTCAACACCTTGCAGGGACATCAAGATGCGGTGAATTGGGTAAGTTTTAGTCCCGATGGCAAGTTATTAGCCTCAGCCAGTGATGATAAAACAGTGAAAATTTGGAGTATAGATGGTAAATTACTATACACCTTAACTGGTCATAGCCGCCGGGTAAATGGGGTTGCTTGGTCACCTGATGGTCAGGCGATCGCTTCAGTTAGTATTGATAGCACGGTGAAACTTTGGAGCCGGGATGGGAACCTGCTAAATAATCTCACCGGGGATGGCGATAGTTTCATTAGTGTGAGTTTTAGCCCTGATGGTAAGACTTTAGCAGCTAGCAGTGATGACAAAGTGAGAATTTGGAACCGCGAAGGGACGTTGTTGATTGCTTTGAAAGGTGATAAGCAAGAATTAACCAGCGTCAGTTTCAGCCCTGACGGTAAGACTCTCGCTGCGGGTAGTGGTAATGGCACAGTGATTTTCCAGAATTTGGCAGATATCGGACTGGAAAAATTACTGGCGCAAGGTTGCAATTTGCTGCATGATTATTTGCAGACTAACCAGAAAGTGATGAACAGCGATCGCGCCTTATGTTCTGGTAGGTGATAGCGTATTTGATTATCGAATTTACTTTTACCTTGTTGTACTAATGCGTTTGCTCGTTCAATTTAATGGCTATTCAGGTGAAACGAGGCTAACGTTGGGAAAGTAGGTGCGATAGCGATTGACATCGCGGGTAATGAGAGGCAAATTAGCAGTGCTAGCATGGGCACCAATGTAGAAATCAGGCAATGGGGAGGTTCTTGCGCCACCACGACGACGGTAGTTAAGAAAACTTTGACCTGCTAGGAATGCCGCATCCCAAGGTAAAGGGAGACGTTGAAATATATCTTCTGGCAATGCAGTGATGAGTTCCTGTTCTCTGAGAAAGCCGATGGCAATCTCAGCGTAGATGATGGGATTGATCGCAAGTTGGTCTTGACGAACATAGGTTGTCAGTTGATGGGCTGACCAATCAAACCAGTTGGGATCGTTGGTAAGAATGTCGAGGATAAGTTGCTGTTTACCAAGACCGTCATAGATTGTCATCGCCTGATTAGCATTTCTGTCTCATGATAATGTTAAAGCCGTCAGTTTAACCTCTGGCGGCTTCACATTTTCTATTATTGGAATTTCTGGAGGACTTTCTGACATTGCTCAAATTCAGGCAACACTTTGAGCAGACGGCTTAGTTAATGCTACTTCATCAGTCTTGTCACTAAAAGCTGCTGCCAATTTAGGACTGGTAAAAATAAAATCCCTATGACCTACTATTAGTCAAGGTCTTAGGGATTTTTTTGCTTACGGGACTGGTGCGGCTCGAACGCACGACCTGACGCTTAGGAGGCGTCCGCTCTATCCAACTGAGCTACAACCCCAACTATGAAGCATATACTATCATAGCAGTAGTTTTAGCGAGACTGCCAATAATTATCCCAAGAGCCGCCGCCCACTTCTAAACCACAAAGAAAACTTTCTGCTTTCAGGATTATTTTAGATTTTCTTCCATTTAATTCTCGTAACTCTAAATTTAGCTTTCCTTGCATGGTGTCTCGGCAACAGTATCTTAAACCTTCCTCTGTAGGCGCACGTAGAGGTGTACCAGGTAGATCCGTGGTTCCTGTTAATTCAATTTCGTAATTTGAGTTACTAGCTCTCATTTGCCATCTACCCCAAGGCTGAATTTCCCAGTCTACTTGTGAATTCCAGGGAACAAATTCATAAAACTTGCCTTGATAGTGCAACCCAATCATGGCTACAGATTCCATCCACCACAGCACACCCCGCCGTCCACCGCCAGCAGTTAATGCTAAGTCGGGTTCGCCCTCAAAGCAATTACAATTTATCCAAAACCATTTTTGGGGAAAAGCACCACCCCAATTTTTCTCGCCGTAGGCTGGGGCGTTGGTGAATTCGTAGATTTTGCCATTCCAGTCAATCTTTCCGCTGGCTAGACCGTGAGCCATTAAAATTTGCCATCCGGGTTCAAAAATCTGCAAGAATGAGAGCCAGCCTGCGGTTGATTGCTGAATACTATTTTTATTACCCCAACCGTATAGTGGTTGAATTTCATACTCCCAACGGCAATAATTATTGGTGGCACGTTCGCCCTTGGCGTTGGCGAAGCCATCGCGAATAATTCCTTGATTTAAAGTGGCTGTGGCTTGATAACCCTCTTGAACATGATGCTCAAACTCGGCTGGCAGGAGGTATAGGGGAGAAACTTGCAAATCCGTTTTACCCCAATGACCTAAACCCAGGACATCCCGACTACCCCAAAATTTGTTCACATCAGGAAAAGTCCGGCATAAATACTCATCATCCGGGCCAAGGATTTGGGCTGCACCGCCGCTGTGGGGTTTACCGCCGATGGGGTCTTCGATGGAGTACATAAAGGCGAATGTTTGCCCAATTTCCGGTAACGTGATGCGGTAATACCAGCCTTCAAAGAAGCGGCGACTACTGCCATCCCAGTGATAGCCAGAATGAGGTGTTTGGGTTGATTGAAGGAGATTTAGAGGAATAGTTAACATAGATTTATATAGTTGCCGATTTTTTCAGTATGCGCGATGACTTCGATCTCAATCATGCTTATGAAATTCTTGGGCTGAAAACTGGTGCATCACAAGCACAAGTGAAGCGAGCTTACCGTCAACTGGTAAAAATTTGGCATCCCGATCGCTTTCTTGAGCAAAAGCAAAAACAGGAAGCTGAGGAAAAAATCAAATCAATCAACGCAGCTTACAACAAGCTCAAATCTGAAAGTCCATCCGAGCCTCCTACTCCTGAAAACCCATCTTCATCTTCGCCTACAAATCCCACAAAAATATCTGTCAATCGTTGGGATGCAGAAACTTTTTATAGTTGGGGAGTAGAGAATGCTACAGAAGGAAGATATGAAGATGCGATCGCAGATTTTACCCACGCGATTCGTCTCAATCCTCACTATATTGACGCATATAAATATCGTGGGCTAGTTTGCTCTCAACTAGGATACGAATATAGAGCCGCTTCAGATTTAAATAAAGCTGCACAAATAGAACAAGAGTTAACAAATCCGGGCGCTGCACGTACATCACGCTCACCAAGACCGATATCAAAGCCTAGAACTCTGGTAAAAAGATTTTGTGAGGGGATAAAAAGTTTACTGCGGCTAAATCGGCGTTGGAGATAAGAAGTGGAATACATATCATTCTTAGAGGCACAGCAATGCTGTGCCCCTACTACGTGTTGCTTCAGACAGCGACACCATAGCTTAAGTTAGATAATACTTATGCTTGGGAATACTAAGTAGAGTTTGATTTGCTGCTGATTTCCTAGTATGAGCGATCGCTTTGATATAAATCATGTTTACAATATTCTGGGGTTAAAACCAGGTGCATCTGTTGAGGAAGTCAAGCAAGCTTACCGCCAGATGGCTAAGACTTGGCATCCAGATTGTTTTCTCGAACCGCAGCAAAAGCTAGAAGCGGAAGCAAAAATCAAAGAAATCAATCAAGCTTATGGAAGGTTAAAGTCTTATCAACCAAGTGAGACAAATCAATCAGCTTTTACTTCCACCACAATTGATTCCACTACATTCAATGCTGAAAGTTTCTATAAACGCGGCATGGAGAAAGCTCAAAGAGGAAAATATACTGAAGCAATTGAAGACTTTAGCCAAGCGATTCGTCTCAACCCTAAATACTTTAAAGCTTACAGATACCGAGGGCTTGCTTGCTCAAAACTTGGATATGAAAATAGAGCTTGGTCTGATTTTAAAAATGCCGCAGAACTGGAACTGAAACAGAAAAAAGCATCGCCTAAACCTTCATCACCAACACAAAAGCCAGCAACGCCGCCACCACCACCCAAACCTACATCGCCACCGCCAAAGCCACCTGAACCGCAACCTCAACCTTCACCGTGGAAATGTGTACACACTCTGAGTCATCTGAACTGGGTTTTTACCACTGTAATTAGTCCAGATGGGCAAACTCTCGCCAGTGGAAGTACTGATAAGACTATCAAAATTTGGCATCTCGACACAGGGAAATTGTTACATACTCTCACTGGTCATACAAAATGGGTAAGATGCCTCGCCTACAGCCCAGATAGCCAAACTCTGGTTAGTGGAAGTGACGACAGCAGCATGATGATTTGGCAAGTATCTACAGGTAAATTACTCAGCACCCTCAAAGTACATTCAACCCCAGTTTTTTCTGTAATCATTAGTCCTGATGGTCAAACTATCCTCAGTGGCGGTAGAGACACCACTATCAAGATTTCCCATATAGGCATGGGACAATTGTTGCATGTCCTCAAAAGTCATTCCTACTTAGTCTACTCCCTTGCTATTTGCCCAAAGCAGCAGATTTTAGTTAGTGGTAGTGCAGACAATACCATTAAGCTATGGAATTGGAAGAGTAGAAAACTGCTGCAAACTCTCAACGGGCATTCAGGTTGGGTAACTTGTGTTGCCATTAGCCCTAATGGGCAAATTTTAGCTAGTGGTAGTTATGACCAGACTATCAAGTTATGGAACATCAGTACAGGTAAGCCAATTAACACACTTGCGGGACATCATAGTTATGTTTGGTCTGTAGCTTTTAGCCCCGATGGTCAGCATCTTGCTAGTGGTAGTGCAGATCATACCGTGAAGTTATGGAATGTTAGCACTGGACAAAATCTTTACACTTTGGATAACCATTCGGATTGGGTTAACTCTGTCGCTTTCAGTCCCGATGGCAAAACCCTAGCTAGTGGTAGTCGAGACATGACAATTAAAATTTGGCGCTGCGATGTCTAACAACAAATTAAAAATTTAGATGATTTCAGTAAATCACTAGATTTTTTATCAATGCATTACCTGACAGTTTAATAACATCTATCTTTGGAGGTACTCTTTCTTTTGATTGAGTATTAACTCCCTAGAGATAGAGCCACTTGCTAATCACAGAGGTTATCCTGAGAATTACCAACAGTTGGGTAGCAAATAAAACTCAATATTTATCAGCAACATACATTTTTCAACTCATAAAAACCTCTTGTTCTTACAAAGCTTTAGTTTGTCAATATCGTATCTGAGGAGTTAAATCAACAGCTATGTCTATTCCCAATGAACACGAAAGGAAAAACAGTGAAGTTAAGCAAGAATCTTACACTGATATAAATGGTAATACTCACACTGACTTGACGCGAACTACTGAAACAGTCAAGAACAGCACAGATAATCCCAACTCTTATAGTAAGGGTTACGTAGAAGGTCGAAATACTGAGCGTAGCAATCAGCAAGCTGATTTAACCGAGCGTGACAATAACAATGCTAGTGGTGGTTTGCTGTTGGGTGTTATTATTACTTCCTTGCTTAGTTTGCTTATAGGTGGGGTCTGGTACTTCAACCAGCAGAATAACGCAGCCGTTAACAATACTGTGCCGGTCGTGGTTCCTGTACCGAGTAAGAGTAGTCCAACTCCCAGTGCATCTCCTCAACCACGAACGACGATAATCGAAAGAACTAGGGAAATACCTGTTCCTGTTGCTGTTCCTGTTCCACAGCAGGTTATAACTCCATCTGCACCACCTCGCCAACCGGATATTAACATTACTATTCCACCCCAGCAGCCTGCGGCACAAAAAGCACCTTCTGCAACCCAGCCAACCCCCAAAGCCACACAAAGCCCGACGAGTCCAACGAGTAATACTCCGACTTCGCAGACCAAGGGCGATACTTCTACTAATACTGTTGCTCCAGGTACGAAAAGTGACACCTCTAAAACCACTCCACCTCAAGGAGTAGACCAGTCAAACAGTAAATCTAATAGCGGTTCTTCTACCGCAGATGATCCTACTACACGCGGTTCTGCTCAATAACGGCTTCTGAATTTTTAGCCCACTTGATAATGCTGGCATTAACGCCAACATATAGCAAGTGGGACAATTTTTAAGCAATATTTCTAAATTATTGCGATAAATTAATGGTATTCAAGTTTAGTAAACGTGTCTTGTAGCTGAACAAACAGAATGCTAAATTAAGAGCAAGGTACAAACAGGTTAAAAGTTAAACAAAAACTTTCAAGTTAGAGCCTGTGCCTCCTGCTCTAATGATATTGCGATCGCTCCGAAGTTGTGGCATCCATTGAATGTGTTTTTGCCTTAAGTTCAATGAGTTGTTTTGGAGGTTTTACGAACGCACAGCCAGAAAATGCCTGCCTAGTTGGAATATAAGGATGTGCAATTCTGAGTAAAGCGATTACGAATACTGTCCACCAAAGTTTAAGTTAGTTACCTCTAAATTCTCCAATCTTCAAGAAACCGCCCCAAGCTGCTGATATTTATCCATCGTAGCTTCAGGCGGTTTCTGCTTTGAATTAGCTAAACAAGTTCAGAATTATTAATGACTAACTAAGGTAATTACAGTCACTTCTGGCGGACAAAATAAACGTCCTGGTTTATAAGTTCCTAAACCACGATTGACATATAGTTGATTTTCTTCCACCTTGTGAAACCCTTGCGCCCACTCCCAATATCGCACTACTTTAGAACAGTCTCCCAGGAAAAATATTACCCAACGCCGTAATTTTTTGGGAATTTGTTTGAGTAGCTTTTTATAATAGAATACTACAGGGCCGATGCCCGGAATAACGATGTGACCGCCGTGTGTATGACCAGATAGTTGCAAATCTACGCGCCATTGTTGCAATATCTTGGCTGTATCTGGGTTATGGGATAAAACGATACGGGGTGTAACGGAGTTTAGTTGATTCATGACTGGTGCAGGGTGGAATTCCCGTGACCAATAATCAGCTAGTCCTACCAATGGTAATTCTTTTCCTAGTGGATAGGCGATTTCATTCCAAAGCACATGTACCCCAATACTAGTTAACGCCTGTGTAACTTCTGCTTTGGAGTGGCTGTAATAGATATCGTGATTACCAAGTACGGCGTAGATACCACAGCGACTTTGCAAATGTTTGAGTCGAAGCACCAGTTGGTGAATCGGCGTCGGATCGTCAGTTACGTAGTCACCAGTTAATAGAATTAAATCTGGTTCAGCTTCGTTAGTAAATGCGATCGCTTTTTCTAAGATATCTTCCGACAGCCGCAAACCATCGTAGTGAAAATCTGACAACTGCACTAACGTTGTCCCTTGTAAAGATGCAGGAAGTTCCGCAATCTTAACCGTGATTTTATCTACTCTTAAATGTCCTGTAAACAACCAATGCATAAGACAACCGATATCCCTCATACCAGCGCTTACAGCTTACCAAAAATCAAAATGTAACTTGAGAAACTGCAATAATTTATGTCTTATACCCCAGATACAATTAACTAATTGATTTATTTGAAATCACTGAATTTAGTTCTGGGTTTTTCCTCTTGCACAACTCTACAAGACGCTTTTGCTAGCAAGATTCCCGTAGGAGTATGGCAAATATACAACTCTTCTCTACGAGAGGCTGGCGCTTAGGACATAGCTATGTCGCAGGCTTTACGACTACGCTACGGCAACTCTTAGAGACGCTCGTTTGCTCAGTACAAGTCAATGACCCCACCTCCTGCCTTTTCATTCACCTTGTAGGGTAATTATAGTAACTTCTGGGCGGCAAAATAAGCGTCCTGGGAGGTAAGTTCCCAAACCACGATTGACATATAACTGATTTTTTCCTAGCCGATGGTAACCCTGTGCCCATTCCCAATGGCTGACTACAGAAACATTTACTTCTAAAAATGGGACTAGACGCCGCACTTTTCTGGGTATTTTTTTTACAACCTTTTCGTAAAACAAGGTCGCAGGGCCAATTCCGGGAATCACGATTTGACCACCATGAGTATGACCAGATAATTGTAAATCAACTCGCCATGCTTGCAGTATCTCCGCAGTATCTGGGTTGTGGGATAAAACGATGCAGGGTGTGTCGGGGTTTAGTTGATTCATGACTAGTGCAGGGTAGAATTCCCGTGACCAACTATCCGCCAGTCCCACAAGTGGCAATTCTTTTCCAAGTGGATAGGCAATTTCGTTCCAAAGGACGTAAATTCCAATGCTAGTAAGGGCATCTGTAACTTCTGCTTTTGCGTGTCTATGATATATATCGTGATTGCCAAGAATAGCATAAATACCACTGCGACTTTGCAGATGTTTGAGTCGAAGTACCAGTTGGTGAATCGGCGCCGGCTCATCAGTTACGTAGTCACCAGTTAATAGAATTAAATCTGGTTTAGCTTCGTTAGTAGCTGCGATCGCTTTTTCTAACATATCTTCCGACAGCCGCAAACCATCGTAGTGGAAATCTGACAACTGCACCAGCTTCTTACCTTGTAACGATGCAGGCAACCCTGCAATCTTAACCGTCAATTTCTCTGTACTCAACGGCCCAGATAATAACCAATGCATAAGACGTTCAATAAAGCTCAATCATAGCGCTTACAGCTTAACTAAACATTATCGGATTGTGGGTAGTAACCAATGCAACTTCTTGAAAATTTCATGAAAGCTCTAGATATTAGCGTATTTATACTTATTTAAATGATTTATCGCTTTGCTGTTAATTTATGTCAGATTATAGTGAATTTCTCTTAAGAGGGGAGATATAGATTCAACCCTGCGATTATGAACAGGAGTGATTGATATTACGTATCTAAATAAACTCTACGGTCAGGGTTTGTTCGCAGAGTTTTTTCACATTTACCCAGCTGCTTTTTTTGAGTTATAAGAGGGAAAACTTTATAGATACTCATCGCGTCTAGACTTGACAGTATTGACCGCACTTTATTTAAAACTCTGTTTTATAAAGGTTCTTTTCTTAGGATTATAGCTTCTATTACTTCCTTCTTTACAGAAATCATTCTACTAATAAAAGCATCATATTCTTCTTTTGGATAATATGGATTTTTCTGTGTGAGATATGTATTCTCCAAAAAGTGCAAACCCAAATTCAAACCAAGTTGATTCTTTTGTATCATTGAATATAGTTCTTTCAATTGAGCAAGGTGTTCAGCTAGAGACATTTCTGTAGTAGAGGAATATGTCGTTTCTACTCTACGATTTAAAATATCTTGCAAATGTTCATATTCAGCATTGATAGTACTATTGTTGTGTCTAATAAATATGTGAGAACGCTTAATTTTATCACTATCTTTCTTAGGCAAAAAGGGAATATATCGTGGATTATATTCTATAATCACAACCCGAAATCGTTTACCTTTTAGTTTTGGATATTCTGATTCTTCGTATGAAAAATCTATAACTTCAAAATCTAGCTGAGACGGAAGATATTTTTCAAGTTTATTTTTAAAATCAGTTTTATCATTTAAGTCGGACAATCCCTTAGAGTTAAAGCTGTTATCTTCTTTTTTTTCCTCAACACCAAAAATAACTGCACCACCAGATTTATTAGCCATACCAAAGAATATCCTTGGCTATTTCATAATCCGAAACAAGTTCTCTTTTAAAATCCAGATCATTATACTCTCCTGTATGGTTGCGGAGTAATTCACGCAAAGTTTCTCGACTTGGGGATTCAAAAAATTGAGCAAAATTTTCTTTCCAGCTTTTGCTTGGTTTTATGTTTGAGGACATATAAAAATCGACCTTCTTGGCATCAAAGTTTAATTACAGAAATTATATTCATCAATCAATTTTTTAGCTTGACAATTGCTCATTCATGCGCTGTTCCAAAACTTCTAATAACCCATCCACATCCTTACCAGCTTGCTCAAAGCAAATTGGTGGTGCTGGTTCCGGTACAAACTGAATTAACTTAATTTCACCCTTACCAATCCCAATCATCACAACTTCCATTTCTGGCTGATGATTCTCAACAATCCCCAAAATTTCCTGAAGTCGATTATCAACTTTAATATTTAAATTCTCTATCTGCTCTTTCGGACAATAAACAAAATGCGGCGTTGGTTGCAAATCAATACCAACAGTACCCTGACTGTCACCATTTGCTAACCACAATCCCCAAAACAACGCTGCCAATTCTTGCTGATTTGCTTTGACAAACTTATCCAACTGGCGACGCCACTTAGTATCACCTGATTCTGGTTGACTATTACCAAAAAACATAAATAATTCGTAATGAAGACACAGACAATAGGCGAAACTTATCTTAAACCTGACTGTACACGCCAGAGGCCGGAATAAATACCGTCTTTCTCCAGCAATTGCTCATGGGTTCCGGACTCTACTAATTTCCCATGTTCCATGACATAAATGCAATCGGCATTGCGGATAGTTGAAAGACGATGAGCGATCGCAATTGTAGTTCTATCGACTGTAATCCGTTCGAGCGATCGCTGGATTGCCGCTTCTGTCTCATTATCCACTGCTGAGGTGGCTTCATCTAAAATTAGAATGGGGGGATTTTTGAGAACTGCGCGGGCGATCGCAATCCGTTGTCTTTGTCCACCAGATAACTTTTGTCCTCTTTCTCCCACAATTGTCTCATAACCTTGGGGCAGGTTAATAATAAATTCGTGTGCCTCGGCTATCTTCGCCGCCGTAATAATTTCTTGCTCTGTAGTCTCAAAACTACCATAAGCAATATTCTCCGCTATAGTGCCATGAAATAGAAAGACATCTTGACTCACTAAACCGATACAGCGGCGTAAATCTTGTAAATTTAAACTTTGCAAGTCAATACCATCGAGAGTAATGCTTCCAGTTTGCACTTCGTAGAACCGCAACAAAAGTTTGACTAAAGTGCTTTTACCAGAACCCGTTGAACCTACAATTGCAATAGTTTTCCCTGCCGGAATATCCAAAGACAGATTTTTAATAACTGGAAATCTATCTTTATAGGCAAAATAAACATTTTTAAATTGCACTTCACCGCGCACTTTCTCCACAGGTAACGATACATCACCTGTATGAATAGTGATGGGAGTATCCAACAAATTCATGACTCGATTAGTCGAAGCCATTGCCCTTTGATATTGGTCAAAAGTTTCGCCTAATCTTGTTAAAGGCCACAGCAAGCGCTGGATTAAAAATACTAATACGCTGTAAGTACCTACAGACATTTTTCCAGAAACCGCTGCCATCCCGCCATACAATAGTAATGCCGTGAATCCCACCAAAATCAGCATCCGAATTAACGGTACAAAAGCAGCAGAAAGAATAATTGCCTTGCGATTACTGCGGCGATAAGCGTCACTATCTAATTCCAAACGAGAGGCTTCATAAGTTTCGGCGGTGAAACTTTTAATAGTAGTAATTCCGCTGATATTGTTTGACAAACGCGAATTTAGGAAACCTACCTTTTCTCGGACATCAGCGTAGCGAGGTGCAAGTAGTCGTTGGTAGGCAAAGGAACCCCAGAGGATAAATGGCATTGGTGACAAAGCCATCCACGCCACATCAGGAGCCAAAATGAAAAAAGCAGCGCCAATAATTATAACAGTTGCGGAAACTTGGATAATATCATTCGCTCCCCCATCCAAAAACCGCTCTAATTGGTTAATATCATCACTGAGGATAGACATTAAACCACCAGTGCTGCGTTCTTCAAAATAAGCCAATTCCAACTCTTGCAAATGTTTGTATGCATCCAAACGCAAGTCATGCTGAATATTCTGAGCCAAATTCCGCCAAAGTCGAGCGTAGGCGTACTCAAAAACAGATTCTAGTATCCAAATGATCACAGTGAGGAAGGAAATAATCAAAAATTGTCCAAAGACATCACGTACCCCTAACTGGGCAATTATGGAATCCTGCTGCTTGACTACGACATCCACCGCGACGCCAATTAAGCCGGGTGGTGCCAAGTCGAAAAATTTATTGAGGGTAGAATAAGTAATCGCCAGCCAAATTTGTTTACGATACTGGTGTCCATACTCAAGCAAACGCTGGAGAGGATACTTTGAATGTTTACGCCTTTTTGATACCCGATGAGATTTTAATACTGTAGCCACGGCTTTTTGCGGTTTCGTGCAACTGATATTAACACAGAACAAAGTCCTGAGTGCTGAGTCGGAGGATTAAAGATTTAATTCAGACAGACTGATGAGACACTTAAACTAGTATTTTATGAAGGAATAGAATTGCTCGAAATCTACAAAGTTTTCCCATCTCCACTGGAAGTAAAATTCCAAGAGTGGGAAGTAAAGCCTGAAAACAAGATTAAATTAATAATTCTAATAGCCCGATAAAATTAGTCAGACAAGGTGAGATTTTATCCGCCAAATAATCAAATAAACTAAAATTATCTCGCAACATATAGCAATCCTAAATCATTTGTAAAAAATCACAGTTGTTGATACTCTGAACAA
>NZ_CALMFY010000132.1 GCF_937863485.1 uncultured Nostoc sp. | reverse complement strand
TGCGGTCGCCGATATAGCAAATGCGTTCGCCGAAATAACAAATGCGTTCGCCGAAATAACAAATGCGTTCGCCGAAATAGCAAATGCGTTCGCCGAAATAGCAAATGCGTTCGCCTTTCACTAATTTATCAATAAACCTCATGCGCTACGGAATATGTGCTATAATATTTAACCACTGCTTCCTACTGCATCAATCGCAGCTTCTAATGCGATCGCCACATGAGTCCAATGAGTTCCCCCCTGGCAATAAACCACATATGGCTCACGCATTGGCCCATCTGCTGATAATTCCAAGGTACTCCCTTCAATAAATGTCCCCCCAGCCATGACTACCTGGCTCTCGTACCCCGGCATTTCATCTGGAACAGGGTCTAAGTAAGAACCTATAGGAGAATGCTGTTGTATGGCTTTACAGAAGGCAATTAGCTTTTCGGCAGAACCGAGTTTAATTGCCTGAATTACATCCCCACGGGGAGCCAGGGGTGCAGGATTCACTGGATAACCGAGTTTGTCAAATACATAACCAGTTAAGTAAGTCCCTTTCATCGCCTCTCCTACCATTTGCGGAGCCAGAAATAGTCCTTGGAACAGCAGGCGATTTTGGTCAAAAGTAGCACCGCCATAACTACCGATACCGGGAGCAGTGAGGCGACAGGCGGCTGCTTCCACTAAGTCGGCGCGACCGGCGACATAACCGCCAGCGCTGACAATAGTACCACCAGGATTTTTAATCAATGACCCTGCGATTAAATCAGCACCTACCGCTGTAGGTTCCCTGGTTTCAATAAATTCGCCGTAGCAATTATCCACAAAGCAAACGGTGTTCGGGTTTTGCTGTTTGACTAAATGGACAATTTTTTCAATATCGGCAATTGATAAACTAGGACGCCAAGAATAGCCACAAGAACGCTGAATTAACACTAAACGAGTTTTGTCATCTACTGCATGGCTTAAAGCTTGACAATCCACTGTTCCTTCTGGGGTTAGCTCTAGCTCGCGGTAATTTATGCCAAACTCAATAAGGGAGCCTTGACCTTGACCCCGTAAACCAATGACTTCTTCAAGCGTATCGTAGGGAGAACCGACCACTGCTAACATTTCATCTCCAGGACGGAGCACACCAAACAAAGCACAAGCGATCGCATGGGTTCCCGAAACAAACTGCACTCGCACCGCCGCCGCTTCCGAACCCATAACTTCGGCAAAAACTTTATCTAAAGTTTCTCGTCCTAAATCATCGTGACCATAGCCACTTACACTAGCAAAGTGGTGTGCGCCTACACGGTGATTACGAAAGGCATCCAGCACTCGTTTTAGATTATGCTTGACCTGAGTGTCAATTCCAGAAAAAATTTCTAATAGTGCCTGTTCTGCTTGCCGCAGCTGTTCTAAGCTGTTCATCAGTTCCTCGTTCAAAAAAAATTATAGATATGCGGATTTTTAGATCGCACAGACTAGGCTGGAAAATTCAAATTCAGGTTACTGCATGACAATTGCTACTTCAACTAAACCTCAAATTAACTGGGTCAATACCCTCTTTTTCATTGGACTGCACATCGGCGCTTTGTTTGCCTTTGTTCCTGGTAACTTTAGCTGGACAGCAGTTGGTGTGGGTTTCTTACTGTACTGGGTGACTGGTGGTTTAGGCGTTACTCTGGGATTTCACCGCCTTGTTACCCACCGCAGTTTTCAAACTCCCAAGTGGCTAGAGTATCTCCTGGTTTTCTTCGGCACACTCTCCTGTCAAGGAGGCCCAATTGAGTGGATAGGGACACATCGCATTCATCATTTAAACTCTGATACTGACCGTGATCCCCATGATTCTAATAAAGGCTTCTGGTGGAGCCACATGGATTGGCTGATTCATTATTGTCCGGCTCACGCCGATGTTCCTCGTTTCACCAAAGACATTGCCGAAGACCCAGTTTATCAGTTTTTAGAAAAATATTTCATTTTGATCCAAGTTGCTCTAGGTGTATTGCTTTTGCTTCTGGGTGGCTGGCCTTTCGTTGTTTGGGGAATTTTTGTTCGCATTGTCTGGGTTTACCACTGCACTTGGTTGGTGAACAGCGCTACTCATAAATTTGGCTATCGCAGTTATGATTCTGGTGATAGATCGACTAATTGCTGGTGGGTAGCCGTACTAGTTTTCGGTGAAGGCTGGCATAATAACCATCATGCCTTTCAATACTCAGCTCGTCATGGGCTGGAATGGTGGGAAATCGATTTAACTTGGATGACTGTTCAATTGCTACAAGCAGTTGGTCTGGCTACTAATGTGAAGTTGGCCCCAACAAAAGCTAGTTAGGAGTAGAGACGCGAAAAATCTTTGTCTGTACAGGAGTTAGGAGAGACGCGAAAAATCTTTGTCTGTACAGGAGTTAGGAGAGACGCGATTAATCGCATCTGTACGGGAGTTAGGAGAGACGCGAAAAATCTTTGTCTGTTTAATGTGAATCAGGTGTCGAAATTCTTTATGTTGCCGTCGATTTTTCTCAAACCATAATTTTGAGACCCACAAATCCTTATGGAACAAGGAGCGTTTCTAATTCACATCAGGCGTGAGTTAAGAATCTAAACTCATAACTTATCTACTGATAACTCCTCACTTTTCAAAAGTCTATATTACGGGTGCGCTTGTGTCGGTTAGGTTGCTATAATCCGAAGCGCTAATGTTAAGAATTTTTACGGCAAGTTACTTTTTGGTGACTTGGTGGAGGAGTTTGTTGTTTTTCAGGTGTTCATGACTACATCAATAATTAATAGCCAGAAACTAAGTGACGAGCCTGGTAATTCCGATCTAAGGCTCAAAGATATTGTCAAAACCCTGCCACGGGAATGTTTTCAGCAGAACCCTCGCAAAGCTTGGACACAAGTAATAATCAGTGTCTTAGCAGTTGCCTTGGGCTATTACAGCTTGATTATCACTCCTTGGTTTCTTTTGCCCTTAGCTTGGATTTTTACGGGTACTGCTTTAACAGGTTTTTTTGTAATTGCCCATGATTGTGGTCATAGGTCTTTTGCCAAACGTCGTTGGGTAAATGATTTGGTGGGGCATTTCTTCATGATGCCGTTAATTTACCCCTTTCATAGTTGGCGGATTAAGCATAATTATCACCATACTCATACCAATAAACTAGATGAGGACAACGCTTGGCATCCAATCAGACCAGAAGTGTTTGAAAATTGGGATAAAACCCGGCAGTCTGCTTTTGAACTGTTCATGCGTAAACGCTTCTGGTGGGTAGGTTCCATTGGACATTGGGCAGTTGTGCATTTTGATTGGCGGAACTTTAAAACTAAAGACCAATCGAGTATCAAGCTTTCTGTGGCTGTAGTAGTTGTGTTTGCAGCGATCGCTTTCCCGATTCTCATCGCCACAACTGGTATCTGGGGATTTGTCAAATTTTGGCTAGTGCCCTGGATGATTTACCATTTTTGGATGAGTACTTTTACTATTGTTCACCATACTGCCGCAGATGTTCCTTTTGTGACAGCGAACAAGTGGAACGAGGGTCTAGCACAGCTATTTGGCACTATCCATTGTGATTATCCGCGTTGGATAGAAATTCTGTGTCATGATATAAATGTTCATGTTCCTCATCATATTTCCACTGCGATTCCTTCTTATAATTTGCGGCTAGCTTACAGCAGCATCAAAGAAAATTGGGGGACTTATCTGCATGATGAGTGTCAGTTTTCTTGGCCTTTAATGAAGCAGATTACAGACCAGTGTCAACTGTACACAACTGATGTTGGCTATAAGACTTTCAACGAATATTATACAGAGCGATAAATAGCGCTGTGATTACACTCACGCTCTTGCAATAATGAGAGCGTTTATTATGCTGTGTTTAAATAAAATCTGGCAATTCTTTACTGACTAAAATTTTAGGTAAATTGCCAGAATTTATCCTCTTCTGTGTTAGCGATCGCTAGTTTCGTGGGCATCTTAGAAGTGAGATTATCTTGTCTCAAATAAAGTTCCGATTTATATCCAATCAAAAGAATCCAGTGCAATCAAATATCATCACGTTCAACAATCCTCCTGCCTGCGAAACATCTGAGGATAGGACTAAATTACCTTTCACTCTTCAGAATTTAAAAGCTGCAATTCCTGCTGAATGCTTTCAGCCCAATGTGACAAAATCACTTTTTTACTTCTTTCGTGATATCTTGATTATCGGTCTGCTTTATGCAGTAGCTCATTACCTGGATTCTTGGCTTTTCTTCCCAATTTTTTGGTTAATGCAAGGAACGATGTTTTGGGCTTTGTTTGTAGTCGGACATGACTGCGGACACCAATCTTTTTCTAAGCATAAATGGCTCAATGATTTGATTGGACATCTTTCTCACACACCAATACTTGTTCCTTATCATGGTTGGCGGATTAGTCACAGAACCCATCACAAAAATACTGGCAATATCGATAACGATGAAAGCTGGTATCCTGTGACAGAATCAGAATATAAGGAGATGCCTTTAGCCCAGAAGATAGGCAGATATTATGTTTTTCTCTTGGCTTATCCTGTGTATTTATTTAAGCGTTCTCCTAATAAAGAAGGCTCACACTTTTTGCCCAGCAGTTCGCTTTTCAAACCATCGGAAAAATGGGATGTCATCACTAGCACTGTACTTTTGATTGGTATGGTAGGTTTGCTAGGTTTCCTCACCTACCAATGGGGTTGGATGTGGTTGCTGAAATATTACGCTGTGCCCTACCTTGTGTTCATAATTTGGCTAGATTTGGTAACATTTTTGCACCATACTGAGCCAGACCTTCCCTGGTATCGTGGAGAAGATTGGACTTTCTTGAAAGGTGCGATTTCTAGCATTGACCGTAATTATGGTTTGATCAATCATATCCATCATGATATCGGTACTCATGTTGCTCACCATATATTCCTTAACATCCCTCACTACAATTTGCTGAAGGCAACTGAGGCAATAAAACCAGTGATGGGTGAGTATTTCCACAAATCGGAAGAACCAATTTGGAAGTCATTATGGAATTCATGTATCATCTGCCATTTTGTACCTGATACTGGTAATAAGGTTTACTATACATCCAATAATAAGTTAGCTAAAGGTTAAGACTCAGATTCCCGACTTCTTTAAAGAAGTCGGGAATCTTGTATTTTCTTTCGTCAGTGTTTTCTGACTATTGACCGTTGAGCACTCCCTGATTAAGATAAACTTTTATAAGAGTTGCATTAAAGATTACCTAAATACCTTAAGACAACTTACCTTTTGAGGAGCGTTGGCGTAGCCCGCCGCAGGCATCGCATATTACATTATTAATGCTTCTAGCTCTTGTCAGTATTTGAGCTTCCTTACCCTGCGGTAAAATAAAATAGATAGATGACGTTCGCGGATTCTTGCCCTACCCTTACAGGAAGATTTATTTTCTCCAAACTCTTGCTGTCTCAGTGGGTAAAGATTAACATATCTGTGGGCAGACGCAATGTTTCGTCAAACCAACCCTGATCACAGTGAAAAACCCTTGGGCTGTGTACTTTTGATTCTGTTTAGCGTCAATTAAGTTTATCTGCATGTAGTGACTTAAGATCATTACCTGCTAGGGTTATAAATCAGCACAGACTATACTATAGACAATTTACCCAAAACTCTTTCCAGCTTTAAAATCAGAGGTATCAATGATTATAACTAATTTTAGCAAACAAACAAATGAATTTAAGGAACCTAAAGTACTCAAAGCTAAACCGCATTGGCAAGGACAAAATTTGAGCGATACTGTTGTCAAAAGTAAAGATACCAAGATGCAAGATACTGCACCTGATAGTTTGATTATCAATAGCTTGAATCGTGGTCGAGTTGCTATTTTTATTGATGGCTTAAGTCTATTTCATACAGCTTTACAACTGGGCATAGAAATTGACTACGTTAAATTGCTTTGTCGTTTAACCAACGGTTCAAGACTGTTGCGTGCTTTCTTTTATACTGGGGTTGATATCAATAATGAAAAGCAACAGGGTTTTCTATTGTGGATGCGTCGTAATGGCTATCGTGTAGTGGCAAAAGAACTCATTGTGCCAGCAGAGAATTTAAAGAAATCAAATCTGAACGTAGAAATTGCTGTAGACATGATAACTTTAGCTCCTTACTATGATACTGCGGTTTTAGTCAGTGGAGATGGAGATTTAGCATATGCTGTGAACGCTGTCAGCAGAATGGGGGTTCGGGTGGAAGTGGTCAGCCTGCAAACGACCACTAGTGAAAGCTTGATTGATGTTGCTGATTGCTTCATTGACCTCGATAGTATAAAAGCACACATTCAAAAAGATTCTAATCTTGGCTATAGTTATCGCACGCCGTCAAATTCAAACCTTTAAAACCCGATTTCAAATCTATCGAAATCTCTACTGAGCTATTGTAAGCCTGTAGAAGGTTTATCAGGTTGGGTGGGGCTTGAATTCCCATCCATACCCGTTTCAGTCCCCAAATGCCTACTTTGAACAAGGGATTTTGCCCCAAGTCTTGTTAATTGAAATGGATATTTTAATAGTCGAAGATGAACCAGAAATTGCTCATTTAATCGAACTATCTTTAGAAAAAGAAGGATTTTTTTGTCGCATTAGCCGCGATGGCATGAATGCTTTACGGATGTTTCAGGAGCAACCACCTGATTTAATCATTCTAGATTTAATGATTCCTGGTTTGGATGGGTTGGAAGTTTGTGCCAGAATTCGCCAGAAACCAGGTGCAAAAGATCCTTACATTTTGATGCTCACGGCTAAGGGTGAGGAAATCGATCGCGTCATTGGTCTGTCTACTGGTGCTGATGATTATATGATAAAACCCTTTAGCCCCAGAGAATTGGTAGCTAGGGTGCGGGCACTATTGCGGCGTAGCCTCCGCCAAGGGGGACAACATCAAGTCAATCGTACCCAACACTTTATCGTAGATGTAGACCAGCGCACTGCCAGTCGTCAGATAAATTCTCAGGAGGTTGAAATTTTGGATTTAACTACCCTAGAATTTAACTTGCTAACTACCTTTGTCAGTAATCCTGGTAGAGTTTGGAACCGCACTCAACTAATTGATAAACTTTGGGGAGATAATTTTTTTGGCGATGAACGAGTGGTAGATACTCATGTAGCTCGGTTGCGAAAAAAGATTGAGCCTGATCCGGCAACTCCCACTTTTATTAAAACTGTTGTTGGGGTAGGCTATAAATTTGAAGATCCCCTGGTAGCGTAAATATTATGAAGATGGGGCTGAGAGGGCGGCTATTTTTCTCCCACTTAGTAGTAATGATCGTGGGGGTAGCTAGTTTGGTGAGTATCAGCAAAATCTCTTCCCCCCGCTTGTTTGTCTTGCATTTGGAACGATTAGAAAATCAGGGATTCGACTTAATCGATGTCCGGACTGAATTGGTTACAGGATTTGAACTTGCTTGGCAGCGAAGCACAATTTGGTCAGTCTTAGTTGGGACTACCGCTGCTGGAGGATTAAGTTACTGGGTGTCTAGACGGATTATGCAGCGGTTGACAGAGATGGAACAAATCACCCAAAAATTTGCTGCTGGTCAGATGGATGCACGACTACCGATGTCTGACATTCCAGAACTTAATGGACTTGGTGCTAGTTTCAACCGGATGGCAGCCAGTTTAGAAGGGGTGGAAGTGCGGCGGCGAGAAGTGATTGGAGACATGACTCATGAACTACGGACACCGTTAACAGTTGTCCGTGGTTACTTGGAAGAACTGGCTGATGGGGAAATTGAAGCCTCTCCTGAGATTTATCGGCGTTTAGCTAGAGAAACTAAGCGTTTAGAGCGCTTGGTGAACGATTTACAAGAACTCTCTAAGGCAGAAGCTGGTTATTTGCCAATTAATATACAACGGGTAAATCTGCGTCCATTGTTAGAGTCATTAGTGGAAAAATTTAGTGACCAGCTGTTGGAAGATGGGCCAGTTCTGCTTTTGGAATGTCCATCTGTGCTGCCTCCTGTATTGGCGGATATTGACCGTACAGAACAGGTGTTGGTTAATCTGCTAGGTAATGCAGTGCATTATACTAATGAAGGTTTAATTACGATTCGGGCTGGGACTCAAGGATCTCAACTCTGGATTGCGGTTATCGATACAGGTATTGGTATCGTTCCAGAAAATTTGCCCCATGTATTTGAGCGCTTCTGGCGAGCTGACCAATCGCGCGATCGCCATTCGGGAGGCACTGGTATTGGCTTAACCATTTCCCGTCGTTTGATTGAACTACAAGGCGGTCAGATTCAAGTAGAAAGTGAGTTGGGAATTGGCAGTACGTTTCGGTTTTTTCTGCCTTTGGCTTAAGTTTAGTGAAAATGCTTGAGATACAAGGGATTGACACAAGGTAGTCACTGTTGTGTCATACGCAATTGCTAGTTTGAAAGTATCCAAAATTCAATACGCTTGGTGTTGGTGATATTTTGCCCAGGAAGATCCCCCAAACTCCCTTAAAAAGGCTGGCTCTAATTCCCTCCTTTTAAGAAGGGTTAGGGAGGAGCAAGCCAAAGCCTTAGCGGATTAATCCAAAATCTTATTTTTTGATGAGTGTCGAGATTTTGGAATTGTATAGAATATAACGTTAATCTGGCATTTGGGTAGAATTCTGTATGTCTACTTTTGTTCTGGCTGCTTTTTTGGTTAGTTTAGTCAGTATTTCGGGTTACGCTGCGATCGCTTACCTGTTCCCTCAAAATCGTTCCCAAGACTGAGCAAATAACAATCTCTTGCTATTTTGGTTTACGGATCTTGGCTCAATGCCTTATTAGTCAGCGGTGACGATCACGATCGCAAAGCCATCGTATCCTTTGCTACCCACAGTCTGGATTGCCGTGGCGCTGATGCGCGGCTCAGAGGCAAGCAGTTCGTTGAAGTGACGTACCCCCTGGACGCTAGGATCGCTGCTGCTTTGATCAAGCACCGCTCCGTTACGCACGACATTCTCGGCGATAATCAGACTACCGCGACGGGAAAGTTTGAGCGCCCATGTGAGGTAATCTGGATTGTTTGGCTTGTCGGCGTCAATAAAGATCAGGTCAAATGGGCTGTGACCCTCGGCGGCAATCTGTGGCAGCGTAGAGAGTGCCTGTCCGAGGCGCAGGTCAACAATATCCGCCAGACCAGCGCGGGCGATGTTGACACGGGCGACTTCGGCGTGCTTTGGGTTAGCCTCTAGGGTGATCAGACGACCGTTGCTGGATAGCGCCCGCGCCAGCCAGATAGTACTGTAACCGCCTAGAGTGCCAATCTCCAGGATGGTTCGCGCCCCTTGGATTTGTGCCAATAGCAGCAGCAGCTTGCCTTGGTTCGGCGAAACATTGTGCGGTGGCAGTCCGGCCGCAGCGCTAGTCTGGAGAGCCGCATCCAGCGCGGGGTCGGGCGGCACAAGCAGATCGGTAAAGTAAGCGTCAACCGCAGTCCATTGTTCCTGAGTCATCCCATATCTCAACCCGCAATAAAATAGTCTTGATTATGTGTCAGAAATTGCTTCATTGGAGAGGATTGTAATAATTTCATTCAATGAACGATCGCGATCGCATTCTTCTGGTGTTTCCTTACCCAAAGAGGTTTCTTTCACCAAACGGTAAACATCAGCTGCTCCGTAAAAAATCCGCTCAGTCAAACCTAACTCTTTAAATGTTTCTGCAATCTCTTCCATTTCTCCTACCCAACGATGCGCTTTTGGTGTCATCGATGGAATCGAACGGGTTAATATGCTAGCAAGTTCCTTTTGGCTACTAGACACTTCATCCCATAGTTCTTTATCCAAGCCTAAACGATGGGCTGCAATCAGTAATTCTGTGCTAATTGCTGTAAGTCCTTTTGTCAGGGCTGCATAGGACATTTTCAACCCGGAAGCCTGACCAATTTCATCACCAATCACCCGCACATCCAAGCCATGATCTTGCAGTTGTTGGAGTTGACTTGCTTGTTTTCCTGAAGTATATATGCGGGTACGATTGGGAACTCGCGGTGGTGGGCCAATGATTGATGCATCTACGAATGTTCCGCCAACTGATTCAATGAGTTTGGCGATATTTATGACTTTTTGGGGTGCGATCGCATTACAGTCAACGTAGAGGATCTGTTTACCAACATTGCTGATCACCTCAGCGACTTGCTTTGCTGCTTCAGTCGCTGCTGCTGGCACTAGAACTGACAAAATTACATCAGATTCAATTACCAGTTGTCTGAGGGAACCCACATCTTGAATGTTGGCTGCGGCTGCTAATTGCCGAGTTCGTTCACTGCGATTATCTAGAGCAGCAATAGTTTTCAATCCATTTTGATTCAGAACAGCTGCGATCGCCTGCCCCATATCACCCGGACTTAAAATACCAATAGTTTGGATAGGCATGGAAAGTTTTGTATTTACTTTGTGGCTGACAAGTTAATTCAGGTAATTGAGTTCTAAATAAACTACGTTAAATTGATATGGATGCCGTATTTAAATCAAACCACGGATAAGCTTAACAAGCAAGCTATCTGCTGAGAAATACAGCAGGAGTCTGGAGTAAAACAGTCTTCATAGCCGATGATGTACACGGTGGTATGGTCGCTCATTGCGGACACTTTCTACGGAGGAGCAACCAGTCGCAGTAGCGCGGGAGCTGGCTACGTTTTTTCAAAGTAGCCGGTAAATTCTTGGTGGTTGTCCGAATTCAATCAACGACTGTGCGAATTCAATCAACGACTGTGCGAATTCAAGAGTTAAAGAAGAAAAGGTTGAAACCCTATAATACCGATCGCTGCAACTCTGGAAAAACCTTAGACACCTTATTTAACACATAATCACCATAAGTTCCGCGAAAATCATGAACGTTAGCTTTATCCCAGCGATCGCTTGCATCATTATTCGCTACTATTTTATCTAATTGAATCGGCTTCACTTCCACATCGAAATTGGGATCGAAAAAGAAGGGGAACGAAAGGCGATGATTTTGGGACTGATTCTGTACACGATGAGGTGTAGAACGATACAAACCTCGTGTCATTTTGTCTAGCATATCGCCGATGTTGCAGACAAAGGAACCAGGAACGGGAGGCGCAGCAACCCAACTTGACTTGGATTTAATCTCTAATCCACCTGAGTCGTCCTGCTTGAGAATGGTCAGAACGCCATAATCAGTATGTTCGCCAACGCCCCATATCGGTTCACCATCTGAGGGTGATAAAGGAGGAGGATAGTTGAAGATGCGAAACAGCACTAGGGGATTACAAGTGTAACGGTCAGCAAAGTAGGATTCTTCCAATCCCAAACTCAGGGCTATACCAATCATCAAAGTGTGTCCCAAGTTTGTCATCGCCTCCATATATTCAAGCACTGTTTCGCCAAATTGGGGAATGTTGGCGGGGAAGAGGTTGGAACCATGCATAGGAGTACCAGCTTGCACTAGTGGGTGTTCTTCTGGCAATTGAGCGCCAAAATAAATACCTTCTTTCAAGTCGGGTTTACCGGATGTCAGTTCGCCACCAACGGGGAAATAACCTCGCCATGCAATACCTGCCAAAGCCATGCGGATTTTAAGTTTAGTTTCCAAATCCTGGGCGAAAAACTGGCGGCTGAGTTCTTCAAGTCGCTGCTGCAAACTTTCGTCTACACCATGTCCGATAATATAGAAAAACCCCGATTCTTGACACGCTTGTTTGATTTGAGATGCGATGGAATAGCGTAGACGCATTCGCGCAGCGTCTCGTAGAGAAGCGGCTTCTCGCCAGAGATCGCCTTTTCCAGAAATTAAGGCGCTGATATCAATAATCGGGACGGATGAAAATCCATTATCCACAACTTGCAAGTTTTTCATGTTCACGTTGGCAATATATATTCTTGGCTCCAGACTATTTGTCTTTTCACATCAGTAATCTTCAACGGTGAGTAGTTAAGTGGAGTGCTGAATGTTGAGTTGGAGTCCTATTCGCTACTTCCCAGGCGGACAAAGTTGCTGCCCTCTTTGGGGAAGTTGCCGACATATTTGCTGGAATCCTTGAGGATTAAATTGCCACCAGGCAAATAATCCCAGACTTGTACCCCCCACAAGCAACGCCAATACACCCCCTAGCATTACCAAGCGTTTACCCCGATTAGGTTTTGTAATTAACGTTGGTGGAATTTCTGGGGTTATAAGTGGTTCTTCTGGAAGATCCAAATCTAGATCCAAATCTAGCAGCGATCGCGAACTTTCTGTGAAGGAAATTGGTTCTTGTAGTTCTTCTTGTTCTTGTAGTTCTTCTTGTATTTCTGCTTCTATAATCTCTTCTGGCAACGCCGGAGTCACAGGTACTAAGTATTCTGGGGAGACACGGCAATAAGTAAGAACAACCGACGTATTATCACGCCCATTTTTTTCGTTTGCCAGGTTAATCCAGTTGCGAACAGCATCTTCAACTGTCAGTTGACCAGTTAACACGGGTTTTGCATAATCCTGCCAAGATTGTTCTACGCAGTTATTATCACTTAAACCATCAGAACACAGTAGCAAGATGCCATCTTCTTCCACAATGAATCGCTGAACCTTGAGACGCAAAGATTCTGCATCTCTTGTCCCCAATGCTTGAGTTAGGGCACTAGCATCTGGTCTAAGAAGTGCCTTTCGATACAAGCTTTTAGCAAAGCGGACTTCCCGCGTTGTGACATCATCATCTACTGTCAGTAGCTGACAATAATTGCGAGTAATCCAATAGGCACGGCTATCGCCAACATTAGCTAAGTAAAGTTCATGGGTATTATTTGATTGCCACCCAGTACTCGTCTGCACTCGTTGTGGAACTTGCAACGCCATTACTATGGTTGTAGCCATGCGTTCTCTGCCTTGGCGTTTTTGTTCGTTATTGCGGGCACAAATCAGATTATTTATCACCCGTAAGCTTGCTTCTAGTTGTTCCTGCAACAACTCTGGTGGTACAAGTACGGTTTGTTCTGTTACCTCCGTTAGTAAAGCGCGAATTTGCAATTTTACAGACTGCACTGCCAACTTACTGGCAACCTCGCCGCCCTGGTGTCCGCCAATGCCATCGCAAACAATCGACAACTGAGGTAATAAAGGTTCATCTAAGTCACCCAAAGTATTGGGGTAGCAAGCGTCTTCATTTTGCACCATCAATGGGCCAATATCTGTAGAGCCTGCCACCTTCAAGACTAGTGGCAATTCTGCCGCCGATGCTAGTAGTAAATTATTGAGTTGAATATTAATAGCCTCTAACTCAACCTCAGTTTCACACATCTGCTGGACTATGTTCTGTAACCCTTTGGCTATTGATGCTTTTGCAGACGCTACCCAAAACTGCCAACACTGCCCCAGATTCTGTAAACTCAGCTTCTTATCTGCTGGTGTTTGGTAGAGTTCCAACAGCCGCACACACCAACCTTGGACTCTCAAGTTGTCTACTACCAGTAAACTGCCGCTAAGTCCCAATTCTGATAAAGGTGTCCAAAGTTGGAGAATTTGCCACAGCCAATAAACTTGTCGTACTGCCGTTGCTTGCTCCCATGCCTCAACAATAGTTGGATAGATATTTCCGATCTCATTTATTGGCACATTTTCCAATAAGAGGATATCACTTGTATCTCCCTCAAGGTAACTAGCAAACCCATAAGCCTGAGGCAGGTGTAACCGTTCTTGATATAATCGTAGATAAGGAATTACTTCCTTTGGCAATTCTTCAGGTGCATCTGGCGAAAGTCCCGGTTGAGTATCCAGCCAAATCTGAGGACTAATTACCTCGTATCTATCTGCTACCTTTGTGCCTGGTGGAATTTTAACAGACAATGAGCCAGTAGCCCAAAGATAGCGGTGAACCAAGGGAGTTTGGCAACTGGCACAAACACTATCTCCCATAGGATTAATCGGGCTATTACAGGCTGGATTTATACAATAAATTATCAGTTGAGTAGAAATCATAAAGGTATAAATTTAAAAAATCAATCAACTCATGAATTTCGATTACATTTAGCTGGCAATGACTTGAAGGCTAGAATAGACTGAATTCGTGTACTACTAGCTACACCTTGTTACTGAAATTAATCAAAATTATTGGTAAAAAGACCAAGTTTTGCTTTCTGTAAATAACTTACGTCTGGGTGTATCTAATCGTATAAATGCATTTACGTCAATGTAAAGTTTAGGATGGCGCTATGCCAAGTTTTACCTTAATCTGGCTTCTGGCAGGAGCAGTTCTGTGTTTAATGGAATTGTTCTTACCATCGGCGTTTGTCGCCTTCATGATGGGAATTAGCGCTTTTGTGGTGGCGCTGCTGTCTGGAGTGGGTTTGGGAAGTGTATGGTTGCAAGTTATAGTTTGGCTATTATTTTCCACCACACTAGTTTTGCTTTCCCGTCGGTTTTTGCAACCGCGACAACGCAAATCTAAAATTCGGGATGCAGTTATAGCTGAAACCTTAACAGAAATTCTGCCTGGGAAAACAGGGCGGGTGCTGTATGAGGGAAATTCTTGGCAGGCACGATGTGACGATGACAAATTCACCATATCACCCCATCAAAGGGTTTATGTGGTTAGGAGAGAAGGTACTACTTTGATTGTGATACCAGAAAATTTGTTGAATTCTTAGTCATTAGTCATTAGTCATTAGTCAAGAGTCAAGAGTCATTAGTCGTTTCTGTCCCTCGCCCCTGCCCCTTCTCCTTTCTAGTGACACCTAATATAGTTAAAAATCAGGAGATTCACAATGGAACAGTTCTTTTTGCTCGTCTTTTTAGCCCTTGGTGGTTCTGCCGTAGCAGGGTCTGTGAAAGTTGTCAATCAGGGCAATGAAGCTTTGGTAGAAAGATTGGGTAGTTATAACAAAAAACTGGAACCAGGACTAAACTTTGTCATTCCTTTCGTAGATAGAATTGTCTACCGAGAAACTATCCGAGAAAAAGTCTTAGATATTCCTCCCCAACAGTGCATCACCCGTGACAACGTTGGCATTGAGGTGGATGCAGTGTTTTACTGGCGGATTGTGGATATGGAAAAAGCCTGGTACAAGGTAGAAAATCTCCAGTCGGCAATGGTAAACATGGTGCTGACTCAAATTCGCGCCGAAATGGGGCAACTGGAGTTGGATCAAACCTTTACTGCTCGTTCCCACATCAGTGAACTTTTATTACAGGATTTGGACGTTGCTACCGATCCTTGGGGTGTGAAAGTGACACGGGTAGAACTGCGAGATATTATTCCGTCTCAGGCAGTGCGAGAATCGATGGAATTGCAAATGTCGGCAGAACGACGCAAACGGGCAGCAATTTTAACTTCTGAGGGCGAACGCGAAGCTGCTGTTAATAGCGCCAGAGGCAAAGCTGACGCGCAAATCTTAGATGCAGAAGCTCGTCAAAAATCGACAATTCTGCAAGCGGAAGCTGAACAAAAGGCGATCGTTCTGAAAGCTCAAGGAGAACGTCAGCAACAAGTTCTAAAAGCGCAGGCGATCGCAGAATCAGCAGAAATTCTTGCCCAAAAACTCCACACTAATCCCAATGCTAATAAAGCAGTTGAAGTTCTGTTTGCTTTGGGTTATCTCGATATGGGCGCGACAATTGGTAAAAGCGATAGCAGTAAGGTAATTTTTATAGATCCGCGCTCCATTCCTGCTGCTTTAGAGGGCATACGCTCTGTCGTTTCAGATGGTCAGGTTAACTCTAACGAGTTGTTTTCTAAGCAAATACCAGGATTAGAAAATAATCGCTCTAGTTAGAAGTAGGGAGTGGCATTGGTGTCAATTTAAGTTTAAAACCCTTTTCAAACCTCGTTTCCAGTCTCAGACTGGGAACAAGACAATGAAAGAATACCTATTTATAGTCTTCAACCTTTAGCCTAGAGTGATTGAAGAGCGCTAACTTTCTTTTGTCACTCTGGGGAGAGTAAAATTAGAAAAGGGTCTGAAAGCCTGGAGAGGACGATGACAGAGCCAAGAAGCCCCTTCACCTTGCATAAAATTTGACCGATCAGGAAATCGATTATCGGTGGTTCTCATATCTGAAGCAGTGGCGAAGATTATTCTAACGATGAAAACCTCATTTCTTGAATCGAGATAGTCATTTCATATCAAGAGCGATCGCTGTTCTCTGCTAACTTAGACTAAAAAGCTGCCATTGGTTTGGGTTCGTGACATTAAGGATTAATGCAACTTTGATGTGGGAAACTCAAACCAATCACCGATAGCGGTAGGAGAATACAAAGGCAGAGCTTCAGAAAGAGTTTCGACACTAATAAAATTGTGAATTTCTATCTCTTAAAATCAGGCAGTAACATTTCAAACGCCGTTTTCTCTTGAAAATGCCTGTTGGTTACATACATTAATTACATAGTGTAAGAAGCGTACTGCTTCAACAGCCCGGCTCACTTTGCTGCGATAAGAGGAACCATGCCGAATTTCACGCAGGTTAATTGCCTCTTGAATAAGTTGATGCCACTTTGGTGGAAGATGCACTAATGCATATCGACCAGCCTCCGTTTTGGAGAGGATTTCATGCTCTCTCAACGCGTAAAACAGACGCAGAACGCCAAGCACAGCCCACTGAATACCACTATCTGTTAATAAATATGCTACTTTACTTGGCGCTCGTGTCCAACTCACCCAATAGCTGTTCAGATTTTCCTTCATCTTTCTTTGCAGCAGATTCCAATCGACTGTAAATGCAAGGTTTTCTGGTGGAAGTCCAATCAGACAAATGCCTCGATGTTTCAACACCCACCAAGTGACTTGGTTTATGTCATGATATCCAGCAGAGTGCAGAGCGCTGTCATGATAGTAAGGATAAGGAGCAATTTCTTGTTGCGATCGCCCGACATCTTCAAGAAGCAAATAACTTCCTTCTAGTTTCCACTGTGGATAGCTCAGTTCTAGTTTTTTATGGACTGCTTTTAGTTTTTTTACCTCGGATGTTATAGCCCGTCGTATGAGAATAGTAATAAAATCAATGTCACTCAAGTATGGGTTAAAGGCATTAAGCGCAATAGATCCATGAATGTAGCAGCCATCTATCAGACCCGGAAGTTCGATTTGTAATGATAACAAATAATCATTTAATACTGGACGAATACATTCTGGGATACGAGTATCCATACTCCACCTCGTAGATTTTTGTTATTCCAACTGAATACAGTCAGGGGCAGGGCGGTCGCATCATGTCAACAAGGCTATTTCATTCTCTATAGGATCTATATTTTTCTCATTATTTTTTACTTATTGCGAAAGTATTAAGCGCTCATTTTGAGTCTTGGAAAGTAAATCAAACAGTAAATGCTGATTTTTTCATCGATTTTCAACTTTGGTTGTAATCAAGAGTAATTTAGATGCGGCCGCCCTGAGTTACAGACGTATTTAGTTGGTTGAGTTTTATTTGAATAAAGCATTTATTACAGCAGAATTCAGGAGTCTGAATTCAGAATTCAGAAGTAAAATACGCTTTATTCCTCTCATAAAATTGGTATAACTATTGACCAATCGCGGTAGATTGATTTACCTGGCATTGGCTGCACAACCCAAAAAACTCTAGGGTGTGGTAAAAAACTTTAAACTTATGGCTGGATTCTAACTGGTCTTCTAGGTCATGAACGGGGCATTGATTAATCGGAATTGAGACACCGCATTGCAAGCAAGTAAGGTGGTGTTTGTCTTGCTGCGCTAGGCTGTAGAGGGCTTCACCGTTAGCTAAATTCCGCACTTGTACCATGCCTTCGAGTTTTAAGGCTTCTAGGGAGCGGTAAACTGTTGCTAAACCCATACTCTGATTTGTGTTACGTAGTTCTACGTAAATATCTTGGGCGGAAATGCCTTTTTTGACGGTTTTCAGTAGGTTGAAAATACGCTCTTGACTGCGGGTGCGTATGGCTCTCATAGACAATTATTTAAATATGCCACTGTAGTTGAAGCTGTTAGATGGGCTAATTGATCAATTAACTTTAACCGCTTCGTAATCTTATTTTCACTCAGTTGGAACAGAAAGTTATAGTATAGCGATCGCAGCATTCAGCAAAAGCCCGTGCAAACCAAGTATTTAGCCAAAATTTTCGTGACGCTTCGTCCTTCAGTATTAGACCCCGCTGGTGTGGCTGTACAATCCGGTCTTAAGCAACTGGGATACGAGAACGTTGACCAGGTGCGGATTGGTAAGTACATTGAACTCACCATCACCTCGACTGATGAGAAGAAAGCCCGTCAAGACCTTGATCGCATTTGTGACCAAATGCTAGCAAATCCCGTAATTGAAAATTATCGCTTTGATTTGATTGAGGTCGAAACACAGACTGGGGTATTTTAGGGATTGAGCATGGGGCAATTCAATTTTGGATAATGGAATTGACGATAGCGCAGCGTAAAGCCTGCGGCATGGCTTCGCTTAGAGAGGCTGCGCCAACGCTTAGAGCGAGTCCGCGTACCCCTTCCCTACGGGACGCTCTTGCGTTCGGGGAT
>NZ_CALMFY010000131.1 GCF_937863485.1 uncultured Nostoc sp. | reverse complement strand
ACCTGGGTATGGAAGTAATGCACGAGCGCAACGCTCACAACTTCCCCTTAGATTTGGCAGCAGGTGATTTTGCTCCTGTAGCTCTTACCGCTCCTGCTATCAACGGTTAAATAGTAAAGTTTAGTTAAATCGAAAACGCTCTCTGGAAACAGGGAGCGTTTTATTATTTGAACCTATATTGGGCTGTTTTAATCCTTGAAACCCATGAAATCTAAATTAACTGCTCACATCATCTTTGCAAGTCTGATTCAATTTCATATTGGTTAAAGTAAGCGATCGCAGCCGCAATTTACTTTAATTGCTGGCTTTTAGACAACCAGAGCTAATTTTTTATTCTCAAACTCTTCACAAGTAATGATTCCAGCATCTCTAGCATTCTCAAGCTGCTTGATTTTACCTGCAAGTTCAGATTCTCTTTGAATCGCTGCTTTCTTGCTTTCGTACTCCTCTTGTGTCAGAATTCTGGCAGCTAGAGCAGCATTGAGCTTAGAAATCTGGGCATCCAATTCCGAATTAGAAGGCTCTCGCATCAATTCAGCCTTCTTCATCTCAAATTCACTTTGACTCAAAATTCCTGCATCAACCAAGCTCTTAAGTTTTTCCAGCTTTTCTTCAGCCCCGGCATTTTGCTGAGTAACCCGCACCTGACCTTCAATTTCTAGCTTTTTGGCATTGTACGCAATCTCATCAATGAAACCCTGGTCATAGGCGTCTTTAAGCTGCTTAAGTTTTTCTTCCAAAGTGTTTTGAGTCTTTAGAACAACTAACTCTTGAACAGACTTAGCTTTTTCGCCAAACATGACCTTCTGATCAATAAAATTCCACAGATCACTCTCAATCTTTTTCGACCAGCCTGCGGCAAGACCACTAACAAGCAGAGTGGCACCACCTGTCAATACTGCCGCAACACCACCAGCAGTCAAATTCGATGCCCATTCTCCAGTGCTGAGTTCCACAGAAAAATCTTTCGGTTGTCCTTGAATCAGAATGTTGAATGCTCTAGATGCACCAACCGCTTTCCGCCACACCTCAGTTTTTGCAGCTTGCAAGAACCAAGTTCCGTCTGTTTTATTGGTCTGTATCTGATAGCCTTGTCCACTAAACCACGTTTCAATATCTCTCAACAAGGCATCTAGATCACGGTCTTTATCTTGGTAGGTCTTCTTAGTCATAGTATGTCTCTTCTTAATGCTTACTGTGTAGCCAAAGATTTTTCAGGCTGTCTAGCTTATGATTCCCTACATCTAAACTGCCCTAACTTTTATGACGTGATTTTTTGCAGTTACACTCACCATAAAGCGAAAAGATGGACAAGCTTCAGACAGAGATACTTGATCATTAAGGTTTAGACCAATTGCTAGAAGCAGCTCTAGCGGTTTAGCTTATCGATGGTTTATACCCGGATTTTGGAATCTAGCAAACGGGGTGTGCATACCCCGCTTGACCTCTAATAAATTAAATGAGCAATCCAAAATTCTGTAAGAATGTCATCATAGTTAAGGTAAAAACATTCTGGAGATAAGACAACGGTTTACGCACGCCCTTTAGCACGGTTAATTGAGCAATTGCAACGGCTGCCAGGAGTTGGCCCCAAATCTGCCCAACGACTGGCTTTGCATATTTTGAAGCGACCAGAAGCAGAAGTAGAAGCTTTAGCACAAGCTTTAATTGAGGCAAAAAAACAGATAGGCTTGTGTTCTGTTTGCTTTCACTTATCTGCTGAACCTGTTTGTGAAATTTGCCGCAATCCCAACCGTGACAACAACACTATCTGTGTCGTAGCAGATCCCCGCGATGTGATTGCGCTGGAAAAAACCCGCGAATACAAAGGCAAATATCACGTTTTGGGTGGGGTGATTTCCCCAATTGATGGAATTGGGCCAGAACAGTTGACTATACTGGCTTTGCAGCGGCGGGTGAGTCAGCAAAAACCTCAAGAAGTGATTCTGGCAATTAGTCCGAGTGTGGAAGGGGAGACTACGACACTGTATGTCGGTCAGCTACTGAAACCATTTACTAAGGTGACGCGGATTGCCTTTGGTTTGCCTGTAGGTGGTGATTTGGAGTACGCCGACGAAGTGACCCTGGCAAGGGCATTGGAAGGACGCCGGGAGTTAGATTAGGCTTAATTAAAAGTTATAAACTTTAGATTCAAGCCTTCTCCACTACTTAGTGTTGGTGACTCAATTTTGGATTTTAGATTTTAGATAAGAATTCAGCACTCAGGAGGAGGCAGTGCGCCCTAGCGGTTCCCCGACTTGTACTCTTACGGGGATCTTGCTACGCGCAGCCTCTCCCTTATGAGAAGCAACTGCCGTTCAGAAGTCAGAATTTATAGAAGGTTTAATATCACAAGTAAATTCATGAGTAAAGTAAATTAGCTCCTGATTCTTCCACTATTGTGACTGCTGAATTCTTACGATTTTAGATTGACCAGAAAGAAAAAGGTACAAGCCCCTAAATTTATTTATAGAAAATAAAAAAAATGTATTTCGAGACATGTAGTACAAGAAATACTACGTCAGTTGACTCAGAGCAACTAAATTTATTTATGGCGTTCAAAATGTTTGATTTTTGACTTTTGACTTTTGACTTTTGACTTCCCCGTTCGCGTAGCGTCCCGTAGGGAAGGGGCTGACCTTATGAATTATTTTGACAAGTTTCAAAAGATTAATTTGGCTTACCCGTAATCGTGAATGCTGCCCAGTAGTAAGGATGATTATAAAGATTTTTATCTGATGCCATTTTACTATTTCTATATAGCTGTGTCGCTAAATAAGTTTGAATTCGTAATTCTTCAGGATGCAGATTATTCAAGATATCTTCATACCATTTTGTCAGTTCTCCAGCAGTTAGTTCTTTCAACCATCGTGTTGCTTCAGCTAAGGCAGTAACTGCTGATTTATTAGGCTGTAATCGTCGGTAAAACTCGATCATTACCAAGGCACTAGCTGAAGATTCTACACTCCAAAGAGTACTCACTACATGAGCAACGCCCTGACTCACAAAACCACTCACTAAACTCACATATTCGCTGCTGATAGTGTGGTTGCTAGTACTTAAATTTTCACAGGACGAGAGAGTAATAAGGTTGTAACTTGCTAGATTTTGTTGGCAGATTTCATCTAAAGTAAGTTTGTTTTCACCTGCTAATGCTAATTCTGATTTTTTAGGTTCAGCCAAATTATTAATGACACGACCCGTAAAATGGAAGATGTTGTAATTATTAAACAAGGCGTTTTCGACAATAGTTTTCGTAGCTTCTGACCCTTGAATTCGTTGGAGATTATTGAACATCTGAATAACAACTTCAGACTCAAGTTTGGCAAATTTCAATGTAGGATAACCTGCACTTTCAGGATGTTCAACACTGAGCAATAATTGATTTTGCCACTGCAAAATATCTTCAGTTTTTATTGATAAACCTATTTGGGCACTAGGCAGATAGGTGACGGTAAAATTTGATTCCACATTCGGCAATTCTTCCTGGGATGGAGAAGAGAGATGGAAAAGGGTATGAATGGGCAATCTGTACAAGTCACGGTGAGGAATTAAAACCAGTTGGGTGATGCCTTCGAGTTCCTGTGCAATTGTGGAAATATTCAGGATGTCATACAGTTGCACTAGCTTCTGTTCCATATCAACTCGCCAAGAATGCTGGCTTTTACTTTCTTTGTCTTGGGCCGTGCTGCGATATTCTTGGTATTGTTGATGCCAATCTTCTAGCCAACTTTCAAATTCAATTAGGCGTTGCACTGCTTCGGGTAGCGGCAATTCATTTAGACGGATAGCGTCTTCTCCTAAAGGTATTGCCCCAGGATCTTGCATGGGTGTAAACAGGAGGATGGGTGATGGCGCTTGGTCTTTAAGAATAAATGTGTGTAGGGCGACTGGACTAATATGCCAGTAAATAATTGCTGTTGTGGGATTGAATAGTTGTTGAATTGCGCCATAATCAGGTGAGTAAATCTGATCATTCCAGCCAGAAAGTAGCCAGTTTAAACAAGCATTTTTGCCTTGTTCGGCAATTTCCCAGGCTTCAACTAAATCACCAGACTCTACAGCTAAATCAACTGCCAACTGCTTAAAGCCTGTAAATTTCAAAGCTAGCTGTTTTTTACTTTCGTCAGAGCGAGTTTCTTCACTCAATAATTGTCGCAATAAATCTGTGCCGCGTTGCTGTAATTCTTGAACTTGTGTTGTTTGTCCCAAACCCATCAGCACTTTACTTAAAGATTGCAAAACCTCTAAGTGCAACTGCGGAAAATATTCTAGTGTCAGGGTTAACAGGGCCTGATGATACTCAGATGCAGCTTTGCGCCAATAATCGCGCGTATTGGTATGTTTTTTGCCTTGGTCGTAGTAAGTATTACCGATCGCAACATGCAATCTACCCCAACCTTCTGGGTGGGTATCTGTCCGCAGATGCTTTAATCCTTCTTCGTAGCTGGCTAACTTTCCTTCGTAGCCGCCCTGTTGTAAGGCGGGATTTGTTGTTATACTACTCGACAAATTCAGCAATCCGTCAGCATTCACTAAGTTACCGACGGCGGTTCCACGACCAATCCAAGCTTCCCAATAATCTTGTTTAATTTGCAAAGCGTTGTCATAACAGGCGATCGCTTCGGCAAATTGTTCTAAATAAAACAGTGCTACTGCCTGATTATACCAAGCTAAGTGGAAGTCGGGTTTAATGGCGATCGCTTGTTGATAGGAGGCGATAGCTTCAATGCGGCGTCCTAAATTGTCTAACGCTATACCCCGGTTGTACCAAGCTAAGTAGAAGTCGGCTTGAACTGAAAGTGCTTTGTCCCAGGAGGCGATCGCTTCTGACCACCTTCCTAAATTAAACAGGACTACACCCCGGTCTATCCAAACTTCGTGGTAGTCTGGGTCAATTTCTAGCGCTTTGTCATAAGATATAATCGCCTCTGCAAATTGTTCGCTTACAGCTAGGGCTATGCCTCGGTGATACCAGTTTTCCTGGTCTTCTGGTTCCAGATGCAGCGCTTGATCATAACTAGAAATAGCTTCCGGTAGCCAACCTAACTTTAGCAGTGCCAAACCTTTGCTAGACCAAGCTTCTTGGTAGTCTGGCTTAATTTCTATGGCTTTGTCAAAAGAAGCGATCGCTTCTTCAAAGTATCCTAATTCTCCGAGAGTTCCACCCCGGTTGTACCAAGCTTTGTAGTAGTCGGGTTTCAGTTTTGTGGCGGTTTCGTAAGATGCGATCGCTTCATCAAAACGTTCTAAATGAAACAGCGTTAAGCCTCGGTTAAACCAATATTCAGAAAATTCTGGTTGCAGTTTGATAGCTTGGTCATAAGATGCGATCGCGCTTAACAAATCACCTGTTTTAGCTTGGCTTAGACCTTGGTAAAACCACGTTTGAGCCTGGGTAATCGGATTATCGCTATGTCGCTCAATAATACCAGGAGAATTGCTGCTTTGAACTGCCAAGTTAGAAGCAAGTTGCTGGACTAAATTGGTACTTTGATCCAACCTCACCCACAACTCATCTAAGGTATTAGCTACATTTGGCTCTAAATTGGTCAAAGTGTTATCCCAGGTTTCCACTGAGTCAGACGTAGCTAATTCAGTTCTTTGTCTAGTGGAAAGGAGATTTGCTGGTGTCTTAGTTGAAGTAACTCTCTCTTCATCACCGAACCTCAGTTCGGCTAATGAGGTGATTGAATCTTCCGCTGCGGGGAGAGGGAGATTTTCTCTGATTGTGGCTTGGGCATCTTCTCGTTCATACTCCAATACCAGTTCCTCTAAATTCTTGGTCAATCTTTGCTCAGAAGAGGCATTTTCGGGCGCTGGCGTTATTGCTTCAATATCTGGAAGATCATATTCCCATAACTGCTCACCTAAGCTACGGATTAGCTCTTGCCCAGGTGTAGTCGGGAGAATTTCTTCTGTGGTTTCTACGACATTTCGCTCATCATCCTCCCATAACTGATCGCCCAAATTGCGGATCAGTTCTTGCCCTGGAGTAATTTCTATTACATTTGGCTCGTCATATTCCCATAATTGTTCGCCTAAATTGCGGATCAGTTCTTGCCCAGGAGTGGTTTCTGTGCCATCTTGCGCCTGATTCTCCTCATACTCTATCTGTGTAGGTGAGTTTTGCATCAGCCGGATGCCAATGTCATAGGCAACGTCTCCAATTCTGCCAATACCAAGTTCCCCCAATTGCACCATCTGTGTTGCTAATAGAGGATTCGGCGTTGGTGAAGCTAGCAAGCTTTCACCAAACATCACCAACCAATCTATCCAGCGTTCAGCCGAAATGCGATTTTCGACCCGTTGCAGATACCTCAATGCCCACTGTTGTCCTCGTGCTTGATGCACGCCTTCTAGCAATTGGATAAACAATTGTTCCAGATCCGCATTGGTTAGTTCTGGTAGTATCTCCACCAGATTGTGTCTTCTCCCACGCTTGAGAGAACTAGTCTGCTTACTTTTAATGAGGCGCTTTAAAAACCTTTTAAGCGACTGTGATATCCGCCTGAGCATCTGCCACACTCTTGGATTTTGTTTTTCTAGATTGTAGCTATCGTTGTGTTAAAAAAATCATCAATTACGTAAAAACTAATTAGATCCGGATAGCGCATCCGTAGCAGGTTAGCAAAAAATATACAAAACTTCAAGAGTACAGCATTACAACGTTACAATTCCCAAATTCAACTAATTTTCTGTTTGCTCTGTAGTCGATTCACCAGCAGGATATAATTGATTAATCAATGCCTGTACAAGCACTTGGGGATCATCTGTTTCAACGGCAAGCTGTTGAGCAATCTGCTGGCGTAAGCTTTCATCCTCCTGCAACATTACAAACAACTGTTCTAGGGTGACAGTTTGGTATTCTCCCTCCGGGAGGTTCTCTGGCACATCTGCTGACTCTAATATTGGGGCGGTTGGCTCAGATGGTATCGTGCTAACAGCATCTGGTCCTTCATATTCCCAAATTGGTTCACCTTGATTGCGTGTCAACAACTGCATCCCGATACTATAGGCAACATCTCCAATTTCTCCGATGCTTAACTCACCCAGTTGCACCAACCGCACAGCTATTTCATTATTGGGTGTAGGTGATGCTAGCAATCTTTCACCAAAGCGCCCTAACCATTTAACCCAGTCTTCAGTTGTAATCCGATGTTCAATATTATGCAGCCACTTTTGGGCCCATGCTTCCCCTCGTGCTTGATGTACTCCTTGCAACAGTTCGGTGAAGAGAAATTCCAGATCCGTATCGCTTAGGGGTGGTGCTGGTTCTTTTTCGACATTCCTCCTAGATTTTGAGGCAGTCTGTTTTCTACCAAACAAGCTCTGAAAAAGCTTTTTGAGCCATTGAAATAGCCGCTTGAGCATCTGCTGCACCATCGAATATTGCTTATTTTAAAATTGTAGCGATCGCACTGGACTATGGCGCTAGTTCAGTCAATAAAATGTATATAGCGGTTCCCATTCAGATGCGGTACAGCATTATATCGCCAGGCGTAGGGGCACGGCAATGCCGTGCCCCTACGGGTGTACCTCACAAAAGCGAGAACCGCTATAGACAGAAAATCTCTTTTTTACTCTAGGGCATTGGGCATTGGGCATTGGGCAGAGGAGAAAGACTTACTGCAATTTTCCCTCTGCTCCCCCTGCTTGCCTCAACAAATAACTAAACTCAGTCCCATTCGGCTTTAGCCTTTACTACAAACCTTTAATTATTCACACTCACTTACTTGAACCAATGGTGCTTAACAACGTTGCTTAACATTGGCTCAACTGAGTATAGGCGATGTTTAATAATTTAGACTAAGCGATAGTCAGATTGACTCCGACAATCATATCGTTGAAATCTTTGTCACCACCACTTGCTAAATCCTCAAAGCCAAAAACATTATTCCCTAACAAGCGAATGTGATCTACTTTATCAGCGTTAGCTCCCAAGAATGGGAAGTAAACTGCTGGATCGTTATTTGAATTGCTATCAAGTAAAGCATCAGGCGTACCATTAGCAATAATAAATGGTACAAAGATAGAACCTGGCTGGAAAGCTCCTGTGGAAGTCGCACTACCTTGATTATTAACTGTCAAGTCAATGCCTGCAACCCGCCCACGAACTGCGGCTTCAGTATAACCAGCCTGTCCGGTGAGAATATCTGCTTTGCCATCTCCGTTAGTGTCAATGCCACCATTTTCATCAGCTACTTGATAGAAGCCGATGAAATTATTGAAAGCTGCTTCTCTATTGACGACAAAATCAGCTTTTACCTGACTTGTGACACCGCGCAAATCAATCACTTCTCCTTGGGAGTTTCCTTGCAGATTTGTACCCAGAGGTAATGAATCATTTGTGGACTGAATTTTTACCACCAGATTATTGAAGTCAGCAGCGTTATTACCAGAGCCATCTTTCCAAGCAAGGGAAAAGTCATCATTCCCCAAGTCTGTAATCTTTTGCGTTAAAGGATCAGAAAATAGTATGTCTGTGAGTGAAGTTACTCCAGTCCGTACAGCATCAGTTGTGCTATTTTTCACCAAATAAAATCTGAAGTTCTCACCGGAGTTAAATTCCAACAGATGTGTCAAATTGGCGGTATTAAACCCATTGGGAAGATTGGCAATAGCAGAGAAAATTACCTTAGCTCGGTCTAAAGCTGCTTGGGCATAACCTGCTGCGCCTGGAGCAATACCATTGATATTACCTTGAGCATCGTCAACGGTAAACACTCCTATTTCATTTACAAGATTAGAGCTTTGTCCGGTGAGAGTAACTTGAAGTTTTGATTTGCTACTGCTATTAGAGATTTTAAAGATATCATCCGCAATTTTTGAAAGCTTGAAGGTAGGCGCATCATTTCCTGTGTCTAGGCTAAAGGTGCCAGTTGCGGGGGTAATGCCACCCTTGCCATCGATGACGTTGTAGTTAAGGCTAACTGTACCCTTGTAGTTAGCAGCGGGGTTAAAGGTGTAAGTTCCATCGCCATTGTCAGTCAGAGTGCCATTGGTAGGAGTTAATCCAGAAACGGAAAGGGTATCATTGTCAACATCGGTGAACCCTTGTAAGAGTTGAACGGCAGTGATGGCATAAGCGGTATTTTCTGTACCATTGCTGAGGGTGGCTGCTGTTGCTGTGAGGGTGGGTGCGTCGTTGACAAGCGTGATATTGATAGTTGCGGTGGCACTTGCCGTCTCGCTGGCGTTGTTTTCAACGGAAACAGTCAGGGTCTTCGATGTGTCGGGGTTATCGGAAGTGTTGTTGTACTGAACCCTCCGAGCGATGGTGGATAGATGAGTGTCGTTTAGAACTGGAAGCGGCACTGCCTTGGTAACGGTCACGTCGTCGATGTAAAGCCGTGCCCCTGCACCCCTACCGCCGCTAAAGTCGTAAGTACCAGCAACGAAGACGAACTTATACTCACCAGCCTTGGAGAGGGTAATTGCCTTTGTTGCCCAAGTAGTGGAGGCATTGCCACTGCTACCCGTCTCGTTCAGAATAGTCTCGATGTAGCCAGTGTTGACATCAACGATGTAGCCATAAACGTCATAAGCATCAGCGCCACCCTGAGCCTGCCATTCAAAAGATACCTTGTCGCCAACTGATAGGTATGCCGTACTATTGCTGTAGATGTAGGGCCCGCGAACGATATCATAGCCTTGGGCGGTCGTGATTCCCGAACTCGTCAACCGGACGGAATTGCCAGACCCATCGTCCTGAGTAGAATCGAGGACTGTTGTCATACTGCCAGGGTTCGCGGCCGTATTTTTGTCGGCGTTGGACGCGTTTGCCGGAATAGTCGTGTCGATGGGCGTTGGCAAGCCAGCGATGGTATCGATACCGAATTTTACCTGTTGGTTCACGCTAGTCCAGCCCGGTATGGTGGTACTTCCAGGCGAACCGAGATTAAAATTGCCGTTCTTGAAATCGTCGTTGGAGAAGTTTATCCGCAGCTTTTGACCGTTTTGACCGTTGAACGTCGGGTCTACGCTGCCGACTACTGCTGCTTTAGTCCCATTGCCGATATAAACCGTATCACCAAAAATGGAAATTTCACTGTTGACGATGGAAGGGCTTCCATCGGTGATTAGCGTCAGATTGTCGAATGAGGTCGGGGTGCCCAGACTGAACTCGATATAGCCGCCCTTGTAGTCCGTACCCCCTGAGAAGCTTATATCGTTGTCCAAGACAATGGCAGGAGCCTGCTCGGTATAGGATGAATTGCTGAGGTTGTTAATGCTCGGTGTCAGTCGTCCCATCCAGGTCGCCAGCACCGCTTCATTGAATGGGGCAGGTGCGTTTGTTCCTGTCGAGCTAACGTCGAGCGACCAGTAACCATTACCAATTACCTGGCGCGACGCAGCTACCTCTGCTCCAGTCAGTCGATGCAACTTCTCTATAAACTCTTCGCCTGCATCGCCAGCAGCCACGTTACAACCATAGAGATGGAGAGACGGGGAGGTGGAGAGAGTGAACCAGGTTTGAAGTTGTGACGTGTAGTGGTGCAGGGTATCAAGACACAGTCGGGTGTTGCGTAGGTATAAGCAACCGGGGCTACCATGAGAAACAATGTGAACTGTATTAACTTCTGGACGGTGTTGCAAAATTTGGGAAATTTGGGCTACACCATCTTGCTCACCAGAAAGGACGTGCGCTTCAATACCAGGTAAAGCTCCCTGCAATAAAGTCTCAATATCATTAACAGTCGCATCAATAAAAAGTAGTTGAGTCGGTTTGTAATTCATGTTGTAATTCATCTTGGGGAAAATTTTCGGTTTACTAATTAAATATTGCTGACTGTTTGCTATTTAAAAGCACACGTAAATAGCGTCCTGATTCTTTGTAGAATAAAGACAAATACTATACAATTGCTACTGTTATGGAATGCCTGAAAATCTTTAACTAAAGAAACCTCAAAATGTTAATTTATGTAGCCTCAGCCTCTAAGTCACAAGTTATTAGGAGTAGTTTTAAAAGGCATTTTTTTTGTAATTTATGTAAATCTAACGATACTTTTACTTTTAAACTACAGTATAAACACTTAAAAAATTGCGTTTCTATTCTAAGTATAGATTGAGTATATATAAGACTTACGCACTGAAGCCTGAAACGTAGATCCCCCTAGTCCCTTAAGGAGGTTGGGCGATCTGAGTGCGTAAGTCCTGATTGAGCAATAGTTATTCTTCCCTACTCCCAATTTTTCTTTATAGAACAAATGTACTAAATGATATGCTATAATTCCCATACATTGATCTTGAAATCATAGTAGAGGATATGCTCTGGCTGCAAGTTTCCTGAGTGCCAAAATTCACGGCATTAGTTGAGTCTTGCGCTATGGCAAAATCGACAAACAAAGCAGGTACGAGAGTTTAAAATAGTTGAATCCTAAACTCGACTCGGTGCTAGTAATTAACTTTGAAAGGCATTGAAGTCTATATTTTCATGTCTTACGAACCCCTGCACCACAAATATCGCCCCAAAAGTTTTGCTGAACTGGTGGGCCAAGAGGCGATCGCTACCACCCTCACGAACGCGATCGGCACATCCAAAATCGCCCCCGCCTATTTATTCACTGGGCCCAGAGGTACGGGGAAAACTTCTAGTGCCCGGATTCTGGCTAAATCCCTCAATTGTCTCAAAAGTGACAAGCCCACTGCTGAACCCTGCGGCGTGTGTGAGGTTTGTCAGGGGATCACCAAGGGCTATGCCTTAGATGTAATTGAAATCGATGCCGCTAGTAATACTGGTGTCGATAATATCCGTGAGTTGATTGAAAAAGCCCAGTTTGCTCCTGTGCAGTGTCGCTACAAGGTTTATGTAATCGACGAGTGCCACATGCTCAGTACCCAGGCATTTAACGCGCTACTAAAAACACTAGAAGAACCACCGAGACATGTGGTTTTTGTGTTGGCGACAACAGACCCGCAACGGGTGTTACCAACGATTATTTCGCGCTGTCAAAGGTTTGATTTTAGACGGATTCAATTAGAGGCGATGGTCAAGCATTTAAGTGCGATCGCATCTTATGAAAACATTCATATTTCAGCCGACGCTGTAACCCTGGTAGCCCAACTTGCTCAGGGAGGGTTGCGGGATGCCGAAAGTCTACTTGACCAATTGGGTTTGTTAGCGGGTGAAGTGACACCGGATAGAGTTTGGGATTTGGTTGGGACAGTGAGCGAACAGGACTTACTGGGGCTTTTAAATGCGATCGCTCAAGATAAACCCGAAGCAGTTCTGGACTGTACCCATAAAATTCTAGATCGTGGGCGAGAACCGCTAACTCTTCTGCAAAATCTTGCCGCCTTTTACCGCGATCTACTGATTGCCAGAACAGCACCCAACCGCCACGATTTGGTTGCTTGTACTCAGCAAACCTGGACAGCGCTGGTTGAGTTTGCCCAATACTTCGATATGAGCGCGATTTTAGCAGGACAGAAACACCTGCGAGAAGCTGAAGTGCAAATTAAAAATACCACCCAGCCGCGTTTGTGGTTAGAGGTAACATTACTAGGATTGTTACCCAGTGCGACGAATATTCAGCCACAAGCCCCAAGTGTCGCGCTGCGAGTTAACACACCTGCTGTATCTCCAAGCTATCCTCCAGCAGTTGCCCAAAATCACGCCGTCTCTTCTTTACCTCCAGCTGAACCGCAAACAAATCATAATTCTGCATCTCCCAATCACCTAGCAGCTGCCCAAAATCAGCCCGTCACTTCATCTCCCGCAGTTGAACGGCAAACAAATCACAATTCTCACCTAGCAGCTGCCCAAAATCAGCCCGTCACTTCATCTCCCGCAGTTGAACGGCAAATAAATCACAATTCTGCTGCTAACTCAGTTTCACCACCAACCCCAGAACCTGTATCTGTTCCTGTGCTGCTTGCGAAAATCGAACCAGTAACTTCAGAAGTTGTTGAAGAAGCAGAATATGACTTAACTCAGGTTTGGCAACAGGTGCGTGCTAATTTTCCGATGCCTTCCAGACAAGCTTTATTGGGGCAAATGTGCCAGCTAATAGAGTTTAACGGTACTGTAGCGCGTATTGCTGTCAAAGGTTCTAAATGGTATGAAACACTTAAATCTGATCTGCCGATGATGAAGGCAGCTTTCCAGCAGACTTTTAAGCATGAAGTTCAGGTAAATCTGGAACAAGTAAGCTCTGTAACTCCTACCTCAGCTAGAAAAGCTCCTCCGCCAAAAGACTCTACTCGCGTTCAGCAACCGCCTACTCCCAGTTACAACCAGCAAATTCCACCTTCAGCGCCAGTACCACAGCCAGCAACTCCACCACCGGCAACAGCACCAGTAAAAACCGAGTCGGTAGCAAGGAATGGAAATGGGGTAAATGAAAATGGGGCAAATGGAAATGGCGTAAATGGAAATGGGGTGCAAGCTTTGCCTACAGCGCCAAAACGAACACCCCCACCTGATTGGGAACCTGACGAAGTAGCGATCGCAGCTCAACGTCTAGCAGAATTCTTCAACGGACAAATTATCCGCTTTGCAGAGGATTCAACACAATTCTCTGATTCTGTAACTACACCTGAGTGGGTAGAGGAATCAGAAGTTGATGATGAATAAAAAAATGCAAAATTATTTTTGCTAATTTTGCATTTTAAATTTTAAATTCTCCGTTGGGGACTATTCCCCATTCCCAGTATGCAAGGTTTTCACCCATTTCAAGCGCTTTGGTCTTACCGACATGCGGGCAGTAGTACTGCTCATGACCACTAACCAGTGCAACATATATAAACTGCCACGCAGGGTTTGCACCAGCATCAGAAAATATGTAGAAAGAGAGAATTTCTGATCTTGACGTATCCGCCTTAGACCTGTGTACATTCCCACCATCGACATAGTAACGGACAAGCCTGTGATCGGACTTAACATTGGTGGACGATGACGGGCGATCGCCATTAGTAAATCTGGTACTGTTGCTGTCGGCAAGATATACATAATCAGCATAAAAATCAGCAAATCCCAGCTTTTGCGCCATCCCATGCGGTTTTTGAGAATTAAATCCCAATAATCCAAATAGCGTTGATATCCGCCTTCTGCCCAACGGTTGCGCTGATGCCAGAGTGCAACAGCACTTGTCACTCCTTCTTCTTGCACCGCTGGATGAAAAACACACTCAATATCCCATTTTTCTAAATGTAAGCGGATTGTCAAATCCAAATCATCGGTAATGGTTTCCTCGTTCCAGCCACCGCAGCTTTCCAAGGCTGAACGCCGGACAAATTGACCATTGCCCCGCAGTTCGCCAATACCACCAAGGGCAGTCCGCTGTTGCTGAAACCAGGTATCAAGTGCCATTTCTGCCATTTGACCCTTAGTCCAAAAGTTTTCTTTAGCGTTGGCGATCGCTTTTCGCACCTGCACCGCCCCTACCTTTTCTCTTTGAAATAAAGGTATTACCTGTAGTAACAAGTCTGGTGTCACTTGGGCATCAGCATCAAATACTGCTATAATGCCGCCCTTTGTCAGCGGCAATACCTGATTCAACGCCCCTGATTTGCCACCACTAGCTTCTGCTGAACGCCTTAATACTTTCAGTTGTTCGTGTTTCTGTTCTAGTTCTGCTAATAAATGTGGCGTGCTATCACTGCTGTGATCGTCAATGATCCATACTTCGTACTGCCCACCTGGATATTCCAGATTACAAAGATTATTGACTAATTTAGCAATTACCGTTTCCTCATTTTTCGCAGCCACTAGCACAGATACAAAGGGCAAATCTCCCTGTATTTCTTTTGGATAGCGGCGGGATTTAGCAAACACTACCACCAAAGCATGAAATCCTAGAATGGTGGTCAGTCCTAGAATTAATATGGAAGCCCAAGAAACTAAATGTAGAGCGATCGTGCCACTCCAGACGATAGTCAAGACTAGAGCGGCTTTGCGTCTACGACCTTGAAACTGGGATGTTAGAGACACAGGTTCTGTCTCAGACCCTGACTCCTCATCTACTGATAGGTCAGATAACAAGGAGTTGAGCGAATCAAGCTCTTGATAAGAATCTTCTTCGGGCCAGGAATTCGCTGGCATAGGTTAGTTGATTTAAAAACCAGTATTTGTCTACAGTTAGTAATTTTACGGACAAATATCCCCAAGCTACTTTTCCCGATATTAATCGAAATGGGCAAACTGCAATACCCGCTATCCCTAAGCTACAAGCCGCTGGGACTACCTTTATTTTCACCGCCACTGTGCTTAATTACCTTGTGTTAACCACCTTTGCTACTCTTAGACAGAGGCTTAATTCCTTTGATAACCACTTGGGTAGGAAGCTTGTAAAGTCGGACTTTCACTAATGGAAACTCCAGATTAGGAAAAGTGATCACAAGATAGCAGCAGTTTGTCGTTGCCAGCAATAGCAATAACGACATCCACCACTTTCCAGTGAGGATTTTTAGTGTTATTGCCCCCAGCTTCGATAAAAGTTAATGCAGCATCATTGTAACCGAAATTTTAATATTTCTTAGCAGTAACTTCATTTATGGGACATTGGGCATGGGCTATGGGTCAATAGTTCTTCTTCCCATGCTCGCCTACTGTGTGCTTTAGACACATTTTTTTGGGAATACTACTAAGAGCTACTAACGCTCTTTTATATCTCTGATGAGAGAAAATAAGATGCTGACCGCTTTATCAACAAAGCCAAAAAAAATCCTTGTTTGGAACCAAGCACGGAGAAACAAGGTTTTAAATATTCTCTAATGAGAGTAATAAAAGAACGCTAATATCCCAGTTGCTAACTAACTTGAGGAATATTTAACAATGTCTATTGAGCAACTCCAGCCTGTCACTCAACAACAAGCCAGTGTTTACTTACCTTATATTCAGGGCGCTAGGCGCAATTTCTTACCCTATGCCATCAGTCTTTATCAAAAAGGGGTGTTGGAGGGACAGCGGAAGATAGAAGCCAGTGAGCATGTCCCCTTTGTCGCCTCCTGGAATGTTGGTACTTTACCCTCAGACTTAACGCGTTGCCGAATCCAGTTTGATGGCAACGCTGATCTAAGTTACGAACTGATGATGGCCAGTTTCGAGTTTATTAATTTTTTAATTGAACTTATGGACAACTATAAACGTCATCGTGCGACCGATTTTTCACAACTGTTTTACCGCAAGCTACTGCGTATAGACGATTGATTAAACTCAGCCGGACTTTTGCAAGTTCGGCTTGTCTTTAAAAACCTAATACCTATTCCCGCACTTCGCGCAACGGCGCGAAGTGCGGGAATGATGTTTCAAAGCCTGTTAATTAATAAAAGAGGGGTTTTAGTCTACTTTACGACTTTTCAAACAATGTCTTAGGATAGATGTCTTTTTTCTTTTCAAAACTATACCAAAACCAGCTACCATCAAGGTTCCTAAAACGCTAGCGGGTTCTGGAATAGAAGTTTCCTCTATGGGTACTTTGATTCTTAAATTTGCCAAGGTAGCGTTAGTTATGGTCAAGGATCTTACACTTGGCAAACCTGGGATATCGGACTGAAAATCAAAGACTGTGGGAGTTAAACTACCATTGCGATTGCTATATCGTTCCCCATATCCACTCACTTCAAAAGTTCCTTGATACTGCTTTCCGGTGTTTGGATCGATGACAGTACCAGTGTAGAAAGCTTTTGTAAGATTAAATTCATCCTGAACTACTCCTTGAAATGTGGTTCCTGCCAATTGTCCCTGGTAAAGAAAAGGTGTCAACTGACCACCAGAGAGAACCGGCGATGTGAGAACACCATCAAATGAGACAATAGGAATACCTTTAAAGTCAACAAAGTAATGCAGATTTCCATCAGAGGGTGTTTTTACTTGTAAATAGTCTGACTGGTATACAGGAACATAATTAGGATTATTATTAGTACCTAAGTTCCGGTAATAAGTTCCAGTGTCATCCGTATCAATACGAGTAATACTATTATTGAAATTAGGATTATTTCTGGGAAGTTCGATAGTTCCTGATAATGTACCTGTGCTTTCAATTGTGATGAATTGAGTGGCAAAAGCACTTGCTCCACTAAAAGCGATCGCCACTGCTGCTAAACAACTGCTGCTAACAACTGCAAAACCTAGCTTAATCCCTGATGAACTCACTTTCATTAACAAATTGTTCCTTTAATGGCTGATGGTAAATACACTTAATCTGCGGAGATCCATTGCAAATATTTCTCCAGTATGATTTATTATTCCCAACGTTATGATCGAAGTTTCATCGGTAACAAAAACCCTTGTCAATCCCTATATTGATTCTTGGTTTTGTGGAGCGTGTCGGAGACAATAACCTCATTACTCAATTTAAATCTCGTTTCATTATGAGAAGGTGTTTAAATAGTTCTAAGATTTAGCCAGAGCCATTCAGTAAATTCTTCACGCCCTAAATCACCAGATGCTAACAGTAAGACAACACGCTCCTGTTCTTTGATTGAAGCATCAATTTCCATCCCATTTAAAACAAGAAATATTTCCATAGCTGCGTGACCAGTACGCTTATTACCATCTTTGGTTGCGCGACAGCAGACTCTAAAGCATCAAGGTTGCGTATACCCAATGCGCCTCCAAACTGCTCTATAACCTGACGATGCAGATTCAGGACTTCCACCACCGTCAGGTAACGTCTCATGCTAAACGTCGGTATAATTCGGCATTTTTATTCAGCACATAGTTGGCTGCTTGAGCAAACTCGCTCGTCGGCTGACTGAGCCAGTCTTCTATCCTGGCACGTAACAAATCTTCAAGCGAGATACCATTCTCTTGTGCTAATGCTTGCAGCTTCTGCAATTGTTCATCAGAAATATTGATCGTGATGAAAGCCACTGCCTTTGCTCCTTAAATGCTAGAAAAGTGTAGCATTACTAGTATTTTAAGTTTTATGGCAAGCGATCGCTATCTTTATTGTTGCTTGCGATCGCGGAGGGTGTCGAAGATAATCGCTCCTCATATCCCAAAATATAATTAAAAAGCGATCGCACTTTAAATCTTCGATTTCAGGTAATTTATGAAAGACGTACATGAAAGTAAAAAGTACTTTGCATCAGCAATAGTTAGATCAGGCTCAGTCAACATAGCATGTCTGATACCTCCCTCATCACTTGTATATCCATATAGATTTAAAAATGAATTTTTTAAAGCGGGATGTAACTTATTAGAAACTTCCAGAACTTTCAGGGCTTCTCCTAAAGTTGCCTTTGGTTTTCCGGTAATAGCTTTTGCAAGACTTTCAACTGCGGAAATAGATTCTTTTATAGAGTTTCTGTAGTCAGTATTTTCTTTGTCACTCATTAAAGCAAGGGAGCGCTTCAAATGGCTGGACACAGCAGGAAAATTTTTATCATCTACTGCTTGCTCAAGCATTTGAATTTCTTGCTCATTGGTGATATCTGTGAATACACCTCCGACAAATCTATAACCTGCGAGTTCTCTTTCTAATACAAAGTTTATATCTTCTACAAGTTCTGGAGTTCTGAAATAGTTGATTGTAAACGCAAGAAAATCATAAACTTCATTATATTGGCACTTTTGGAAATATTTTAGTAACCAGTTTACAGATGCTCCTGATTCTCTAGGCAAGTTATCCAAAGGATACTTAAAATAGTTTCTCCAAAGATATTTAATAAAATTATCTATATCTATACCTGAATATCTCATAATCGCAAAACTTAATTTTTCTGAGTACTCAAGTAAGAAATTTGCACTTAAAACATTCCAAAGAGAATTCCGTAGATCATCATTCATACTATCAATTTGGATAATCTCAGATATTGGCTTCAAGCCTCGTCGTTGGCTAAAGCTCTTGGCTGAAACCTCATCTGCGAACATTTCAGGTAAATGTTGTTTCGCCTCGCATTCAGCAATTTTTTCAGGATCATGTATATGACAGTATCCAGAAGAATTAGCTTTGAGCTTACATTTTTCTCCAGATTTAGTTATTGCCTTGCAATTAGCTGATGACATGCTAGATCACATCGAGGATATCTTTATTAAGATAGCAGTTTTATTAATGAAGCCTAGTGTTAATTAAAACGCTGACAGTAGTCTAAGAGGATGTTTGAAAAGTCTAATTTATTACTAGCCCTGGCGACTGGAAGTCGCGGCTATACAGACAAAACCCACCTCCGTGGGTTAAAAACCTTGATTTTTCGTTAGTCCACGTTCGCGTAGCGTCTCGTTGGCGCAGCTTCTCATAGAGAAGAGAAGGTGGACTTCGTTTGTGTAGTAGCGAATTCTATTCGCCCAATACTTTTCAAACTATAGGACTTACGCAAAATATCTCTGAAACTCTGATTTCTCCGTGTACTCTGCGCCTCTGCGGTTCGTTATTCCGTAACTCGTGCGTAAGTCCTACTCTAAGAGCTTTTATCAATACAAGCACTCAAAAATACCAGTTGGTTTACCATATCTTCAGCCGAATGAGTAGCAACCAACTTGAGTAACCCTTGTAACTGTTGCCCTACGGAATAGCGTTGCTGTTGCAACAAGATAATGCCAGCATGATTTCTCTCTGTGGCTAAAAACTCATTATGTAAGCAGCAAAAGTCTCTTCGGTTGTAGCTATATATGGCACGCCCTTGCTCTGTTGCCCAAATTAGCTGCTCATTATCAGCCACTGTCACTACATCCAAGTTTGCATTACAGAAAGCTTTGATTAGGGACTTCTCAACACTGTCCTCATCTAAATACAAACGAATTTGGCTCACTGTCTCTTCGGCGTGTATTCAGCTTCCAAACGGTCATATTCTTCGATTTCTATGGCAATCTCCGTGTCAATTACTTCTTTATTAACATAGTAGTAAGCTAGCGCTGCATAAACTTGTGCCAACATTAGCTGTGGTCTTTGGACAACTATCTCTTCCGGTTTCATCCCTGCGTTAAAGTCGATCGCAATATTGTGTACTGTAATCCGGTGTCCCGCAATCCGAGGGCGACCACCACAAGTTCCCGGTGTGCTGACAATCAGCGTGCCAATGTCGGTAATAGTTTGCATAGCTTGTTTACTAAATTTTGCTCCCATAAGCAACTGAGCAATTTAAAACTTCTTCTAATCTAGAAATATAAATGTCCAGTTGTTTATTTAGCTACCCACAGCAAAACAAAACATTTATCCTTAATAATTAGGAGTCTAGCACTAATCCCAGAATATCAAACATCCTGGCTAGATTGGAGACGATAGACTTTTTATAAGAGTAATTTTTGCAAAAACTCGAATTTCTCAACATTTCAAAGCAGGTATAGGGCAATGGTGCGATTAAAACCGTGGCAGTGGGTCGTCTTAGCAATCCCGATCGCTTTCATTATCATTTTCTTATTAGTAGCCGCCGGTTCACAAATTCATGCGTGGGGCATTAATTGGATTTGGGGTGTGTTCACCCTTTTATTTGTGGGTTGGCGCTGGCTGTTGGTAAAATGGACTCAACCTGCTGTTAACCAAGTGGAAGCTGTATTAACCCAAGTCCGCGAAGAACTGGAATCGACAGCAGAGGATACAGTAGGGCCACGAGTGGGAAGTGATGTCACAAAGCTTGCAGAAACCGCCCTCCAAGATATTCTGCAAGCAGCACAGAGCGATCGCCCGATTTGGGAAGACTGGCAAACCTTTTGGACACGATGCCAGGATTTGGTTGTAGCGATCGCTCGTATCTACAATCCTCAAATTCAATATCCCCTGCTGAACATTTACGTCCCCCAAGCTTATGGGCTGATTCGGGGAACGGTGGATGACATGGATCAGTGGATGCAAAAGTTATCTCCTGTCCTTTATCAGGTGACGGTTGGACAAGCATACCAAGGATACGAAGTCTACCGGAAGTTGGAACCATCGGCTCGGAAATTCTGGAAAGCTTGGAACTGGGCACAGTGGGTTTTAAATCCGGTGGCGGCGGTAGCAAAACAAGTCAGTCAGGGTTCTAGTAACCAGGCAACTCAGCAATTATTAGGGAATTTGAGCCAGTTATTCCGGGAAGCTGCCCTGAGGAACTTATGCCGACAGGCGATCGCTCTCTACGGACGTGGGACATTACCAGCTTCAGCAACTGCTGTTTCCACCCCAACTCTACCCAAGGTAAAAACCCAAACACTCCGAGAAATCCTGACTCAAGCTCAACCAGCCGAGGCAGTTGAGCAAAAACCTGTCAATATTCTGCTGGTGGGGCGCACAGGATCGGGAAAAAGTAGCCTGATTAACACACTATTTCAGGCGGATTTAGCAGAGGTAGATGTTTTACCCAGTACCGATCGCATTCAGAATTATCAATGGCAAACTCAAAGTGGGGAAACCCTGACGCTTTGGGATACACCTGGTTACGAACAAGTCAACCGTGCGTCTCTCCGAGACTTAGTGCTTGATTATGCCACCGATGCAGATTTGCTGCTGTTAGTTACCCCTGCTCTCGATCCTGCACTACAAATGGATGTAGACTTTCTGCAAGATATGAAAGCAGAAGTTGCAGATTTACCTGCGATCGCGATCGTTACCCAGGTAGATCGTCTGCGTCCCATCCGCGAATGGCAACCGCCTTATGATTGGGAATGGGGCGATCGCTCCAAGGAAATTGCGATTCGCGAAGCCACTGAGTATCGCGCCAAACTGCTAGGAAACTTCTGTAATCTAGTTCTACCTGTGGTTACAGCTGACAGCAAAACAAGTAGAATTGCTTGGGGAGTGGAGGCGCTATCGTTAGGATTAGTGGATGCGATCGCACCTACCAAGCAACTCCGTCTCGCCCGCTTTTTGCGTAACCTTGAAGCCCGCACCATCGCCGCAGCCAAAATCATCGACCACTACACTTTCCAGATGACGACAACACAGGGACTAACGGCATTACTCAAAAGTCCCGTTCTCCAGTTTGTTTCTACCCTCTCAACCGGATCTCCAGCCCTAGCCTATATGTTGGCAGAGCAAATTCCCGTGGAACAGTTGCCGATTGTGATTGGCAAACTCCAAATGGGATATGAGCTTTTCTCGCTCTTGAATACAAGCAACTCTAACTCGCTCAACTTTGAATTGGTATCCCTCTGGCCGCTACTACTGGAAAACTCCGCTTCACCCGATCGCAACGCCTGGGCATTTGGTCACGCTCTAGTGGAGTACTGGACTCAAAATTTGACAATTAAACAACTTCGGGAGCGATTTGAGTATTATCTATCGATTGCCAAATAATTTGTCTACGTTGAGGAAATAATTAGGACTTACGCACTGAGAATGTAAAATCAAGGTTTGAGATTGCTTCTCTACGAGACGCTTCGCTTGCAATGATGTAATTTTATTATGGTGCGTAAGTTCTATTAATGTCCATAAGCGATATCTAAGAAGGACTGTGACGCTCCAAGACTCGTTGGCGCAGCCTCTCCAAGAGTTGAGAGCAACTCTTGGAAACACTACGCAAACGCTATCGATGACACATGTTGCATTTTCTCGCAAATGATACGTTTAAATAACGAGTTTACTAACTACATTCACTCGCTATATTAAACAGTAGAAGTTGGATTATTCCTACGTAAATACTGAATATTTACCCAGCAGCCTTAAAGATATTTATACTCATAAAGAGGAGAACAAAAAATGCGGTAACAGGTCGTACTTTTAACATCAAAGTTAAGATTACGATTAAGATTATGTGTCTGCTGAAACCTACCCGCTTTACCTAAGTTTTTACCCAGACTTCCCTTTTGTTCGGAGTTCTTTATGAAAAATATATTACAAACCTCCATCTCTCAAGAACAGAATTCGCATCAGAGCTATAGCATTTCGTCTTACAATAGGCTACTTTCGGTTGTGAAGGATTTGGCTAGTGTGCGGACTATTGAGGAAATTATTGAGATTGTGCGTTTGGCGGCTCGGGATCTCACGAATGCTGATGGAGTAACTTTTGTACTGCGGGATGGTGAATGTTGCCACTATGTTGATGAAAACGCCATCGGCCCACTTTGGAAAGGTATGCGTTTTCCACTCAAATCTTGCATCTCCGGTTGGGCAATGCTCAATAAACAAGCAGCCGTGATTGAGGACATTTACCAGGATGCTCGAATTCCTCTTGATGCCTATAAAGTGACTTTTGTCAATAGTTTAGTGATGGTTCCCATACGGATTTCTGATCCACTGGGTGCGATCGGAGCCTACTGGAGTACACGACACCGAGCCACGCCCGAAGAAATAGAACTGCTTGAGATTTTGACCGACACTACGGCAGTTGCGATATCGAACGTTCAACTTATCCAGAAACTTACGAACCAAAACGCGCTTAAAGACAAATTCATTGCGATGCTAGCTCACGAGCTGAGAAATCCTGTTGCCCCGATCTCGAACGGGGTTCAGCTTCTTAAGTTGAAGCTGGGCGAGACTGGCGCAGTCGGGGAAACAGTCTTAATGATGCAACACCAGATTAAGCACCTCTCGAAGTTGATCGATGAGCTGCTCGACGTATCGTCCATCACTTACGGGAAGATTTCATTAAATCTTGAGAAGTTTAATCTGGTAGATTTGGTTCGCCAGAGTCTCAATGACCATGCACAAGTAATAAAGAGATCCAACCTTACCGTAGTACAAGACCTGCCAAACACGCCTGTGTGGGCTGATGTTGACTCCACCCGCTTCTTCCAAGTCTTTCGGAACCTTCTTGAGAACGCCTTAAAGTTTTCAAAGCCAGATGGGACGATCTGGGTGGATCTCTCATTGATTCCAGGTGAGAATGGCTCAGGTAGTATAGCGGTCTTATCTGTAAGAGACTCAGGCATAGGGATAGACCCGACAATCTTACCAGAACTCTTCGAGCCGTTTACCCAGGCCGATCGCAGCTTAGACCGTTCGAGGGGCGGGCTAGGTTTGGGACTATCGGTAGTCAAAAGTCTTGTCGAACTTCATGGTGGTCATGTTGAAGCCTCAAGTAGAGGGATCAATTTGGGAGCAGAATTCAAAGTCACTCTCCCTGTATGCGAAGAGATTACAGCCTTGGACAATGACCTAGAGATTATAGAGGCAGCTAATAAATCGTTAAAGATTTTAGTCATCGAAGATAATGACGATTCAGCCGTAACATTAAAAGCAGTGCTTGAGTACTTCGGGCATGAAGTTTCCATTGCCAACAATGGAATTTCAGGGGTACAAACTGCAAGAGAGTTTGAGCCTCATGTGATTATTTGTGATATCGGACTTCCTGAGATGGATGGATTCGCCGTTGCACAGGAACTGAGTAAAGACTCCAAATTTACTCGCTCAATTCTGATTGCGCTCACCGGCTACGGTAGCCAAGAGGATAGGGAACTTGCGCTTCAGGCTGGTTTTAAATGCCACTTGACCAAGCCAGTGGACTTTGACAGACTTACGGCAGAAATTGATCGATACTTTGATGAAGTATTATCAAGTTAAGAAATTTTGCTACTTGCGTCGTAAAACCGGAGAAAAGTCAATCCATTAAATCATTTGTCGCAGGCTCACCCGGATAAAAGCGATCGCTCAGAATTTCCTCAAAAGGATATAAGCATTGCTTGGGAAAAGTTGAGAGTGGTAGATTTGTTTCTCCCGATGCTAAATCCCTACCGTTTTCATAGGATTCCTGGAGTGCTTCTTCAAGGCAAGGCTTTAGGCTAAGATTTTCGCTTATCAACTTGAGAATTTCCCGTCGTTGGACTCTAATTGTCGCTAACCAACTACGACTCCGTTGCTTTAGTTGATATTCCCATTTGAGCAAATGTCCAACTAATATACTAAGACGATTTCTCAATTCTTGGCGTTCCTTTCTTCCCAAAGATTCGATTTCCTCAATTAAATTGGGCAAGTCAAGCTGGTTCCATTGTTGATGACGCAGAAGGTTAGCCTGTTCTTGAGTCCAAGTATAAAAATCATTTTCGTAAAGGTTTGGCATCAGGTTTACCGCAGGTTGTCCGGTTTGTGGTGTCTGCATAGTGGGTTCAAAACCTGGTGAACTTTCCCTAATTATAGTAAAGTGCATAGATGTGGATTGGTGTCAACTTCAGGTTAAAGCCTAGTCTGATAAGCATTTGATAATTTCTCTCGTTCCCAAACTCGGAGAATTTCTTTCGTTCCCAGACTCTGGCTGGGAATGCGTGTTGTGAGGCTTTGCCTCATGAATTGACGGCACCGCTCTTAATGCATTTCCAGCCAGAGGCTGGAAACGAGAATTTTCTCTCGTGTTCTGGCAGAAGTTGACATGAATTACATCTGTTCGCTCTTACAGTTAATTCTGTTTTGAGAAAAAGCGTTGAATCTAACAGCTAAAAAGTCACCACACTGCGAATTGATTCACCTTTATGCATCAATTCAAAAGCATCATTAATTTGCTCAATGGGCATCACATGGGTAATCAAATCATCAATGTTTATCTTACCTTCCATATACCAATCAACAATTTTCGGCACATCTGTACGTCCTCTAGCGCCACCGAATGCCGAACCTTTCCAAACACGCCCAGTTACTAATTGAAAAGGACGAGTACTAATTTCCTGTCCAGCACCAGCAACACCAATAACCACGCTGACGCCCCAACCTTTATGGCAACATTCTAATGCTTGACGCATAACTTTGACATTACCGATACATTCAAAACTGTAATCAGCACCGCCTTTTGTTAAATCAACCAGATAGGGAACTAAATCACCCTCTACTTCCTGGGGATTGACAAAGTGCGTCATGCCAAACTTTTCTGCCAAGGCGCATTTGCTGGGATTAAGATCCACCCCGACAATCATATTCGCTCCCACCATCCGCGCCGCTTGGATGACATTTAAGCCAATACCACCCAAGCCGAAAACCACGACATTTGCTCCCGGTTCCACCTTGGCAGTATTAATGACTGCACCAACACCAGTAGTCACACCACAGCCAATGTAACAAACTTTATCAAATGGGGCGTCTTCCCGAATTTTTGCTAGGGCTATTTCCGGCAGCACTGTATAGTTGGCAAAAGTGGATGTACCCATGTAATGATGAATCATCTGCCCATCGATACTAAAGCGACTGGTGCCATCGGGCATGACACCGCGGGCTTGAGTTAGGCGAATAGCTTGACAAAGATTTGTTTTGAAACTCAGGCAATATTCGCACTGACGGCATTCGGGAGTGTAGAGGGGAATCACGTGATCCCCTGGTTTGAGGCTAGTGACACCAGCGCCTACCTCTACTACCACACCAGCACCTTCATGTCCCAAAATTGCCGGAAACAAACCTTCGGGATCGTTACCAGATAAGGTAAAGGCGTCGGTGTGGCAAACTCCGCTGGCTTTAACCTCAACTAACACTTCGCCGGCTTGTGGCCTTGATAGTTGAACGGTTTCAATTGTCAACGGCTTACCTGCGCTGTAAGCTACTGCTGCTTTAACTTGCAACGTCAGCCCTCCTATATAGTTTTTTGACTTTCTTCCGAGTACTGAAGCACGGCGATTATTTCACTTAAATATATTGAGCGCATGATCCACTTTTGCATCACTTCATCGTATTTAGTAAGCATGATCGCCGCTATAACGATAAATATCACTTTGTTAAAATATCATTCTGTAGCTAAATTGGTTAAAGGCGGCAACAGCTGTTTTGACAACGATGTAAACTTGATGTCAGCAGCAACCCCCAAATATTTTGTCCACCCCTCAATTAATATATTTTGTCACAGCTTATGAATCCTGACCTAACTCAAATTGGCGCTCAAATGTCCAACCTGACTGGCGTAAGAGCAATCATGAAAGATATTATCGAGACATTACAAGCGGGTGCAGGGCAGGAGTTTATTAATTTGAGTGCTGGTAATCCGTTGATTTTGCCAGAGGTAGAGCAGTTATGGCGGGATTGTACTGCACAGCTTCTCGCTAGCCCAGAATATGGTGAGGTAGTTTGTCGCTACGGGTCAAGTCAGGGCTATGGACCATTTGTTGAAGCGATCGTCAATGATTTTAACAAACGCTACGGGTTAAACTTGAGCGATCGCAATATCCTGATTACCCCCGGCAGTCAAACCCTCTACTTCTACGCTGCGAATGCCTTCGCTGGCTACACTCCCAGCGGCGAGTTAAAACAAATTGTTTTGCCCCTCTGTCCTGACTACACAGGTTACGGTGGTATCTGCTTAGTTCCAAAAGCCCTAATCGCCCACAAACCGACTCTTGATATTGATGCAGCTAATCACCGATTTAAATATCGCCCCGACTTCAGCCAACTGTCGATTACAGAAAACACGGGTTGTGTCCTCTTCTCTCGCCCCTGTAATCCCACTGGCAATGTCCTCACTGATGATGAGGTGAAAAAGATTGTTGCCCTGGCTGCACCTTACAATCTGCCCGTGTTAATTGACTCGGCTTATGCGCCTCCCTTCCCAGCATTGAACTTTACCGAAATGACACCAGTGTTTGGTGATAATATCTTACACTGCATGAGTTTATCAAAAGCGGGATTACCAGGAGAAAGGATTGGTATTGCCATTGGAAATGAAAAGTGGATTGAGGCGTTGGAGTGTTTCCAAGCAAATATGAGTCTCCATTCTTCACGTTACGGCCAAGCGATCGCTGCTTTTGCAATCAATTCTGGTGCATTAGTGGAAATTTCTCACACTGTCATCCGTCCCTTTTATCAAAATAAATTTACCGTTTTAGAAACCAGCTTAGAACAAGCGATGCCCAAGAATTTACCTTGGTTCCTGCATCGTGGTGAAGGAGCAATTTTTGCTTGGTTGTGGTTAGAGGATCTACCCATCACTGACTGGGAATTTTATCAACGCCTCAAGCAAGTAGGTGTGATTGTTGTCCCTGGAAGTACCTTCTTCCCCGGTTTAGAGGAAGAGTGGGCACATAAGCAACAATGCGTCCGCATCAGCCTTACAGGCAGCGATGAGGAGATTGCCACTGGTATGCAACGTTTAGCAAAAGTCGCTGAAGAAGCTTATCAGCGTGCAGTTGTGAGTGCCTGATTAGGGGTAGAGACGCGATTAATCGCGTCTGTACAGGAGTTATAAGAATTCTTTCCTCAATGCCCCATGCCCCATGCCCAAATCAGATGATTGGCTAGAAATTGGTAAGATTGTTGCCCCTCAAGGATTATCTGGAGAATTACGGGTTTATCCTGTATCTGACTTCCCCGAAAGATTTGAGGTGCCAGGAAAACGTTGGTTGTTGCGTTCAGGTGACACAGAACCACAACCAATCGAATTATTGACAGGACGTTATATAAGTAATAAAAACTTATATGTGCTCAAATTAGCTGGTGTGGAAAATTGCGATCAGGCGGAGGCGTTGCGCGGTTGTAAGTTAATGGTGCCAGCAAGCGATCGCCCCCAATTAGGCGAAGATGAATATCATGTCCTCGATTTGATTGGGTTGGAAGTCTTCATGCAAGCATCTGGCGAACTCGTTGGTACGGTGGTAGATATCATTCCTGCGGGGAATGATTTGTTAGAAGTGAAGTTGCATGAATCATTTGCTACTGACAAAAAGCAAAAGACTGTTTTGATTCCATTTGTGGAAGCGATCGCACCAGTGGTAGACTTGCCATCTGGTCGCATTGAAATTACACCACCGCCTGGGTTGTTGGAAATCTAATAATTAGGTCATTAATTAAATATTAATTATTATGAGAAAGTTATAGTTTTTTCCTTTGCTATAAAAACTCCAGATACTCCTTGCCATTTAGTGTTTACAAGATGATTCCTGAAAATCCCAAAGAAAACAGTAACATTATCAGAGAAAATGAACTGCTCTCTTCTTCCAGTCAACTAATAAATGGCTTAGATAGCATTAGATATCGTTTGCAAGGTAGTTTCTACAAAACAAAAGGTAGATGCTCTTTTAGAAGCATTCCAATCTGGGCACAAAGGAATTGAGTTAGTTGTACAAGCATTAGATAATGAAATCAGAGAAGTTCGACAATCAGCTTTGCTCCTATTGTCTGATAGCAGTGAAGTTACTGCCGGACAAGCGCTATGGAATCATCTACCCTTTGCAAAAATGCAATGCCTGCATACATTAAAGGAATTTAATCTTGATTGCTACAATCCTGAACAACATCATCCATATTATTTTGCGATCGCAGACTACAATAATACCCTAATTTGCTATTGGGATATATATTATAAGGGATCTTTCGTTAATATCTGGCATTTAGAAATAGGACAAAGCAAGAAAGATTTTGGGTTGGGTATGGCTCATGAATTTGCTTTAGGAAAAAGCGGCAGGGTGAGTATCATTAGCTTTCAGGACGTACTTTGGGCACTAGATACAGAAACACAAGAAAATATTGGAACTTTTCCCGATAACCTTATTCATACTGTTCTACCCCATCCTCATTGCTTGGCTGTCTGCCCAACTAAAAAGCCATTAGTTGCTACTGGGTATACTCAAGGCAGAACAGGAGAGTTAGAGATTTGGGATTATGAAACATATACTCGTCGCCTCTATCATCAATTTCAAGATGTAGTTTTGATTCCTTATGATAATTCATGGAATCAATCAAAGCTAAACCTTTGGTTAACTACACCCCTTTTTTTCACCCCTGATGGAAAGTTCTTGGTTGCACGTTTCAAGCAGAGATTGCAGAATAAGCTACAACTCTGGAATACCGAAACAGGAGAACTTTTTCAAACATTAGATAATTTACCTGCTCTGACAGTGAATTCACTTGCAAATCGCCTTGATGGGCAAATTTTGGCTTGCGGAATCCGGCAAGACGAAGTGTGTGTATGGGAATTGATCAGTGATCGCATTCTCTATACATCTTCGGGTGTTGCTCCTTGCCTTATGAGTTTAGATGGTAGAGTTTTAATCTACTGTACAGACAATTACGAAATAGTTGTTTGGGATTTGGCAATGAACAGAAAATTATGCACATTGCAGGGGCATACAGCACCAATTGGTTATGTTGCCATGAGTAGCGATCGTGAGTTCATTGCTAGTTATAGCATTGATAGAACAATTAAAATTTGGGGAGTGCCACAATCAATTAATAGCTGTAGCAACCTGTAAACCACTTCCGAATTGAGAACACATTATTTGCAAACAATTCAGAAACGTTGAACATGGGTATAAAATTGCCAACCCAACGACACTGGCACAGATTAGCCATGAGGAGTTGGATGCGACCTGAAGATGCCAGGCAGAGCCTCTAGATGGGCATTGCCATGCTCTGCATGGGAACGAGATCATGTCACCTTGGCAGGGCTACTCCTCACTCAACATTCACTATTCTCCACCCTCACCCAGCAATTTTGAGTTGTCGAGTACTAATAAAACCAAAAGCACTGGCATAATTTTTTAACTTTGCAGTGACAAGTACTTTAAGTAACTTAATGCATCAACTGCTACTCACTTTCATGGTTAGCGCTAAGATAGCTATGTATTTTTTGGAAGTATAAATATGGCTCAGATTTTTTACGTAAATCCAGTATCAGGTAGCAATACCAACCTTGGTAGCCAACAAGCCCCGTTCAAAACTATTACCCAAGCCCTCAAGGTAGCTACAGATAATACTAAAATTCAACTGGCAGATGGAAATTATAATGCAGCTAGCGGGGAAGTCTTTCCGCTAACGGTTGCATCTGGGGTGACAGTTGTGGGTAATGAAACCAATAAAGGAAATGGCATTTTGATTGAAGGGAGTGGTAGCTATCTAAGCCGTACTTTTGCTGCTCAGAATGTCACATTTGTGCTGCTGGATAAAGCTGAACTCAGGGGGATAACTGTAACAAATCTGGCTAGCCGTGGTAGTGGTGTCTGGATTGAATCAACTGCCCCTACTGTTGCTAATAGCACCTTCACTAACTGTAAGCGGGAGGGAGTATTTGCTACAGGCGATGCTAACCCAGTTATTCTAAGTAATGTGTTCAGTGAAAATGCAGCCAATGGAATTGCGATCGCTAAAAATTCCAAAGGTCAAATTCAGGGTAATACCTTCTTCAAAACAGGTTTTGGCATTGCTATTAGTGATACTGCATCACCCACCCTTCGAGATAACAAAATTTCCGAAAACCGTTCTGGAATTGTGATCTCTGGCAGTACTCGTCCTGTATTGCGTAACAATGTCAGTGAGAATAACACTGACGATGGGATCACAGTAATTGGAAGTGCCCTACCGGATATCGGCAGTACTAATAATCCAGGCGGCAATACTCTACAAAATAACGGTAAATTTGATTTGCAAAATGCCAGTTCCAACAAGCTGGTTTCTGTGGGAAATAAAATAAATGCGTCTAAAGTTACGGGAAACGTAGAGTTTGCAGATAGTTCAGTTCCTACACCTACTCCTGTGCCAACACCCACACCCACGCCCACTCCTGTGCCCACGACGCCCACTCCTGTGCCCACGCCCACTCCTGTGCCCACGCCCACGCCTACTCCTGTGCCCACGCCTACCCCTACTCCTGTGCCAACACCCACGCCCACTCCTAGTATCGAATTAACCGATATTAGTAATCATTGGGCAGGTGGGTTTATTCGGGAATTAGTCAAATTGGGGATAGTTAATGGTTTTCCCGATCGCACATTTAAACCCGATGCGACGATGACACGGGCGCAATACGCGGCATTATTGGTAAAAGCTTTCAACCCATCGCCAAACCGCACCATAAACAAATTCAAAGATGTACCAGCAGACTTCTGGGCATCCAAGGTAATTCAGCAGGCATATCAAGGTTTATTTCTCTCTGGTTTTCCTGACAATACCTTTGGCCCCAACAAAAATATCCAGCGTGTGCAAGTGATTGTCTCACTGGTGAATGGATTGAAGTTATCTGGTGATAGTACAGCAACTATCAAAGCTTTTGATGACCAAGCAAAGATTCCTGAATATGCCAAGGATGAGGTAGTAAAAGCTATAAACAAGGGGATTATCGTCAATCACCCGAACCTCAAACAACTTAATCCTACCCGCGATGCTACACGCGCTGAGGTAGCGGCGATGGTATACCAAGCCTTGGTAGATGCTGGCAGTGTAGCAGCGATTGACTCGCCTGATATTGTGACTGCTTAATTGACAAAATAGTTTGTTTTAGCAAAATCGGATGATTTTTGTAAAAGCAATTCATGACTGAAGTTTAGACTACTTATAAATTCAGAACTTACGCATTGACAAATTAGACAACAAGTGAAGTAGGGTAAACCAGAAAAAATATGCGATCGCTAAGGAACGTGGATTAGATAAAATGCAAAACTTCATCCTGTATCTTGCTTCCCTCTCCAATATATAGGAGAGGAATTGAGGGTGAGGTAAGTCAGGGACAAAAATTGTATGTTATTTAATTCTTATTCCTAATCACTTTGAACAAAAGATGGACTTGAATGCATATATAGGACTGATATTTGATTTTTGAAATATACGTAGGGTGCGTTATGCCAAAGGCTAACGCACCACCTCTGATTCTAGGTGCGTTACGCTACGCGATAACACACCCTACATATATTTAGATTTTTTCAAAAATCAAATCGGATTGCTATAGTCAGATTACTGTCAATGCGTAAGTCTTGAAATTATTTTCCAGCGTTGACGCAACAATAAACTAGCACCAATTATTCCTATACCTACCAATGTTGTAGTATTTCCGGCTTCCGGAACTCTTTGAGGAACTGTAAAGGAACCACTTAAGACGGCTGTACCTGTAGTGCGAGGTTCCGTTGTTGCATTCGGATTGAAAGTCACGTTCTCCGAAAGCGTTAAAGTCCCTGTTGCACCTTGAAAATTGCCTACTCCACCGACAATAGTTGTAGTGCCGGAAATCAATGCCGTAAAATCTTTAACGTTACGTATAGCAGTACTACTAGTGCTTGCAAATAATTTATCGTTACCGCTACCAAAAAATGTCTCAATAAGAATTGGTAATCCTTTTATACCAAACTCTGTAGCATCTTTAACTATTGATTCCACTCCTGTATTATCATTCCTTTGGATATAATCCATTCTTATAAAATTAGTCAAACCATAAGGCGCATCAGTACTTTCACCTATTACAGTTGACTTAAACACAGCATCTTGAATCGGTTCAAAAACGCTTTGTGTGTTGTAAGTAGCCTCAAAAGGAAAAGTAATTTGAGCATTTGCCTTTGTCATATCTAACCCCAAACTCAGCAATGCTACTGGTATGAACGATAAAGTGAGCGAGCCAAGTTTCATAAGTTCTTCTCCTTTAGTAATAAATACATTCGTAGTAATTTAAGATAGCACTACTAATGTCAATAAGCAGATATGCTGAAGGTAGTTGAAATAGATGAAAACTGCTGTAATTCATAAAGCGATCGCATGGTGGCGCATATGATCTTCAATAAAACTGGCTATGAAATAAAAACTGTGGTCATAGCCTTCTTGGTAACGCAAATTTAGCGGCTGGTTAACATCTGCACAAGCTTGTTCAAACACCTCTGGTAGTAATTGCTCAACTAAAAATTTATCAGCAGTTCCTTGGTCAATAAAAATTGGACTGTGATATCCTACTTGTTTGACTAATTCGCTAGCATCATAAGCACGCCAACTTTCTTGATTGCTGCCAAGATAACGACTGAACGCTTTTTGTCCCCAAGGACAACGCATGGGTGCAGTGATAGGTGCAAAGGCTGATACTGATTTGTAGAGTTCTGGGTTTTTCATCGCACAGACAAGCGCCCCGTGTCCCCCCATTGAATGACCGAAAATACCTTGTCTCTCCGGTTGCGTGGGGAAGTTTGCGGTAATTAAAGCAGGTAATTCCTGGACGATATAACTATACATTTGGTAATGCTGATCCCACGGTTCTTCTGTAGCATCAACATAAAAGCCCGCACCTGTACCAAAGTCCCAATCATCATCTTCACCAGGAATACCTGTGTTCCGAGGACTAGTATCTGGCACAACCAGCATCAAACCATACTCAGCTGCGTAGCGCTGCGCCCCCGCCTTCACCATAAAATTTTCTTCAGTGCAAGTTAAACCAGAGAGGAAATAGAGAATCGGCACAGGTTGTTGAGTTGCTTGTGGTGGTTGATAAACAGCAAAGCGCATTTCACCGTTACAGGTTGAGGAGGGATGACTATAAAAGCCGAGTTTGCCACCAAAGCTTTTATATTCTGAAATAAGGTTGAGGTTAGGCATTGGTTATATTCTCTTTCCTGAGCGGCTACCGGAGAATGATTATTTTAGCGTGAGTTTCGCTCTGATAACCGAAACCAAATTGCGATCGCTGCTTGGCGATTCATCGCGTCTGAACTTTGTAGCACACACTAAAATTACGCGCCGTCAGCGCCACCACTTACTCTCTCAATCAACCCTGCGACTAGGTAACTTAGTACCGCACCTTTTACAAAACCCAGCATCTACATCGTGGAAAGCCAAACCACAACCTGAACAAACTGTTTCTACTTGATTAGCGGTTTTCACCACTCGCTTAATTAAATCTCCCACTTGCCAAGGAATCAGCGCAATTCCTGTGAAAATCATCAGTACTGTTAGCAAACGCCCTAATTCAGAAATTGGAATAACATCGCCAAATCCCACAGTTGTCATTGTGACAACAGAGAAATAAAATGCATCAAAAAATGTCCTGTAATTTTGAGGATTAACCGGATGTTCTACTTGATAAATTAAGCCAGAATAAATAAAAACAATTGCAAATAATGTAAATAAGATTCGCACAAAAATCATGCCATCTTCGGTGCTGATAGTGGCGAATAAAAATTTTCTATCTATAAATCTGATTAATCGTAAAATCCGAAACCATCGTAGTAGGCGGATAAAGCTGATATCCACCATTCTTAGAAAGAATGGCAAAATCGCCATTAAGTCAATAATCGAATAAAAGCTAAAAATATACTTAATTTTATTTTCTGCACTCCACAGACGGAGTGAATATTCCACCGCAAAGATGATAACGATCGCAGTATCGGCTACATGCAATTGAAACCGCACAGAATCAGGAATATTATAAGTTTCTGCTACAAAAATTCCTGATGATAATAGCACCATCGCAGCAAGTGTTAAATTAATCGCTTTCCCTAATGGTGTTTCCAGGTCTGTTAAGTAAAATTCTGTTTCTTGTCTGCTCAGTAACATATTCGACCATTAACTAATCTTAATTCCCAGTTATAGCATTAGAAATACGATATTATTAATCATTATCCTTATGTTAACCTCAGCTTATAGAAACTCAGAAGATTTTATGCCTATCAAAAAACTTATAGGAATAGTCTTTTCAAAGTAACTCCAAATATATCGTTTTTTCTCTCTGTACCACTGACACTTTGCTTAAGTCGGAAAATCTTCCAAAGTAAGTGTTATCCTTAGTGAATTTGCGACGTCAAAGTAATTTATCTAACCAATATTAATTTACTTATGTCAATGCGTAAATCCTAAAATATTTGTATATATTCCATAGTTTTCTGGGTCATAGCAGCAAAAAATTATTCTTTGTGGACGACCATTCTTTTGTAGTTGTTCATCGCATATTTTCACTGCCACCTCAGCTGCTAAAGCTTTAGGATATTTATAAATGCCAGTACTAATGCAAGGAAATGCCAAACTATTAAACTCTTTATCTGCGGCAATTTGCATACATTTATAGTAACACTGAGCTAGAAGTTCAGGTTCTCCGTAATTACCTCCTCGCCATACTGGGCCTACGGTATGAATGATGAAGCTTGCAGGCAAGCGATATCCTTTGGTTAGTTTAGCATCGCCAATCTTACATCCTCTAAGTGACCTACACTCATCAACTAGGTCTGATCCAGATGCCTTGTGTATCGCTCCATCTACACCACTACCCCCAAGCAGACTAGTATTTGCAGCATTGACGATGGCATCAACTTCTAGCTTTGTGATATCACCCAAAATCACTTCCATAAAACAATTAAGCGTAATCAAGACTAATCTTTATACTACGCTTGTATTATGTTTCTGTCCACCACACAGTTTTAGCTTCAAGCTTAACGAGCAGTCTGCTTAAGGTGATGAGTGATCGCCTGCTTTTTCCTGATTTATTCAATGCATTTTTTATCTGTTTTATCAATACGTAAGTTATGATTTTTCAGTTGTATAAGTAGCTCGGTGAAGAATTACGTTAGCGCAGCGTTAGTAACGTAGGAACATCATTACGAATTATTTAACTTGGTTCATTCAAATAGGATAAATATGTATTTGCCCAAATCGCAGCTTGAGTGCGATCGCGCAAATTTAACCTGTTTAAAATATTTGTAACATGATTTTTCACAGTCCCCTCAGAAATGTAGAGTTGCTGGGCAATTTCTCGGTTACTAGCGCCTGTAGCAATTAACCGCAAAACCTCTTTTTCTCTAGGAGTAAGTTCAGCTAAACTAGATGGTACAGGCGGTGATTGGGTTAGTGCAACATGAGAAAACTGAGTCAATAGTTTTTTAACTATACCTGGGCCCAATTGAGTATATCCTTTATAAACGGCACGAATAGCAACAGCTAATTCTTCTGAGGGCGTATCTTTTAATAAATAACCCATTGCCCCATTTTGTAAGGCTGCTGACACATATTCATCATCATCAAAAGTCGTCAATACTAAAATTTTAGTTTTTGCAAAACGTTTTTGAATTTCTCGCGTAGCTGCAACTCCATCCATAATTGGCATTCTGATATCCAGCAATACTACATCTGGCTGAAATTTAGCAACCAAATTAATCGCCTGTTCACCGTTTTCTGCTTCTCCCACTATCTCTAAATCTGGTTCTAATTCTAATAACACTCTTAATCCTTGACGAATTAAACCTTGGTCATCTACCAACAACACTTTAATCATCATGTCAACCTTGTTAAAGGAATATTAACTGTAATTTTGCAACCAGAACCAGGAACGCTATTAATATTAAACTCACCTCCAAGTGCTAAAGTGCGATCGCGCATACTATGAAGTCCATAACCAGTAGTATTTTGCCTTAAATCAAAACCTCTACCATTATCCTGAATTATCAATCGTAAATTTCCTCTGATTTCAGTAAGTTCTAGTTTCACCTCTGTTGCTAATGCATATTTAGATATATTTGTCAACGATTCTTGAGTAATTCGGTAAATAGCGGTATTGATTTCAGGTGGGAGAGAAGATTCCAGATTGATTTGATAAATTGGTAAAATGCCATTGGAGCGATGAAAACTTTCTGAAAGATTAGCGATCGCACGTTCTAAAGATTGCTCTTGTAAGGGATTAAAACGCATAGTAGAAACAGATTGACGGACATCTTTTAACGCTTTTGAACCTAATTCTTTTGCTGTTGCTAGAAATGTTTCTGCCTTACCTGGATTAGATTGCCACAATTTTAAAGCAGTTTCTAATTGCAGATTTAAAGCAGTTAGAGAATGTCCTAATGAATCATGAATTTCACGAGCAATGCGGTTACGTTCTTCCAAGGTAGCTTGATTTTCAATTTGCATGGCATATTGACGGAGTTTTTCATTAGCGATCGCTAGCTTTTCTCGACTGTGCCGTTCAGATAATACTGCATTCATCATCAACAACACAAAAACTAAACTTAAGCCAAATGTTAGCGACCAATTCCAGCTAAAAAAACGATCTCGTTCTTGTGCTTGTGGTGATGCTTGATAATTGAATAACTGGTATTTTAGCTGTGTAGTAACTAAAAATAAGGTAAATGATAAAGTTGTAATGAATAAACGTCCAGGTAACTTAAAAATTAAGCAACTGCGAGTAACTAAAATTATGTAAAGAACGGGGAAAAGGCGAGCAAATCTTTCACCAAAAAGTCCAGTTGTTAAAATCAATAAAATTTCAATTACTGTGTAGATTACCTTAGTTATCTGGTTATTTTTGGGTAATCTTAAGCCCATTAAGGCAAAAATAATCAAACTATAAATTGACAGTTCTGGCAAGAGATTGCAAATTGATAAGTCTGGAAATATATCACAAATTGATAGTTCTGGAGGTTTGTGAGGAAATCGCCGTAACGGAGGTGGTATAACTGCTGTCAATGCAGTGATTGCTAGTAGTATCCACTCCAGATAAAGCAGAGATGGAAAAGGATGTTTCTTAATTTCAATTGGACGATTCATTAGTCGCTTCATTCAAGTTATGAAAGATGAGTTATGAATTAGGAGTTAGGAGTTCAGAACTTTTGAGCGGCATCCGACGATTAAAACTTCAGCAGATGCTCAAATCTATCGCTGAATGAGCAATTAAGTGTAAGTGCAATGTCTAAAAAATTATATAATACGCTAAATAAGGATTTATAAATTAATCATAATCAAAATCTGCATTATTCATAACTTCTCACTTCTAACTCTTAACCCCTAATTATTTATTGTCAGTCAAATTTGTTAAAATTCCATCATGACTAAAGTCATGGGTAAAACCATGACTTTCTCCTCATGTGACTACTGAAGATAAGTTCTTATGATGGTGACATCCAACCAGGAAAAAACCACCAAATAAGTAATGAAACTCAAAGCATTATCGCTAGTCGCTGGAGCGATCGCCTTAACTTTAACTGCAACCTCCTTTGCTGTTGATGCTCAAACAGCCTCTCCTTCACCCGTGTTACTTGCACAAAGTCCACAAAAAGAAAGGGGCCCTTGGAAAGACTTGAATCTAACAGATGCCCAAAAAACCCAAATTCAGGCAATTCGCCGCGATAGCCGTACCAAAATGGAGGCAGTTTTCACCCCAGAACAAAAGGCCAAGTTAGAGGCAGCGAAACAAGCGCGTCGGGCTGAGTGGCAAGCGCGTAAGGCTCAGGGACAAACTGGTCAAGGTCAACGGCAACCAGGTCAGCATCATGGTCGTGGAAAAGGTGATTTTGCTGACTTAAATCTGAGTGAAATACAGAAAACCCAAATCCGACAAATCCGGGAGTCTGAGAAACAACAAATTCAAGCAGTCTTAACCCCTGAACAGCAGCAAAAAATAGAGCAATTCCGTCAAAATGCCCCTTCGCGCCGTCAACAAGGCAATCCTCAATAATAATCTTTCAAAAAATAGTTAATAAGTCTGGGGCTTTGACCCAGATACTTAGTAACCATAATTACTGTGGCCGTAGCCTTGACTGATGTCTAGGCATTGTTTTCCATAATCAAAAATTAATAGACTTCTTGCAGAAGATCAGGAAAAGGGATGAAATTTTTTCCCCTTTTCCTTTCCCTCTTTCTTCACACCAAAATAGAAAATTGGATAACCTCTAGTAAAAGTTAGGAGTTATGAGTTTTGATTAATATCAAGTCCGCTTAAATAACCGTCATTGCGAGCGTTCGAGGAGCGTCTCATAGAGAAGGGAAGCAATCCCAAAAACCCTGTGATTGCGTCGTTTCAGTCGCAATGACATATTACGGGTGATTTGCCGGACATCATATAACTCATAACTCCTAGCTGTTTCAAAATGTCTAAAGAATTCCCTATTGGTAGTAAAGTCCGGGTTGTGGCACTACCGTCCTACGTCAAAACTGCTGAACCTATGCCCATGCTGCGCCCCCCCGATGTGATTCACATTGGCGAGGAAGGTATAGTCATTGACCGCCGTCCCGGTGGATATTGGGGTATTCGCTTCGCTAAGGGAGCCTTTCTCCTAGATAGCCAATACATCGAAAGTACAGATACTCCTTCCGAATCTCACTCAGAGCGAGACTAATAGCAACCAAGAATTGTAAACTTGTGTAAAGTTGTAATTCTGGTTTGCACTATGATTTCCCGCCGCACTTTTTTAAGCATATTATTTGTCAGCTGTATTTCTGTGATCAGCTGGCTGAATTTTACCCCTGCTGCTGATGCTCTTGGTGGTAAACTTCCTGCAATTAATCAATCCGCACCAGAGTTTACTTTGCCAACCAATACAGGGGATGGCAAAATTTCCCTCTCTGACTTGCGCGGTAAGTGGTTAGTCCTCTACTTTTATCCTAAAGACTTTACGTCTGGTTGTACTATAGAGGCTCGTCGTTTTCAGCAAGACTTACCGCAATACCTCGAAAAAAACGCCCAGATTATTGGCGTAAGTGCTGATGACATTGATTCTCACGCCAAATTTTGTGATTCAGAGGGACTAAAATTCCCGCTGTTGGCTGACACTGATGGATCAGTGAGTAAAGCTTACGGTTCGTGGCTCGGTTTCTTATCGATGCGCCACAGTTTTCTCATCGATCCTCAGGGCATCTTGCGCGAGACTTTTGTGAAAGTCAACCCAAGCATTCACAGTTCAGAAGTGCTGGCACGACTAGAAAAATTACAGTCCGCAGCTTCTTAGACGATTAGCCTAAGAGGATATTTGAAAAGTCCTCTAATGGATTTTTCAATAAAGTGTAACTTTTGTAGGGTGCGTTACATTCCTAACGTACTATTAAGGATGCTTTCGGTGTGTTACGCGATCGCTAACACACCCTACACATTTTCTACTCAGAATAAAAGGGTTTTTGACTTTTAACTAACTTACAATAAACCCATGTTTTTTGAGTACAGTCTTGACTTCACTGCCAGATAAAAACTCGATAAACTCTTTGGCTGCGGGAATATTTTTACTGCCTTTAATTACTGCCATTGGATAGACAATCGGTGAGTGAAACTTATCGTCAGCAGCGACTACAACTTTTACTTTGTTGGAGATTTTGGCGTCAGTGGCATAAACTAAACCAGCTTCGGCGTTACCACTTTCTACTGCTGCCAAGACTTGCCGCACATTGTTAGCAAAGACCAATTTGGACTTGACTCGATCATAAAGTTTCAATTTCTTTAAGACTTGCTCTCCATATTGCCCAGCAGGTACACTCCTGGGTTCACCGATCGCAATTTTTTTAATCTTACTATCTGTTAAATTGTAGAAGCTGCTGATGCCAACAACATCCTGAGCCACAATCAAGACTAGACGGTTATTTGCCAGGTTAGTACGGCTACCTGGTACTAAAAGTCCTTTTTCTTCTAAAGCATCCACTTGTTTTTTGCCAGCAGAAATAAAGATATCTGCTGGCGCACCTTGCTCAATCTGTTGCTGTAAGGCACCAGAAGCCCCAAAATTATAAGTAATGTTGATATTTGATTTAGTTTGTTGGTATAGAGGCTTAATTTCTTCTAGTGTCTCTTTTAAGCTGGCGGCTGCGGACACGAGTATGCTGGTGTTTGACTGTGCTATTACAGGAGAAGGAGTAACCAATGGTAAGCCAATTGCCAGAAGCAAGCCTGCAACTGCCATACCCAGCAAGCCAAGAATTTGTCTTCTTTTCATAAAAAAGGTGCTAGAGTGGTTTTTTTCTAAAATTGATGCTAGATAGAATAACAATAATACCAATATTTTCCCAACTATATCAGTAAATTTATGCCTAAAAAAGAACAAGGGTGGGTCACATTCCAAACCTCAGAAGAGGAGCGGAAGATTTTGGAAGAGTTCTGCGGCCAGTCTCAGCGAACTAAGACTGAGATTCTCCGGGAACTGGTACGTGGTCTTAATCAACACTCTTCATCATCCAACTCGCAACCTACCATAAACACAAAAGAGGAAGATATCTACGCTCAACAGCCTGAGATAGAAATTAGTATTCAAAAGAAACCACTCAAAGTTAGCTCCCGCAATATTCTCAAGGGTATTGTTAAACGAGTTGTCACTGGAGCCGTTAATAGTGAGGTGACGCTGGAGATTGTTCACAAAGTTGAGTTAACTTCGATTATCACCAGAGTATCGGTAGAAGAGTTGGATTTGTCTGAGGGGAAAGAGGCTTATGCCGTTATTAAGTCCAACGATATAGTTATTGCCAGAGAATAGGCTGTGGTGATGTCTCTGAATAATTACTTTAGCGATCGCTTTGCTATTCACTCAAGAAAAACGCTCAAAATTTTCTGCGCGTTTGATTCCAGATTGCTGTATAAACTTCTTAATCGATGACTGTTGAAATGTTGAATTTTTGCTATAGACACTTGTAATGGTGTTGCTCGGCTCAGGGGAAGCGCATATAAATGACCGAGACAATTTACGATGTTACGATGTTTGGATAATGGAATTAAAATCTAGAATCTAACTCATGTTACAAGCCTCTCCGTTCACGGAGATAAAAACAAAAAATCATCATTACAAGCCTCTTCTTTATAAGGAGAGGTTAATTCCAGAATCTAAAATCCAAAATCCAAAATCCAAAATTAGGTGACTCTTGACAAAAACCCCAGTTAATAAATTAAAAACTGCACTTTGTCTTGGCACTATGATGAGCTAATGTCAAAAATGTGACAATATTACTTGATTGTACCCAAAGTATTTATAAGAAAAGACAGGAATTACCTGCCTTATATAATTAATTGATATTGTGTTCACTATGTATAACACATGGTTTTGACAAACCTATTACATAATTGTGTCAAAAATGTGAATGCGCTTGCTAGTAAAGACGATTGTCCTGATGGGAGAGACAAGCAGGGCGATCGCATCTAAATTAGTTTTGACCAAAACCAAGGTTAAGGACCAACCAAAAAATCAGCATTCTGGTTTGATTTATTTTCCAAGCCTCAAAGCGATTACCTGATTTTCTGTAATCAGCGAAGTGGAATAACTCTGTTCTGCTGGCCTTTAAAGTTGAGTTAATTTTTTTTAATTTTTGGCGACTAGCGCGGCAGAAGATATGACTTGATAAAAGCCTGACAATTTTTTGCTGTTACAGAAGAGAATTATTCTGACATAAGAATGACACAAGAATGACACAAGAATGACATAGAGATAAGGTATACAGTTAACTTTTAAACAGCAATTGACATTATAAACATCACTATTAACAATGTCTGTGTTGTTAGGGAAAGCGATTATTTTGCGGGTTACAGCTACTAATACAACACGGCGTAAATAGAGCAACCATTTAAAAACCCTAAAAAGCCCTTCCATAATACTTTTGACTTTTGACTTCCGCCTTGCGGTACTAGTGTTATTTACCTTTCAGACGCAAAGTAACCACCTTAGTCTTGTTTGCTGCCAGAATGATCGCAAAATAGTGCTGTGTAATATCAGGCAACGCACCTTTTTACAAGCACGATCCTGGCAATTTGGGCATGGCAAATCTTGAATTAAAATTTACTGTTCTAAAGTGACGATACTTGCATTTTATAAATCTCTATGCAAAAATAGGTTGCTAAAGTACCGTAAGCCTATCGGGTTACAGTATTTAAATAAAAAATAATCGGATGCGATTTTCTTTCCTTTCATATTCAATCACTGGATTGCTGGTTTGAGACTCTGAAATTTCAGATATATAGCCAGCTAGATATTTGCTAGTAAATAATCTGGCATTTAAGTAGAAGTATTGTGATAAATATTTCTGCGGCTTTTGCTGTTCAATTTTTAGTCAGTTATTTCACTTTTAAGGTTGAGGAGTCATGTCGATTGTTTGCTGGAATTCAAAGTTTAGATTGTGCTTACTTTTGTTGGTAAATATTTCAATTATCTCAGTTATTAATCCTGCAAAAAGTCAGGCTAATATACCTGAATCTGTTGCATCTACTGTGAGTGATACCACCCTTGTTCCTGCTTCTGGGCAATCACCTGTATTTTTTCGTGATCGCAACAATTATGTGGTTGAGAAGGTTACACCTCTTTCACAATTACTCTCACCTAAACCATTACCTACTTTTAAGACTACCGATCCCACAGTCAGCAGACATCAAGTGCGATCGCCAGATGATAATACAGCAAAAGAACAGGTAACTTCTGTTTCGCAGTTATCAGATGTCAAACCTACTGATTGGGCGTTTCAAGCCTTGCAATCTTTAGTGGAACGGTATGGGGTAATTGCAGGCTACCCCAATCAAACCTTTCAAGGTGATCGGGCAATGACTCGTTACGAGTTTGCGGCTGGACTAAATGCAGCGCTGGATCGAATCAATGAGTTGGTAAGTGCAGGAACTAGCGATCTGCTGAGAAAAGAAGATTTAGAAACATTGCAAAAACTCCAAAGTCAATTTGGGCCAGAACTGGCCGAACTGCGGGGGAAAGTGGATTCGTTGGAAGCAAGAACAGCGACTCTTCAAGCACAGCAGTTTTCCACTACAACTAAACTTGTTGGTGAACTTGAGACTGTGATTGGAGGAATTGTAGCAGGCAATAACGTCGTCACCAAGCAACCCGCACCTCACATCTTCACATTTCAAGACCGGCTTATTTTGCGCTTAAACACCAGTTTCACCGGTACAGATCAACTGCGGATAGCACTCACAGGAGGAAATATTACCGCTTCCGGAGGAACAAGAAGTGGAACACTTGGAACTAATGATGGTAAAACTTCTGATTACGCCAGTCCACTTTTCCCCAACAATCAATTTTTCCTCTCTGGACTGCGCTATCGTTTTTTAGCTGGTAGTAATACTGCAATTAATGTTTTTGCTCAATCTGATGGAGCCTTTGAACTAGGCTTGAGTGGAACCATCAACCCGTATTTTGAGGGGTCAGCAGCGAATGGGATCTCACGATATTCGCGGCGAAATATGGTCTATGACTACGGAGATACCGGAGCCGGAATTGCCATTCTCCATGATTTTAGTAAACAATTTCAATTAGGATTGGAGTACACCTCGATTAACGGTAACAATCCTACAGAGAATAATGGCTTATTTGCAGGCAGGTATGTAGCTCTAGGACAATTACTATACAGCGGCGCCAAGAATAATTTCCGGATAGCTTTGACTTACGCCAATACTTATAGTCCACCAAACACTACAGGTCTAAGTGGCACAAACTTCGGCCCAGTCATCGGCAGTAACTTAGCAAACAGCACAGTGGCTGGAACAGGAACTTTAGCGAATACTTATGGTGCAGAAGCGTTTTATCGGATTAGTCCATCTGTGGCAGTAAATGGATGGGTAGGTTATTCCGCGCACCGTTACTTAGGGAGGGGTGATGCAGAAGTCTGGGACTGGGGTGCCGGACTATCGTTTCCCGATTTATTTAGCAAAGGTAGTTTGGGAGGCATTTTTGTGGGCATGGAGCCAAAGTTGACTACTCTAAGTAGGAACATCAATTTAGGAGCGGGCCTTGGTCAAGTAGACAAAGATACCTCCTTACATATTGAGGGCTTTTACCAATATCAACTTAGTGACAATATTGCGATCACGCCCGGTGTAATATGGATTACTGCACCAGACTTTGATGCTGACAATCCTGATAGTGTAGTTGCTTGGCTCCGGACTACCTTCAGATTTTAACTTGAAAAAACTATAGCAATTCTAAATCATTCGTGAGAAAGAAGCTCTCCGACTTATTAAAAGTTGTTGGGGAGCTTGAAGTTGCAATTCTCATAAATCAAATAAGTAAGTCGTTTACCCCAATCCGCTTGGGTTAAGTTTTGTCGTACTCTATCTGTCCATAATCAAGTTTGATAATTCGGTTTGCTAAATGAAAATAGCGATCGTCGTGGCTAATCACCAGCACTGTTTTACCCCGCGATCGCAGTTCTGGGAGTAGTTTAGTATAAAATATTTCTTTGAATATTGGATCTTGATCAGCTGCCCACTCATCAAATAGATAAATTGGTCGATCTTCCAAGTAGGCTGTGAGTAAGGCTAGTCGTTTCCGTTGTCCTTGAGAAAGTGCAGTGGTGGAAAGTTGCCCATTTTCAACTTTAACTTTATGGTCTAGTTGTAGTTGTTTTAAATATTGTGTTGCTTGAGTATCTAAGTTAGAATTTTTTAATCCTAAAAGTTCTTCAAATAAATAAAAGTCGGAAAATACCACGGAAAAATGCTGGCGATACCATTCTCGGTTTTGTTCGCTAATTAACTCACTATCAAACCAAATTTCGCCGTTTTCAGGGATGTAAAGTCCAGTAATTAGTTTCGCTAATGTAGATTTACCACTACCATTCCCGCCAACAATAAAGACTAATTCTTCAGGATAAAATGTCAAGTCGATGGGGCCAAAGATAAAGCTATTGTCTTCTTGATCTGTGTAGTAAGTGTGGGTAACACTTTTAAATTTTAAGCTGTGCCAGTCCGATTTAAGGGCAGGTGGAACAGTCGATATTTCAGTTCGACTAGCTAGAGATAAACCCAGTGACTCTATTTTTTGCAAGGCAATGCTGGCTTTGCTTAATAGAGGAAGTTTGCTGATGATGTTATCCATTGGTAACACCAAATAAGTCAAGGTCAAAATGTAACCAGAGAGAGTTTGGGGATTGATGGTAAGCAGATGGGGTAACGCGAACAGGACAAAACCAAGGGCAAAAAAGAATACGAGTTGACCCCAGCTTGAAGTTATGGCAAAAAGTGTTAGACCGTTAACGTTGTGATCACGAAATTCGTTAGCAGTTGATTGCAGTTTTTCTTCTAAAAAGTCTTGACGCCGCCGATAATTTAGCTTGAGTTCCTTGACTCCTTCGGTAATGGTGCGAAAATGTTTAAACAGATGGTCTTCATCTTCACGAGCTAGGGCTAGCAATTTCCCGCCTCTGTTGAGTAGCCACTGACAACTAGTGATTGCTACTACTGTAACACCACAAACCATCAGCAGTACTAACCAAGAGAGCCAAGTTATATACGCTATGCAACCCAAGACGATCGCTAGATTAATAAAGATGAAAGGCAGCTGATAAACAGCATTGGCAACCGCCTGAATATCTTCTGTTAGAGTTGCCAATAATCGAGGATTCCCTAAGCGTTCTAGATGACTCAACTCAGAAGCGAGAATTTGGCGACTCAAACGCATCCGTAATTGCAAAACAGCATTCTGAGAAAGGCGAATCAGCATCACTTGGGAAATGATACTGGTAATCAGTGCAACTATTGCCAGCCCCGCAAAACCCCAAGTTATGGATGTCAGCCGGGAAGCGGAACTGCTACTAGCAGTACGGCTAATTAGGGCAATCAAGCCAGCACTACTACCGCCACTCAGAAATCCGGTAGCGATCGCGATCACTACCATCCCCCAAGAAGAACGCAAAACAAAGTAAATCAAATTCATAACAAACGCTCATACCCCCATGACGCCAGTTGCTACACTACGGGTTCTCCAAAGGAGTACAAGTTGGGCATTGCCCGAACGCCAACTAGATAAGCGAAATCCGTCTACTCCTAAGGGAGACACATTCGCGTTCAGTAGTGGCTCCCCAATGCCCCATTTCCATCACAGTAGCTTGTAAACCAATTCAGTTTGCGCTTTTAGGGGAGATTTTATATTTTACAGTTAAAAACTTCTGAAATATCACGGTAAGCTAGTTGCAATTAAACCGCGTCCACCTTGAAAACTGTAGTTCTTTCCGTATGAAAAGAAAAAACCCTCATCCCCTAGCCCCTTCTCCCAATATTGGGAGAAGGGGAGCCGGAAAGAAGTCCCTCTCCCCCTACTTGGGAGAGGGATTTAGGGTGAGGACAAAAACTACGGTTCTCAACATAGATAAGGTTTACAACTGATTCTGCCAGTAGATTGTCTTAGCTGCTCAGTTTTCCGGGGTGAAATTTGCGATGACTGTGAATATGAAGTCTTTGGATCAACAAATTAATGTCGCGGCCAATTCAAAAACCGCTCCTGTCAATCAAGGAACCCGCTACGTTCCTTTGCACCATCGACGCATTCTGTGTATCTTTCCTAAATACAGCCGCTCTTTTGGTACTTTTCATCACGCCTACCCACTTATGGGTAATGTCCGGGCTTTTATGCCACCCCAAGGTATTTTAATTGTGGCTGCCTACTTACCTAAAGAATGGGAAGTGCGGTTTATTGATGAGAATGTCAAATCAGCAACTAGGGCTGATTACCAATGGGCTGATGTGGTGATTGTCAGTGGAATGCATATCCAGAAACCACAGATTAATCAAATTAATGAACTTGCCCATCGAGCCGGCAAAATCACAGTTGTGGGTGGCCCCTCGGTATCTGGGTGTCCAGAATATTATCCTGAGTTTGACATTTTAAGTTTGGGTGAATTAGGAGATGCAAACGATCGGATGATCGAATATCTCGACCAAAACCTGGAACGTCCCCAAGCGCAAATTCGCTTTGAAACCAAGGAACGTTTGCCCCTCACAGAGTTTCCCACTCCAGCTTATCATTTGCTGAATATCAATGATTATTTCCTGGCAAATGTCCAGTTTTCCAGTGGTTGCCCTTATCGCTGCGAGTTTTGTGATATTCCAGAACTCTACGGCAACAGTCCCCGGATGAAAACACCAGAGCAAGTAGTTGCGGAGCTAGATGCAATGCGACAATCTGGGAATTTGGGGGCAGTGTATTTTGTCGATGATAACTTTGTTGGCGATCGCCGCGCCGCCATGAAGTTGCTTCCTCACCTGATTGACTGGCAAAAACGCAATGGTTATCCCATCCAGTTTGCCTGTGAAGCAACGCTCAACCTAGCTCAAAGTCCAAAATTGCTAGAAATGATGCGCGAAGCTTATTTCTGCACAGTCTTTTGCGGCATTGAAACACCTGAACCAAATGCTCTCCATGCTATTTCCAAAGACCAAAATCTGAGTCTACCGATTTTAAAAGCGATTCAGATTTTAAATAGCTATGGCATGGAAGTAGTATCAGGAATCATCATCGGGTTAGATACAGATACACCAGAAACAGCAGACCGAATTATCGAATTTATCCGGGCATCCCAAATTCCCATGTTGACAATTAACCTCCTTCATGCTTTACCTAGAACTCCTTTATGGCGGAGGTTAGAAGCAGAAGGACGAATTGTCTTTGATGAAAGCCGCGAATCAAATGTTGAATTTTTGATGCCCTACGAGCAAGTTATTGAGATGTGGCGGCGCTGCATTACAACAGCTTATGAGCCAGAATTTTTATATCAGCGGTTCGCCTACAATATGGAACACACCTACCCAAACCGCATCGAAGTACCAAACAGCCCAGCTCGCACTTCTGGGGCTAATATTCGCAAAGGTTTAACTTATTTAGGGAATATTTTGCTGCGGATAGGCATATTTAGTAACTATCGTCAGACTTTTTGGAAAATGGCTAAGCCAGCCCTGAAAGCGGGTGATATTGAAAACTTGATTCACGTTGGACTTGTGGGACACCATTTGATTAAGTTTGCCCAAGATTGTGCCAAAAATGAAGAATCAGCTTCCTTTTATTCTCAAAAAATCCTCACCAAAGTTCGTAGTTAACTGTCAATATTAGGTACTAACCATCGGTTGCTACAAGTGCTACATCTAAATTTGATAGCTCACGCATAATACAGAGTTGGAGTTTGTTGCAAATAGGGCTAATACCAATTCTGTATGAAGATGCGCCATATATGAGGAACGAACCGCAAAGAACGCAAAGAACGCAAAGAAAGAAAGAAAGAAATAAGAAGCCAAGAAAATTTGGCGCAGCCTCACAAAAAAATGTTATTAGTACAGCATTTCATTAATTCGTAGCGAATTAAATTTGGCAATGGCAATGCGTCCCTCTGCAATGCCAATGCATCCCTCTACAATGGCAATGTGTCCCTCTGCATTTAAAAACGATACGATTTTATGCAAAACCGTACTTAGTCCCTTAAAATCTGAGGTTTGCCAGAGGTAGAAGTAAAGCACAGTCTGTTCGACTAAATGAAGGTTAAAAATATATCCAAAACTCTATAAAAGTAACCTTAAAGACACAGGAGCGATATTTCCTGCGAAAGACGTAACTACACTGCGGCCGCCCTAAAATTATAAGAATTGAAAGCCTACAGTCCACGCAGACGGTCTGGTAGTGAGATAGAAGCTTGCCAAGACTTACGAGCGTGGAGCAGTTATATAGGAGTTTGAACAAACGGTTATGAACAGTTCTTTGACCCGACCGCTTGCTGTCGTGACGGGTGCCTCAAACGGTATTGGCTACGAACTTGCCAAACAGTTTGCCCAAAACGGCTTTGATCTTCTAGTCACAGCCACCGGATCGAGTATCAATGAAGCTGCTCAAGCTTTCAAGGATCTAGGTGCTCAGGTTGAGACGGTGCAGGCTGATCTGGCTACCTATGATGGTGTTGAGACGCTCTACAATCAGATTAAAGCGACTGGCCGACCAGTGGATGCGATCGCCATCAACGCGGGTGTCGGTGTTAGCGGCGACTTCGCTCGTGAAACCGACCTGAAGGAAGAACTCAATCTGATTAATTTGAACGTTGTGTCCTCTGTCCATCTTGCCAAATTAGTTGTAAAGGATATGGTTGAGCTTGGCAAGGGTCGAATCCTTTTCACATCGTCGATCGTCGCCCTGATGCCTGGCCCGTTTGAGACAGTCTACGCTGCCTCAAAGGCGTTTGTGCATTCTTTTTCAGAGGGGCTACGCAGCGAGTTGAAGGATACGGGCGTGACTGTCACCGCGCTTATGCCTGGACCCACCGATACCAACTTCTTCCAGCGTGCGGATATGGACGACACCAAGGTAGGCGCAGATCAAAAGGACGATCCAGCTGAGGTCGCCAAGCAGGGTTTCGATGCCTTGATGGCAGGTAAGCATGAGATCATCGCAGGTTCACTGAAGACGAAGATTCTGGGCACAGTGAGCAAGGTCTTACCTGATACCGTAAGTGCTGAACTGCATCGCAAGCTCACTGAGCCGGGATCAGGCAACGAGTAATTTACACGTAATCAATCGAATATGCTCAGTTGGCACTGTTTTGAAATAGAGGGCGTTGGCGCAGCCCGTCGTAGGCATCGCTTGGGCTAACAGCATCAGCGAAGTTAATCGTGCAGTCGGCAATCTCACACATTTAGGCTGGTTCTGAGGAATCAGAGTCGTAACGGAGGATTCATGCAAATTCATCATCTCAATTGCGGCTGCATGTGCCCGATTGGTGGGGCTTTCTTCGATGGCTTCAGTCGGGGCCCAACGGCTCACCTCGTCTGCCACTGTTTGCTTGTCGAGACAGAGCAGGGACTTGTTCTGATTGATACTGGTTTCGGACTGCGCGATATCAAGTCCCCTTACTCCCGCCTCAGTCCGTTCTTCATTCATTTCAATGGCATCCAGTTTGATAAAAAATATACCGCACTTGAGCAAGTTGAGCGGCTGGGATTTTCCGCACGAGATGTGCGTCATATTGTGCTTACTCACCTCGATTTCGATCATGCTGGTGGTCTAGAAGATTTCCCGGAAGCAACTGTGCATGTAATGCAGACAGAGATTGAAACCGCGCAGGATCGGCGCGGCTTCATCGCCAAAAGGCGCTATCGTCCAGAACAGTGGGACGAGGTTAAGCACTGGAAGTATTATTCGGCGGGAGGCGAACCTTGGTTCGGCTTTGAAGCAGTACGTGACCTCGACGGACTACCGCCTGAGATTCTCTTTATCCCGCTTGTTGGTCACACGCGGGGTCATGCTGGTATCGCCATTGATACACCAGAGGGTTGGCTTCTACATGCAGGCGACGCCTACTTTTATCGGCACGAGATGGATTCATCCAAAAGACGCTGTACGCCAGGTTTGCGTGCTTACCAGTGGATGATGGAGGTGGATCGCCAGGCTCGGTTGTTCAATCAAGATCGGCTACACGCGTTATCGAGCGATCGCAATAAGGGCGTGCGCCTGTTCTGTAGTCACGATGCTGTCGAGTTCAAAGCGTTCGCTGACCAATTTAGCGGATCTCAAAACTAGAAATTTGATCATTATGTCCGAAGCAAAACTGATTCATGCTGCTGACCTTTCAGGCAAATCCTAGCCTTATTTAGGAAATATTACTCATGGTTATTCAGTTACAGAAGTTGCCCACAGATGACGTTACTGCAAACCAGTTGCATCGTCAGGCTAAATACCAAAAAGGAAAAGACCTGCGTCAGAAGCCCTATACGCTATTCCGCATCCGCATTGACGCTCAACCAGTTCTACTGCGGTGAACCCGGCTTCACCGAAAGGTAATTGACAAAAGTCCTGGTAGATGCATTTCACTATTAACAAACAACTTAACTTCAGGAAATTTCAACATATGAAAGCAGTTTGCTGGCAAGGTACCCATAATGTGCAGGTCGAAACCGTACCCGATCCCAAAATTATTAATCCGCGTGATGCTATTGTTAAAATCACGTCAACGGCGATTTGTGGTTCTGATTTACATCTTTATGACGGCTACAATCCTACAATGCAAAAGGGCGACATCCTGGGTCATGAATTCATGGGAGAAGTCGTTGAGTTGGGGAGGGCTGTCAAGAATGTAAAAATAGGCGATCGCGTTGTTGTCCCCTTTACTATTTCCTGCGGATCATGTTTCTTCTGCAATCGAGATTTATGGTCGCTGTGCGATAACTCCAATCCCAACGCTTGGATGGCAGAAAAAATGCTGGGTCATTCCCCATCGGGTCTTTTCGGCTACTCTCATTTGACAGGTGGCTACGCAGGAGGTCAAGCTGAATATGCCCGCGTTCCCTTTGCCGATGTTGGTTTGTTCAAAATTCCAGATGGGCTGACAGACGAACAGGTTTTGTTTCTGACTGATATCTACCCCACCGGATACATGGCTGCGGAGAACTGTGACATCCAGCCTGGAGATACGGTGGCGATCTGGGGCTGTGGCCCAGTAGGGCAATTTGCGATTAGAAGCGCCTTTCTTCTAGGTGCAGAGCGGGTGATTGCAATTGATCGCGTTCCCGAACGCCTCCAGATGGCAAAAGAAGGTGGGGCAGAAATCCTCAACTATGAAGAAGTCGAGGTGGGTGAAGCCCTGAAAGAAATGACGGGTGGGCGTGGCCCCGACTCGGTAATGGATGCGGTGGGCATGGAAGCTCACGGTTTGGGTTTGGAAGGCTTTTATGACAAGGCCAAGCAAGCAGTACGTCTAGAGACTGATCGCCCCAATGTGCTGCGTCAAGCGATCGTTGCCTGTCGCAAAGGCGGCACTGTGTCCGTTCCCGGTGTTTACACTGGTTTTGTAGACAAGATTCCTATGGGGGCTTTCATGAATAAAGGCTTGACGATGAAAACGGGACAAACACACGTTCATCGGTACTTGCGTCCGTTGCTCGATCACGTTCAAAATGGCGATATCGATCCATCGTTCGTGATTACCCATCGTCTGCCGCTAGATCAAGCAGCGCACGGCTACCAAATTTTCAAGGACAAGCAGGACAACTGTATCAAGATTGTACTCAAGCCTGGTGAGTCCACCGAAACCTTGTAAGGTAAATACGGAAAATTTCTGAAAAACAAGCACGTTAATGCTGTATTCCGTGCTTGTCTTCTACACGCTAGCAGCCAACAGACAAGCTGCACGCTCAACGTATACTTAATGGTTTATAGGACTGATATTTGATTTTTGAAATATACGTAGGGTGCGTTATGCCAAAGGCTAACGCACCACCTCTGATTCTAGGTGCCGTACTCAAGGGCGATAACACAACGCCAGTCCGCTCAAGTCGGGAAACCATGCACGGCAGTTCCTCCTGGGGGAAACCCCCATCGCCCTTGGCGTCTCCCTTTGGGAGAAGACCGGACTGCCGACGCTCCTACGTCGCTAACGCTGCGCTAACACCAGACGGCTGGCTCCCCTAATATATACTTAGATTTTTTCACGCAATCAAATCGGATTGCTACAGCTGTTGAGCGTATGTGGCCAAAAATGAGTTAATGATTTTCTATATTCTCAGCAGTTTCACAAATTAATTGCCAAGCGTGCTGTACGTGTATTTTATCTGTGGTTGCTTGTCCAATTGACATTCTTAAAGTTAATTTTTGCTCAAGCTTAGTGGAAGTAAGATAGATTTTACCCGAAGAGTTGATATTGTTAATGATTTCTTGGTTAATTGCATTACCCAATTTATGGCGAAAACATACCAAATTTAACGGGGGATTTACAACCAGTTCAAAACTAGGATGAGATTTTACACATTCAGCAAATTGTTGTGCTAAAGCAATATGCTTGCGAATATAATGCTGTAAGCCTTCTATACCATAGTGCCGAATTACAAACCACAGTTTAAGACTTCTAAATCTACGTCCTAAAGAAATCTGCCAATCTCGATAGTCAATAACTTTACCAGACGTGCTAGCTTGATTTTTGAGAAATTCAGGCATGATAGATAATGCATGAATTAGTTTGGCTCGGTCTTTCACATAAAAACAGGTACAATCAAAATTAGTTAGCATCCATTTGTGAGGATTAAAACAATAGCTGTCTGCTAGTTCTAATCCTTGATGAATCCACCGATACTCAGGACATATAGCTGCTGTACCGCTCATTGCGCCATCAACATGGAGCCAAATGTTATGTATTTGAGCGATCGCACCTATTTCTGTTAATGGATCTATGGCATGAGATGAGGTTGTCCCCACAGTAGCAGCAATATAAAAAGGGATTAACCCAGATTCAATATCTGAAATAATCTGCTGTTGTAGTAATTCTGGACGCATTCTATAATCAGCATCAACCTCAATTAAACGGAGATTGTCTCGCTTAATTCCCGCTACAATGGCAGCTTTCTCAATTGAAGAGTGTGCTTGAATAGAAGTGTAGACAACCAGTTGATTAATATCTGCTTTTAACTGTTCTCTAGCTGCTATCAAAGCTACTAAAGAAGCACTACTGGCTGAGTCTTGAATTACTCCTCCTCCTGTGGTCGAAGATTTAAACTGCGAGGGAAGTTCCAACATATCTACCAACCAATCTAAAACATGAGTTTCTAACTCAGTGCAAGCTGGAGAAGTTGCCCACAACATCCCCTGAACTCCAAGTCCCGCACTGACTAATTCTCCTAAAATTGATGGTGCAGAAATACCTGTAGGAAAGAAAGCAAAAAAGTTTGGAGACTGCCAATTAGTCAATCCTGGTACGATGATTTCATCTAAATCTTGTAAAATGTCTGCAAAAGACTCTCCTTTTACCGGGGCTGTTTCTGGTAGTTTGGCTCTAATGTCTCCAGGTTCTACTTGAGATAAAACAGGCAGTTGCTCTACTGTTTCTAAATAATTAGCTATCCAATCAATAGTTTTATATCCCCAATGACGAAATTCATCTGAGGACATATGGTATTCTTGATTGTTTTCCATATTTTTATCCTGGATAAAAAATTTTATTTAATACCAATTCAATTAATGATTGCAACACATCCTTGAGTGAAGACGCGATTCATCGCGTCTCTACAAATGGTCTATTTGTCGCATTCTTTTTTTAAATTGGTATAACACTACATATTTTATATGTTATCTGAAGCTTTAATATTTATTTTTCTGTATCAAGCCCAGTGAAAAAAAGGAGAGTAGCAATACTCTCCTAACGTAATATGAGGGAAAATTTTCAGCTTAGTGATCAAGCCTCGCAATCCGTTCACACAATCCACGAGCCTATGCGTTGTCAGAAAATCATCCCTTAATAGTCATTGTCAGCCACACAAATTCCTTTACATTTAATACCGTTCGTAGCTGTGCGCTGGCAATGAGAACATAAAACTTTTTCGTTTTCTGTTTCTTGATTGATATTTATATTAGTGCTTACAGTAAAAAAGTCTTTTTCGGTCTGGATTTTTACAGTCATAAGGATGGAGGGATTTTTTGCGGTTGACATTTTACAAGTCAGTTAGAATCTCAATCTGGTTTGGAGCAAAGCCTTGTCTCCATGTCACTAGCAGCAAGCTTTGCTACTTCTAGACCGTCGTGCATGGTGTAGGTCATGGCTGTATCTCTTAGCAAGGCATACTAATTTATTATTTCACTTCTATTGCAATTCTCGTTTGGATGCAACACATGGTAGGGGCACAGCATTGCTGTGCCCTTACGAGTGGTCTGTAGTCTGTATTCCATGCAATTGAGAACCACTATATTGCTCCTCACTAAGACTGAGTATCTCAGCTAAAAATATACAAGCGTTCGCGTTCAGCGTCTCATATAGAGAAAAGTTTGGGCTAACAGTTTGCAAAAATGCCCTGACTTGGCGTTAGTAAATTATCTGGATCGTAACGTCGCTTTGCACTTACCAAATTTCCCCAAACCGGACGAAAATGCTGCTGCCAATCATGATGGGAGAAGGACAGGGTGTTTACAGGATATTGATAACCACCCAAATCACGATTTTTCTCAAAGAGTCTACGATTATCATTGAGCATTTTTGTAATTACAGAATCATCTGGTGGTACTACTGTTCGCAATAGGGCAAACAGAAACACAACCTTTTGGTTCGGAACCCGGAAATTGGGTAGCCCGAAGCGTTTAGTTTTAACTGGATACAGCAGAATTGGCCCTTGACCAGTGTCAGCTAGGGTTAAGGTGGCAGCGACTTCACCAACAAAACTGTTAACTGCACTACTGGGTACAAACAGATTTAACCAAGGATGAGGATTTGACCAAACACCAATAGATTTGAAAAGGGCAACTGTAGGAGCTAAACGGTTGAGAAAATCAAAGTAAGTTTTATCCTCTATTTGTTCTGTACCGCGAGTATAGTTTAACCCCGCAAGTAACAAACTGTTATTAGGTATGCTTGGAGGACTGTAAAAGCTAGCCACTTCTAGCAGATAACGCCATCCACCAGCATTATTAGAAACTAACTGACCTTCTACATAGTTGAAGCGCTGATCATTTATGATTTCGCATTGGTCACGAGTAAAGCTAGCCAAATCGTCATAATACAACTGAAATACACGGGCATTGGTAGTGGCGGGAATTAGCTTAACAGTTGCCTGTACAATAATTCCACATTGACCTAGCCCTGCTAGTACTGCTGTAAATAGATTGCGATTGTACAACAGTGAGCAAGTTTCGAGATCACCAGTACCAGTTATCACCTTCAGTTCTAAAACATTGTCAACTTGCACACCATAGCGATGAGTTGCACCGCCAATACCCCCCACTGATAAAGTACCGCCGATAGAAAGCTCGATGTAATCAGTGAGAACGGGCGGTGTTAATCCCATAGCAAGCGTTTGTTGCAATAACTGACTCCATACCACTCCAGCATCAACAATTGCTCGGTCTGTACCAATGAAATGAATCTTGTTGAGCGGACTTAAATCAATGACGATGCCTGCTTCTACTTGTGACTGACCGTAGGTAGAGTGACCCTGACCGCGTGGGGCAACCTTGAGCTTGTGAGTCCGAGCAAATTGAATAACTTGAATAATATCCTCTATTGAGCCTGGTTTAAGTACTGCTATCGGTTGACGATGCACGATATTACCAAAGTCAATACTGGCATCAGCAAGTGTCATATTATCGGTGTAAAGCACTCCATCTAAGGAAGGTAAACTTTCAAAAACAGATGTGGCACTGGCAGATGTTACCCAGGAACGAGTAGTTAAATCAAACCCGATAACAATTGCACTGGTAATCAAACCTTGTAAAACTGAGCGATGTGAAGTGTTTTGTCCCATAATTTTAAATTTATAATATAATTAATTACTATTTGTAAGTAAATACACTGATTTTTTAGCGTTTACTTAGCTCAACTTGAATTCATATTCAGTGAAAAGTGTGATTTTATAGTTCAGTATAAAAATCAAAATTTATACAATTGCTTTGTAAAAAATACGGTAAAAGACTGTTAAGGTTATTACTGAGGAAAAATCGCTTTTAGAAAATACAAGCGAGTTGCACGTAAGAAGCGATCGCTCTCCCTAGCAGCAACTTTTCTTTCGCCAATTTGTCGCCGCGAATTAACCCCCCACTTCTAATCCCTCCCCCGTATCCTACCCCAAACAAAAAACCTTTTGGCTGGATGCTTAGGGTGATGAGGCGATCGCTACAAGCAAAACTTCTTCAATTCCTCATACAGCTGCACAAATTATACTGATGGGGTGAGGAGCGATCGCCGTCCACACTAGAATTAGCGAATCAACTAACTGATCAATAAAGCATTTCTGGACAATCTCGAAAACGCAGCGCAACTAAGATACTTTTGGTTGCTGCCATAGGATAAGTTTCAATTCAGGGCAGTTGCAAGCCCCATTACTAATTTCTCCTTCGTGGTCAGCTATCCAATCATAAATTTGCGTAGCTTTTGCTAATGCCACTCTTTCTGAACGATAAAGCCGAGGGGTAGGGCAGTAAGCTTGGCCATTGATGTGTATAGCTGCAATCTGCCAATAATCGCTGTCTTCACCCTCTGGTATAACTTCTAAAAACCCGTTACTGTAAGGCTCGATTATTCCTATATTCATCTACAACCATCAAACTTTAAAACAAAGGCCACAACAAAGCTGATACCAGCCAATTCTTCTGAGTCAAAGCTGGAATCACCAGGGATTGCTATTGCATTCCCTGCTAATGATTGTGGGTTCGTAGTCAATGAAAATCTGAATTATTGGTCACTTTTTGGTTTGATTCCGTTATTGGCAGCAATAATGGCAAGAGGAATAGGCACAAACTAGGCTAAATTACTCCTCGGTCACCTAATTTTGGATTTTGGATTTTGAATTTTAGATTCTGGAATTAACCTCTCCTTATAAAGAAGACGCTTGTAATGATGATTTTTTGTTTTTATCTCCGTGAACGGAAAGGCTTGTAACATGAGTTAGATTTTAGATTTTAATTCCATTATCCAAACATCGTAAATCTAAAATTGTCTCGGTCACGTTTCTAAAGCTGCCTTTGGTGCGATCACCACAAGACTCAAGACAAACCAGCAGATAGATGAAGAGTGGGGGAACTGATGATACGTTGAGATGAGCAAAAGCTCCTATCAATCCCATTATCAAAAAGTAGCAATTATGATCGTTGTCCATCATCTCAACAACTCGCGATCGCAGCGCGTGCTATGGCTACTTGAAGAATTAGGTATCGAATACGAGATTAAGTTCTACGAACGCGACCAGAAAACGATGCTGGCACCAACATCGCTGCGTGAAATCCATCCGCTCGGCAAGTCACCAGTGATCACAGATGCAGACCTCACTGTTGCAGAGTCGGGCGCTATCATCGAATATATACTGGATCGCTACGGCAATGGTCGGCTAATCCCGCCATCTGGTACGCCAGAGCGTCTGCGCTATACGTATTGGCTGCATTACGCCGAAGGCTCTGCAATGCCACCTCTGGTGATGAACCTCGTCTTCAATAATTTTGGTATAGGAGACAGCAGCGTAAACGACGAATTTATCGCACCCCAGATCAAGCTTCACTTTGACTACATAGAAGGTGAACTTAATAAGAGTACATGGTTTGTAGGCGAAGAATTTACTGCCGCCGATATCCAAATGAGCTTTCCTCTGGAAATAGTCGCTATGCAAGCCGAACTCATCTCAAGCCGACCAAAGATTAAGCAATTTACTGAGCGCATCCATGCACGACCTGCTTACGAACGCGCCCTTGAACGTGGAGGTAAATACGACTTCGCTAAAAGCATTCAATAATTCACTCAACTAAGAACCGCTACATCCTAAAACTACCAGTTATTAAACAAAAATCTGTATCTCTAGCTAGATGTGGTAATCGTAAATGTTATATGTATTCAAAGACCATATCAAATTCAAGTTCATCTATGATTACCAAGCCTTGGGATGCTCAACTTGCTTACTGGCTAGTTAAACCTCTAAAAGACAGTTGGGTAAACCCTAATCATCTCACCACAGTGCGACTTGTGACAGGGTTGGCAGCTGCCGTAGCGATCGCAGTTGGCGATGCCATCTGGGCTAATATTGGGGCAGGGCTGTTTGCTTTATCCAACTTTCTAGATCACACGGACGGTGAATTAGCTCGTTTGAGTGGGAAAAGCAGCAAATGGGGACATCAGTATGATCTCGCTAGTGACGCCATCATCCACATTCTTTTGTTTGTATGTATTGGATATGGTCTTAAGGAGGGAAAATTTGGTTGGTGGGCGTTACTAATGGGGATAGTATCTGGTGTATCTGTTGCTTGCATATTTCATTTGCGAAACCAAATGGAACAGCGTTTAGGTAAAGACGCCAGCCGTCAACCAAATTTTGCCGGGTTTGACATTGAAGACGTGCTGTATTTGTTTCCCATAGTTACCTTACTGCATGGACTAGAGCCGTTACTAATGGCAGCTACAATTGGGGCACCAACTTTTGCTATATGGGTAATTTGGCAATTTTGGGCACTCCCGCAGCCGGAATCAAACTAGTATAACGGGGCATGGGGCAGAAAGCTAATAAAACAGGCTTTTTAGCTTTCTTGAATGCATAATCAAATTTTGCGATCGCACTTGCTAACTTACAGTTTTTAATATTAAAAAAATAAGTATCGCCTGATTACTTATTTTTGCAGATTTTACCTGCTGCTTTCTTCCCAAATTCTCTTGAATAACTCGTTAGTGGTTGATTGTAAAAGTGCGATCGCACTCCTAAACTTAGTACTTACTTGCAAAGTGTCATTTCAACATGATACTATGATTTTTTTCCTAAAAGTTTTATCATTATGCCCAAATCAATATTTCAACATCTGGTCGATAGTGTGAACAAAGATTATGAGGATACCTATGCATATGTAGGTAGAAATTTTGATTTTATCCGCGAACTGATTGATAAAATCGCTTTACATATTGAATGTAGTCCAGGAAAAGATATATATATTGTTGATGAAAAAGGCTCTAAAATTGCTCCTTATAATTTTATTCAAGATGCTATTATTGTAGATAATGAATGTTTTTTTAGTTTTAAATTAGTGATTTCTGCACCCAATATAGGTTTTAATATTAGTAGTTGTGGTAAAAGCTTTTTTAATAAAAATTTAGTGCCACCTTCAGGAATTGCTATGTATATCTCTATTAAACAAGAGGATGATATTTTTATTGTTATAGCACCATCGATAAAAGAAGAAAAAGTAGTTACTGAAACTTTTAAAATATATTCTGATAATCCTTTATGGACTGACTTACTTGAATCGGTTACTCAAGTAATAATAAACTTTTCAAAAAAAGACCTTAGATATAGAATTAATCAGTTATTTGAAAAATCATCTCAACAATTAAAACCAAAAGGTTTTAATGTAACCCCTGACATAAAGATTATTAACACGTCAGTAACCCCAGACAATAACGATGTGTAGTTGCGATGTTTTCTAAAAAACTTTTTGTAAAAAGAAGAAATTATGTTGAGTTTAAAAGTGCGATCGCATTTATTAAACATGTTAGCAAGTTTAGAGTGAAATTATAATCAGCGTAAAGAATGAAGGATAGAGTTACACTCCTCAGATAAGTAAAACGAATCCATGCAGCCTGAAAACCCCTTGATAGAGTAAGCAAGCGGCTTTTTCATATATAAGCAGAGATTATGATATGTGTAATAGCAAATATCAAGCAAAGACGCAAATGTTAAGGTTGTGGGTATTGTGGGACAATTTGTTGAGTGAATGGTATGTTTATTTTTGCAATCTTGTATTAGTATCAAATTATCAATGGAGCTTCAAACTGAAATTGATAAAGCTATAGCAGCTGTTGATTACCAGAAATTTCAAGCTGAGTTTCAGGCTCAAAATGAATTTTTGGTGGTTGAAAACTTTCTCCCTAACTCCATCATCGAGAAGTTTTTGGCGCTTTTGCCATCTTTGCAACCTGCTATAAATCGCAACTATATTCCCAATCATAAAAAGGGCGGTAGTATCAGCCGCTATAGTTTAGACAGCCTTGCTCCGATTTTCGGAGAGTTTTATCAACTCAATGTTTTTTTTGAGTTCCTCAACAAAATTACGGCAGAAAAACTACTTCCCTGTCCTAATGCTGATCCCCATACTTACGCGCTGTACTATTACACTGAGCCTGGAGACCATATTCAGTATCATTACGATACCTCTTACTATCGCGGGAAACGCTATACAGTGTTGCTTGGTTTAGTTGATAATTCATCCAGTAAGCTGGAATATCAACTTTACAAGGATATTCCTGAACGGGAGACACAAACGCGATCGCTCTCCTTAACCCCTGGTACTATAGTCTTATTCAATGGTGACAAACTTTACCACAGAGTTACTCCTTTGGGTGAAAATGAACAGCGCATTGTCTTAACTTTGGAGTACGTCACCGACACCAACATGGGTATGTTAAAACGTTTTGTCTCGAATATGAAAGATGCGATCGCCTATTTTGGTTTTCGCCAGGTGTTTCGCAATTGAGGCGGTACAGAGTTAATCTTTCTTCCATGTTAAGAATTAATTAACAAATATTGTCTTGAGCAAAAAACAGTCATTATAAAATACGGGAAAATTTCCAGATTTTCTGGTGTTATAGCTTTGTTGGTGACTTGACAATGAAGGCAATTATATTAGCTGCTGGCGTTGGACGACGCTTAGGTAAAGATGGGCAAATCCAACCCAAATGCTTACTGAAATTTAACGGCAAATCTCTATTAGAGCGCCATTTGAACTATCTCCGTCATTACCAGATTGACGAAGTAGTGATTGCTGTGGGTTACCAAGCAGAAAGAATTCAGGAGGAAATCAAAGCATTGGGAGCCGAAAATTGGGTCAGTACAGTTTATAATCCTGACTACACTAAAGGTAGTGTAATCAGCCTTTGGACTGTTCGTCAGCATCTAGTCGCTGGCGATGACATATTATTAATGGATGCAGATGTTTTGTACGATCGCCGCATCATCGAACGACTGGTAAAGACAAATATCCCCGACTGCTTTTTACTGGATCGAGATTTTGAACCGGGAGATGAACCCGTGAAGCTTTGCGTCAGAGATAATTATCTAGTGGAGTTTCGTAAACAAATAGCTCCTGGTTTGGCTTATGATTTTGCCGGCGAGTCAGTGGGATTCTTTCGTTTTGGAAGTATTACTGCTCACCGGATTGCTACTCACACAGAACAATATGTTGCTGACGGACGACATGATGAGCCTTATGAAGAAGTAATTCGGGATCTACTATTAGAAACTCCCGAAAAATTTGGCTACGAAGACATCACTGGTTTACCTTGGCTCGAAATCGATTTTCCCCAGGATATTCAACGTGCCCAAAATGATATTTTACCTCAGATAGAAGTTGTAGAGAATGTCTGAAAATATTTTAATTTGTAGCAGTTATCGTACCCTGCGGGAAGCCGCTACGCGTCTATGGATGTATTAAAGTCTGACCTTACTTCCATTCCTCTCTCCTAAAAGGAGAGAGGCTTTGAGGTTTACTCCCCAACGCTAGCTCTTAAGGGGCTGTTCTTGTTAGGTCTGTATTCCATGCAATTGAGAACCGCTATATTATATAGGTTGAAAAAAGCAGAATAGATGCATCAAATATTTGCACCCATTGTCAACGCTGCCAAATTAAGTAAGTGTGCCCAGCTACGGGTATTATTAGAATCGCCTCAACTCGACTTCATCATGGAAGCTCACAATGGGATTAGCGCCCGCATTGTGGAAGAGGCTGGATTTAAAGGAATTTGGGCGAGTGGATTAGCCCTTTCGGCTCAATATGGCGTTCGAGATAATAATGAAGCCAGTTGGACTCAAGTTGTGGAAATGCTGGAGTTCATGTCTGATGTTACCAGCATCCCTATTTTGTTAGACGGGGATACTGGTTATGGCAACTTTAATAATATGCGTCGGCTGGTTAAGAAGTTAGAACAGCGGGGTATTGCTGGAGTCTGTATTGAAGATAAGCTTTTTCCCAAAACCAATAGTTTCATCAATGGAAGTCGCCAAGCTTTGGCTGATATTGATGAATTCTCCGGCAAAATTAAGGCAGGTAAGGATAGTCAGACAGATCCAGATTTTTGCATCGTCGCCCGACTCGAAGCTTTGATTGCCGGGTGGGATCTTTCAGAGGCAATGCGCCGAGCTGAAGCTTACCACGCCGCAGGAGCCAACGCCATCCTGATTCACAGTAAATCATCGCGTCCTGATCAAGTGCTAGCCTTTGCCAAAGAGTGGGCGGGTCGTTCCCCGTTAGTAATTATACCGACTAAATATTACAGTACTCCCACCGATGTCTTTCGCAAAGCTGAAGTGAATTTGGTCATCTGGGCAAATCATCTGATTCGAGCTGCTGTTGCAAGTATGCAAGCGATCGCTCGTGAAGTCAAAGCCAGCGAAACTTTAATCAACATTGAAGATGAGATTGCGCCTGTAAAAGAAATTTTCCGGCTACAGGGGGCGGATGAACTCATAGAAGCTGAAAAACGCTACTTTAACAATGGACGCCACGATACCCAAGCGATCGTTTTGGCTGCTAGCAGAGGCCAAGAATTAGCAGCATTGACGCAAGATAAACCGAAAGTGATGTTACCCCTTGGAGGTAAACCCCTACTCAGGTTGTTGGTGGACAAATTTAAGAAACTTGCCATCAACGATATTACTGTTGTCGCGGGTTACAAAGCAGAAACTATTAATGTTCCGGGGACTAAAGTCATCCGCAACCCAGATTATGAAACAACGGGAGAATTAGCATCCTTAGCCGTAGCTCAAACCAACTTCAGCGACGAGATGCTGGTGCTTTACGGCGATTTACTATTTAGAAGCTACATCCTGCGGGATTTATTAGAATGTCCCGGAGAAATTGTGGCTGTGGTTGATTCTGTGGCGAACAGCAAGTCTGTTAGCGGTTCACCTGACTACGCTTATTGCTCAATTCCAGACGATCTTTCTCTCTTTGGACAGGATGTCAACCTGTTGGACATTTCTAAAACAACACAAACGCAATTGGGGAAATCTAGCGGACGCTGGATTGGGATGCTGCGTCTGCGGAGTCAAGGTAGACAGTGGCTGAGTGAAGCACTCGATGAATTACAAAAACGACCGGAATTCAACAGTTTGGGTTTGCCAGAATTATGCAATTATTTAATTGAGCAAGGAAAACCAATCAAGGTGCTTTATATTCGCGGTAACTGGTTAGATGTTAATTCTTTGGATGATCTTGACCTTGCTTTTCAATTAAAGCAATAGGGGAGACGCGATTAATCGCGTCTGTACAGGAGTTAGGAGTAGAGACGCGATTAATCGCGTCTGTACAAGAGTTCTAAGCTTGACGCTTTGTATTGTGAGGTTAAAATTTTGAGTTTTGAAGTTGAGGTTTCGAGTTCTGAGGTCGAAGTTCCGAGCTAAAAGGTCGGAACTCCGAGTTAAAAGGTCGGAACTCCGAGTTAAAAGGTCAAACTTCCGAGCTAAAAGGTTGAACTTCCGAGTTCAAAGGTCGGAGTTCCAAGTTCAAAGGTCGAACTTCCGAGTTCAAAGGTCAGAGTTCCGATTTCAAAGGTCGAAGTTCCGAGTTGACTTTAATGATACAAATACGTTGGTAGGAAACATTACTACTTTGGTGTCAACTTAAGCCCAAACCCCATTAAAACCTCGTTTCCAGCCAGAGGCTGGAAATGCCCTTCATTGCGGCTCTGCCGCAAATCTTGAGGCAAAGCCTCCCATTAGGCATTCCCAGTCAGATACTTCTTTTCAAGACGACTCCCCACTCCCGATCTCAATCGTCTAAATACCTGAAAATTACTGTAAATTTTTAATTATGATTCAGGCAGAGGAATTTGTAGAAGCTTCGCGTAATCTTGGCTTTGGCTGGTACACTGGCGTACCCTGTTCTTTTCTCACGCCTTTTATTAACTACGTCATCAATGACGTTCAACTTAGATATATCTCCGCAGCCAATGAGGGAGATGCTGTAGCGATCGCAGCGGGAGCAGCAATTGCTGGTAAACCAGCGGTGGTGATGATGCAAAACTCTGGTTTGGGAAATGCTGTTAACCCGCTAACGTCCCTCACTTATATCTTTCGGATTCCACTGCTGCTGATTTGTACCTTGCGAGGCGATCGCCTGTTGCAAGATGAACCACAACATCAATTAATGGGGCAAATCACAGATAAATTACTGCAAACAATGACTATACCTTGGGAATTTTTTCCCACAAACGCAGCAGAAATAGAACCCGTTCTGCAAAGAGCCACAGCCTACATGAGACAAGAGCGCTGTCCTTATGCTCTAATTATGCGTAAAGGAGCGATCGCCCCCCATGCACTCACCCGTTCTTCTATCCCCGAACGAGAAAATAGTAGTAGCGCTCATATTCAGCAAAGCTTTTTTCGGGATCACAAAGAACAACGCGTTTCTCGCAGCGAAGCCTTGGCTCGGATTGTTGAACTTACCGATCCAGAAAACACTGTAGTAATTGCCACCACCGGATACACTGGACGGGAACTCTTCGCCAGCAAAGACAGCGCCAATCATCTTTATATGGTCGGGTCGATGGGCTGCGCTTCCTCAATGGGATTGGGGCTATCCTTAGCACGTCCAGACCTGAAGGTAGTAGTAATTGATGGCGATGGAGCAGCACTAATGCGAATGGGTAATTTTGCTACCATCGGCACTTATGGCGGTGCTAATTTAATCCATATTCTCTTAGATAATGAAGTCCATGATTCCACAGGCGCACAAGCTACCGTCTCTGCGGGTATCTCCTTTGCCAAGATTGCCGAAGGGTGCGGTTATGGCGTTACATTAGCCGGAGATGACCCAGCGCTTTTAGATGCCTTATTTACCGCAGATACCAACATTAGACCGAAATTCGCGCATCTGAAAATCCGTCCCGGAACTTTAGAAAAGCTACCTCGACCCAACCTCACCCCGGAAGCAGTTTTGCAACGCTTCATGAAACATATTGGTTCAGACTGGCAATAAAATTCTAACTCCTGTACAGACGCGATTAATCGCGTCTCTTTGTAATGATTTTACTAAATCCCGGCCCCGTAAATTTGAGCGATCGCGTCAGAAACGCCCTGTTGCGTCCCGATTTGTGTCATCGTGAAGTAGAATTTTCCCAACTTCAAAGCAAAATCCGCGAACAATTACTTCAAGTTTATGGTCTTGAAAGCGATCGCTGGGCAGCAGTTCTCCTCACAGGTTCTGGTACCGCAGCGATGGAAGCTATGATCAGCAGTCTAGTCCCCAAAGACGGGAAATTGCTGGTGATTGAAAACGGTGTATATGGCGAACGACTATCCAAAATCGCCAAAATCCACAGCATTGATTACATAACACTTTCCCATGCTTGGGATGCCGAAATAGATATCAACGGTTTAGTCAAACTTTTAAATGAAAACGCCGATATCACCCATCTTGCTGTTGTCCATCACGAAACTACTACCGGTCGCCTAAATAATTTGGTGGAACTTGCGTTAATTTGTCAAGAACGCCATATTCAATTACTAGTGGATGGTGTCAGCAGTTTTGGTGGCGAGGAACTGAATTTTGCAGATTGGGGAATCACCGCTTGCGCTGCAACAGCCAATAAATGTCTGCATGGTGTCCCCGGAACCTCCTTTGTCATCCTGCGACGAGATGCACTGCCGTCAGTAGCCACAATCCCCCGCACCTTATATTTAGATTTAGGAACCTATTGCCAGCAGCAAGACCGAGGCGGCACACCTTTTACGCAATCAGTACAGACATTTTATGCCTTAACGGAAGCTTTGCAAGAAATGGCAGAAGCAGGGGGTTGGAGTGCCAGACACAGCCATTACAACCAACTTGCTAGCTTAGTTAGAGACGGGTTAGCCTCAATCGGAATTAAACCCCTACTTCCTCTTGGCAGTTCATCCGTTGTCTTGAATGCCTACTATTTGCCAGAGGGTTTCAGCTATGAGGAATTTCACGACCAACTCAAAGCACGAGACTATATAATTTATTCTGGACAGGGAAATTTAGCTCAATCTATTTTCCGAGTCTCGACAATGGGAGCGATAACCCACGCTGACATGGAACGCTTTGTTACTGTTGTTAAACAAATTATTAATAACTCGTAATTAACGTGAGTTCGATTCTCTCGTTCCCATGCTCTGCATGGGAATGGCTAATTAGAGGCTCTGCCTCCAATTAGACATGGAGTCAGAGCCTCAATGAATGCATTCCCATGTGGAACATGGGAACGGGGCATAGGAGGAATAAGCGTTTTTTCTTGCCCTGCTTAAGAACTACTCAAGAACTGCTTGCTGGACAGATAAATTTCTTAACCGAGCAGTAGTGGGGGTGTAATGACTTACGAAATCCGAATTATTTTAACAGGGCATCAAAGCATCTAATCTCCCCAGTACTGCCATATCTTCTGCATCTAACTCCGTCGGAATACCACTGCGAATCAATTCCGAAAAGTTTTCATTAGGAACCATAACAGTCAACGTGTACAAGCGAGTAGAACCAGTATTTTTAATTAAATGAGTCCCAGTGGGAGGCACCAATAAACTATCTCCAGCTTTGATCGTGGTAGTCTTGCCGTCACACATGGCGATCGCTTCCCCTTTGAGGACGAAAAACAATTCCACCGCCCACTGATGGCGATTTGGCGGTGTTTGTCCACCAACATCAAAAATTTCAATGCAGCAAGTTAAGGAAATATTAGCATTTGTCGAATCGAAGATAATTGCTAATCGATTAGAGTCGTTGGGACTGATGCGATATACCTGGTAATCTTTGGTAGATTTGATAACCGGAATTACACAACGAGTAGCATTCATTTATTTATCCCCTCGGAAGTGATTGTTGGGTATGAAAATTCCTAAAATCCAAGTCCTGAATATTGAGTTGTTTAAGTTGTATGTCTAAATCACCCAATTTTAGATTTTAGATTTCAAATTTTGGATTTTGGGATTAAATAATTCAAAAGCGTTCGCCTAAGCGCTCACGCCGTACTCCTACGGGGATCTTGCTACGCGTAGCGTTCCGCAGGAAAGTCCAAAATTTAAAAAGTTTGAGTTCAAGCTAATTTAAACGCAAGAACAAATCTAAAATCTCAAATTATTGAGCAAATAAAGAGCATTCATACATGAAATCAATCTCAAATCTCAAATCTCAAATCGAATTACTCCTCACTCTTTTACAGCGCTGTTAAAATTGCTTGCGAGTCAGTGACAAAACCGAAGCATTGTTTGACATTATACAATGTCGCCAGCCAACAATATTCAGGAGAAGTAGTAGCGGTACAGTCTTTAACTAACACACAGTCATATCCTAAAAAGTTGGCATCACATAAGGTCATTAGCACACATTGATCAGCATTAACACCAGCAAAAAATAGTGTTGTCCTTCCCAGATTCCGCAAGATACTATCTAAGGGCGTATCCCAAAAACCACTCATGCGGTATTTATCCACACGAATATCTTCCGGAATCTGTTCTAGTTCGTCTACTATTGCCGCTGCCCAACTACCTGCCATGAGTACTCTAGCACCATTGCTTGGCAGTGGATCGCCCAATCCCACACCTCCCCCTGTGGGATTATAGACGTGACGCGAACCAGCACTAATATTGAGCAAGTCGGGACGATTCCCCCAATTTACCCAAATGACTGGAACACCAGCCTCACGAAGTTCTGGAAGTAAGTTGTTTAAAGGTTCAATAGGCTGACGCGCTGGAGTTACATCCACACCAATATGCGCTAACCAGCCATCAGGGTGACAGAAGTCGTTTTGCATATCAATGACGAGGATAGCAGCTTTTGCCAAGTCTAAATGCAGGGTTTTAGTTTCTGTTGATAAAATAACGGGTTGTGGGGTCTTTTGAGGACGAGTAATATCTGCGATCGCATCATTTACTGTCCACGCATTTGGTGGAACTCCCAATGTCCGAAAAGGCAAATTCATAAGATTGCAATAGAGAATACCATTTTCTATCTTGTAACTTGAAATTTAGTTGAGAAGACGATTACTTAATCAAGGTTAAATATGCTAAATTTTACCATCCATAATGTTTTGATTGCCGTCAGTGATGATTATGCAACGGTAGATGTACAGGTTGTAGATGGTAAAATCGCTGCCATTGCCCCCAATCTACAAGTAATCGGCACTGGCATAGATATGTATGCTTTGTGACCAAGTGCCTCTGGGAAATGTATCGCGGAGTCAATATGGAACGCGCCATTTCTGCGTTGGGAATTTTAGTTTTTATCGGTATATCCTACGCCTTCTCTGTTAATCGTCGTGCAGTGTGTTGGCGAGTGGCGTGGGGTTTGGGATTAGAGTTTGCATTGGCGCTAGTGATTCTTAAAACTCCTTGGGGTTTGAATGTGTTTAAATCTCTAGGAAATATTGTCAGCCAATTTTTAGGATGACAATGCCCTACTTATCTGTAGAGTAGAACTGTTGGGCGTAAAAACGGGCATACCGTCCTTCCTGAGATAATAGGGAGGCGTGGGTACCAGCTTCAACCACCTGTCCTTGTTCTAGTACGAGAATGCAGTCAGCACGACGAACGCTGCTCAAGCGATGGGCAATAATAAACACGGTACGGTTTTGCATGACTCGCTCCAGCGCTTCTTGAACTAGTGCTTCTGATTCCGAATCCAAAGCAGAGGTGGCCTCATCCAGGATGAGAATTCGCGGATCGTTGGCGATCGCTCTGGCGATCGCTAATCTTTGGCGTTGTCCTCCAGATAGGTTAACTCCCCGTTCACCCACCCAGGTATGATAACCCTGAGAAAACTGGGTGATAAAGGAGTGAGCGTTGGCAATCTTTGCCGCTTCTTGAATCGCTGCTAAATCTAATTTTTCCTGACCGTAACCGATGTTTTCGGCGATCGTTCCCGAAAAAAGGGTAATATCTTGGGGAACAATCCCAATTTGACGGCGCAGGCTGGTGAGTGTAACGTCACGGATATCAATATTATCAATCAGAATTTGACCCGCCTGAGGGTCATAAAAGCGAAGTAAAAGGCTAATTAACGTCGATTTTCCTGCTCCAGAAGAACCAACCAAAGCCATCACATCACCCGGAGAAGCGTGCAGGCAAAGATCCTTTAGCACTGGCTCGTTGGGATTGTAGGCGAAATTGACATGACGATACTCTACCTTGCCAATAACTCGTGGCATTTCCTGAGCATTCGATTTTTCGCTGAGGCTAGGCTGCTTCGCCATCAGTTCAAAGATGCGTTCGACGGAAGCTTCGGTCTGTTTGTACTCGTTGTAATTGCTAATCATCATGTCGATTGGCTGAATCAGTAAAGCCACAGCAGCTAAGAAACTGATAAACCCTTGAGATGTTAGCTGATTCTGAGAAATCTGCCATCCTCCCAATAAAAATAGCAGCATAATACTAACTGCTTCCAAAAAACCGACAACGGGAAACTGAATGGATTTGAGTTGTTGAGTGCGATACTGAGCCTGACGATTGCGTTCTGCTTCCTGATTGAATCGCTTCACTTCATACTCTTGTGCTGCAAAAGCCTGAACGACGCGAATCCCGCTAAATACTTCAGTTAGCAGCGCAGACAAGTTGGAAACCTGATTTTGACTCTGGCGAGATAGCACGAGTAATCGCTGACCAAATTCTCCGATCAACCAAGCCATCAGGGGAGCCAAAATCAAACCCGTAAGCGTGAGCGGCCAATTCAGGTAGAGCATGTAAATGGGAATCACAATTAACTGCAACAGATTGGAAAGAAACTGATGGGATAACTTATCAATAATCTCGCCTACCCGGTCGATATCTTCAGTTAGGCGATAAGTGAGGTCTCCCGTCTGTGTGGTTTCAAAGTAATCCAATCCGAGTTTGTGCAGGTGAGCGTAAACTCGCTTACGCAAGTTTAAAGCCATTTCCAGAGCAGCAGCGATCATAAAGACATTCTGCCCGTATTGACAAAACCCTCGAACCAAAAATACTAAAGTGGCTAGTCCGAGCCAGTAGGCAATCTGGTTAACATTTCCCTGACCAAGAAAAAAAGCGACCTTACCTGCTAAATAGGGTATTGCTAGGGTGAACAACACAAATCCTAAGATACAAGCCAATCCCCGAATTAACAGCGGCCATTGGGGCCACAGATAAGGCAACAGTTGCCAGTAGCTAGAGCGGACTTTCATAGTTCAATTCTGTATGCTTATATTCTGCCAGCGCCGCAAAGTATCCCTTCCATGATTTATCCAACAATCTCAAAATTTATTGTGTAACCTTGGCAGATAAACTATTGTCCTCTTTAATTGGCTGCATTAACTTATCCATCTGATTGGAAGATGGCACTATGACCATAGATAAAAAATTGTCGAATGCAATAATTAGCAGCTTTCCACACATAACATCTTTTTGCTCTCATGCCGGATGATTTATTTAGCTATTTTCAGCTAAATAAACCACATCCTCTTGGGCATAGAAAAAGCTCATTGGTGTCAACTTACAGCTATTTTCAGGTAAATAGACCACGCGGTAGGGGCGCAAGGCCTTGCGCCCCTACGACAAATGTGGTTCAAATACTTGAATTCTGCGGTAATAACTCGCTGTTTTACCTACATTCTGTTATCCTTACCTTCATTATTAAAATTTGGCAGCAACGGTAATTTCTCCTCAGTTTCTCCTAGATAGGTTAGCAGAAAGCGGGCAATTCTCTCAGATGCGCCAGGCGGGCCAAATCGCTCAGGGCCATTTTCTTTGCACTTAGCGAGGTAGTCTGAATCTTGTAAAGTCTCAACTACTCGTCGAGCCGCTTGCTTGAGAATATCAGGGGTTGCTGGCTTAGTGCCGATGGTTTGGGCAGAAATGCCCAACAGCCGTGTTTGCGCCTCTGCAAATTGATAGGTAAATTGAGGACCCTCTCCAGGAATCTGGATGATTGGTTTGCCGATCGCTACAGCTTGCTCCACTGCCAACCCTGCCATACCAATGACGAGAGTAGAGTAACATACAATGTCACTGAAGGCATCTGAATAACATCTCACTTCCACAATCGGTGATTTGTCAGCAGAATTTCCTGGAAGAGAATAAGTAAGTATACCTTGAGTCAGCTGCCAACCTTGACTTTTGGCAATGTCGTCTAGTTGTTCCATCAAATCCGGTATCAAGGCTGCACGAAACTGTAATCCTGACTCAGGCATCACCTTGGCGATTTCTACCACTAGTTGCAACTGCAAACAAAAATTTCGCGTGGCTTCAGGCATCCGTGACCCTGGTAGGAGAGCGATCGCTCTCCCGTCCGGTTTCAGGTGCAAGTCTTTGCCAGCAGGGACGAGCCAATCTAAAGCCGGAATGCCAGCAAACTGAGCTTTAGTTAAACCTTGGCGTTGGAGGTCATAAGCCGTATAGGGATCCTTGGTGAAAACTGCCAGACATCTAGAAGAATTAAGGTCGTGCCACAGAAGCGGATTGAGTCGTAACTGCCCTTCGTAGAGGGCAGAAAGACAAGAGATAAAGGAGACGAAGGGGCGCTTTGTTAAGTAAGCAAATGTCTGAGAGACAAAATCCCCAGTAGCCATAATCAAATCGCAATTGGGAGCATAATGTAACACCGCTTGTAACTGTCGCCACGTTAACCCAATCAATCCCGATTGAAAATCTTTGAGCAAATAGAGGCGCTTCATGTAAAAGAATCCCCCAGAGGGCATACTTTGCGTCGGGCCAATAATGGGAATGTTTAAGTTGCGGTAAGCTTTTCCTTCCCCAACAATCGGCATTGCTGCCATATCAAGAGAAGGACACAATTGGCGCAGGGTTTGAATAACATGAGAGGTATGGTTGTCCTCTCCGTGGCCGTTACTGATAAATAGGATTCGCTTAGAAGGCATCTTGGTATTTGGATAGCAAAAGGGAAAAAACAGCGAATTTTATCTTATTTTATGGCTCCGGTAGCATTATTGATGGGTGTACCTTGGACTGATTGTCGGCAAGTTGGGAATGATTCCCGATTGCTCCCATCGTTTGGAGATGAACGAGGATTAAAGACTCGTTCACCAGTATTAAAGGTGGATGAACGAGGATTAAAGACTCGTTCACGAGTATCAAAGGTGGATGAACGAGGATTAAAGACTCGTTCACGAGTATTAAAGGTGGATGAACGAGGATCAAAGACTCGTTCACGAGTATCAAAGATGGATGAACGAGGATCAAAGACTCGTTAATGAGTATTAAAGGTGGATGAACGAGGATCAAAGACTCGTTAATGAGTATTAAAGGTGGATGAACGAGGATTAAAGGTGGATAAATTTATAGGACTTACGCAAAAAACCTCTCAAACTCTCATTCCTCCGTGTACTCTGTGTCTGGAGTGGTAGCCTGCGGCAAGCCGCTTCTCTACGAGAGGCTGCGCCAATGCGTCTACGTTTTTCCATGACCCGTGCGTAAGTCGTGATTTAGCTGTATTCAGCCTAAAGGTGGAAGATATTGCCCGAAAATCTTAGATTAACTTTAAACCGCGTCCACCTTGAAAACTGTAGTTCTTTCCGTATGAACAGAAAAACCCTCATCCCCCAGCCCCTTCTCCCAATATTGCCAGAAGCGGAGCCAAAAATAAGTCCCTCTCCCTACTTGGGAGAGGGATTTAGGGTGAGGGCAAAAACTACAGTTCTCAACATAGATGAGGTTTAAATCTATTTAACTTTTTAGAATGCTAGACGCAAAAAAGCTCTAAAACCAGCTGGCTAATGAGAAGCTGCTGCACCGCCAAGTTAGTAAAAAAGCAAATTATTCGCCAGTAGCCAGGAAAGAAAAGGAAATGGTGCTTCAGTTGGCTGATGACACTATCCAGGCTTGCAGTGCAACTTGCGATCGCATTTTGGGACTGACCGCAGAACAGCTTGTGGGGCAAAATTTGCTTGACCCAGGTAGCATTTTATTTATGAAGATGGCTCTTTTTTCGGAGATGAAACTTACTCTGCGATCGTTACCCAGAATACAGCTAAACCTTGCTTGAATGTGGTGTGTGGTCTTTATCAGCCAAATGGTGAGCAAGGAGGGCTATTGTTAGTCTTCACAACCTCTGTTCCAAGCTGGAGGAACTACTCCCGACGCGATCGTGACAACTTTTTCGGAATCTATTGGCGCAGCTTGAGGAAAACTGTAGCTGTGCTGAAGATACTCAACAAGTTGATACAGATGAATTTCAGGCACTATGGGATACTCTACATTTATCACCTAATTGAGCAGCGAAATTCTGATGTTAATTACGAAATTGCTCAAGGTTGGGGCTACAGACCAGTAGAAATTCAGGCAATGGCAAAGGAGTTATAGTTATGAGCAAAATTGATGCAGATTAAACATCTTCCGAAAATCCTAGTTTATCTGTGGGTTCATTTTCATAAAATTGTCTTTTGCAAAAAAATAATTCCTAGCCAAAAATCTTGGCGCAATCATGCTCGAAAATTTAGATTGCGATCGCTAATTTCCGGTTTAGCATTTTAAAATTGCCCATCAGGGACAACTATCTAAAGAGTGAAAGTTTTTCTTCGGAATCCAGCCCTTAGTTAGTTGTATAATTTTTATCAAAGATGTAACACTACAGCATATCGCCAAGAAAAATTTTATTTCTTTAATCTTGCTAAAGATCATGATACATTAGGCTTGACGGCATTAACCCTCCTGGGCAATCATAAAGAGACGGCTATTATAAGCCCATTTTCTTAGTGCTTGACTGCGATTTTATCAGTTATAAAATCGCCTACTTGTACTTATTCTCTTAATTGTTGCAACATACCATATTACCACAGTATGCCTGTTTATCCTTATTAGTGTTATCTGCGGTTCTTTAAAAATCAAATAGGAATCTTATACTATGTGTGGTGAACATTTGGATAAATTTGATCAGATGTCAGAGCAGCTACTTATAATGCCCAACATTTAAATTTTCCAGAGTTAACGGTTGTATTTGTGGTTTCCATATCGAGGCAAACCAAACAATCATCTCGATATTTGTATTCACTTAACTTTGCATCCAGTATTTTCCAATAGTCAATCCAAGAATTTGAAAAGAGGATATTTCCATGTCTAGTTTGTTTCGTTGGTCATCAACAAGGGTTGCTTTACTAGTTCTAGGAATGACATCTGCTATAATAGCTCCCATCCTAATTTCTACCCCAGCTTCATCTCAAAATACTGTTCCATCTACGACACCATCACCTGACACACCATCGCCTGCGACACCATCGCTCGATACACCATCGCCTGCAACACCATCGCTCGATACACCATCGCCTGCAACCCCATCGCCTGACACACCATCGCCTGCGACACCATCACTTACAACACCATCACCTACTTCAACAGTTAACTTGTCTGATGTTTCCTCAGATTATTGGGCGCGTCCTTTCATTCAAGCCCTAGCTGACAATAACGTGATTGCTGGCTTTCCTGATGGCACCTTTAGGCCGAATCAAGCTGTGACTCGTGCTGAATTTGCCGCTTTAATTCAAAAAGCTTTCGGTAACCAAAACCGAGTTCGGCAATTAAGCGCAGGTGGATTTAGTGATGTTCCTGCTAACTATTGGGCGGCTTCTGCAATTCAGAGCGCCTATGAAACTGGATTTCTGGCAGGTTATCCTGGGAATGTGTTTAGACCAAATCAAGAAATTCCTAGAGTGCAGGGGATCGTTGCTTTAGCGAGTGGTTTAGGTTTAACTCCTAGCAGCACTGGAACAAGTAGTGACCTCAGCACCTATTACAATGACGCCTCAAGTATCCCGAACTACGCTGTAAATAGTGTGACAGCAGCAACACAATCTAGTATTGTTGTTAATTATCCAGATGTAAAACAACTCAATCCGCAACAGTCCCTGACTCGTGCAGAAGCTGCGGCACTCTTGTATCAAGCTTTGGCTAAACAGGGAAGGGTACAACCCATTGCTAGTAATCTTCCAGCTACTCAATATATTGTCGGTGGAACTCAAAGAGGTACCGATATTGTTTCTCTTGCTGCATCCAGTAGTTCTTTGACAACTCTGACTTCTTTATTAAAGACAGCTGGTTTAACTGATATTCTTCAACAGCCAGGCCCTTATACAGTCTTCGCTCCTACTGATGAAGCATTTGCGGCTTTACCTGCTGCTACCTTACAGCAGTTACAGCAACCAGAAAACAGAGAAGCATTGATTAAGATTTTGAGATATCATGTGCTTCCTGGTGCAGTAACTGCTAGTCAATTCTCGCCTGGAAAACTGGCAACCGATGAAGGAAGACCTGTAAATATTAAAATTGATCGCGCTAACAATCAAGTCGAGGTGAATAATGCCAGAGTTATCCAGGCGGACGTAAAAGCTAGCAATGGTATTATCCATGCAGTCAACCAAGTCCTGATCCCGCCTGATGTTAACATTAGTCAGTTAAATCAGCCACCAACAGGAAGTAATGGGACACCTACGGTAGGTAGAGCTACTCGTGGTGGCAGAAGCTACATCGGGGTTGGTGGTAACATTGGTTTGGGCGGCGACGATACAGCTCTGAGCGATACTAACTTTACAGTAATCAGCAAATTTGGTCTGACAAACTTTCTATCAGTGCGACCATCGGTGATCTTTGGGGACGATACAGTATTTCTAGTTCCCGTAACTTTGGATTTTTCTCCGCGCAGAGCAGGTTCGGTGGGTGAAAGAACCTTTGCTATATCTCCTTACATAGGTGCTGGCATAGCAATTGAAGCTAACGCTGATACTGATATTGGATTACTGTTAACTGGTGGTGTAGACATTCCTCTCGGTTCTAAACTTACGCTAACAGGTGGTGTAAATGCTGCTTTTGTGGATGACACTGATGTCGGACTACAATTAGGAGTTGGCTATAACTTCTAAGTAAATAGAAGTAGAACACGCGGTAGGGGCGCATATCTGTCATTGGTGTCAACTTAAGCCAAAACTCTTTTAAAGCCTCGTTTCCAGGATCTATATCATGTCCGCTGAATTGCCCATAATAAAATAACCTTACTCCGCCTATAGCTAAAGCTACAGGCTCCCCTCCCCTTGTAGGGGAGGGGTTGCTCTTGAGAGGTCACGCAACAATCATAAGTAATTTACCGGACATGATCTAATTAGGACTTACGCACTGTACAAATTAATCATAGTATGCATTACCATGAGGTTTTACTACGCAAAACCGTCCCTCTGCGAGTCGTAGAGGTACAGACTTGAATTAAAGTTCAAGTCCGGGAGAGGTTCATCAAACTTATGTTGTATTAAGGTCGCTTGATTGCTAAAGTAAGTCCATCAGCCATGGGGACAAGGGAGAGGGTAACCCGTTCATCATGATGTAACTTTTCGTTGAGCGCCCGGATAGCTTGGGTCCTTTCATCTTGATTTTGCGGATCAGTAACTTGTCCTGACCATAAAACATTATCAATAGCAATCAATCCACCTGGACGCACCAATTGCAGCGATCGCTCGTAATATCCGTCATAATTTTCTTTATCAGCATCAATAAAGGCAAAATCAAATGTCTCGGCTTGCCCAGTTGCCAACAATGCATCTAAAGTTTCCAAAGCTGGTGCCAATCGCAGATCGATTTTATCAGCAACTCCAGCTTCTTGCCAATATCGGCGGGCGATCGCAGTAAATTCTTCACTCACATCAGCAGCGATAATCTTGCCATCTTCAGGAAGGGCTAAAGCAACTGAGAGTGAGCTATAACCTGTAAAGACACCAACTTCCAGGGTTTTCTTCGCTCCAATGAGCTGCACCAGTAGTCTCATAAACTGCCCTTGTTCTGGTGAAATCTGCATTCCACTTCGGGGATGGCTGGCGGTTTCTTGGCGCAACTTCAAAAGAATCTCCGGTTCCCGCAGCGAAACGGATAAAAGGTAATTATAGAGTTGGTTATCAAGACCTATAGACTGTTTTGGCATGGTAAATCAGAGAATTGAAATAATCTACAGTTATACTATCGCCTAAGAGTGGTTTATTAGAAATCCCTAGTGAGCTTACAGCAGTTTTCAAGTATTTGAACCACATCTGTCGTAGGGACGCAAGGCCAAAATCCCCTCCCGCGTGGTCTCATTTACCTGAAAATAGCTGTAATCTCTGTCGTCTTCGTCTAGGTCTATTTACACAGCGTTATTTTATAATTTCACTTCCAAATTTTCAGTGATACCTTGGAAGAGTTCCAACGCTGCTCCTAAGTCCTCTGCAATTTCCAAAGTTGGGGTTGATAAATTATAGGCTCTTGATTGAAAGGGTGTTCAGCTATTATCTGCAAAATTGGATTAGAGTTATCGTAAACAATCCAGCGATCGCACAAGGTAAGTATAATTCAATTAAGTTCTTTCTTCCTCCTTCGTAGCGACGGCGAAAATTAATTTGTTTGTAGTCTTGAATAATCGAACCTGTATCGGTGAGTAGTTGGTCAATTTTGAGTCTGGCTTGTGACTCTGGGGTGATGACTGATTTATTATACGGATATTTAAATTGTCATGCTTTTAACTGAGAAATGCAAGTGATATTAAATACAGTCTAGTGACAGCTAAAAAAGAGGAATAAAATCAGCGATCGCGCTAATAAGCAGGCTGGTTTGGAGAAGATTGGGGAGATAGTGTGTTGAAATTATTGGATTGGATGCATGATGCACTTTTATGACTTCCCAAAAAGTATTGGGACAATGATCAGATGGTTATCCAGTTCATCAAGGTTACTTATGAACAATTAGGAAATTTAAAAACCTGCCAAAATGGCAACCAGATTCTGATTAACCAAGTTAAATTGTATAAAGATAAACGACTTCAAGGGTTTTGTTATCAGGGACTACCACGTAAGCAAATTACTTTTGTAAAACACTATCTACTAAGTGATTTACAAAAATAAAAAACTATTTCTACCAATTATTTGCAGAGGATTTTTCTCAGTAGATAAATATCAATAATCAGGTTTGGCATTTGCTGCAACAGGAATATTAAATATGTATAGGCGTTGTTGTTAAAGTACGCATTAGCCCCCAAATAACGGGCAACGTCTATATACATTCCTGTTCACTTCAGCGGCAAATGGCAGAGTGGGAGTTTGAAAGCTGACTGATATGCTTCCTCCCACTCTTCTTTTTATTTAGCGTAGGCATAGCCTGCACTTCGACCCAGCTCTTCTCTACAAGAGGCTACGCCAAGGAGAGGCTGGCGCTTAGGGCGTAGCTATGCCGCAGGCTTTACGGCAAAGCTTAAGGCAACGCAAGCTCAGTGACCACCCCTGGCATCGCTCTCAGATATGCCAATCAAAAAAACAATCATCAACTCAATTAGAACATAAATTCTTTTTATAAATCACTATCCCGTAAAAACTCAAGAATCGCTGCATTCAACACCTCAAAAGCACCAGTTGAGGCATCATGACAGCAGTTAGACAAAATTTGTAATTTGGAATTGGGAATATGCTGATGCAATTTTTCACCATGACTAGCAGGAAACCAACTATCTTGATCACCCCACAAAACTAGTGTAGGACACTTAATTGAACTCAGATTATTTTGAATTTGAGTGAGCATATTGGGCTTATTTGCTTGCCAATTCTCAATTTCTCGCGCTGCTATTTGTAACTCTTCAGCAACTTTCGCAACCGTACCTGGCAGTTCAATAAACGGGTAAGTTATCCAATAGACATCTTCCTGTGTCAAGATTGATGGATCGAATAATACCCCACGTCTTTCTATTGCCATAATTTCTCTAAATAGAGGTGCCAACAAATATGCCAGCCGTAAGGAGTCAATTGTTTGCATTATTTCCAGAGGCATTTGGGCAAGTAACAACATAGCCCAATGGGGTAGATGTTCGGTAAAAATAGGTACGTTTACTACTACAAGCTGCCCGATTAACTGCGGATGTTCTTGAGCAAGGGCAAGGGCAACTAATCCCCCCAGAGATTCAGCTACAATCACTGCGGGTTCATCACATAATGCCTGAATAATTCTTTTAAACTCAATAACTTGATGACTGTTGTCTTCTCTACGAGACAATGGTTTTTCGGAAAAACCAAAATTTTTGGCATCAAAACAGATTACCCGAAAATATTTCGATAATGGTGCTATACAGTGCCGCCAATTATAGCTCCAACTACCCATGCCATGTAATAAAATTAGCGGTTTACCTTTACCTTTTTCGCCATAAGCAATTTGTACAGGATACCCTTTAGCATCAGTAATAACTAGACTTTGCCGCCCTTCAGGAAAAGTAGCTTGCCACCAATCTTTCATTCCTTTATCAATAAATAATTTAACCGCCAGTTAAGGCGTTCCACAATATTCTAATTAGTATTACTGGTAATGCCACTAAAACAATGGAGATTAGCAACAATCCAGCCAAAACGGCAAAGATAAACCACCTGTCTGCACTCTTTTGCTGGCTAGGAAACTTTAAGTACTCTTCCAAGAGCTTGATATTATAGCTGTTAGCTGTCCAGGCAAAATCAAAAAAGTCTCCCAAAACTGGGACAGCACCTACCAAGCCATCAATGATCACATTCAAAACCATTTTGCCTAAAGTGGCTCTAGATACACCCAGCCGCGCTGCTTCTAGGATGATGTAGCTAGAAAACATGACTCCCAAAAAATCACCACCAATAGGTATAAGTCCTAAAATTGGATCTAGACCAAAACCAATTTTCGTACCAGGAAGGGTAATAACATTATCCATCAGCCGACTTAACTGACGCAAGCGCTTCAAGGTGGGTGCTTTGGCATCAGGTTCAATCATCGAAAACCGAGGAGGAGATTCAGGCATAAAGGCGATCGCTAGCTTTGGATTGAATCGTTAGGTATTTTACTCTTCTACTGAGCTTTGGCAAAAATTTCCTCAGAGATTTCAGCTATATTTTCTATTTTTCGAGAGATTCTGACTGTGCTTTTGGGCGCATATCTTCGCCGACAGTCACGTTTAACTGCTCGCCGATTAATAGAACAGCAGCACTCATCGACAGCCAGAGCATTAAAACTATCACAGCCCCTACTGCACCATAGACTTTATTATAATTGCCAAAATTCGCCACATAAAGCCGAAATAGGGCAGACAAAATTGCCCAAAAAACAGCTGCTAAAATTGCTCCAGGCATCATTGGCGTGCCTGAGTTCCACTGGCTTGGGCCATAGCGATAGACGAAGCCAAAGGCGAAAGCAACAATACTTAAAGCTAAAGGCCAGCGTAACAGCTGCCAAAGATGCAATAAGAAGATCAAAGAACCATTTCCGCGCACTACCATTGCCAATAGCCAGTCGCTGGTAAACACTAAGAAAGAAGCCAATACTAAAAGCAACATAGTACCGACTGTTAATCCCAGAGAGATGAGCTTGGCTTTCCAAAAGGGGCGAATGTTTTCTGGAGGAATCTGATGGATTTGGTCGAGAGCTGTCATAGCGGTACTCACCGCCCCAGAAGCAGTCCAAATTGCTAATACAAAGCTCAGAGAAAATAAACCACTGTTTTTGGAGTTGGTAATTTCTGTGGTAGCAAAATCACGAATCAGATCCAAGGCTTGTTCAGGTAGGACTTGACTTAGCTGATCTGCCAATTGTTTAAAGGTGGCTTGCAAAGATTGTGCCAATAAGCCAATGGCTGTGATCAGAGCCAGAATTGCTGGAAACAGCGATAGCATGGCATTGAAGGCGATTTCCGAGGCAAGTCCCAAAAGTCGTCTTTCGGTTGTCCTGGCAAAAGTTTTTTTGAGCGTGTGCCAATTTAAATGGCGAAAGAAGCGGATAAAACGAGGTTTTGACATGATTTAGAGTTAAAACTGGTTGGGTTTGTTAACTACTTTCCCAAATTTGGGGTAGCGATCACATCTATACTTTTTACCGCAAGAATACCGAGTCGGGAGTGGGAGAGTAGAGGAGCATACAACTCTTCTCTACGAGAGGCTGCGCCAAGGAGAGGCTGGCGCTTAGGGCGTAGCTATGCCGCAGGCTTTACGACTGCGCTCAGTAACCAGGGGAGTAGGAGGAGAGTTCCTGACTAATGACTCTTGACTAATAACCATTGACCGTGCGAATTTTAGATTTTAGATTAAAAAATTAAAAATTATTTCGGTTCATGCCCCGCTCCGCACTTCTAACAGGGCGCGTAGCTTGCTTCTCCGTAGGAGTACGTGGGCGGAACAATTCCATTATCCAAAATTTAAAATCCGGCTTGCCCCAAGCCAAAAAGTGGTCGGGGTCAATCCAAAATCCAAAATCCAAAATTTAAAATCGATTGACTAATGACCATTGACTAATAACTATTTATTTATGAATCAAGATTTAACGCAACAGTGGTTGACAGAAATCCAGGTACTCAAAGAGCAGATGGCGGGACTTCAGGGCGATCGCGATGCTGCTTGGGAAAGTGGTCAAAAATGGCGTCAGCTTTACAACACAGAAGCAGAACAACGCCGCACAGATGCCCAACTGTCCCAACAGGCGATCGCATCCCTTAAGGCAGACCTGTACAAACTCCAGGGTCTTGAGGTCGAGACACTGGCTGCTGGGACACCAGTAACAGCGATCCAAGAAGAAATAGAACAACTAAAATCTGTGGAGGACTTACAAGCTAAAGTCATCGCTGTGATCAAAGAACGCGATCGCCTCTTGCAAGCTTTGAAAACTGAGCAGGATAACCACGCCCAAACCCGCAATAGCCTTACTACTGCCTTAGGTGATGCTATTGATAGCTTGACACGCGAACGAGCATCAAAAGAAGAAGAGAAGGGAAAAAACTCCTAACTTCTAACTCTTCGTACCTCAACCCAACCTTGTAAAGCTGGGGAATAGTTAGTAAATAATAGGGCATGGTGATAATTACCAATTATCTCACGCAACTAACTCAAGGGAAGGTAAAGTACCCATGCTCAAGCGCTTAATTGTGATTGTTACTGCTGCTACACTCTTTAGTAGCTCCTTGACGCTGGCAGACAGCAAAAAGCCCAAACCACCGGATAAATTTCCTCCTAGTCCCCTAGAAATTACCACACCCGATCCACTGTTACCACGTTTGCCCAAGGATAAACAGCCGTTAACTCTCGAAGAACAGCAAAAGTTAGAACCAGCACTGGATGCCTTAAACCAAGAAGCAGCGGCAAAACTGCAAGCAGGGGATCAGGTGGCGGCGTTTGAAATTTGGAACCGGGAACTGCGCTTGCGACGCTTTTTAGGTTCATCACTAGAGGTGCAAGCACTATCACGAGTCGGGGCGATCGCCTGGAAGCAAAACGACAGTCAAGAAGTACAATATATTACGCAGCGATTGCAAGCAATTCAAAAGCAGGTACAATCTCAGAAAAAAACTGCCCAAATTGATCTAGAATTGTGGCGATCGCTAGGGCAAGCTTACCAAAATGTGCGATCGCCAAAACTCGCTCTAGAAGCTTACGACCAAGTTTTGTTAGTGGTACGACAGCAAAAAAATACAACAGCCCTACTAGAAATCCTCAAGACAGTTGGGGAACTCAATTTGAGTTGGTTTGATTATTACAAAGCTGCGCCAATCTACGAGGAATTGTTGGGTTTAGCTACTTCTGTTGGCGACCGTGTAAACGAGCTAACATATCTGCAACGGTTGGCTGAGATTTACGAGCAGACAAACCAACCACAGCAGTCATTGAATGTACTTAATAAATTAGCAGAAATTTACGTCAATGAAAATAATATTACTGAAATACCAGAATTAAAGCTAGCGATCGCTTCAGATTACGAATCTCTAGCAAAGAAAGATCCTAACTTACTGCTAGAAGCTTTTAAAAATTATCAAGAAGCTTATACTACTGCTTGGCAATTACGGGAGTACGTTCGTGCTGGTGAAGCTTTGCAGAAATTAATTGCGCTGTATCGTTCTCAAGGACAAACAGACGAGGCTTTGCAGGCTAGCCAAATTCTTGTGCAAACAGAGGCAGAAGCCGCCAACTTTTACGGGTTGATGCAAGCTTATGACCAAATTGGGCAATTGTATTTAGAACGTAAAGAGTTTCCTCAAGCACTAACAGCTTTTCAAAAAGGCTTAGAACTAGCGCAACAACTCAAACATCAGGAAGCATACTTTACTGGGCAAATTGAAAAAATCTCGAAAGCAAATTTGTAGCCAATATTAGAGGTTGGAAAGTCTCAATTCATACTACTACAGCACGGCGTAAATAAGCAGACCATTGAAAAGCCATTATATTCGCCTAATACTTCTCAAACAACCTCTTAAACCTCATCTATGTTGAGAACCGTAGTTTTTGCCCTCACCCTAAATCCCTC
>NZ_CALMFY010000130.1:11160-19143 GCF_937863485.1 uncultured Nostoc sp. | reverse complement strand
AAATCTCGCGAATGATTTTCCTTTCTTTATTTTTGCACAATTGGGATGCTCCCAAGTGCAACGGCATCAAAAATTTAAAATTTACATCTTCTGATATATTGCAGCATTATTAATCAGTCCCATATCCCGCCAAGACTCGAAGTGCAAGGCTATCCATTTTAATGGACTGAAACTCTTTCTTAGTCGTCTTTAGACAACTTTAGCTATTAGCCTCAGAATTCATTCTGAGGCGGTTGTTAGGATTGCTGCAAGATTTCAGCAAACATAGCTAATGAGTTAAGACTTAAGCAAAAATTGCCAAAAAGCTTAATTTATCGTAGACACGTAGTGGCTTGCCGCAGGCTACCGCTAAGAATCGTACAGTGTGTGTAAGTCCTATGAGTCTTTGATACTGATTAATCAGGCTTATTACAGTTTTGCGTAAAAGCGTAGCGTTTTTAATGCATCCCAATGCATTAGCATTGTCAGGGGACGCATTAATAATGCGGCTGACGCATTAACATTGTATCGGGATGCATTGGCATTGTAAGGAGACGCATTAACATTGTATTGGGATGCATTGGCATTGTAAGGAGACGCATTAACATTGTACTGAGATGCATTGGCATTGCAGGGGGACGCATTAACATTGTATTGGGATACATTGGCATTGCAAGGTATTGCCAAATTTAATTCGCTACGAATTAATGAAATGCTGTACTTAGAACTCCGTCGCGTTCATATTTTAATGTAGATACGCAGTGGCTTGCCGCAGGCTACCGCTCCAGGTGCAGAGGACTCAGAGAAAATAGATAAAAGTGCTTTATTTCAACAATCTCAAACCACTGAGAGTAACTAATACTGTGGAACCTTCATGGCCAATGACGCCGATAGGTAAGTTAATATTTCCCAGAAAGTTGCCCACCAAAAGCAACATAATAAAACCCAACGCTACGAATATATTCTGTTTGACTATGGATTGCGATCGCCTACCCAAATGCATCGCCACGGCAATTTTTTCTAACCTGTCTGCCATGAGTACTATATCTGCGGTTTCTAATGCCACATCACTACCAGATATTCCCATCGCTATACCCACAGATGCTTGCGCTAGGGCTGGTGCATCATTGATCCCATCGCCTACCATTGCCACAGTTTGATATTGTTGCTGTAGACGACGGATAACATTCAACTTATCTTCTGGCAGAAGTTGAGCATACACCCGATCAATTCCTACTGCTTTAGCGATACTGTAAGCAGTTTCTTGATTATCCCCAGTTAACATGACAATTTGCTCAATTCCCAGTTTCTTTAAGCGGGTAATAGTTACGGCTGCTTCCACTCTCACCTCATCTGCGATCGCAATTATACCCATCACCTCTGCCCCTCTGTTTCCCTGTGCTACCCAAACCACAGTTTTACCTTCTTGCTCCAAAGATTGAGCCATTTCTCGCAATTCTTCAGGTAAATTTGTCACATACTGTTGCACAAAAATGCCATTGCCCACAATTACCTGTTGTTCTTGAGCGATTCCCACAATTCCCTGTCCAGGTATAGCTTGCACTTGAACTGCACCAACCCAATCCAAATTACCAGCCGCCTGCACAATTGCCTTACCAATGGGATGTTCTGAATAAGATTCTACACTAGCAGCAGTTTGTAATACATCAATTTGGGTGTATTTACTAACTGAAATTACCTGGAATACCTGCACCTGTCCTGTTGTTAGGGTACCAGTTTTATCAAATGCGATCGCTCGGACTTTGCCAATCTTCTGCAACTGCGCCCCATTCTTAAACAAAATTCCTTGTCTTGCACCATTGGCGATTCCCGAAAGCAGCGTAGGCATAATTGCAGCCATTAACGCACAGGGAGAAGCTACCACTAGGAAGGTAAGCGCCCGATAAATCGTCGTTTCCCAATCCCAACCCCAGAGAAATGGCGGTAAAGTTGCCAGTAATATCCCAGCTACTACAATGACTTTGGCATATCCCTTCTCAAAGCGATCAATAAACTCTTGCGAAGGAGGTGCTTCAGTCTGCGCCTGTTCTACCAAACGAATCACACGCACAATCAAACTACTTTGGGCTGGTTTGTGTACCTTAATTTGCAATCCACCATAGCCGTTGAGTGTGCCGGCAAATACTTCTGCGCCCACTGTTTTCTCTACAGGTAAAGACTCGCCTGTAATCGCAGCTTGATTGAGCGTGCTGTAACCAGATAAAATTATCCCATCTGTAGGAATTAGCTCTCCAGGTTTGACGACAATCTCATCACCCACCTTTAGCTGACTGATCGGAACTTCCTCTTCCCTTCCCTGATGCAAAACCCTTGCTGTATCTGGCGTCAAACTCATCAAACTGCGGATACTCCGCTCAGTTCGCTGCATGGCGTAGCCTTCTAATGCGCCACTGATGGCAAAAATCAGAATCAAAATTGCCCCATCAATAATTAGATGATATTCTCCTCGCCATAAGCCGAGACTAGCAGCACCAATAGCCGCCACAATCATCAGCAAATCTACATCGAGTTCTTTTTCTTTGAAGAGAGTAGTCAATCCCTCCCGCGCACTTTCGTAACCACCAATCACGTAAGCAGCGGGTAGCAACAGGAATGCTAATCCCAAAGCACCGAGATGCAAGGCGAACCATCCGAGAAATAGCAGCAACCCACACAAAAGGGCTGCTACAGTATCTGCGTGTTCTCTGGTGAATTGGGTAAAACGTTGGGGATAGAGCATGAGAGGTGAATTAACAAGGACTCTCTCACGCTAAACCTTGACATTAATGTTAATGTCAAGGTTTATAATGATTTTGAAACGCATAGGCGCTTCGCCTTCCCACAGGGTAGGGGCGCTGAGAAAGGCGCAAAGATACGCAAAGTTAAATCTTTCTCTGCGTTTCTGAAGAAAAAACTAGTTACAATAAATACATAAAAATTGTAGTCTTTTTACTTAATAAAAATATGAACTTAGAAGAATTAATAGCTCAATTAAATGCAAATATATTCCTTAAAGAATTTTCATTTTCCAAAAACAATTTTACTCCAAAAGGTAGCAGTGAACTAGAGCTTGCAGATCATGTTATATGGCTTGATGACCTCATGATTGTTTACCAAATCAAAGAAAGAACGGGAGGAAAAAGCTCAGTAAATAGCGAAAAAATATGGTTTGAGAAGAAAATACTTCAAAAAGCTAAGAATCAGATACGTAATACACTTCTTTATTTTCAAAAATATGAAGACGAGATAATTATACCAAATCAACGAGGGCATATTTTCAATATGAAGGTTAATCAGATTAAAAGTTTTATCAAAATCATCATACATTTATCTAATAAGCAACTTCCTGAATATTTTAAAAATAAAAAATATTACATTAGCAGTCAACAAGGAGGGTTTATTCATATTGTCTCTGGTAACGATTATTTAAATATTTGCAAAACATTATTAACACCTACAGAAATTAGTGATTACTTTATTTATCGTCAAGATTTACTTATCAAGCATACTCATAATGCTGAAAAATTACCTGAAGCTGCTATTGTAGGTCAGTTCTTATCAGGAGAAGATGCAAGTTTTCCTCCAAGCAAAAATTTTCTTGAATATTTATACAGGCTAAAAAAAGATAAAGATAATTTTAGTATTTCAGGTATCCTAGAAAACTTCTACAAAAGAATAAAATATATAAATTGCAATGAAGAAAATAGTGAACATGCTTATTATAATATCATCGTCGAATTTGCAAAATTAAGAAGAACAAATCTTCAAGAAGTAAAAGCCAGAATAAAATTATGCTTAGAAGCTTGTGACTCAGATGAATTTGAGTTGCCTTATAGAATTGTTGTACCCGAAACTGGCTGTGGTTTTGTTTTTATTCCTCTTCAACACGAGCAAAAAGATGATAAAATGATCTACTTACATAATCTAACCTATGCAGCCAAATATGAACAAAAAATACGACGTTGTATAGGAATTACATTTGTCAAAGAAGAGGAAGACTATCTTATGGACTGGTGTTTATTGGATAGTGATTGGCAATATGATTCTGCAATAGAAGAAAGTTTAAAGAATTGTTATCCTTTTAGACCAGTACAAGAAAAATTAATACCTTCTTATCAATTTGAGTAATAATCAAAAGATGAACGCTGGTTGCTTAACTATTAAAGAACTCACCGATGCAGTAGGCGGCGGTTTAACTCCGCGGATGGTGCGCCATTATCATCAATTGGGACTATTACCGCAACCAGTGCGATCGCCTAGCAATTATCGTCTCTACACCAAAAAAGATGTTCTTCGGTTGCAACGGATTGTCGCCCTCAAGCAGCAAGGGTTTCAGCTAAACCACATCCGCAATATTTTGGAGGTTGAACCAGAAACTGACACAACTGTTAACCTCATGGGACAACTCCAGCAGCAATATCGGGCGGTGATGCAACAAATTTCTCAACTGCGACAAACTGCATCAGCACTAGAAGGATTATTGGGGCGCGATCGCCATTGTCAAATTATGCAGGCGGAAGTTTTGGCACAACTCAAGTTACTCGATGTCGAAACTCAAGCCGGATTGGGGGGACTGGAAAACCTGTGGAGTGGCTTGGATGCCGAAATTCATACCCACTCAGAAGCTTTTTCCGAATCGCTACAACGCTTACTACCTGATTTGTCTCACCGTTCGGAAATTGAACAGCATTTAATTTCTCAGTTGGTTTTGGCTTGTGGCGATGTCAGTTTGGTGTCCTTTGTCAAGTTGAGCCGAGATGCGATCGCAGCTAGTCGAGGAGCTTTATCTGCAAGCTGCCAAATTGTTGTCGATACCCAAACGGTTGCTGCTGCTTTGGATCAAACCCGATTATCTCACTTGGGATGCCAGATCGAAACCTTGATTGATAATCCCCATATTACCACCGCCACAGAGGCAGAACTTGCCTTTTGGCAACATCGAGAATGGCGATCAAAATTGCAGCAAGTAAATCAGGGTTGTGTGCTGGTAGTCGGTTATGCTCCCTCAGTCCTTGTAGAAGTTTGTGAAGCGCTCGCCAATCAGAAAATTCAGCCTGCACTAGTAATTGGGATGCCCATTGGCTTTAGCCATGCTCCCGCCGCCAAGCGACAACTGATGCAACAAGGGATACCTTTTATTACAGTTGAAGGAACCTTGGGAGGTGGCGCTTTAGCTGCTACTGCCCTAAATGCCTTGGTTGAGTCACTGATTGATAAGCCAGATTGTCATTGTTATCTCAAAAGTATAGTAGATTCTGCTGAGTGCTGAACATTGAGTACTTAGTTCAGACAAAAGGATACTCAGTACTCAGCAATACTGAAAATAATATTGTTAAATAATATTGAATTTGGTACACTTTACCAGTTTTAGTAATTCAATAATTCATAATTGTGGCCAAAAACTACCAACTTGGTATAACTTGCAATATAAATTAGAAAAATTTATAGTAAACAGACTCTGGCAATTAGAGTATAAATTCTCATGTTATACAAGCTAATGCAGAGTATAGATCAATACGAGTGCGCTGAAGGAATTAGAAGTAAAGATAACTCAGATGTATAATTAGCGCGTCTCCTCCATAATCCTTAAACAGATCGCGATTTAGGACTGGCAGGCTTTCTATTTTTTACTTTAATTAAGGGGCTTATGTGGCAACAAGATAAAAAAGATAGTTCAATAGTGAATTTGGTATTATGGGTTGCCTTAGCTACAACCCCTATGGCAGCAAGTTTGCTGGTGTCAGCACCCATGGTGGCTCAATCTAAACCTAATTCTCCCGCTTTTTCACTGCCGCAAACAGTGCAGAACGGGACAACAGTGAGGATTGACGGTTCAAGTAGCTTGGGTGCAATCAACCAAAGCCTGAAAGAGAATTTTGAAAAACAGTTTTCCGGCACAAAGGTTGAAGTTGCTGCTAATGGCACTAGTACGGCACTGAAAGATTTGCTAGCTGGCAAAATCGACATAGCAACAATGGGACGTGGGTTGACGCCAGCAGAAAAAGCCCAAGGGCTAGAGCAAGTTCGCTTGCGCCGTGAGAAGATTGCGATCGTGGTTGGGGCTAATAATCCTTTCAAGCAAAGCTTGACTAGTAAGCAATTTGCCCGAATTTTCCGGGGAGAAGTTACAAATTGGTCACAACTGGGAGGGCCTTCAGGCAAGATTCGGTTAATTGATCACCCTAACACCAGTGAGACTCGCGATACTTTTCGTGCTTATCCAGCCTTCAAGACTGCTAACTTTGCGACAGGGGCCAATGCTACCCAAGTAAATGAGGATAATACCGCAGAAATCATCAAACAACTGGGCAAAGACGGCATCAGCTATGTGTTGGCTAATCAGGTGTCGAAGCTGAAAGGTGTGCGAGTTCTGCAATTACATCAAGCCTTGCCAGATGATGCGAAATATCCCTTCTCGCAACCTTTAGTTTACGTTTACAAAAAAAATCCCAGCTTAACCACGGTAGATTTTCTCGGCTTTACCCTTGCACCCCCAGGACAGAAGGCTATAGAACAAGGTAGAACTGCTGAAGCAGTGGCGATCGCAGCGAACGGATCACAACCTGCTGTCAAGCCTTCCCCCAGTGCTAAGACGATACCTGCTACACCTTCCCCTAGTGCCACTACTTCTGCATTTGGCGAACAGCCCTTTGTGGCTCCTGCTACTTCACAAGTTAGCCCAATTGTCAACAGGGAAACACCATTTTGGTTGCTGCTACCTGTCTTTTTTATTACCGCAGGTGGAGCATTACTATGGTGGATTCTGGGAAAACGTCCATTACCGACCGAGAAAACAGACAACTTACCAGAATCAGATCCTTATCTACCCAGCACAGAAGGTGCAGAAATGGCGGTGCTTAATGCCAGCACATCCCTGCCCGTTAACGGAGCGATGCTTGAGGAGGATTCACTGCCGCACTTCCAAGAGCAAGAAAGCCCCGATCGCACTCCTTTCAACATCTATGCTCAAACACAATCTGACCTGACGGAAAATGCTACTCACGGGACATCAAATTTAGTCCAAGAGGCAACTAATGGTAACTCTAAGCTCCATGAAGGCGCAACCTCTGGAGTAGCTAATGGATCAGCTAATAACAACTTGGGAGCCGCAGCTTTAACCGGTGGTACGGCTTTAGCAACAGGAATCGGGGCGGCTACCTGGTCTACCTTTAACAACAAAGAAACAGAAATAGACACCATTGATGAGACAGTCTATCTAGAGCATTATCCAGAGACAGACATTCCTGATTCTGATCAAGTTGCATGGGATATAGAAGCCCCGGCGGCTGTGGTAAATACTTCATATCCTCACCTGGGTAATATTCCAGAAGAGGCATCTGAGGTGACGGCCCCACTTCCAGAATTACCAGATGTGCCCGAAGTAACATCTGAATTTGACTATTGGGACACAGAAGTTAGTGAAGATCAAATAGATGAGGAACTTCAGGCAGAATTGAACTGGCTAGACAGTATCACCTCAACTGAAGGTCCAGCCTCAGTAGATGAATTGCCCTTACCAGAGTCTGGCGAAGCGGCAACGGATATAGAACCCTCAGCGGCGCAAACATCTTCACTGCTCGATTTCCCAGAATTTCCAGAAGATATATTGAATCTAGTAGCGGACGCATCTGAACCCACTGCCGATTTGCTTGAGTCGGAATTTCAAGCAGAGCCGACTCTAGCTGATGCTGACTCCACAGATTTTGCCGCCGCAGCGGCTTTAGCAGGCGCAGGGATTGGAGCCTGGACTAGCATTGGATCAGATACCCAAGGACAAACCGATACTACGGTTGACAATGAGCCAATTGCAGCTGAAACAGCTATTGGTTCGGTTGATGCAGATGAAGAGAGCAGTATTGTCCTCACGCCGCATACTTCTACATCGGCTCATGTCTCTTGGGAGATTTCCGAAGCCAAGAAAGCAGCGCTGCAACAACAGGGCGGCTCTCATTTGGTAGTGCGGCTCTATGATGCAACTGGGATAGACCTAAGTTATCAAAGTCC
>NZ_CALMFY010000130.1:0-11060 GCF_937863485.1 uncultured Nostoc sp. | reverse complement strand
AACTGGGATAGACCTAAGTTATCAAAGTCCTCACCTTGTACAGCAGTATGCATGTGAAGAGACAGCAAACGATCGCTTTGTGGAAATTCCCATCAGCGATCGCGATTACATAGCTGAAATTGGCTATGTCGCTGATGACGATGCCTACGGCGGTAAACCACACTGGTTTTTTATAGCCCGTTCAGCGATCGTTCGTGTCTTCAATCCTGTGCATACAGATCCCAGCGGTGAAAATGTAGCGTTAGCAAGCCAGACACCTATTGGCTTGATAGAAACCCAAGAACAGAGCAGTGAAGAAGAGAGCAGTGTTGCGCTCACACCCCGCACTCCCAAGTGGGCTTATGTCTCTTGGTACATTTCCAAGACTCAGAAGGAAGCACTGCAACAACAAGGCGGCTCCCAATTGCTAGTGCGGCTCTACGATGTGACTGGGATTGACTTGAGTTATCAAAATCCCCAGCTTGTACAGCAGTATGAATCTGAAGAGGTAGTACAGGGACGCTTTGTGGCTATTCCCGTGAGCGATCGCGACTACATGGTTGAAATTGGCTATATCGCTGATAGCGATCGTTGGTTACTCATAGCCCGTTCACCCAATGTTCGGGTTTTCAGTCGTTCCCACGAAGATTTCTGGTTTGTAACAGATGCTGAGTTAATTATTCACGGAGCAACCCAACCAAATACAAGTGTAAATATTGGTGGTCATACCATCAAAATCAAACCGGATGGTACTTTCCACCTACGTCTCCCCTTTTCAGATGGTTTAATGGACTACCTGATAACGGTAGGTGCTGATGGGGAATCGACTAGAACTATCCATAAGAAGTTCTCCCAGGAAACTTCCGAAAGCTAATAATTTCCTGAATTACCCCTCTAACCCTATTCTCCCCATTTAGGCTACGGTGTACATCTTCTACACAGGATGCAAATTCACCTCGTTCCCAGTCTCCGACTGGGAATGGCTATTTTGGGGCTGCCGCCTCCTTGACTCGCGGCAGAGCAGCAATGAGCTTCTGGCTAAAAATGAGGTTTTTCCTTAGTCCGTGGAGGCGGACTTTGCCTGTATAGCGTTAAATGACCTTCGCCCAGGCTTTTACTTGCGGAAAACACCGAAATGAGAAACTAAACTGGGGTTTGAATAAGTCAAATGTCATTTTGCTTGCGGAAAACACCAAAATGAGAAAGTCAAATGGCATTTTGAGTAAGTCAAATGCCATTTTGAGAAAGTATTTAAGTATTTTGAGAAACTAAACAGCCATTTTTATAAAGCAATTAGGCATTTTGATAAAGTAATCAGCAAATATACTTGACAATTACAGGGTTTTGCATCTAAATGAAGTACATTCTTTACCCCACTTATAAAGGGGGGTAATTGTCAATTGGGAATTACAGCACCCTAAAATCAAGCTTGTTTAAAGAATATCTATTATGCTAGCTATCTGAATTATTTCAGTTCTTAATTCTTGAGCTTCCTGTTCAGTAGTTATAGGGTCCTCATTTATCTGTTCTACTTCTAAGATCCCTTTCCTAGTTTTTATTCTTAACTTTAGATCGTGAAAGGTATTATTATCTAATTGCCTCTTTTCCCAGACAATGAAAAAGTTTGGTCTGCCTGGAACCATATCTTGCACATTACTGTATATGTAATTAGTCTTTGATTTATAAATCTTTATGCCAGTATATCCTCTACCTCCTGCTCCAGGATTCTTGGCTACACATTGGAATAGTTGAAAAGTACCATTATCTACAAATTCTATAGAGCCTCCTGTTCTAGCCACTGCTCTATAATTAGCTGGAATAGATATCTTTATTCCCATATTCGTTAAAGTTACTGTCCTTTTAATCTCAGAAGCTGCCTCTTCGTCAAAAGCACATATAGTTTGTTTTGCTTGAACTAATACTGGGGATACTACTATGCCAGCCACGATCACAGGTAATAATAGCTTAATATGTCTCATTTTTATCACTAAAGTAGGATATCCATACTTAAATTACCCAAATGGTAGGTGGCTATATCAGTTGCCTGGAAATCTAACCAAAATGAGAGTAAAAATAATTAACCTCTTAACCCATCACATACAGTAATTAACATGCTGTAGGGAAATAATACAGGTTGCTTGTCTAGTTCTGCTGACTTTAAAGTGGTTCTAATTTTACAGTACTAGAGTTATATTGACCCTGAAGTAGTCTCTATTTTCTACCTCACAAATATACCTGAAGTGTATTAGCAGTACTGTGTTGACCCTCGTGGTGGCCTGTGTGAGATGGCTGAGTTAATTTACTAAAAGCCTTGATGTATATAAGTGGGCGATACTGGATTTGAACCAGTGACCCCATCCGTGTGAAGGATGTGCGCTACCCCTGTGCTAATCGCCCAAGACTTTATTATAACTTACTCAGATTGACGCTTGCAAAAATACATTTAAATAAGCTGTAAGCTGAATGCTAGCTGTTGCTCTTTGCACAGCCAGATTTTATGAATGTTTTGTAGGATAGACATCTTGTCCGTCCCAATTATGCCAGATAAAGTGTTTCAGTGCGATCGCTTGATTGTCGCAGATGGTAAAAATCCTTTCAAAAGCCCCACCCTAGCCTTGAATATCTAAAACCAAATAGCAAAATGACGAACTTTTATTGCCAACCTCAATTATTCAGAGATTATTCGGGTTGATTCCCTTCTGTTGTAATCTAGCTAAAAGTTCCTGAAGCTGTTGTTGTGTTTGCTCTAGTTGTTGCTGTTGCTTAACTGTTACTTCTTCTGGTGTTGAGTATCTATTACCATTTTTGTCATACCAATACAACCATTCTCGCGTGATTCCTTGGTAGGTTCCGCGTTCACGTCCAATACCTAAACCAATTTCTGGCATCCAGATTTTATCGCCTAATTGTAAAATATATTCACCATTAACTAAACGATAAACTTCTAAACGCTGACGCTTACGACGTAAGCGGGTTGGTGCATAGATGACATAATACAAAATGCCTAATTGGGCATAATCTAGTTTCTTTTGCTCGTATTCAAAATTGTAAGTTTGGGAAATAATTTCTAAGGATAAGATTGGGGAAATGCCATCTTCTTCCCAAAGTACATAACTAGAACGCCCATTTTCTCCAACAAAACGTTCTACACCCAAACTTAAAAACCCATCGGGGACAATGGCAGGTTTATTGGCTGTATAATAAATTCCCATGTTGATCCCAAAAAACCAATCATCACAGGCTTGCCAAATAGCAGCTAATATCGCTAACAATAAGTTGGGAATTAATATTTGCAGTTCGTTATCCACAGGGGTGTCATTAGAATCTGGCAATTCTGCTGATGAAGGTAGGCACTCTAATGGATTGTAGTTGAACATAAGCAGTTCTCAATCCCAAATGATAAATCTAAAGCTGTTTTTCCATAACTTCAGGGTAACTTAGGCTGCACATAATACTTAGTGGGTTCGTTGCCTTGATTACTTTTTCTAGTCGCTTGATTTAAGTAAATCACGCGACTCAATATTGGTGATGTCTTAGACAAACTACTACGTATATAGACTCTGGGTGCAGAAGTCACCAAAGATTCATTTCTTTAGTTTATCTAAAGTCGTATCTAAGTTCTCAAATTACCTTTCTAAGATAGAAGCAGCAACTATGAGTTGCCATACACGACACCCAATTAACAGCTAGTGGCTGCGGAGAACATAAAAATGGCTAAAGCGCCAGAATCTTTAGACTTATCTACCTACGATGCTACAGACAAATCCCTAGATCGTGATTGTACAACCTTATCCCGTCACGTCCTCCAGCAACTTCAGAGTTTTTCCCCAGATGCACAGGATTTAAGTGCGCTGATGAATCGCATCGCTTTAGCAGGCAAACTGGTTGCTCGTCGCATGAGTCGCGCTGGTTTAATGGAAGGCGTTCTGGGATTTACTGGGGAAGTTAATGTGCAAGGAGAATCCGTCAAAAAGATGGATGTCTATGCCAATGATGTATTTATCTCAGTTTTTAAGCAAAGCGGCTTAGTCTGTCGCCTAGCTTCTGAGGAAATGGAAAATCCCTACTACATCCCGGAAAATTGCCCCATTGGTCGTTATACCCTGCTGTATGACCCAATTGATGGCTCATCCAACACTGATAATAATCTCAGCTTAGGTTCCATTTTCGCCATTCGCCAACAAGAAGGAACTGATAGCGATGGTAAGGCAACTGATCTCCTCACCAACGGACGCAAGCAACTGGCTGCCGGATACATCCTGTATGGCCCCAGCACGATGCTGGTCTATACTATAGGTAAGGGCGTTCATTCTTTTGTCCTTGATCCCAGCTTAGGCGAATTTATTCTCACAGAAGAAAATATTCGGATTCCTACCCACGGGTCTGTTTACAGCGTGAACGAGGGTAACTTTTGGCAGTGGGAAGAATCAATTCGAGAATATATCCGCTACGTTCATCGCACAGAAGGTTACAGCGCTCGTTATAGCGGTGCAATGGTGAGCGACATCCATAGAATTTTGGTTCAAGGCGGCGTGTTTCTCTACCCAGGCACAATTCAAAACCCAGAAGGGAAATTGCGCTTGCTTTATGAAACCGCTCCTCTAGCCTTTTTGATTGAGCAAGCAGGCGGTCGTGCCACTACAGGACTGGTAAATATCTTGGATGTGGTACCGAAAAAACTGCATCAGCGCACACCTTTAATTATTGGTAGCAAAGAGGATGTAGCAAAAGTGGAGTCTTTTATTCAAAACGGCCACTAGAAGACAGTCACAAAAGCATCAAGGATGCGTCTAGCATCTGCCATTAATTAAACGTTAATCATGGTGATTTAGGATTGGGAATAAAGAATAGCACTTCTTGAAGATGTATTAAAGATTATCTCAGCTGGCGGATGCGATAAGTGATTGGCAACGCCACAATTCAAAAGTAACCATCAAATGTTGATGGGTTTTACCAACTTCACTACGAAACATCACTATACAGGACTGAAACAAATTAGAGCTATGGCTACCAATCATCTACTAGAAATTAAGCAATACGGTCAAAGTATCTGGATGGATAATCTGACCCGTGACATTATTCAATCAGGCGAACTCAAAGACCTGGTTGAAAATCAAGGGATCTCTGGAATTACCTCTAACCCAGCAATCTTTGAAAAAGCGATCGCTGGTAACGCCATTTATGATGCCGATATCGAAGCCGGAGTTCGCGCTGGCTTACCGACATACAAAATTTACGAATCGCTGGTTTTTGCAGATATCCGTAATGCGTGTGATATTTTACGCCCTGTTTTTGAAGCCTCGGATAGACTAGATGGTTATGTGAGTATCGAAGTCCCACCAACCATCGCCCATGATACTGAAGCAACAATAAACGAAGCCCGGCGTTATTTTCAAGAAGTTGGTCGGGAAAATTTGATGATTAAAATTCCCGGAACAGAGCCTGGCTTACCAGCAGCAGAACAGGTAATTGCCGAAGGGATGAATGTCAATATTACGCTGCTTTTTTCTATAGAAAGCTACAAAAACACAGCTTGGGCTTATATTCGTGGCTTAGAAAAACGGCTAGCTGAAGGTAAAGACATCAGTAAAGTTGCTTCAGTCGCCAGCTTCTTCCTCAGCCGGATCGATAGTAACGTTGACAGCAAAATTGATGCTAAGTTGAAAAAAGGCGTTGATGATATTACCGTGGAAGCAAAGCTCTTGGCTGTTAAAGGGAAAGTAGCGATCGCTAACGCCAAGATTGCCTACCAAGAATACAAGAAAATTATCGAGAGCGATCGTTGGCAAGCCTTGGCAGCAAAAGGAGCCACAGTACAGCGGCTACTTTGGGCTAGTACCAGCACCAAAGACCCCAACTACCGCGACGTGATGTATATCGAGGAGTTGATTGGGCAAGAAACCGTTAACACTGTACCACCAGCGACGATAAAAGCTTGTGCCGATCATTGTAACGTAGGCAATCGCTTAGAAACAGATGTAGATCAAGCTTACACACTGATCGAAAACCTCAAAGATCCCGACATCAACATCGATCTCGATGCTGTAATGGATGAACTGTTAGCTGATGGTATTGACAAGTTCATTCAGCCCTTCCAGTCCTTGATGAACTCTTTAGAAGACAAGATCAAGGTATTGTCACCAGTGTAGGGGCTAGGGAATGGGAATTTTGGATTTTGGATTTGCGATAGCGTAGCGTAAAGCTTGTGGCATGGCAACTCGAAGAAGAGGCTGCGCCAACGCTTAGAACGAGTCCGCGTACCCCTTCCCTACGGGACGCACTCGCGTTCGGGGATCTTGCTAGCAAGAGCATCTCGTAGAGAGCGTTTTTTGATTGAAGTCCAATTCAAAATTGCAAATCTAAAATCCTTTCCCAATCCCAATCTCAATCCCTAATCCAAAATCCAAAATCCAAAATCCAAAATTGCTATGGTTAGTCTGCTAGAAAACCCCTTGCGCGTTGGTCTACAACAACAAGGGATGCCCGAACCCCAGATTATAGTCATTTTTGGCGCTTCTGGTGATCTTACCTGGCGCAAACTAGTGCCAGCACTTTACAAATTGCGGCGAGAACGGCGCATTCCCCCAGAAACTACCATTGTCGGTGTGGCACGTCGAGAGTGGAGCCACGATTACTTCCGTGAACAGATGCAAAAAGGCATGGAAGAGGCACATCCCGATGTCGATTTAGGGGAACTCTGGCAAGACTTCTCTCAAGGTTTGTTCTACAGTCCTGGAGATATAGACAAACCCGAAAGCTACCAGAAACTGAAAAACTTATTGAGTGAATTAGACGAAAAACGGGGCACGCGAGGAAATCGAATGTTTTACCTCTCAGTTGCCCCCTCATTTTTTCCCGAAGCGATTAAGCAACTAGGAAGCGCCGGGATGCTAGAAGATCCCTACAAACATCGTCTAGTAATTGAAAAACCCTTTGGTCGCGACTTGGCTTCTGCCCAGAGTCTTAACCAAGTGGTACAGAAATTTTGCAAAGAAAACCAAGTTTACCGCATTGACCACTACTTGGGTAAAGAAACAGTCCAGAATTTACTGGTGTTTCGCTTTGCCAATGCGATTTTTGAGCCGTTGTGGAATCGTCAATTTGTTGACCATGTGCAAATTACCGTCGCAGAAACCGTAGGCGTGGAAGACCGGGCTGGTTACTATGAAAGCGTCGGCGCACTAAGGGATATGTTGCAAAACCACTTAATGCAACTTTACTGCCTAACGGCTATGGAACCACCCAACGCAATGGATGCCGACAGCATCCGCACAGAAAAAGTGAAGGCACTCCAAGCTACTCGTTTAGCGGATGTGCACAATCTATCACGGGGAGCAGTGCGTGGCCAGTACAGTGCTGGCTGGATGAAGGGTCAAGCAGTGCCAGGGTATCGCGCAGAACCAGGCGTTGATCCCAACTCGACAACGCCCACTTATGTAGCGATGAAGTTTTTGGTAGACAATTGGCGCTGGCAAGGTGTTCCCTTCTACCTGCGGACTGGTAAGCGGATGCCGAAAAAAGTCAGTGAGATTTCCATCCACTTCCGCGAAGTTCCGTCTCGGATGTTTCAATCTGCCGCCCAACAGACAAACGCCAACGTTTTGACGATGCGGATTCAGCCAAATGAAGGAATTTCCGTGCGTTTTGATGTCAAAATGCCGGGGGCAGAATTCCGTACCCGTTCCGTTGACATGGACTTTAGTTATGGTTCCTTTGGCATCCAAGCAACATCCGATGCCTACGATCGCCTATTCCTTGATTGTATGATGGGCGACCAAACATTGTTTACCCGGGCAGATGAAGTAGAAGCCGCCTGGCAGCTAGTAACACCAGCCCTTTCCGTTTGGGATGCACCCGCCGATCCAAATACTATTCCCCAGTACGAAGCCGGTACTTGGGAACCAGCAGAAGCAGAATTCTTAATTAACCAGGATGGCCGTCGCTGGCGCAGACTCTAAGATTTTAGATTTCAGATTTTAGATTTTAGATTGGGGATGGCGAAACAGGGAATGGGTAATGGAGAATATAAAAAACTATTACCAATTACTAATTACCAGTTCTTAATCCAAAATCTCTAATCTCAAATCCAAAATCCAAAATCCAAAATCCAAAATCCAAAATTTCCTATGGCTCTCCAAACTTCTACAATTTTTTCACTTCAGGCACCAAAAGATATTTCGCTTGACGAAATAGATGCAGAACTGAGTCAAATTTGGCAAAGCTACGGCATTACTGGCGAGGACGGTGGACTTCCCAGTGCTACTAGAGCAACAACATTTACTTTAATAGTCTACGAACCAGAAGAAACTCAGTATTTGTTGGCTGCTTTGGGATTTTACAACGGCCCAATTGATGGGATTTTAGGGCCACAGATGGCAGCAGCATTGCGGGAAGTGCAAAAAAAACATAGTCTGACACAAACTGGAACTGCAACACTAGAAACTCTCACTGTATTACGAGAAGAATTTGCTAAAGTTCAGCGAAACGGGTCTGGAGGAGAACATCCTGGTAGTGGGATCTTAAATAGCGCTGCAAGCCCCAGAATTGCCGATGAAATCGCCCTCCGCAACCCCTGCCGCATCATTGCCCTATTTCCCATTACTGGCGAAGATAAAGGGGTTAAAGCTCAAGTTTCTGCCTATTGCCCCATCCAAAAGCAATCATCAAGGACACTTGTCTGCTGCGAATACATCACTCTCAGTGGTACTGCTGCTGCCTTGGAACGGATAGGGGGCATGATTCCAGCATTGTTGATTGGCGGCTTACCGAAGTTTCTCTGGTGGAAGGCAACACCAGACCCTAACAACAGTCTATTCAAGCGCCTAGCAGCAGTCTCCAATAATGTCATTGTAGATTCTTGCAACTTTAACACCCCAGAAAGTGATTTACTCCACCTACAAGAGTTGGTAGAAACTGGTGTACCTTTAGCTGACTTGAACTGGCGTCGCCTCGCGTCATGGCAGGAATTGACAGCTGAGGCCTACGATTCTCCTCACCGTCGCGCCGCCCTCAAAGAAATTGACCGCGTTACGATTGATTACGAAAAAGGCAACCCCGCCCAAGCTTTACTGTTTTTGGGTTGGCTGGCAAGTCGGCTGGAATGGCAGCCAGTTTCTTATGAAAAGGAAAGCGGTGATTATGACATCACTCGCATCCATTTTATTGCTCAAGAACAGCGAGAAGTAGAAGCAGAGTTAGCAGGAGTTCCGGTTGCTGATGTGGGCGATATTATCGGCGACTTGATTGCCTTACGCCTTAGCTCGACAAATCCCCAGGCAGACTGTGGTACAGTTATCTGCTCGGAAACTGGTGGTTGTATGCGGATGGAAACACACGGTGGTGCCCAATCCGCCGGTCTGTTTCAACAGGTGACTTCACTTTCGGAACAAAAGGCGGAAGCATTGCTGAGTCAGCAAGTGCAACGCTGGGGCCGCGAGTCCTTGTTTGAAGAAAGCCTGGGAGTGACAGCGAATATTTTCAAATTGGCGAATTAATTCAGACCTAATCCCCCTACCCCCCTTCCTAATGCGGGAAGGGGGGAATTTTTTTAATTATTATTAAAATGAAGACGAAGGAAGGAAAATTTAATTTATAAAACAATACGCTTGGGTTAAGGGAATCGTAGGTTGGGTTGAGGAACGAAACCCAACATTTTCAGTGGTTTGTTGGGTTTCACTTCGTTCAACCCAACCTACACGGTTTATGGTTTTTGACGCTAACCCAAGCGTATTGATTTATAAAATAGTGAAGATTATTTATTAAAACATTTTGGATCTGTCTTAAAAAAAACTATGGAGTTTGAATTTTATCCTTACAAAAGTGCAACTAATAAAACTAAACATGGCATTGATTTTATTGAAGCACAGAAACTTTGGGCAGATGCAAATTTTATTGAAATCCCTGCCTGCACAACAGATGACGGTTTCTAGTTATTGGCAAGATTGCTGAAAAATATTGGTCAGCAGTCATTACTTATCGTGGTGATAAAATAAGAATTATTTCCGTTCGTCGCTCTCGGACTGAAGAGGTAAATATTTATGAAAGCTGAAGAATTTGATGCTAAGTTTAAGAATGGAGAAGATATTACTGAGTTTATACACTTATCTAACGCACATCGTCCACGTTATGAGCAAAAAAGAATTAATATTGACTTTCCCATTTGGATGATTGAAGCCTTAGAACATGAAGTCAAGCGTTTAGGGGTGACATCTGATTCTATGATTAAATTATGGCTGGCTGAACGTCTTGAAAAACAATTATTATTGAGTAAGAGAAAGCAGTAATTTTAATCAAATAAATGATTCAATATTTTGTTTTACTTTGATTTTATACTACTAAGATAGCTGACTATTTAGTTTAACCAATCACCAATTATCCATGTCTGTAATCATTGCTGGAGAACGTAGTGGGGTGGGCAAGACAACAGTTACGCTCACACTTTTAGCATCTTTACGTCGTCGCGATCGCCTGGTACAATCTTTCAAGGTAGGCCCAGACTACATTGATCCGATGTTTCATCAACACGTAACTGGTCGTGCTTGTCGGAATTTAGACCCAGTACTGACTTCCGAAGCCTACGTTCAGCAATGTTTTGCCCTTCATAGTCAACTAAGTGAATATGCCCTCGTGGAAGGGGTAATGGGATTATTTGATGGAATTGGGCATGGGCAAGAAAAGCAAAAATCAACTGATTTTGCAAGTACAGCGCATATTGGGCGGCTTTTAGATTTACCTGTGGTGTTGGTGATTGATTGTAGTCGTTTATCTGGTTCTGTAGCTGCGATCGCTCACGGCTACCAGTCTTTTGATCCCCGAATTAAAATAGCTGGGGTGGTACTAAATCGAGTCGGAAGCGATCGCCATCTCTCTCTCCTCAAAGATTCCCTAGAACGCTTACAATTACCTATTCTCGGCGTCCTGCGGCGTCAAGATAACATCACAATTCCCGATCGCCATTTGGGTTTAGTACCCACAGCAGAACTCCCAGAACTCAATGCTTTAATTGATCGCCTTGCTGATTTAGGAGATACTTGCTTCGATTGGCAACGCTTATTACCCCTGTTAAAATCAAAACCTCTCCC
>NZ_CALMFY010000129.1 GCF_937863485.1 uncultured Nostoc sp. | reverse complement strand
TTCACAGGGAAAGTACAGCGATGCCGAACCTTTGTATATCAAAGCTTTAGAGATTGCTGAAAAACAGTTGGGGGCAAATCATCCTAAGACAATAACCTACCGTAAGAATTTGGAATACTTGCGGCGGAATCGTCACCCTTGATTCAGGAGAATGGTTATTTTTGTCTGGCGTTGGTTTCAGTAATTTAGATAATCTGCATCGGCTGCATTACCCGCCTGGGATTCAAATCCCAGTCTAATAGCTTAACTCCTCTAAAGAGGACTAATACAAATTTACTTTAATAATGATACAAATACGTTGGTAAGGGCACGGCAATGCCGTGCCCCTACGAAATATCTATATGTATCAGGGTTTTTGTGAATTGGTTTAAGCAATTTTTTGAGATTAATTGCAGTCCACTTGAGTGGACTTAGGCTATTAGCCCAGTACTTTGAGTGCTGGGCGGGATAGGGAGCTAATTGAGATAGATTAACGAGTATTTTATCTCCGTTAACGAGTATTTTAGCTCCGTTGACGAGTCTTTTAGCTCCGTTAACGAGTATTTTATCTCCGTTAACGAGTATTTTAGCTCCGTTGACGAGTATTTTAGCTCCGTTGACGAGTCTTTTAGCTCCGTTAACGAGGCTTTTATCTTCGTTAACGAGTCTTTTATCTCCGTCAACGAGTCTTTTATTTCCGTCAACGAGTCTTTTAGCTCCGTTAGAGTAGTCCAAGTAATAAAAATGCCCAATTGTCATTGCGGGAGCAAAGCGGAATCAAGCAATCTCTGAGTCCTTGTGATTGCTTTGCTGTACTACGTTACGATCGCAATCATAGGCTAATGAGTCTTTGATGTTCTCATTGAAAAACCCTGAGCAAATTAATGAGCATCAGTTCATTCGACTTTTGCCGGAATACAAAATACCTTGAAAAGGCTACCAGATTAATGCTGTAGCCTTTTTTGGTGAAAACAGATCGCTTTTCTTGAGGCGATCGCTATCATATAGCAGTCCTAAATCACTCGTGAAAAGTTAGATCCCCGACAACTTTTACGAAGTCGGGGATCTGGACACAATCTGCGGTTAAATACAAGTCAATTGCGATCGCACCGTGGCAATCTCAAACCCTGACGATTGCTTATAGCAGTTTTCATCTATTTGAACCACATCTGTCGTAGGGGCGCAAGGCCTTGCGCCCGTACCGCGTGGTCTATTTACCTGAAAATAGCTGTAACTCGACTTCGTTGCGATCGCAATGACATATTACAAGAATAAGTCGCATATCGCGTGACTATAACCCTGCAAACCACTCATAGCCCTGATCCTCCCAATAGCCTTTAGTAGGTGACAAATTGCTGACGAAGGTAATTTGAGTCACCCACTTACTTTGCTTGTAGCCCAGTTTAATTGGGGATGCTAGACGCATCGGCGCACCATTATCAACTGATAAAGGTTGTCCATTCTTTTGATAAGCCATGAGAGTTTGCGGATGTATAGCAGAGGCCAGATCCCAGCTTTCATAATAGCCATCAGCTGATTTGAAGTAGACATAGCGAACGTTTGACTTAGGCTGTACCAGCGCTACTAAGTCTCGCAATCGTACACCTCCCCATTCAACGATCGCAGCCCAGCCTTCAACACAGATATGGCGAATTACCATTGAAGTCAAGGGAAGTTTTTGAATATCTGCCATGCTCAATTGCATCGGATTACTAACCTCGCCATCAATCCTCAATCGAAACTGCGCCGGATCAATTTGCGGGGTGAAGTCAAAGGTATTAATCAGCAATTTGTCTGCTTCTATGGCACTGACAGGAAATTCTGGTACTGGTTTTTGACTTAGCAGGAGTGCTTCAAGACGTTCATTCAGTGGTTCAGATATTTGCCACACATTATCTGAGAGCAAATTTGTCCCACAGCCACCTAAAAGAAAGCCTACGCCTGAAAGTCCAGATAGTTGCAGTAACCGCCGACGGGATAGGGTGCGTTTGGGAAGAATCAGACTCATGGAACCTCTACACGAACATAGACTTAATTAGACGGATGCTTCCTACCTTCAGGGCAAGTAAGGAATGAGCAATTGTAAACAGTATGACAGTGGGAACAGTAATAAAGTGAACAGTGCGGATATTTTGCCAACTACCAAACAGCCTGGAAATCCAATGTAGTTGGGCAGGTTTGTACATTGCCAGACCACTCAAGATTGCCAGCAGCAGCACTGGAATGATCGCAGTATAAACTAGCCGATGCCATGCGTAATTTTTGCGCTTTGGGTTCTGGCTGACTTGCAATGCTTTTAAGTCACCGCGATCGGCAAAGCGACGTTGCCAACGACGAGTTATAAAGATATAGAGTCCATACCAAAGTAAGTTTAGCGAAAACAGCCACATAGCAGCGAAATGCCAATGTCTACCACCCGCTAGCCAGCCTCCCAGCAACAGAAAGTCAGGAAAATGCCAACCTTCACGCCCGCCAAATACCGGATTAGCATTATAGATTTGCAGTCCACTAGCGATCATCAAGATGAGACTGATGATATTAATCCAGTGAAAGGTCTTTGAGAGGAAAGTCTGACTTGGTGTTGAGCGGACTTTACGTTTAGATGAGGTCATACCAATTTTGGATTTTGGATTTTAGATTTTTAGGAACAGGATTTAATAAAGAGCAACTTTCGTAGGGTGCGTTATGCCCTTGGCTAACGCACCATCCCAATACTTTCGGTGCGTTACGCTTCGCGGTAACACACCCTACGAAACTAAAATTCAACCTGATCTATGTTGAGAACCGTAGTTTTTACCCTCACCCTAAATCCCTCTCCCAAGTAGGGAGAGGGACTTCTTTTTGGCTCCGCTTCTGGCAATATTGGGAGAAGGGGTTGGGGGATGAGGGTTTTTTTCTTTTCGATACGGAAAGAACTACATTTTTCAAGGTGGACGCGGTTTAGTTGCTCTGTCGTTCAATTATCGAATTACGTAGCTTGCTTCTCGCCTCTGGCGAGTATTACGAATTATTCGTTCATGGCTGTCTCACAGAGGTTGAGTAGGAAAGAATGGAGCTAGCCAAAGTTGTATCTGCACATCCCAACCGAGAAGAATAGCGATCGCTGTCGCCACGATCGCTACGCCACCTACACGCTGCAACGCTGCACTATGAGAGCGGAGATTGAGGATTCGTTGGCTGAGTACTCGTCCACCGTAGGCGATCGCTAACAGAGGCAAACCTGCTCCGATTCCATAAGCAACCAGTAGCCAAAATGCACCTACGACTTGATGATTAACTGCTGCTAGGACTAAAATTCCCCCCAAAACCGGCCCAGCACAGGGAGTCCACAAAAGCCCCAACTGAGTCCCTAGCCAAAACTCTCCCATAAGTCCGATTCGTCGAGGTTTTTTAGCCCAATTACCAACTGGAATGTAAGTAAATATTCGGTAACTCCAGGTGGGGAAAATTGCCAGTAATCCTAAAAATAAAAGGAGTGCGATCACTATATTCCGTAATAAATTAGCCAAGCCTGTAAACCAGCTTGCTGTTACACCGAGTAAACTACCTGCTAGTGCAAAACCAGCGATTAATCCCGCTACCAGTGCTACTGGGCCGTAAGTATGCGATCGGAGCGCTCGGCCTAATAGCACTGGTAAAATCGGTAAAACACAGGGTGAAAGCACATTCAAAACTCCCCCCAATAAAGCCAGACTAATTGATAGAGTAGAAGTCGTCATGATTCTTTCTATCCCAATAGCTGGCGGATAGTTTGCTCTATTTTTTCGTATGCCCCTTCCCCAATGTGGTCATATTGTAGTAAACCCTGGCGATCGGCTAAAAACATATGAGGCCAATACTGATTTTCGTAAGCGTTCCAAGTTTTATACTCGTTATCAACCGGAACCGGGTAGGTAATCTGGTGTTGTCGTAGCGCCTTTTTTATATTGTTCGGATCTCGCTCAAAGGCAAACTCTGGTGTGTGGATGCCAATCACCTTCAGTCCTTGCGACTCATACTGCCGATGCCATCTAGTGATGTAGGGCAGGGTACGCTGGCAGTTAATACAAGCAAAAGTCCAAAACTGGATTAAAACAACACTACCTTTGAGGTTAGCGATCGACAAAGGAGTAGAATTAAACCACTGACTGATATCCTGAAACTCTGGCAAACTCTTGCCTGCCGGAGTTTTCACTGTAATAGTTTCTGAGTCTTGCGTATTGTCACTTTTTGCAGGAGAGATAGAAGGGGCATTCACTTTTCTGAAGTTGGAAAATGTTGTGGCTGCACCGATCCCGACAACCCCTAACCCGAGATAAAAAAGTAACTGACGCCTGCGGAGTAGGTTGTGATTCATCAGAATTTCTCCTGTTGAGGTCAAAGCGCCAAAGTATAGGGATTGGATCAAGATTTTGCTGGTAAGCAGCCCCTATACTTAGTACAAGAAAAGTGAGATGCAAGGCTAGTTGTAGCTAGGGCTTGGTGGAAGCCGGGGATTGCTTCATCGCATCGCCAGCTTTGTCTTTACCCATAGCATCGCCAGCTTTATCTTTGCTCATTGCATCGCCAGCCTTATCTTTACACATCGCATCTTTACCAATAGCACCACCAGCCTTATATTTACCCATGGCATCGCAAGCTTTATATTTACACATTGCATCGCCAGCTTTATCTTTACTCATCGCAGGAGAGGCTTCAGGAGCAACTTGATTGTTAGTTGCAGGAGTGCTAGAGCAAGCAGTGAGACTGGTGGTTAAGCTTAAACCAGCAATTAAACAAAGTATTTTCCAGTTCATAGTCTTCTTTCGTCCTTTGGATAGTTCTTTTTGTATTGATTGATCAGAGGAAATTAAGCTACAAGCAGATTCATAAAGGCTATTGGGGTAAAGAAGATGCCTTCTTATAGAGGACTCCATCAGACTTTTGTTACTGATGTTTGAGTTATCCCGAACATCCAAAGTATCTCTATGAGGACTGAAAGCTGATTGAAACTAAGCCATGATTTTCATAAATTTATGCCTTGAGAAAATTTAGTTGATTCTCAGCATTTTCTCAGGTAATTATGGTAGCTCAAAGCTATGCCTAATTTAAGTATTCTCTCAGGTAAACCTGATTCTGAAGAGAATAAACACAACTTAGGATAATTAGGAATGCCTTCATTGCACTGATGTTATTGTGACTATAGCAGTCCTACCTAAATGATTTATGAACTTTTCTATTTCTCCTCTTTGCGCTTTTCTCTAACGAGACGCTGCGCGTACCCCTACGGGGAAGCAAGCTACACGTAGTGTCTTGCAGAGAAGGCGATTCGTTCATTTTCACAAATCAGATAGGATTGCTATAGTACACTGTGACGATCTAGTGCAATCATCCGAAAGCTTGACAAAAATTGGTGGCTAAGACTTTATAAACGATGCCTGCGGCGGCAAGCTACACAATCCGATTTCTTTGTGTAATATTTTGTTAGTGAATAACCTATGCGCTTTGATGCTTCTGATACTAATTTATGGGCGAGAGAGGAAAAAAGCAGCTTTTAAGCAACTGTTAGGAATATTTATGCAAATCTGACTATCAACTAGCCAGTAGGGTGGGCACTGTTACCCACCCAAACTACTTTAACTTGCTACTGCCTCAGCAGGGGCTGCCTCAGCAGTGGCTACGGGTAAATAAACACTAACTTTTTTACGGGTTTTGCCCTTTCTCTCAAACGTTACAACACCGTCGATTAAGGCAAACAGAGTGTCATCGCTACCAATACCGACGTTGTTACCAGGGTGAAATTTGGTGCCGCGCTGACGCACGAGAATGTTTCCTGCACGTACAACTTGACCGCCATAACGCTTGACACCCAGACGTTGGGCATTAGAATCACGACCGTTGCGTGTACTACCTGTTCCTTTCTTATGAGCCATGATTTCCTCTTGTGTATCTACTTCTTTTTATTATTCAGCAGCGGTTTCAACTTCTTCTGCAGGAGTGTCATCTGCAACAGGGGTTTCCTTCTCCGGTTCTCCTTGGGCAGCAAACACTGCACCGTTAAGAGTGATGGAGTCAATCATAAGTCTGGTAATTTCTTGACGATGCCCCCGCTTTTTGCGGGTTTTCTTTTTCGGCTTCATTTTGTATACCAGGACTTTACGACCCCTAAAATGTCGCAGTACAGTCCCTTCTACAGTCGCACCTGTCACTAGTGGCTGTCCAATGCTGACTTCGCCATCGTGCTGCACGAGTAATACGGAGTCTATTGTAACTTTTTCGTCTGGTTCGGTCGTAAGCAGTTCAATATCGTAAAACCGCCCTGGCTCTACTCGTATTTGTTTACCGCCAGTTTCAATAATTGCGTAGGTCATGGAATTGTCCTTGAGGTTGCCGTACAGGTAGCTGGTTTTTATCTCCTATAAAGACGCTTTTACCAGCTTTTGTAATATGTCTACCTGATCCGAGCAGGAATTAGACAGACAATCTAATATCCTATTTTATTAACAGGTGTCAAGTCAAGCTTTCATTTACCAAAAGCCGTTATGGCTGATCACCCATGCAAAAAATCTAAGGTGCATTTACAATTCAGAATCAATGCTTTTTAGTTAAAGACTGCTTCCATCTTAGGGCTGACTTTTATAAAGTAGTAGAAATATTTAGACTAAAATTTATATTTTCTTATCAGAATCAACACATTTTTATTCTTTGTTTTAAAATTAAACTTACACGCTTAATCTAAAAGTTGTTCACAGAATTTAGTGAATCCACAGGAGTGAAATTACTACATTCAAACCTGATATTTAAAACAGGAGATAGACTATCATGACACAGCAAAATGCTACCCGACTTTTTCAAGCTGTAAAAGAAGATCAAGCATTACAGCAAAGACTCAAAGTAACAGCTGACCCAGAGGCCTTCATCAAGATTGCTCAAGAGCGTGGCTATGATTTCACCGTCGAAGAACTGGAAAGTGAAATCAGCAAATTGTCTGAAGAAGATTTAGCCGCCATTGTCAATCCAGGATGGGGGATTAGACGCCACATTAATCCTAGATAATTCCTGTCTAGGAATCCGAAAGTTTAGGAACAACTGAATTGACAAGTTTTGCTCCTCAAGGGGATATCGTTGCATCATCTCCTTTTGGGGCATTCCTGTTAAACTAAGCAACTATGCTTCCTATTTCCCCACCTATTTAACTCATGAGTTAGGATAACTGTATTTTAACAATACCCTGGACAGAATTAAGCGGCGATCGCAGAGGCTAATGATGCTTTTTTAAGAATGGTAGGTTATTCGCCAGAGGATTTACAAGCAGGGCAAGTGCGATGGCGCGACATGATAGCACCAGAATATATTGAAGCAAGCAACAGTGCGATCGCAGAACTTAAAACCAAAGGTGTATGTCAGGCTTTTGAGAAGAAATACATCCGCAAAGATGATAGCCGCGTTCCCATCCTGTTAGGTTCTGCCTTGTTAGAAAATAATCCAAACGATATTATTAGTTTTGTACTTGATTTAAGCGAACGTAAACAAGTAGAGCTTGCCCTTTGCAAAAGTGAAGAACGCTACCGCACTTTTTTAGAGCAAAGTTCAGAACAGGAGCGGGAATTGCTGCCGAATTCCTGCCCCATGTATTTGAACGCTTCCGTCAAGCTGACAGTTCCAGCACGCGATCGCATGGTGGACTAGGATTAGGGTTAGCGATCGCTGTCCGCAGTCCTCTGAGATAGTGAACTGCCTTAACTGATTTTGGTGCAATAATAAGTCACTCTCTCAATGCCTACTTGATATATAGGACTGATATTTGATTTTTGAAATATACGTAGGGTGCGTTATGCCAAAGGCTAACGCACCACCTCTGATTTTAGGTGCCGTACTCAAGGACGATAACACACCCTACATATACTACATATACTTAGATTTTTTTACAAATCAAATTGGATTGCTATAGCTTCAGCCTGCTAGAAAAAATCCTTACTTAGTATTGTAGAAATTGGTAGAATTGGCTACCTCATAATCCCCTTGAAGGGTTGAATAGTCATGATTGCTCAAAAGAATTGCAATGGCAACATCCCTCGTACTTTGTGATCCTTTCAGTCTCTGTTCCAAATAAATCTGCCAAGTAATTTCCACATCACTTTCGAGAATTGGCTTCTCAATTGCTGTAACAACGCCGTCCTGCTTGGGATGAATCGAGGAAGCGCTGTACTTCCACTCATTCCTATCCTTGAGAATGATGTCAGGAGAATCACCAATCTGTAATTGGAGATGTAACTCGTTTAGACGTACCCCCTGATATATGTCAAACATTCTCGATACAAGCCCTCCAGGAGTGCGTGCAGCTACTTCCATCAGAATCGGTTCTTCGCTACCTTCTTGGAGGAATAAATCAATATTGAGTACACCATTTTTGGGGTAACCGTGTTCTAAACTTTGTAACGTATCACTTGAAAATTGCCAAAGTTTATGAAATTCTGGATCTTCTTCTCTAACAATAATATTGCCGATTTGATGACCATAAATGAACTCATCATTAGGTCGATACTGTTTGCAAGCAGCAAAATAACAAGGTTGACCGTTTTTGATGACAACACTTGTATTGTATAGTTGACCTGTAATGAATTCATTGAATTCAAATTCTTCATCTGAATCTACATTGCTGTCACACCAGGCTTTCAATTCATCAACAGTATGAATTCTTCTGGTTTTTTCACTTCCGGCTCCAGTAACTGGTTTGATAAAGATGTGATTACCTAGTTCTTCTAGAACAAACTTTAAGTATGAAACTGGCTCTTTACGGTATTGGTCTTGAGCAAAAATTAGATACTTTGGCACCCGAATCAGGGAATTTTTGAGGGTAGATTTGAAGTAACTCTTATCGGTAAACTGGCGGATCATCGTTGGGCGATCGCCTGTCAGATTTAGAGCTTCACGCAACTGTGCAGCTAACAGTACTGAATACTCATCATTGGTAACAATCCGACAGTTGTCATCCAAAAGTTTATACTCAGTTTTAATCTGTTGATAGGTTTGGAGCAGATTTTGGAAATTATAAGGTTCTACAATCCGCACAAGATCCAAGTGTTGATACTGGGAGGGTATAACCTTACTGAGTCCTTCCCTACTACAGAGTAAAACTAGATTTCTATTATCTGATCGGATATGGCTAAAATCAGTTTTGCTCTTAAGCATATCATGGAGCACAAAGACAGTCTGCTTATTGCTATCTATCTTACTACTGTTCAAGGCAACTGGATTTGCCTCCTCGCGAAGCATTTCTTGTACCAACTGGACAATTTCTTGTGAACATCCCCATGACAGAGTTACTCCAGACCCTCCATGTCCATAATTATAAAATACGTGGGTGTTTAAAACCCTTTCCACACAAACATTTTCCTCTGTTAATGGTCGTAAACCAGCCCTAACAGGCTCTTTTTCATCTAGTGGGAGTTCTCTTAATTCCTGGAGAAACTCCAAACAGCCATCATACATTTGTCGGATAATTGGAACCTCAAGAGATAGGTCTGTATCCCATTGGTCTTGCTGTGTTAATCCTCCCAAGACCACCAAATCATCCCCTCTAGGAACTATGTAAACGATGTCTTGCTCATTTAGAGAAGATTCTTCGTGGGAAATACAATGAGCGTCTGTTACAACTCCACCGAGATTCTTAACCCTGACAAGTGCGCCCCTCAAGGGATACATGGAAGTATCCCCTGTAGTTGCTATCGAACCTAGCCCAGCACAGTTAACAATTGCCTTTGCATTAAAACGACGAAGTAATTCCTGTTCATTTTGAACCACATTGACAGTAATTTTTTCCTGGATGATCTCACATCCAATATCCTTTACCTGTTGAAGTAACCACTTCATGTAGACATCCGTGTTTGTCGTCGGAGCCATGTGTTTATAAGCATCTTTTATACCTCCTTTAAAACTCAAATCAATCGTTTCTTTGACAATCTGTAAGCCTCTTTCAAATCCATCAACCTTATCCTTCAACTCATTCATTTTACGAAGTTCAGTAGGTCGATTTTCCAAAACATCCTTGAAATAGAAATACGCATCCTTCAAATAAAGTCCTGTTTCTTCTGAACCAAACTCTGCGTGTATTTTCTTGAATTTATTATAGGTAGTCATACACCAGTCTTTAGAGCGTTCCAGGGATCTGGGAGCACCATGACTACCACAGACTGCCGGTGGCCATTCCCACAATGCACCTGCCACAATAGAGGTTAAATCTGAGGCAAAACGATCTGTAACAATCACAACTCTAAAACCTACCTCTCTCAGACATATCGCGGTTGTTAGACCACTTACTCCCGCCCCAATTACTAAAATGTTTACATCATTGTCCGGCAATAGGTTACTCATTAAAGATTCTCTCGATTTTTTGCAGTACAAAATAAATGCATTAACTTGCCCATTAATGATATTAATTTGGCTGCTTTGGGGGTTGGCGTAGGGTTAAGAACTTCTGAGGATTTAGCATTTGTTACAAACATTACTTATAGAATATTTTAAAAGTATCTTTATTTACAAAAAAACATAAGCTATCATATTATCACCCCATTTTACTCATGCTTAATAGGGTTTTAAAGCTACTCCTTGGGGGTTAAATAATTGTTTATTATACTTATTGAGTTTTAAAATTTACTGTTAAAAGTAATAATTAAGATTGGATATATTGTTATTTTTTATAAATAAAGTAATTACGAATAAAAGAGTTAAAATACTTAAAAACTTTCAGTATTTAAAAAAAGTAACTGGAAAAATAAGGGTTTTAGCCAATGTTTTTCAGGCTGGAGATCGCGAGTAATCGCGCTCACAGGAAAGTCCATCCAGAACTGAGGTAAATGAGCAGCAAATCATCAGTTGATTTCGGCGGATTGCGTTTCCTAGTTCAAATGAAAGGCTGATAAAGCTTCTGGAAAACTTTTGAACTACTGAAATTCCCGATTTTCCCCACTCCTGCGCCTCTGTCAAGACTAGAATTAGAATTGACGTGACGTTCTCTAATAGCCAAAGTGTCAGAATCTCTGCCATTGCGCGATCGCTATCTTGCCTTAATCGATGAAATTGTCGAAACCACCCTCAAGGGCAAAATTAGCTCTGTTGATATGGTGTATCAAATGCTGCTTAAAGGAATTACTTCCGGTACAGGGGAAGTCTTTGAGCTAGCTTTGAGCGATCGCCTGAATGCCCTCCAAAGCCAAGTAGATAGTGAAAAAGACGAACTTAAGAAAGGTAAGGCGACTCGGAGTTTGAGAGCCATTAAAACCATTCAAAGTCAATGGCAACGCTGGCAAGAGCAAAACAAAGCCACAGAAGCGATCGCCTCCGCAGTTACAGAAATTACCACATCTGCGGCAGACGAGCGGCTGGCGGTATTTTTACGGGTTACTGACCCCAATCAGAAGTATCCGCTAAATTTGCAACAGCTACAGCAATTGTCAAAAGCATTACAGCAATTTGCTCAGGTAGATTCTGATTTAGAACAATTTTCTGAAGGTATTACCCGTGGTTTAGCTTCTTGGCAGCGATTGCAAGACAACTTGCTCAGTTGGATGTACGAACAAAAAGAATCTCTAGGATTTGGCGGCGTACCGGGAGAACGTGGACCTTGGGCAAGTTGGGCTAAACAACTCAATAGTGAATTACCGCAAGCACTGCTTCGCACCTTGGCTATGGAAGAATCAGCAATTGAGTTTGCCCAGCGACAACGGGGAATCACCCTCAGAGATTGGGTGGAAATGGCATTGATTTTACAGTACTTGCAACGGGGACTAATTAACTGGTTTGACCAACAAGCTTACGATGTTAAAGCCGGGCCAAAGTTGTCCATTTCCACTTTTTTGACCTTTGCAGTGATTTGGAGTCAGTTAGCAAGTGGTTTTGGCAGCATTGGGACCGTGTACGGCGATGCCTGTTCTCAAATTATGCTCCAGATTTTGCGAACCTTTGCCCAACGTCCGTATTTTCCTTTTTACGGCGGGATTTTTGCCTCTTTTACTGGCACTTATTTGCGAGATGCCCTAGATTATTTGGATGAACCCCTGCGACGAGGCGAGGGAACCCAGGAAAAGGCGCGAATTTTGACACTTTTAGGCTATTCTCAGCGTGCTTTGGGACAATATCAGCGCTCACTTGATTTTCATCAGCAGGCGCTGGAGATCGCCAGGAATGCAGGCGATCGCCCCTGTGAAATTGCCAATCTCAACCACCTTAGCCGTACCTACGTGCAACAGCAAAATTATCCTGAGGCAATCAACTACAGTCAACGAGCATTAATACTGAGTCGGCAAGCAGGCGATCGCACAGGAGAAGCCAACGCGCTGGTAAATTTAGGTTACAGCGAAGTCATGCAGGCTCAGGAATTGGAAAACCTAGAACCAGAAACCTATGAAGCCGCAATTAATTATTTGGAACAAGGTTTAAAATTATCAGAAAAATTAGGCGATATTCAAAGTAAAGCCCTATGTGTCAGCAGCTTAGGAATTGCCTATTTAGTAATTGGACAACACCAAACGGCAATTAAATATCTTGAAGATGGCTTTAAAACAGCGCAATTTTCCGGCGATTTGTATCTGCAAGGGCGGAACTTAGCTTATTTGGCAGAAGCTTATTATCATCTACAAAATTCTGAAAAAACTGTTTACACAGGCTGCTTGGGAATGTATCTTTTAGAGCAAATTGCTTCTAGTGAGTGGCATCAACCGGCAGGGTTACTGACAATTTTGCAAGGACAAATAGGGGCAGAAGCTTTCCAAAAGTTCTTACAGCAACATCGTCCTAAAATCATTGCGATTATTGGTGTAGATGGGTATGATCACATTCCGCAATTATTAGAAGAATACAAACAAGATATGTAAACTAGTAATTTGATTCAGGTTTAAGAAATGAGACATTAACTCATTCCCAGTCTCAGACTGGGAATGCCCTTCATTGAGGCTCTGCCTCCCTTACTTGCCGACTCTGCCACCGCAATGAGCAGCATTTCCAGCAGAGGCTTGAAGATAAGGGTTTGAGAAGAGAACCACGAAATGCGTAGGCGTAGCCCGTCGTAGACATCGCTTAACTTTCAACTGACGGGCAATTTATCGATCATGTCCGCAAAATTATTCGATTTTTTTAAGCAGCCTAAATTAGCGCTATAAATCATTACAGTTCAGTTAAGCATTTTTTCTTCTCTTCCTTTGCGTCCTTCTCTAGGAGACGCTACGCGTTGGCGGAAGCCTCTCGCAGAGATGGCTATTCGTTAAAAAAATGACTTTGATAAGAGTTAAGCCTTAAGTGAACCGTATTACGCTATAAATGTTACACAGACACCTGAATTCTGCTGTATATTCAGGAAGTTTGCTTCTTTTCTCTTTGGTAAGCCTGCAATAGATATTCACCATTGAAATGAATTAGGTGAGTTGAATCTTCAGCAACCCAAACATCCGTTTCCCAAGCAATCTCTGCCAGAAATGCCACCATTGCCTTACGACTGAGAAATGTTGTTACCATCACCAGAGGTATTTGGGCACCTCTGAATAAGACTTCAAGTTCCTTCTTCCGTTTAGGATTAATTGGGCCATGTGAGGTTACAGCTTCAATCAGCACCAACCAATTATTTGTTGTGAAGTGAATGATCACATCTGGCATTTTGCCGTGGAAATCGATGTTAACGCCTAAATCTGCCAATGCTGCTTCATCGAAGTGGGCGAACTTTTCATCTGTATCGCCAACATAGATAAGCTTTCCACTAAGAGTAAAACGAGGGGCAAAATCATTAATAATTTTTTCAATCAGAATATTCTGACCACCTGGCGATAAAGTTTTAATTTCCCCTACAATCACTATCGGAATACGGGACATTTCACGTTCTTGAGCATACTGCTTTTTCAGAGTTTCAACCGAAGCAAGGTAGGTGCAAATGCTCTTTTCCCATTCGTCAGTACCGTAGGTTCGTAATAGTTCTAGCGCACTGTTTTCAATTTGATATACAGTTTTGGGACTGTTGATAGGGCGACTTAAATCATCTGGATTAGCAATTATCAAAGCTGCATCCAGAAATTGATGCACTGTCTGGCGACGAACTGTTTCCCGTGTATTGGGCTTATAGCTTTTGCCATAATGTTGAGCCATAAAGTCCATCATCGGCGTAATTCCCATCAAAGGGGAAGTTGCTAATTCCCAAGAGTCTGTCGGTTTTAAATCAAGTAACGCTAAGAGAGTTAAAGCTGACCGTTCGTTAAGCTGTGATCGTGGAAAGCCCAATTGTGTCAATATTTGTAGTGCTTCATCAATTCGAGACTTAGTTGCAATTGGATTATTCTCTGACTGATTCGACATACTCAGTAGCTTATTTTCCATAAGTTCATCAATTTCCCGCAAGGAAGGAAACTGCTCTTTAATCCCCGTCCCTAATGAGAATAGCTGTTCTAAATTAGGGTACTTTAATTTTCGCAAATCCGTTGCATTAACCTGAGTATGCCCATTGAACAACCGAAAAAAAGCATCGACTAGGGTTGAATTGAGATAAACAGCAAGCCCACGAGCCAAGGTAAGGCTAAGTCCACGCCCATCTTTATGAAAGTAATTCAAGTGATTTTCAAAGCCCACATAGGCATAATTAAATTGGTCGGCATTATAAACTACTGCAACAACACGCCTTTTCTCTTCTTTGGATGAGAATCTTTTGCATAAGACATAATGTTCATTTGGTATTAGAAGATTCGCTGTTTCTTCTATATGCACTATCGCTTGAGGCTTTTTGGTGATTTTTGGATACTCTACATATCTATTCGATAAATTCACCGGATAAATTAAAGGAACGGTATTGTTTTCTGAATTTGTCCTTAAGTAATTTTTTGCTCGGAAATCTACTACCCGTCCGGTTGAAACTGTTAGCCCTAAATCTTTCAACGTGCAGGTGAAAAGTACCATTCGCTGAACGATTTGCTGGCTAATCTTATCTGGAATAATATGAATAAACTGCTCTAGATCATCGGGGTGAACTAAGTCCAGGTATGGTACAGAGTGTGACAGGATCAAGTCATCATTAACACCAAAACTGGTATTGATGATGACGCTGCTAGACTTTTGCGTTTGTTTTGTAGCTTGGATGATGATAGTTTCCTGCAAAACATCATCATCACTAAATGCTTCTTGCCGTGACTCAAAAAGATGTACTTGTTGTAAAGCCATCATCTCTAAAAACATCTTGCGAAAGTCACGGAAATAGGGCCCATTGCAAAAACTGCGCGGGGTAATTGCTACAAACTCTCCATTTTGTTTTAGAAGTTGTGCTGTAGCAGCCATAAAACCAGTATAAAGATTGCTAGTTTCCAAACCGATGGAACGCAGCAATTCGCGCACCTTGGAATGAGCATTGATTTTCAAATAAGGCGGGTTGAGAATAGCATGAGTAAATTCTGTTGCGTTTGCACTATTCAATAAACCAACCTGAAGCAACTTGACTGCATCTTGGATAAAATCAGTCTCACGAATTTCGTAATTGAAGGAAATACCCACATGTTGACATTCCCTTTCACATAGCTTTAGAGTCTGATGCAAATATCCAATTAGAAGAGGGTCAATTTCGTATGCTACAACGCGTAAACTTGACGTGTGTTGTCGATGCTGGCATACTTTTGACACAAAAGCGGCTAGTAATGAACCGATTCCTGCTCCAGCATCAAGCAAAGATATTTCAGGCAAATCCAGCCTGTTAAACATTCCAGCCATCAATTCTGCTACTGAAGCGGGAGTCAGAAACTGACCCATCGACCCTTTTTTGTCTTGCCTTAGCTTTAAACTTACTACAGCCCGACAAAGATCCACTTCTGCAAGCAAGTTTCCACTTAATAGTTCTGCGAGGCTGGTAAAGCTCAAACTACTGTTATGACTTGCTACAAACGCTCTACTGCTTGATGGGACGATCACGGTCTGTTTTTTTTATTGCTATCAAGTTTACAACAACTTTACAGCATCCCTATACCTGAAGCAGATCACGTTTGCGATCGCCTTGTGCAAAACCTTAATAGGACTAGTCCTAGTAATAACCTAAAAAACCGTGCCTACCTTACCGCCGTAGGTACTGCAAATTTCAGCGATCGCTCCACAGCTTAACGAATCGCAACAGTCTCCATACAACAGAGATAACATTCCCCTCAAGTATATTTTTCAACAGAACTCCATATTGAGCTTGCTTATTTAAATGAACTGTGATAACTTCATTGTAGTTTAAACAACTGTAAACATATTGACTTACCGTAGTTTGTTTGATAGTATCACTACTCTAGTTAAGAAATTTGTTGTTACTAGGTAGTTTAAAATCTGATATCAAGTAATTAGTAACGTATTTACGGTTATCAGCTAAAAGTTATTTGTAGCGTTGTCCACTGAACATTGATTGAACAATACGTATTTGCAGCGGTAAAAACTGCGATCGCCTATTGAGCCATAACCATAAATCATTTGTTGTCTCGCTAGTTTAATGGTGAAGCGATGTCTATACGACAAACCTTGACGCTCCCACCAGCAGTGAGGCAGCACCGTCTACCTAATTCATCCGTAGGAGTTGAAAATTATGGTGCAAACTTCTCTCGTCCGCCCCAGCAGCAATCCCTTTCAACCACCGACCTTCGTCTCCATTGAATCGGAGCGTCGCCATCGCCAAGAACGCTTGGCAGCAGCCTTTCGGGTATTTGCACGTTTAGGTTTTGCTCAAGGATTGGCAGGACACATCACTGCCCGTGATCCCGAACTTACGGATCACTTTTGGGTCAATCCCTTTGGGATACATTTCAGTCGCATTCGGGTATCAGACCTGATACTAGTGAATAGTGAAGGTCAGGTAGTCCAAGGTGAAGGCAAAGTTAGTCAAGCAGCGTTTGCCATTCACTCTCAAATCCATGAAGCCCGCCCTGATGTCATCGCAGCGGCTCATGCCCATTCCTTCTACGGCAAAACTTGGTCAACTTTGGGTCGGTTGCTCAACCCGATTACCCAAGATTCCTGTGCTTTCTACCAAGATCATGCTCTATTTGATGATTTTACAGGCATTGTATTGGAGACAAGTGAAGGAAAACGCATTGCTCAGGGACTAGGCAAAAACAAAGCTGCGATTTTACGCAACCACGGAATATTGACCGTGGGACACAGTGTGGATGAAGCCGCTTGGTGGTACATCAGGTTAGAGGATACTGCTAAGGCGCAATTGCTAGCAGAAGCCGTAGGAAAACCCATCCTGATTGACCACGACATCGCCTTAAAAATACAACAACGCGGTGGTACTCACCAAGCAGGCTGGGGTGGATTCCAGTATTTGTGGGATGAAATTACCCACGACCAACCAGACTTATTTGATTAGGTATTGGGCATGGGGCACTTGTACTGAGCGAACGCAAGAGCGTCTCTAAGAGTTGCCGTAAAGCCTGCGGCATAGCTACGCTTAGGGCGCAGCCTCTCCAAGAGTTGTATTGGGCATTGGGCATTGGTTATATCTGCTTATCCTCCTTGTCCCCTTGTCCTCTCACCCCCACTCCCCAACATTTTCAGGAGAATTAATTATGCCAGTTGAATTTATTGGATTGATCCGGACAAAACCGGCTTCGGAATTAAATAGTGGAGCAAGTAGTCTGGGCGATGACATCATTGATCCAGCTTATGTTCGTGAATTTGCCAAAGCTCATGAAGAAGGAGGTTTTGACAAAGTATTGATTGGCTATAGTTCTAGTAGCCCTGATGGCTTGACTATTGCTAGTTTCGCAGCTTCAGCAACTGAGCGATTGGGCTTTTTGATTGCTCATCGTCCGGGTTTTGTGGCTCCAACTTTGGCAGCTCGCAAGGCAGCTACCCTTGACCATTTTACCAACGGTCGGATAGCAATACATATTATTACTGGTGGCAGTGATGCTGACCAGCAGAAAGATGGCGACTGGCTGGATCATGACAGCCGCTACCGCCGCACCGATGAATATTTAGAAATCCTTCGTCGCATCTGGACAAGCGACACTCCCTTTGATTACGAAGGTGAATTTTACCGACTCAAGGATGCTTTCTCAGCGATCAAGCCGCTGCAAAAGCCCCACATCCCGCTTTACTTTGGTGGTGCATCTGGCCCAGCCGTACAGGTAGGAGCTAAACACAGTAATGTTTACGCCTTGTGGGGTGAGCCAATTGCCGCAGTTAAAGAACGAATAGCAGAGGTACGTGCTGCCTTACCACCCGGTCGTTCTGTTCGCTTCAGCGTCTCCCTGCGACCTATTCTTGGTGCTACAGAACAACAGGCTTGGGAGAAAGCACATAGCATTTTAGCGCGAATTCAAGACTTGCGAGGAGGGGCGAAAATAGCTACCCCAGCTAGACCCCAGGCGGTAGGGTCACAACGTCTGCTGGATTTTGCAGCCAAAAATGAGGTTTACGATAAGCGTCTATGGACACCGATCGCAGCAGCTACTGGTGCGGCAGGCAACACTACAGCTTTAGTGGGTACACCAGAACAAGTAGCAGAGGCTTTAGTTGATTACTACGATGCGGGTGTGACTACCTTGTTAATCCGGGGCTTTGATCCCCTAGAGGATGCGATCGCTTATGGGCGTGATGTCATTCCTTTAGTACATGCAGAAGTCGCACGGCGAGAACGGCAAACAGTTGGAGTCGGGATTTAATAATCATGGTACAAACATCTGCGTCTACTAGAACTGTTGAATTAATCACAGTTGATACGGCACTAGCAGCTGCTAAAGCTGCTTTAAAAGAAAGCCGCAGTCTCGGAGTTGGCGTATCTATTGCTGTTTACAACTCGTTTTTGACTCTGATTGCCTTTGTGCATGGTGATGGGGCAACTCCCCATAGCATCGAAACCAGCAAACGCAAAGCCCAAACCGCTGCTTCAATCCGCCGCCCCACTGGGACATTCTCAGATAACCTAGCAGTGGCATTACCCTTAGCATCTGGAAATTTGTTAACCAATCTTGGGGGTGGTCTGCCTATCCGTTTTGGTGGCGTGCATGTAGGAGCCATTGGCGTGGGTGGTGGCACCGTTGAGCAGGATATCGCGATCGCTAAAGCAGCTATTGGTGCGATCGGTGCTGACCCGATTGATTAACCATAGAGTCGAATAGACAATCTCCAGAAATTAAATATAGCTTATCCAGAACCCTTGTAGAGACGTAGCAGTGCTACGTCTCTTTTTTCACCAGATGTCTAATTCGATTTTTTTAAAAAATCATGCATACTCGTTCAACTATTATCCAGTGCATAAACTAACCAACACTCAACAATAAGACGGCTATTCAAAACTGGATAATCATTTTTAGGCAAAGGGCTAAGGATATTTTTTACAATCTAGAAAAATTAATTTATAATCATTATCTTTAAAAAGTTAGCCCAAATTTCAAAATATCTTCGGCTATTTTGATAGCAGATTTCTTAACATTCAACACTTCTGCATAGATGATTTTAAAACTTGATAGATATGAGCGATCGCTTTGAAGAATCTTCATGAATAACTTATTGACATCTAGTATAAAGTATGGCAATGTATATTTAACGACAGCAAAATAACCGCACTCTAAAGCGCAGGTTTTTGGTGTTGTCTCAGCAGCAGAATTCCTAGTTTCCTGCCGAGCTTCGTGTCATCCCTTTGGCTGAATATTCAGCCCAATGTCAAGTCAACTGATTGACTAGACTTTCAACGGGAAGACAAGATGTTTGGGTGAATGTTCAGGGGAAAGGATGACGCGAAACTTGCTAGGAAACTAGGAATTCTACGGCTGAGACTTAAACCAAAGGAAAGCGACTGTAAAGAGCTTTATCGCAGGAAAGTAAGTACTTTTTGAGTATAAAATCTTCGGATAAAGTTCTGCTACTGATAGATGTGTGATTTGTTGAAGCTGTTCAGTTTACCAAAGAACACTGGATATATTACAATGCCACACGCTAATCAATCTTCCAAAAAACAAACAAGCCAGAAGCTACCTCTAGTTTCCATTTATTGGGATTATCAAAACGCTAAATTAAGTCCATCTCAGGCTAAATTATTGCTGAATTTAGCCCAATCTAAAGGGCGTGTAAGTAGCATAAATGTCTACTACAATTCACAGCGTGAAAATCAAGCTACTGTAAAGAATGATTTAGGCAATCTTGGTTTTAACTGTGTTAATGTTCCCTGTCCTTTAAAAAATAGTGCAGATAACCAATTAATAGCCGATTGCTTAGAGGAGATTCACAGTAATATGTCTCCAGATAAAATTATGCTCATATCAGGAGATGGAGACTTTGTAAAATTGATTCATAATCTGCAAAAATTAGGAAAACAAGCTATCATCCTTGCTCAAATAGGTAATGTCAAACAAAAGCTTAAAGAATTGGCTGATGAATTTTATTTTTTAGATGATTTACCCCAATTAATTAGTGAGAAAAATCAGCCTCAAATTATTTCTGTTGTGTCCCAAATTAATTACAATGAAGCTATAGAGTATCTAATTGAAGCTATCAACACTGCTTTAAACCAAGGTAAACCTACCGTATTTGGTCACATTGATAAATTGATGCGTCATCTTTGTGCTAAATATCAAGGATGTTCATCTATTTATACATCTGATGGCAAAAAATTTAAGAATTTTAGCCAGTTTATTGATGTTGCTGTAAAGGATGGCAAAGTCCGAAAGCAAAATCAGGAGTTATTTTTAACTGAGTTAGATATACTAACCGCCTAAAATAGCTTTGAAAAACCCAGTTTTTTACTCAACTGGGTTTTGTAAAGACACCGCAAATTGCGGTTTTTTGCTGTCTGAATAAAATCACATTTGTATAATTTCCCAACAGTCAATTTATGCAACAAGATACAAGATAAAAATGCACAAACTTCTGATATTCCATGATGAAAAACTTCTCCGCCGTTCGCTTACCCACCGTTCTTATGTCCATGAAAACCCTGGAGAAGGCGAACATAACGAACGCTTAGAGTTTCTTGGTGATGCTTTGCTGAATTTCTTAAGTGGTGAGTATCTATATAATTGTCACGCAGAAATGGGAGAAGATGAATTAACGCGGCGGCGTTCGGCGCTGGTAGATGAGAAGCAATTGGCAAAGTTCGCCGAGGAAGTCGGTTTAGACTTTAGGATGCGGTTAGGAAAAGGCGCAATTCGAGACGGAGGCTACCAAAATCCTAATTTGCTCAGTAGCACCTTTGAAGCAGTCCTTGGTGCTTACTATTTGGATAAAAATTCAGATATTGATGCAGTTCGCGCAATTATAGAACCGCTATTTGATTCTGTAGATCCTAAGCATATAGTTGTGTCTCGTTCTAATGTAGACTCAAAAAATCGCTTTCAAGAATGGGTGCAACGCAATGTTACCCCAACTCCTCCTAAATATTTCACAGAACACATAGGAGGCCCTTCTCACGCGCCAGAATTCATCGCAAAAGTATTGGTAGATGGAACAATTTACGGAGAAGGTAAAGGACGCAATAAGAAAGATGCAGAGAAAGCTGCTGCTGAGGATGCGCTAGCTAAGTTAAAAAAACAAGGTTTATTGTAAAAATGTTTTTTGATTTCACGCAGAGGTGCAGAGAAAAATTTTACGTCTTGGCGCGAAATCAACTCTCTATTTCTAAAGGCAAAATTACCGTAAAGGTAGAACCAACTCCTACTTCAGATACTAGGTTAATTGTACCTTGTAGTAGTTTCACCAAGCGGGAAACGATCGCTAATCCCAATCCTGTACTATCAGGGAGATAGGGACGATCGCTAAAACTGACGCGAAAGTAGGGTTCAAATATCTGGGCTTGGTTTTCGGGTGCAATGCCAATTCCAGTGTCACAAACTGCGATCGCCCATCTCTGGTTCTCCAACACCTGACACATTATAATAACAGTCCCCAACTCTGTATAGCGAATCGCATTACTGATAAGATTTGTAGCAATTTGTTGGAATTGAAAAGAATCTGTGATTAATTCTTTGGGAACGCGATCGCAATCTACTACGATTTTTAAATTTTTCCCAGCAGCTAAAGGTTCCAACATTTCACACACATTATTGATTAATTCACGCACATCGGTGGATGCTAGGTGGAGTTTTATCTGTCCTGCATCATACCGCGAAAGTTCTAATACATCATTGATCAGGTGGAGTAATTGTCTACCATTGCGTAGTACCCGCTCAATATGTTCTAAATTGGCAGAGGTGTCCTTCACCTGTGTCTTTCGTCGTTGTTGGCGTAAAAATAGATCGGAGTAACCAATAATGGAAGTTAGAGGATGTTTCAATTCGTGGGCTAGTTGCGAAAGATACTCTTGATTGGCACTAATTAAGCGTGTGAGTTCCTGATTATGGAGTCTTAGTGATGACTGCAACTGCTGTAATTCTCGCAACCGCTCCTCAACATAACTTTTGAAACACCGAGCGATCGCTTCGTCTATAATAGCGTCAATCAAACGCATAGAACGAATTATCTCTACAGGTGTTCCGTTTAATAAATCTGGTTGTATAGCATCAAATATTACTGTTCGCAGCAAATGATATTCTCTAGCAATTTCTGCTGGATCAAAACCTTGTTCCGCTCGAATAGCCCCATGCTGAAAACTAGCAGTAACTATTGACTTAATATCATTAGCCTGATGTTTTGAAAGCACCGTTACCATTGCTTTCAAAACATCAGGGATATGATCCTTTACCGCTGTATAAGATAGGTCATCAGCACTTTCAATCCGTCTATCCTTGCGAACTGCTGCAATCCATTTATCTATGATGGTGTCCGTTTTTTCAGCCAGTACTTGACTAAAATCCATTTTGTTAAATTCAGCTAAGAGATAGATGAGTAAACTTCCATATGCAATTAGTTTAGCTAGTTCAGTGGTCTTAACCCAAATTAAGCAATTTAGTTCACCTACCAAAAGGAATAGATTTTTTTTACTAAATTAACCATTTGTATATAAAACTTGTAAAAAATATAATATTTATTAACAAATGTTAAACAAGCAGGTAACCAACTTTGATGCCTGACTCGACTATTGTTGTTTAGCTGTCTGTGCAATGAGTTTACTCACAACGCAGCTAAAATTCTAAAAAATTATAAATTTTATTAATTACCGAAAAGCAAAGGTAAGCACTTGATTTAGGTATTGAAATAAACAACACTTATCATAGTACAGTTGGCTTTTACTGAGCATTGATGTTATATTGTTGATAACTAGTATCTATTAGAGTAAGTCAGCCTAATCCAGCGTGTGACAGTGCATAACGCTGGAGCGGAGGAACCAAATTGTGGGGCGTATCTTAGAGAAAGTGAAAAGTTGAGAGTGAGGAGTTAGAAGTTATTAATATTTAACTCATAACTCATACTCATAACTTTCTTCAGAAGGGCATCTCTCAGCCCTAGCCCGTCAGCTAACTTCGTAGGCATTGAGAGGAGACTGAAGAGACGGCATATTTATAATGTTCCGATCTCATCGGTGTCCAAGGCTGGTACTGCTCGGATTTTTTGTACCTGCACTTAAATCTGTTGAGGTCGTAAATGATATTTCAACTAAATTTGGCTGTGATCGCTGCGATCGCTGGGCAAGCTGCTTGGAAAAAGGCAAAACCTGTCATTTTTAAAGATGTCTTCTTTCTACCTGTGTTGGGCTTCTTGGGAATAATTGTGTTGTGGTGGATTGTTGCACTTGCCAACCATGAATTGATGCCCACCCCACCAGAAGCGCTAGTTGCTAATCTAGACTACATCTTAAATCCCTTCTATCAAAGAGGCCCTGGTAACTTGGGAATTGGTTGGTTGTTGATCGCAAGTCTGCGCCGGGTATTACTGGGCTTTTTATTAGGTGCAGTAGTAGCGATTCCTCTGGGGTTTCTAATTGGCATGTCCAGATCGGCAATGCTAGCGCTCAATCCGATCATTCAAATTTTTAAACCCGTATCGCCCTTAGCTTGGCTGCCCATCGCCTTAGCTATTTTCAATTTAGCAGATCCTTCCGCAATTTTTGTCATTTTTATTACTTCCTTATGGCCGACAATTATTAATACCGCCTTAGGAGTTTCTAGCGTTCCTAAAGATTATTTAGATGTGGCACGAGTGCTGGAAATGCCCCGTTGGCGACGGATTACAAAAATCATTTGGCCTGCAAGTTTGCCGTATATTTTTACAGGTTTACGAATTAGTTTAGGGATAGCTTGGCTAGTAATCGTCGCCGTGGAAATGCTTACAGGCGGTATTGGGGTCGGCTTTTTTGTCTGGGATGAATGGAGTCGCTTGAACCTGAGTTCAGTCTTTTTAGCTGTGTTGATAATTGGCTTAACTGGGTTAATCCTAGATTACGCCGTAGGCAAAATCCAAGAATTAGTAACTCGCCGCCCTACAGCTTCTAACTGATTAAATTTTTTCGGTTCAAGATGCTAAGACGCTGTTTAACTTTGCGCCTTGGCGTTAGCCTACCCTACAACCAAATTAATCACCAATGGAGCTACAAGAATGGGTGATAATAACTGGACTCGACGAGACTTTATCAAAGGAATAGGAGCAACCACAACGGGAATAACGCTGTCCTCCTGTGGAATTTCAGGAGATAGATCCGCCAAAGGACTAACTGAAGAAGCCTTAGCTGTTCAACCAGTAGTTAGATCCCAAGACTTAGAAAAATCTGAGATCACGGTTGGTTATGTTCCCGTTAATGATTGTGCGCCATTTGCGATCGCCTGGAAAAAAGGTTTCTTCCGCAAATATGGTTTGAACGTCACACTCAACCGCGAAGCCAGTTGGGCCACCTCCCGTGACGGTTTAATTTTTGGTCGCCTGGATGCTTCACCCGTAGTATCTGGTGCCGTCACCAACGCCAGAATTGGTGCCGAAGGCGCACGCCATGCGCCCTTGTGTGCAGCTATGACCATTCACCGCCACGGTAACGCCATGACCATGAACAAAGCCATGTGGGATTTTGGGCTGCGTCCGTGGTACGAGTATCAAGAAAAATATGGTGATGGTGCTTTAGAAGCCTTTGGGCGCGATTTCCGAGGCTACTTTGACCAGCAGCCGCCAGAACGCAAAGTTTGGGCAGTTGTTCTAAGTTCTGCCATTTACGAATACTTTGTCCGCTACATATCTGCCGCCGCTGGTGTTGATCCGCTTAAAGAGTTTCGCGTCATCATCGTTCCCCCGCCCCAAATGGTGACAAATGTGCGGATTGGTGCAATGCAAGCTTACATGGTTGCAGAACCCTGGAACACAAGGGCAATAACAGGTAATGAAAACATCGGCTTTACCTTCGCACAAGGTAAAGAAGTCTGGTTGGGACATCCAGATAGACTATTGGGGGTGATGGAATCTTTCATCAACAAATATCCCAAAACCTATCGTTCACTAGTCAAGGCGATGATTGAAGCTTGCCAATATTGCAGCAAAGTCGAAAATCGCCAAGAAGTAGCTGAACTGATAACAGACCGTTCCTTTACAGGTGCTAGACCTAAAAAGAAAGATGCCCCAATCGCGAAGTTTACTAGTCCCGGAATTCTCGGCAACTACAACTATGGCGGCTTTGATGGCAAAGACCGCACCATCAAAGCCGCTGACACCACGATTTTCTTCGATATTCCTGACAACCTTCCCAAACAGCCAGGAGAACACTCCACATTTTTGTGGAGATCAAGAAGTATCTGGTTGATGACACAAGCAGCGCGGTGGGGACAAATTAAGAAATTCCCCAAAAATGCTGAAAAACTAGCTGCACAAGGTTGGAGAACAGATTTATATCGCGAGATAGCATCTGAAATGGGCATCAAATGTCCCAAGGATGATTACAAGGTCGAACCACCAGAGGTATTTATAGATAAGAAAGGCTTCGACCCCAGTGATCCTGTGGGCTATCTGAATAGTTTTGCCATCAGGGCTAATGCTCCCACTAACTTTTTCATGTCTTAAATTCCAAGTTCAAATATTGACTGATGACTAAATTATTTCCGGAGCATTTGATGATGGAATATACCTCATTACCTATTAATACCCAGAGCGAAGTTCTGTCCCGCCCTGGATTTTTAGAAATTGAAAATTTAGTCAAGTCTTATCCGACACCTGATAAAGATAACTTTGTCGTTTTAGATGGGGTTAATCTGACGATTGGTGAAGATGAATATATTTCTGTAATTGGTCACTCAGGTTGTGGAAAATCAACTCTACTAAAGATAGTAGCTGGGTTAGAAAAAGCCACTTCCGGCTCAGTCAGGCTAGATGGACAAGAAATTCGTCAGCCAGGAGCCGAAAGGATGGTGGTATTTCAGAACTATTCGCTGTTACCTTGGTTAACAGTGCGAGAAAATATCCGTTTAGCCGTGGATGAAGTGTTAAAAAATGCTAATCGGGCTGAAAAAATTAGCATTGTAAATCAACACTTGGCAATGGTAAACTTGACGGCGGCGGCTGACAAATATCCTGATGAAATTTCTGGAGGGATGAAACAACGAGTAGGTATTGCCAGAGCTTTAGCAATTCGTCCCAAAATGTTGCTGATGGATGAACCTTTTGGGGCACTAGATGCATTAACTCGTGGCAAATTGGAGCGGCAAGTATTAGATATTTGGGAAAATAATCGGCAAGCAGTGATGATGATTACCCACGATGTAGATGAAGCAATTTATATGTCCGATCGCATCGTATTGATGACCAATGGTCCGGCTGCTAGTATAGGGGAGATATTAGAAGTTCCTTTTGAGCGTCCACGCGATCGCGCCGCCATGCGAAACTCAAAAGAATATTTTGAACTCCGCAACCACGCCTTAAATTTCCTTGATCGATATTTTGCCCAAGACGAGTAAATTAGATTATCATTTTTTTTAGTGGGTAGCCTAATTCAAATTCATGAAAGCTGGATTTGGAACGGAGGAACCAATGTTTGGGGCTAATCTTACGAGAGACACCTTCCAGTCTTAGCCCGTCAGCTAACTCCGTAGGCAATGGAAGGAACCCCCAAGACCTTGGCTGTAATACAGTTATTATTGGGGTTTCCTTGACTAATTTCAGATTTGAGATTTTGGTTATCGTCACTCAATCTAAAATCCAAAATCGTTCGACTGAGCGTAGCCGAAGTCCAAAATCCAAAATTTGTCCCCCTGCTTCTCATTGTTAATTCATTTCATTGGGAGAAGTAAAGCTGTGCAAATCAAGCCAATGTTAGCACGTCTGCAAAGTGCCACAGGTCGAAATGACTTAATTGAACAAATGGTACTATTGCCAGAACCAAAAAAACCTTTTTCTAAAAAACCTCAAATAGAAAAAGCAGTTAACTTAATTGTTGCCTATGACGCATCTCCTAACAGTCATACGGCATTAGATATTGCTTTCTGGATTGCCCATCAAACGCGTTTAGCCACCAATGCACAAGTTACAGTTCAAGCCGTTTATGTGCTAGAAGACAATTCAAAAAGCCAGTATCCAAATATCTTGAGTTTTCCAATACAACAGCCTTCATTAGAGTGTCAAGTTAGTGAAGTATCAAAGTCTGTGACACTGGTATTAACTCAACCCCAATTGCAGACAGTGGTAACTCCCGTGCAACAAGCAGATATAATTCTTTGGCAAGCCCGGAGTCTGGCTGAAGAATGGCAGGGTTCTTTTAAATCTCATTTGCGGTTTGGCTGCATTTCCACAGAACTTAAGAAAGTTGTTGAATCAGAAGCTGCCGATATTCTGTTTCTCGGTTGCCAATCTATTAATCATCCGATGATTGATGCATTAGGTTCTAATTTCCCCTGCGCCGTTTTGGGTATTCCCAGTTGTATTGATGAATAATCGCTGTTTAGAATTTCAGTAATTTTTATCAAATTGTAATCATATATAAGTCATCTATAACTAGGTGACTTTTTTGCTACTATGTAACCAATTAAATTTTGGGAGGAGTCCAACCAAACAGAAAAGCATTACGATCGACGCGGTTGTAAGCTTTAGTAATAGATGGTAAATTGGTATAAGGACGAATATACCAATTCTTTGTGAAACTGCACAAAACAAGCTTAGTGAGACGAACAAGGGGCAAAATCCCCTTGTTTTGGAGCTACCTCAGAGGTAATCGGTATAACTCCTCAGTTATCACTAATGTTGAATGAGGTGTAGCACATCGCGGAGGACGCTATAGCCGGCTAAGTCCCACAGTAAATAGGCAAGAAAGCCAATAGCTGCTAAGCGACCATTCCAAATTTCGGCTTGAGGAGTAAAGCCAAACAGAAAAGCATTGCGATCTACGCCGTTGTATTCTGTTGCAACAGCTGGTAAGTCAGTAGAAGGACGAGTTTCTTTAGTTGCCATTTGTTTCTCCAAAATTTAGTAACTTTTTAGGTGTTTAATTTCTATCTAGTAGCCAATCAAATGTAAAACGTCACGCAGGACGCTATAGCCGGCAAAATCCCAAAGTAAATAGGCAAGAAAGCCAATCAATGCTAAGCGACAGTTCAAGATTTCGGCTTGAGTGTCCAACCAAACAGAAAATAATTTACAAACAAAC
>NZ_CALMFY010000128.1 GCF_937863485.1 uncultured Nostoc sp. | reverse complement strand
ACTCCTGATAGCACCGCATTGATGGCAATAAAATGAGCGCGAGTTGTATTCGCTAGGGAGCAACGCGAAAAAGTGAGATCGGGGTTTAGTTCTCAATTATACCTCTATATTCTCAACAAAACTTGGTTTTTTAGTTGCGATCGCATCCCGAAACAAGCTATATACGTCCCAGGTTGCAGCACCTCACAAAATCGCGTTGCTCCCTATTCGCTATCACACGTGCCAGTGTTGTTTTTCCTGTCCCTGGCGGGCCACAAAAAATCACTGAGGATAACTGGTCTAAACTAATGGCGCGTCGTAAAAGCCTGCCTAGACCAATAATATGATCTTGACCAACAAATTCATCCAAGGTTCGTGGACGCATCCGCGCTGCCAGTGGTGCTTGGGTTTCTTCTATTTTCTTTAGATGTTGGTCAAACAAGTCCATCTCTTATTCGGTAGCCATCTTCGGTAAATCATCGCACTAACTCCTCTATTCTAATTTTAATGTGACTGCGATAACTTGCCTGGCACTTTGAAGAACCATGACGTAGGACAAGATTTTTTCGCTAACAAAGCCTTTTTAGACGCACCAATACAAAGTTGAGCTTACGCCTTCACAAAGAGTGCAAAGGCGCAAGCTCAACTTTCAAACTCAATTGTGGTTAAGCAGCCTTAAAGCGCGTACCAGATTTACTGCCTGATTTAGTCACAGTGGGTTTATTCAAAGATTTATTGGTAGTTTTGGTGGTTGTAGATTTTTTGATGGTTTTAGCCTTAGATTTCGGTTGTACTTTTGTGGCTGGTGGTAGCAGCCTTAGTGAGGGGAATTGGAGTAAAACTGGTTGAGGTTGAGTTTCGGTAGAACTGTTGTGAGGCTCTAGTTTTAATGTCCAGGGGTCAGAAATTTCATCAAACTGTGATGTAACGAAGGGGATTTGTTGAGGTTCGACTTCTAGTTGTTTAGTGTTAGATAGTGGTGCTTGAGTTGCTGTTACTGTAGATTTGGAACTGGCATTGGATTGTGCAATTGCAATAGGTGGTAATGGCACAAAGTAAAGTCCGTCCACGAAATCGAAAATCATCAGAGCAACAAAGCTCATAACAATAACTTCAATAGCTTGGGTGAGCGTAGATTGAATATCCATTGTATTTCTCCGAAATTTTTGTAATGTTCACAAAAGTTACGCGAAGCGCTAACAGCCTCGTAATCAAGTACCAGACGCATACAAGAGGTTTTAAAAAGGAATATAAATTTCTTCAAAGCCGTATAGATGATGGATTTGCTGAAATCTTAGTGCCATTGGGAACTGTACGCTAGCACTCTAAGGCATTCAGTCCCAGATTAGTCAATAAGAGTGCGATCACCTCCGGTGGGCGGTTACGCCATCGCTCGGTGGTGTTAGTTATTACTCCTATGGTAAAATGCGAAATTTGAGGCGAAAACATGGTCAAAAATCGGTTCAAGATTGTAATTTTTGATTGTGATGGAGTCTTGGTTGATAGTGAACCAATCATCAATCGTATTTTTGCAGAAACGCTCACGGAAGCTGGTTTTCCTATCACTTATGCAGAAGTAACTCAAAAATTTATCGGCAAGTCTCTAAAAACCTGTTTAGAGATTATCGAAGCATCTTACAAGAAACCATTGCCCAAAAACTTTGTCGAACTTTGCAAGGAACGAGAAATTGCTCCCTTGCAGCAAGAATTACAGCCAGTTTCAGGAATTACTGAAATATTGGAGCAAATTACATTACCCAAATGTGTGGCATCAAATAGTAGCCACCGCCATATTCAAATGGTATTGAAATTAACGGGGCTTCTGGATAAATTTGATGGGAAGTTATATAGTGCTAATGATGTTTCACGCCCCAAACCTTTTCCTGATGTGTATCTCTATGCAGCCGAGCAAATGAACAGCAATCCAGAAGATTGTGCTGTAATTGAAGACTCTGTAACAGGTGTACAAGCAGCATACGCGGCAGGAATGACAGTTTTTGGCTATGCCCATCAGAGCGATCGCACTGCTCTGGCTGAGGCAGGAGCTAAGATAGTTTTCAACGATATGCGGCAGCTTGCTAAACTGCTATAGCCGGGGACTGGGGACTATTTAAAATCCAAAATTCAATGTGTCAAAACTATTGCATTCTTGTGCCAATAGATCCTCGTTACAAATCAAAATCAAGACTGAATGTTTCCCCTGAAGAATCCTCTTCCTTCTCCAGAGGAAAAGGAGTTGGAGCCATTGACGGGAGTTTGTTCGACTCTATGTTAATCGGTGTGTTTGCTACTGGTTGTGCAGGTAATCCAGCTTTAATGAAAACAAAATAGCAATCAACTATAAAGTAAAGCGTCTCCAGGTAACTTTTATCTAGTTTTTGCGATTCTGCAAATATGCGCTCTCGGTAATTATCTTTGAGGCGAACTTTTTCCGGTGCTAAGTCTTTTTTATCTACCATTGTTATAACTTTACTTAATAGATGTAGATGCTGGATTCTTGCTGCTAATGGTTTTTGCCATTTTTAAAAGCCCAAAGACATTGGCTTCTACCGGATTGTCCAGGATTTTGAAGCCGTTTTTCTCCAACAGCTTCTTAAATCCAGGTAAGAGGCAGCCTCCACCAATCGCCCAGATTTCATCCCCCTGATGCTTGGCATCAAGTGTCAGATTCACCACTTTCTTCAAGTATTTTTCATACCAATCTTTTAAACAAGCGGTGTATATATCTTTGATATCGATGTCACGGCTGTACCTGGTATGCCCCATTTCCAGACAAAATCGGATTTTGGAAGCATCCCCGATTTTTCCGCCATTTAGATGTTTCATCTTTTGGGAGATATCATCGATGAGAACTTCTACACCGATGGGGTAGGCAGTGTGAACTTCTCGCTGACCCCGGTTGTAACGAGAATAGAGAGTCGTTCCATTGCCAAAGTCTAAAATGGTTAATTTTTTGGGTAGTGGATGCCCAAACAATGCACCCATACCCTCTAGTACAACTTTCAGGACTTCTACTTTTACTTCTGATTGCTTGCCAGCAAGTATTGGCTGATATTCTCCATTTAGTACTTTTTGTAGTTCATTAGCCAGAGCAACATCATGTAAGCTAACTACTAATTTTAAGTGCCAAGCCTTACGGTGTGGTAGATGTGCCAATGCACCAAATAAAGTCAATAATGCGTTGTTGACTTTATTTTCATTATTGTCTGTGTTGCGGTCAAAATAATTCCCTGTCCGGTAAGCTGACTCTCCAACTGTATAAGCACTACCGTTAAAAACTACACGCCCTGGCACATCTTCCATCTCGGCATTAGTTATATAGCTGGGTACACGAACTACTTCAAAGCCATCAACTAAAAGTTTTAGGCTTTCATAACCGTTATCAAAGCCAGCAGGAAAAATTTTTTGCAAGGCGTGAATGTTTGACATAGGGATCAAGTCAATACGTTTTGATTTTTGAAAGTTATCTGTTCAGATTATCTAGGGGAGCAGGAAAGCAGGGGAGAGAAGAATAACTTGCTATGAGTCTTTCCCCAGAACTCTGCCCCTTCCTTCTCTAACCTCAAGAGCTTATCATAACCCCTTGGGGGCTAAGTGGGGTACATTTGCTTAAATGACATTTTATACCCTATTTAACCTCCATTTAGCCCCCACATAGGTGTCAAATTTTCATCGAAGTTCTAATCTATCTTGGGGTACATATAGCTCCCATATAGCCCCCATGAGCAATTTTTGAAATCTTTATCTATCAACGCAGTAGAAATTAACTTACAAGAAAAATAGAGAAGAAGGAATAAAAAACTTTAGTTGTGGATCTAAAGTCCACTTAAAAAAATATTTATTTCGAGACGCATAGCGCGAAATACAAAGCGCAGAGGCGGAGTGTCTCCGCCTCCGCTCCTTGCTTCAATCCCGCGTTTCAAAACGTTGGTTCCCTACACCCTCTAAAATGGTTGACTATTTGATTTATACTCTCCTGTCAATGTCTTTGTTATTAAATTAGCTTCCTGCAAGATGTTTAGCCCTATATCTGATACAGCTGGAATTTATCTACGAGAAATTGGTCGCTTTCCGAGGCTATTGCCAGAGTAAAAGATTATCTACACAAGAGTTGTAAGGTCAATGCAAAACTTGATAAGCAAAACGATTCTCAAGTGCAACGACTAGAGCGTTCCCCAACTAGGGCTGAACTAGCTGCCGAGGTAAATAAAACAGAAGCACAGTTAACCCAAATTCAAAAGCTTGGTCAACTGGCTAAACAAAAAATGATTACCGCCAACCTCCGATTAGTGGTTGCGGTAGCTAAAAAATGTCGCTGGAGTAACCTGGAATTTCTGGGTCTGATTGAAGAGGGAGCAATAGGTTTAGTTTTATAAAGAATCGCTGTTGTAGAAAACACTTCTCCCGTACTCAGTCTAATAGCAGTTTGCTTAGAGTTGGGGTATTGAACTTTAACTTGGATGATTGAAGATCGTCCATCATATTCTCCAACTACAGGCTCACCCGTAAACTCACAAAGTATCCCCTCTTGGCAGTGTCAGCATTCAAATATAATTCGGATCACTGCTTTGTCGTAGTCTATAAATCTTACATATTGAAACCGTTCGGCTGACAATTCTAGTTTGACTCTCCGGGATTCAGGCGAAAGCCATTTGGGTATTTTAGATAGGCACTCATAGATTACATGGACATCTCCGGTTCAGTGAACTAAGTCGGACGAGATAGTATTAGTCCAACTTTTTCCGAATCTCTTTTGCCTTAGCTTCTAATACAGCCAATAAATCTCTCAGTTGCTCTTGCTGGATATCTTCGACCTTAGTTGCTGAGACATCTCGAATTAGAGAACTGATTTGGTGACTTGGTTTAGGTTTTGTTTCAGGAGCATGTTCAGCAATAGTTTGGGCAACTAGAAAACGAGTTTGAGCGACTGTTAGCCTTTCTTGCAAAACTTGTGATGTAGCATCTTGTCGGATTTTAAGAGCTTTAGTTTCTTCAACTTTTAAATTTTTAGAATTTAGTTTTTGGAGTGGTCGGGCATGATTTGCACCAAGACCTGATTGTCTAATCGCAATTTTTAAGTCTTCTGAAAGCCGTAAGCAAGGAAAGACATTTGCATCTACTGATGCTGGATTTTGTTGAAAACGTAGTAACAACAGAAGAATACTTTGTTCTATTTCGTCTAAATTGAATTCTTTAATGCCTTCTGACTGCTCTTTTCTAGTTAAAATAACCAATTCAGTTAATTGGGGCAAAAGTTTTTTTGCGTTTAATCTAGCTATTGCTCTTCTAAGTGCTCTAACTACTTCTTCCTGTTCAAATTCCAAAGCTAACTTAGCCTGTTGAATCAAACCTTCGGCTAAATCTAGCTCATTCAAGCCTTCTCTGTGAAGACTAGTTAATAAAGTGCGTGCATGTAATTCCTCTTCAGAAAGTTCTTTTAGAAGTATCACTGCATCAAGTGTTTCAATTTCTGGCTGTAACTCTTCTGCAACTGATCTCCATCTCCGTTCTCCATCAAAAATGAGATTTCCCGGTAGTAAAATAATCGGCTGTTGTTGCCCTTCTTCTCTAATGGAAACAGCCATACTCCGAATACTATCCGAAGTAAATGTTTGCCTTGCTTGTTTCGGATTGGGTCTTACTTCACTATAGTGAATTTTAAAAATTCCAGATGCTTTCAAATGTTCTCGTAGGTCTTCAATAGTTTGATTGAGGAGTGTACGTTCTTCTTCAGCAAGCTTTCCCTGTGCTTCTTCATCTTTTAATCTTGTAATCTCTGCCTGTAAATCTTCTACTCGTTCTTCAAGCTCAAATATCTGTTGTGAATCAGCAGCAGAAGCAAACATTCCAAGTACACTCGGTTTGTTTAATTTTGTCATCGATTAACCTCTTATTAGCTTAAGTTCTTGAACTAGTGCATCAACAATTGGCATAAAATCTCCTCTTGCCTCTTTACCCGGTCTGTAAATTCCCAGAGGTAGCCCTCTACCAGAAGCATTAAGAATATCCGCTGATTCTCGAATTGGGCTAAAATACTGAATTCCCAAATTCTTACAGACTAGGGGAAGTTCCTCAACAATACTTCTATGCGCTCCCCAATCACTTTTCCAACGAGTAGGAACTATACCTAATATTTTCGGAGTCGGTTTCAATCTCAGCCGCTTGCAGTTGAAATAGTACCACTCAATCATCGCCGCAGCACTTTGAGAAGCCTTGTATTCAGGTTGAATGGGAATTAACACGTGGCTAGAAGCTGCAAGAGCAGTCAGTGGTAAAGGCTCCAATGTTGCAGGACAATCGATAATTACAAAATCGTGAGATAAGGGGTAATCACTCAACCGATCTGCAAGAGTATAAGCTCCACGCAGATCCTTTGAAACTTCCCGAATTGTTTCGTGTAATTCTTTTCCGCCTTTACAAACTTGAATTTTATCAATCTTACCTTGCCAAGCTGTAACTAAAGGCCAATTCCCCTTAAAGTCTGGATCGTAAACATTAGCCATTGTTCCCTGAGTTTTAAATTCTCCTAATCCGCAAAATAATGTCAATGATTCGTTAGGATCGATGTCTAATAGTGCCACTGAATAGCCACGAACACCCAACTCATACGCAAGATTGTATGAAATAGTACTTTTCGCCACTCCTCCAGCGTTTGTCTCAATCGAAAGGGTCAAATTGGCAGGCATAATTTTTTCTCTTTTTTGATTACTATATTTCCAACTCCAGTCATGAGATAACGTTATATCAGTTGGCGCGAAGAATTTTGAGATAATGTTATATCATTTTTTTAAATTCTCTAACAAGGATTGTTATCAAAATAGATGATTACTTGCAGTAAACATCTACCTAGCGACACAGATTGCCCAGCGTGGAATTGTACACCAAAAGAAATATACACCGTCAAAGAGATATTCACTCAGCACTTGCTCAATCAAACAGTTCCGTAGGAAAGCATTATTGCCTTTGTGCAAGCTAGTTATTGAGTATAAAAATCAACAGCATAATTGTTGTGTGATTTCAACCTTTAAAGCTGTGTCAATCAGCAGTTATTAATGCGACTTTTTTGAGCTTATTGATAATAAAAATCTTCTGTTGACGTAATATGACCACCCTGCCATGAAGATTCTACGCTGAACAACAGTCTTTGTTCAAAGTGTACTCGATTGAAGCGGGATAACAATATTCTTTATCTAACGTCATTACAGAAAGGGGCGCTGCCAACAAGGAAGTATTTTCAATCCCCCTAAAACTAGCTATTCTTACCTAACCACGAGTAATCGGCTCATTCTTGCAGTGGTTATTGAGAAGTTACGTAAAAAGCATCTCAGAAGTGTAGTTGCAGTCCTTGTAACTACACTTCTTTTTTCGTTAAAGGCGTTACTATACTAAAGGGAATATTTTAGCGTGGCCGCAGAATTCGGAACTCAAATTTTTGGAGTTGTTGCTTCTCGCAAGTTTTAGTCAAGTCAATGGCTTGTCAGACCGCAGTTTTTGCAACATAACCCATGGTACTGATCGGGAGAGAGTTCAATGATTGCTCTAGCTGGGATCGCCTTCCATTGCAAAATCTATTCAAGTTCAGCATCTGTTGTGTACCGGGGTATCAGGGTGCAGGATGGTCGGGCAATCATCGTCAAACTACTTAAGCAAGATTATCCCTCTCCTGAAGAACTAATTCGCTATAGGCAGGAATATGAAATTACCCGTTCCCTCAAAGAGGAAGGAGTAATCAAAGCATATAGTCAGCAAGACTATCAGCGCACGCTCGTTATTCTCTTGGAAGATTTCGGTGGAGAATCTATCGAAAGATGGATGCGGCAGCAACCAAACTTTTGTCCTATACCTTTATCCAATTTCTTACGATTAGCAATTGATATCACAGATATTTTGGGCAGAATTCATGCTGCTGGAGTCATTCACAAAGATATCAATCCTAGCAACATCGTCCTTAATCCCAATACTGGCGTTGTCAAAATTATTGACTTTGGTATTGCCACCCGCTTTAACTGCACCAATCCGACGTTCAAAAGTCCCCATGTGTTAGAAGGCACGCTTGCCTATCTGTCGCCAGAGCAAACCGGGCGGATGAACTGGATGCTCGACTATCGCACCGATTTCTACTCGCTGGGCGTAACCTTCTACGAACTGTTAACTGGACAGCTACCTTTCCCCACTCAAGACATCCTGGAGCTAGTTCATTGCCATATTGCCAAACCGCCGATTCCTCCGCATAAATTGAACGCCACGATTCCCAAACCCATTTCAGGTATAATTTTGAAGTTGATGGCGAAAAATGCGGAGGATCGCTATCAAAGTGCCTGGGGCATCAAAGCGGATCTAGAACGCTGCGCTCAACAACTGGCAGAAATGGGTCAGATCAACGCCATGTCCTTGGGACTACAAGATGTTTCAGAACAGTTTTGCATTCCTCAGAAACTGTATGGACGAGAAGCGGAGACTAAAGCATTATTGGCGGCGTTTGACAGAGTGGTTAGAAAAGAGACGTTTGGCGAAATTTGTCAACTAGAGTCAGGCATAGAAAATGCTCAATTCAATGTCGAACTCATGCTCGTTGCTGGTTACGCTGGCATTGGCAAAACAGCATTGGTGCAAGAACTATATAAACCCATCACAGCAAAGCACGGCTATTTCATATCGGGTAAATTTGACCAATTCAGGCGCAATATTCCCTACAGCGCCATTGTGGATGCCCTGCAAAAGTTGGTGCAGCAACTTCTGGGGGAACCGGATAAGCAAGTGCAACAGTGGCGAGATCGTCTGCTCTCAGCTTTAGGAAGCAATGGGCAAATCATCATTGATGTCATTCCGGAAGTTGAATTAATTATTGGCAAACAGCCACCCGTACCCGAAGTTGGAGCAACGGAAGCTCAAAATCGCTTTAATCGAATCTTTCAAAATTTTGTGCGGGTGTTTTGTTCAAAAGAACATCCCCTGGTCATCTTCTTAGACGATTTACAATGGTTCGATTCCGCAACGCTGAAGTTAATCGAGTTAATATTACTCGATGAGCAAACCCAATATCTGTTTTTGATCGGAGCCTATCGAGATAATGAAGTGACCTCAACGCATCCGTTGGTTTTGACGCTAGAGAGCCTGCGAAAACAGGGAGCAATACTTCAGGAAATCATTCTGACCCCCTTAACATTGGAATCGTTGAGTCAACTGGTAGCTGAGACATTACATCACAATCCTGAAACTGTTCGTTCCCTAGCCCAAGCTGTGTCACGTAAAACCGAGGGCAACCCGTTCTTTGTTGGTGAATTTTTGAAACTGCTGTATGGCGAAAATCTGTTAGTCTTTGATACACAACGGTTGAGCTGGCAATGGAACCTGGCTGAGATTGAAGCTCAAGATTTTACTGACAATGTGGTGGAGTTGCTGCTGCGTCAGTTGCAGAAATTACCGGAAGCAACACAGCAAATTCTCTGTCTGTCCGCTTGTATTGGAGCTGAATTTGATTTAAAGACGTTAGTGATCGTTTGCGAAAAATCATGTAAAGCGATTTCCCAGGATTTACTAGCAGCAGTACAAGCTGGATTAATTCAACCCTTGTCTGACTTGGACGAAGACTTGCTAGTTCAAGAGTATAAGTTTTCGCACGATCGCGTCCAGCAAGCTGCTTATGCTTTGATTGATGAGTCGCACAAACAAGCTGTTCATCTCCAAATCGGTCGCAATTTACTCGAAAAAACTTCACCAGAGCGACTATCCAATCGGCTATTTGAAGTCGTGGATCATCTCAATCAGGGAATTGAGCTTGTCACTGCTCAACTAGAACGAAATGAAATTGCCAAATTGAATTTAATGGCAGGTCAGAAAGCAAAAGGTGCAACGGCTTATGAAGCAGCTCTTCAGTATTTCAATATAGGACTGAAACTCCTAGATACAGACAGTTGGGTCAGTGAGTATGACCTTACCTTAGCACTGTACTCAGAAGCAGCAGCGGCAGCGTATCTTAACGGCCGCTTTGATAAGATGGAACAATTGGTAGAAGTGGTACTCAATCGCGCCAAAACAGCGATCAACAAAGTGCAGGTTTACGATAGCAAAATTCAAGGATATTTATCACAGGGCAACCTGAAATCAGCACTCAAAATTGGCTTGGAAGTGTTGAAGCTCCTGGGAGTAATCTTACCAGAAAATCCAAGTGAGTTAGATGTTCGAGGCGGATTGGAGTCAACGGCTGCACGATTAGCTGAACGAGAAATTGAAGACTTGGTTAATTTACCAGAGATGACTGCACCAGAACCGCTAGCAGCAATGTCAATCCTAGCGAATATAGGGGCTGCTGCATTCATAGTATCACCAGCACTGGTGATACTGATTACTTGCAAAACGGTAAATTTATCAATCAACTACGGTAATGCTATCTGGTCACCACTGTATTATGCTGCCTACGGATTTGTTCTATGTGGAGTTGTTCAAGACATTGAACTCGGCTATAAATTTGGTCAATTGGCTCTTAGCTTGGCAGAACGATTGAATACCAAAAAAGGCAAGGCTAAAGCATTACAGTTATTTAGTGACCATGTTATGCAATGGAAAGTACATCTTAAGGAGACGATACCACTGCTGGTTGAGGCTTATCAGGAAGGAGTGGAAACCGGAGACTTTGAAACCGCTGGTTATGCTGCATATGACGTGTGCTACAACTCGTTTTTCGTCGGTGAGGAACTCACCCAACTGGAACAGAAAACGGCAACATACAGCAAAGCGGTTGATCGAATTAGACGGGAAAGCCCCTCGACTTGGATTGCAATAGTGTGGCAGACCATTCTTAATTTGTTAGATAGGTCTCTTAATCCCAGTCGCTTAGTTGGTCGGGTGTGTAATGAAGAGCAGGCATTACCACACGCGCTTGCAGTTAAAGATGGAACTGCAATTCAAATGCTATATCTGCACAAAGTTATACTGTTTTATCTATTTGAAGAATATCATCAAGCTGTACAAACTGCTATTTTGGCAAGGAAACATTTTGAAGAAGTGACGGCAATAAAGGTTTTACCTGTATTCTGTTTCTATCATTCTCTGGCGCTTTTGAGCCTATTGCTCGATGCTTCAAACTCTGAAAAATTAGCTTCGCTAAATTGTGTTAACACCAACCAAGAAAAGATGCAGAAATGGGCAGAACATGCTCCCATGAATTATCTACATGAATTTTATCTAGTCGAGGCAGAGAAAGCACGAGTCTTAGGGCAATTTTTTGAGGCTGAAGAGTTTTATGAACGGGCGATCGCAGGTGCTGCTGAAAATGAGTATATCCAGGAAGAAGCATTAGCTTATGAATTAGCGGCTAAACATTATCTGGCGCGAGGTCGGTCAAAAATTGCTCAAACTTATATGAAAGAGGCGCACTATTGCTACGATCGCTGGGGCGCAACCGCTAAAGTTAAAGACTTAGAAAAACGCTATCCACAGTTCTTTTCTCAGTCGTCTAGAGCCGCTTCCACATCAATTCCTATTATTGCTGAAACTATCACTAATCCCTTACATACCGCTTTCGATTTAGCAGCAGTGATGAAAGCTTCACAGGCGATTTCTCGTGAAATTGAACTGAAGCAATTGCTGCGATCACTGATGCAAACTTTAATTGAGAATGCTGGCGCACAAACCGGATATCTGATTTTAGAAAACTCAGGAGAATGGTTGATTGAAGCGGTTTGTGAACTCAATACCGATGAGAATGCTTGTGCGACTCAGGTGTTACAGTCTATTCCAATTGCCGATCAATTGCCAGAATCAATCATTCAATATGTGATTCGGACTCTGAAGCCTGTCACCTTAAATGATGCGACTCGTGAAGGTGCTTTTATTAATGAGCCATACATTCAACAGAACCAGCCTCAATCTATTTTCTGTTTGCCGCTGCTGAATCAAGCCAAGCTGGTCGGTGTATTGTATTTAGAAAATCGGTTAGCAGCTGGAGTATTTACACCAGAGCGATCGCAGGTCTTGCAGCTATTGTCGACTCAAGCAACGATCGCCATCGAAAATGCCAACCTTTACTCAGAACTGCGGGCTAAGGAAAGCAAGATCACCCAGTTCCTCGAAGCGATTCCGGTGGGAATTGCGATCGTGGATGCGGCGGGTCGCCCTTACTATAGCAACCAATGCGGCAATCAACTCATGGGCAAAGAAACTGATACTTCCATAGCACCGGAGCAGATATCAGAGGCTTATCAGCTTTATGTAGCGGGAACGGATCAAATCTATCCAGCGGAGAGCTTGCCTGCTGTGCGGGCATTAAGGGGCGAACGCATCAGGACTGAAGATATAGAAATTCGTCGAGATCATGTCACAATTCTAATTGAGGCACGGGGAACACCAGTTTTTGATCAACAGGGCAATATCACTTATGCGATCGCTACCTTTCAGGACATTACAGAGCGCAAACAAGCCGAGAAACTCCTAGCCGACTACAACTGCACTTTAGAGCAACAGGTCGCAGAACGAACTGCTGCGTTACGACAAAGTGAAGCGAACTACCGCAACCTGTTACAAACCGCAAATTCCGTCATCATTCGCTATGATCCACAGGGGCGGATTCGATACATCAACGATTATGGGGTAAAACTCCTGGGCTATGAAGAACACGAGATTGTAGGGCGAACCTTATTTGAAACCATCATTCCAGACATCGAAACCTCTGGGCGGGATGTCAAACCCTTTGTCCGTGATTTACTTCGTAATCCTCAATCGTACCCGCAAGGCGAGGGTGAAAACCTGTGTCGAGATGGTCGGCGAGTTTGGATGGTCTGGTCGAATCAAGCCATCTTCAATGACCAGGGAGAGGTCGTTGAAATCTTATCGGTGGGCAACGACACCACCCAGCGTAGGCAAGCAGAAGAGGCATTACAACGCAGTGAAGCCAAGTTCCGAACTATCTTTGAAAACTCGCAGGTCGGCATCTTCCGAACCCGCCTCTCGGATGGATTACTTCTCGATGCCAATCAACGCCATGCCAATCTGTTTGGTTTTGATTCACCAGAGGAGAGCATTGGGCTTGAACACGCCACAGACTACTATGTAAATCCCAGTGATCGCCAACAATTCCTTGAGTTGCTGAAGCGTGATAGGGAAGTGCGAAGCTATGAAGCACAGATGCGAAAACGAGATGGGACAGTGTTTTGGGTACTTTTCTCTTCTTATCTGAATGCAGCCGATGGATACATCGAAGGCGTGATGGCGGATATTAGCGATCATAAACAAGCAGAAGCAGCATTACGGCAAAGTGAAGCGAACTACCGCAACCTGTTACAAACCGCAAATTCCGTCATCATTCGCTATGATCCACAGGGGCGGATTCGATACATCAACGATTATGGGGTAAAACTCCTGGGCTATGAAGAACACGAGATTGTAGGGCGAACCTTATTTGAAACCATCATTCCAGACATCGAAACCTCTGGGCGGGATGTCAAACCCTTTGTCCGTGATTTACTTCGTGACCCTCAATCGTACCCGCAAGGCGAGGGTGAAAACCTGTGTCGAGACGGTCGGAGAGTTTGGATGGTCTGGTCGAATCAAGCCATCTTCAATGACCAGGGAGATGTCGTTGAAATCTTATCGGTGGGCAATGACACCACCCAGCGCAGACAAGCAGAAGAGGCATTACAACGCAGTGAAGCCAAGTTCCGAGCTATCTTTGAAAACTCGCAGGTCGGCATCTTCCGAAACCGCCTCTCGGATGGATTAATTCTCAATGCCAATCAACGCCTTGCCAATCTGTTGGGCTTTGATTCACCAAAGGAGATCATTGGGCTGGAACACAGCATCGGCTATTTTGTAAATCCCAGCGATCGCCAACAAGCCATTGAGTTGCTGAAGCGTGATGGGGAACTGCGAAGCTTTGAAGTCCAGATGCGAAAACGAGATGGGACATTGTTCTGGGGACTTTCCTCTTGTTATTTGAATGCAGACGATGACTACATCGAAGGGGTGATTGCGGATATTAGCGATCGCGTCTCAGCAGAAGCAGCGCTGCAAGCCTCTGAAGCAGAACTGCGGGCGCTCTTTTCAGCCATTCCCGATCCGCTGTGTATCTTCAATGCTGAAGGGCAATTAGTCTGTGCAATCAAAGGAAATCCATCCTATGGAGAGGAGTATACTGGCAAAACACTGCATCAACTCTATGCTAAAGAACAAGCTGATGAATTCCTGAATTATATTCAGCAGGTGGTGAGAACCCAACAAGTCCTCACCGTTGAATACAGCGAGTGGATAGCTGGGCGAGAAATCTGGTTTTCGGCTCGCATTGCCCCAATTCGTTATGAGCAGGTGATTTGGTTAGCGCGAGATATTACGCTGCAAAAGCAAGCAGAAGCCGCGTCGATTCTGGAAGAACGCAACCGCATGGCACGCGAAATTCACGATACACTTGCTCAGTCGTTTACAGGGATTCTGGCTCAGGTCGGAGCGGCAAAGCAGGTGCTAACGGATGATGTAGAAGCAACTCAGGCGCACCTAGACCTGATCAAAGAATTGGCGCGAACCGGACTGTCTGAAGCGCGGCGATCGGTAGTAGCGCTCCGTCCTCAGCTTTTGGAGGAAGGCAGTTTACAGAGCGCTCTACATCGTCTCGTCGCTCAAATCAGGGCTGCTGCAACTGACACCACCTTATATTATGAGATTGAGGGTGCAGTGTATTCTCTACCCACTGAAGTCGAGAATAACCTACTACGGATTGGGCAGGAAGCATTAACCAATGCGATCAGACACGCCAATGCTGACGAAATCCGAGTGGAGCTAGTCTACGATCGCGATCAGTTTTGCTTGCGCGTGAGAGACAATGGACAGGGCTTTGGAGTTGGAAGTATTCCATCCTCTAAGGGATTTGGCTTACTCGGCATGAGCGAGCGAGCAGAGCGCATCGACGCACAGCTCACGATTAGAAGTCAACCTGGACAGGGAACAGAAATTATTGTTGTGGTTGGGGTGTAGGGTGAAATGACTACTCCACATCTCACACCCCACACCCCACACTCCCAATCCGAGTTCTGATCGCAGACGATCATGCCATTTTTCGGCAAGGTTTAGCCACGATTATTAACCGTGACCCAGAGATGCAGGTGATTGCCCAAGCTGAAAATGGTGAACAGGCGATCGCCTTATTTCGGGAACACCAACCAGATGTAACGCTAATGGATCTGCGAATGCCTGAAGTGGAAGGAGTTGCCGCCATTGGTGCAATTTGTGCGATCGTTAAATCTGCTCGGATTATTGTACTGACCACGTATGATAGTGACGAAGATATTTACCGGGGATTGCAGGCAGGCGCAAAAGGATACCTGTTGAAAGAAACTGAACCGGACGAGCTTCTGAATGCCATTCGTACCGTTCATCGGGGTCAGAAGTACATTCCGCCCGATGTAGGAGCAAAGTTGGTACAGCGCCTCAGCAATCCAGAACTGAGTGAAAGAGAACTAGTAGTACTCCGCTCACTAGCTCAGGGGATGAGTAATGCTGATATTGCGACTGCTTTGAGTATTGGTGAAGGCACGGTTAAATCTCATGTCAATCGGATTTTGAATAAGTTAGATGTCAGCGATCGCACCCAAGCTGTGATTGTTGCCGTTAAGCGCGGCATTGTAAGTTTGTAGGATGTACTTTCGATCAAATTCGGATTCTAACTTAAGTTAGAGCCTACCTTCTATTTTAAGAAGGAGCGGCTGCTCCATCAAATTACAGCCTAAAAATGTTAACTCACTGTAGACGACAACTAAAAGCCAATTGCTTATATTGAATTCATGTGGATTGAGCAAGTGAATCGCAAGGTTCCATGCTTGATACAGATGTAGAAAGATGATCGACGACCATAGTTCCAGTTCTTTAGTTGTGCCAGCTTCAACCCAAGATCACAGTCAAGGTGTGCTAAGTGCCGCTGTGGTGTTAGTGATGTATGGGGATTATCAATGTCTTAGAAGTGCAGCCGTTTACAAGCTGATTAAAATCATTCGGCAAGAGCTTACGGTTTCTTTTGGAGAGGATTATTTATGTTTTATCTTCCGCCATTTTCCACAGATCCAGATTCATCCCCAGGCGCAACGGGCAGCCCAAGCCGCCGAAGCTGCCGCCGCCCAAGGAAAGTTTTGGTTAATGAGCGATACTTTATTTGACCATCAACAAAGGTTGGAGAACGGTTATCTTGTCGAGTACGCCAATGATTTAGGGCTTGACATTCCTCAATTTCTCAAAGAGTTGTCTAAACAAGTGCGTGTCGATCGCATCAATGAAGATATCGAAGGCGGAATACAGAGTGGAGTGACGACTACCCCAGCTCTGTTTATCAATGGAATTCGGTATACCGGGCACTGGAACACGACGGAGTTGATGGCAGCCATGATTGCTGCAAGTCATTAAGTTCCCCGATCTTTGCTCCCAATTCATATCTGACTGGGAGCAACGCGATTTTGTGAGGTGCTGCAACCTGGGACGTATATAGCTTGTTTCGGGATGCGATCGCAACTAAAAAACCAAGTTTTGTTGAGAATATAGAGGTATAATTGAGAACTAAACCCCGATCTCACTTTTTCGCGTTGCTCCCATCTGACTTGTCTGTAAGTGCTGTAAGCTATCTAATTTCGATGGCTAGATTTTGCCTGTTTCACTGAACAAAATTGCCGCTTTTTGAACCATGACAACAGTTACCATGCCAACAACTGAATTCCTGCGTATTGATTTAGTCAATTACAAATCAGTATTTCATTGAGGATAATTCTATGACGCATTTACTAGTACAAGGCAAGAATGATTCTGGGTATGAAGGTACACCTCAGACTGATTCTCTTCAGGACTCCTCAGTTAATCATGCCCTGATTGCGATCGCGCAAGAAGTCACTGAGTTGCTGAGACAAACTTACCTGAGACAAACCGATGAAATTAAAACAGGAGAAACAGAATGATACTGCAAGATAAAGTGGCGTTAGTCACCGGAGGCACATCGGGAATCGGTAGAGCAACGGCGATCGCTTATGCCCAACAACAAGCAAAGGTGGTGGTAGTGGGTCGTCGAATTGATGAAGGTGAAGAAACAGTTCAATTGATTCAGGAAGCTGGCGGAGAGGCTATTTTTGTGCAATCAGATGTCACGAAAGAAGCCGATGTTAAAGCAATGGTTGATAAAGCGGTTGACGTTTTTGGTCGGTTGGATATTGCCTTTAATAATGCAGGAACGGTCGGCGAAAATCCCTCATTGATTGAGCAAACAGAAGCGGAATATGACCGCACGATGAACGTCAACGTCAAAGGCGTTTGGTTGTCGATGAAATATGAAATTGCTCAGATGTTGAAACAGGGAAGTGGTGCAATTGTCAATATGGCATCTGCGCTTGGAGTCATTGCACTTCCTAACATACTCCTCTACACCGCGAGTAAACATGCGGTAGTAGGTTTAACAAAAGCTGCTGCACTCCAATATGCCAAAGCAGGTATTCGCATCAATGTCGTTGCACCAGGGTCAATTAAAACAGATATGTTTGAAGCCGCTACAGATGAAGCCAAAGCTTACTTGGCAGGACTTCACCCGATCGGACGAGTTGGAACACCGCTTGAAGTTGCAAATGCAGTCCTGTTTTTATCATCTGACATGGCATCGTTCGTAACAGGTGAAACGTTGATGATAGACGGTGGGTTTGTAGCGCAGTAGTCGAAAGGCAGTGCGAAACGTTGCGACCAAGTAGCGATCGACACCGATATGAATCCCGCAGACAGCGACTTTGCCGCAGAGCAGACCAAGATGACTGCCCTCGGTCGCTATGGACAGGGTGATGAGGTGGCTGGCATGGTTTCTTACCTCGCCAGTCCTGAAGCCACTTTTGTCACGGGCGCGAGCCTCAAAATTGATGGCGGCTATAACGCTTGAACAACAGGTAATCCAGATCTGCAACCACTACAGCAATCCTAATTGGAGCCTGACGGGTCGTAGGGATGGAACCCTGGCTGGAGGCGCAGCCCTCACTCCCCTTATTCACAAGTAGGTCATAAACGCTACAAACCTTATTCAGAGAAATTCAGAGGACATCATGATTTCGCAAAAATTCTCAGGAAAAGTTGCACTCGTCACTGGCGGCTCCAGTGGCATCGGTCTTGCCACTGCTAAGCGATTTGTCGCTGAAGGTGCCTATGTCTTTATCACGGGTCGTCGCCAGCCTGAACTCGATGCCGCTGTGAACGAGATCGGTAAAAACGTTACTGGCATTCAGAGCGATGTATCAAATCTGGCAGACCTCGATCATCTTTACGCCACGATCGAGCAAGAGCAAGGTCACTTGGATGTGATTTTTGCTAATGCTGGCGGTGGAGAACTCATCCCGCTCGGATCGATCACCGAAGAACACTTTGACAAAACATTCAACACCAATGTCAAGGGTCTACTTTTCACCGTGCAGAAGGCACTGCCGCTGATGCCAGAGGGCGCTTCCATCATCCTGAATGCCTCAACTACTTCCATCTTGGGCACCCCAGCCTTCAGCGTGTATAGCGCCACCAAAGCCGCCGTGAGATCGTTTGCCCGCAACTGGATACTCGACCTCAAAGACCGCCAGATTTGAGTGAATGCGGTCAGCCCTGGTGTCATTCCTACTCCCGCTTACAATCTCCTGGGACTAAGTGAAGAGCAGTTGAAAGAATTTGTGGAGAGCCAAGCTAACAATATCCCATTGGGGCGCGTCGGCACGCCCGACGAGATCGCCAAAGCTGTTGTCTTTCTCGCTTCAGATGACAGCAGTTTTGTAAACGGCATTGAGCTATTCGTCGATGGTGGCATGGCACAAATCTAAGATCGCTTCCTAGTTAAAAAGCACTACCCGATCGCGTGTAAAAGTCCATCTATAAACTTCCCATCGAACAGAGTCGAAGGAGAAACACACATGCCACAGGAAAAGATGCCACAAGTCTCTGACAAAGAACTGATGATGAGTAACACGCTCATGATTCAGCCTGAGTACCGCGAGGAGTTCTTGATGGAACTCCGGGAGATCCTGCCTCAAGCCCGCCGTTTGGAAGCGTGGATCTCACTTGAGGTCGGTGAGGTCGCCGATCAGCCTGGGATGTTTGTGCTGTCCGAGCGCTGGCGTAACGGAAACGAGTACCTGAACGAGATCCTGCAACTGCCCTTTTACCAGCGGTACCTGGAACGCAGCGAACCATTCTACGCAGCTTTGCGAGCAGTTCTCGTCCTCACGTCAATCTAAATGGGTGCTGTGTCCAGAGCGGTCACCTAACAATGCAGCAGACGGTCTCAAGCAGTGCTCCGTTCGAGTTTCTTTGCCGCCGCTGATTTGAGCCGTTGGGCGTTTCGGGTAATGTGAGGTGTGGAACGGATGACGGATAAACTTGAGCACAACAAACAGACGGTCACGGCGTTTTATGACCTGATGTTCAATCAGTGTCAGCCCGCAGAAGCCATCAAAAAATATGTCGGCGATGTGTACATCCAGCACAACCCAGCGGTGGCCGACGGGAAGCAGGCTTTCATCGAATATTTCGAGAGGATGGCGAAAGAATATCCGGGCAAGTGCGTCCAGTTTAAGCGCGTCTTCGCTGAAGGCAATTATGTAGTCTTGCATTGCTACCAGCAATGGCCGGGCGACAACGACTGGGCAGGCATCGACATTTTCCGCCTGGATGATAAAGACAAGATAGTCGAGCATTGGGACGTGCTTCAGACCATCCCAGAAGCGTCGGCTAACGATAACACGATGTTCTGAACAGTCGAGTGCTGGTAGTGTGAAGGCCGGTTTGGACAACGGCACGCCCAAATAGTAGGCAGTGGAATTCAGATGTAACTAAGGCGATCGCAGCCATTTTATCAATTTTTGATCGTTAATGGTGGACTCACAGCGAACCGATCCATTTCAAGAGAGAATAAATGGGCTTGATTTTCAGCTAAAGGAATTCTATGTCAATTTTTGTCTTAGTTCATGGCTCCTGGCATGATGGTTCTGCTTGGCAAGCAGTCGTTAACCATATAGAAGCAAAAGGACATCTGGCGTTTGCTCCTACGATCGCGGGTCATGGGAAAGGCGTAGATAAAAACGTTAACCATGCTCAATGTACGCAATCGATCATTGATTACATTGTGAGCAAAGATTTAACCGATATTGTTCTCTTAGGCCATAGTTTTGCCGGAACAATCATTGCGAAAGTTGCTGAAGCGATTCTTGATCGCATTCGACGGCTCATCTTCTTCGATGCCTTTGTCCTCAACGATGGAGAGAGCTTTAGAGATAACGTTCCACCGCATCTTCAAACATTACTCGACGAGCTAGTTAGAGAATCAAACGATCAAGATGATGGTTATACCTCAATACGGTTCAGTTAAGGCTATGCAGTGCTTGAAATAATAAACACGGGAGGATTAGTTATTATTCCAGTACCTCTGTGTTTAACTTTTTTCGAGCGAAATTTTGATACAGGCTTTTTCACAACCCTTGGGTTGTTTCTATGAACCCTTTCAGGTAAAACTTGGTCGAGAATCTCCACAGTTAACCAACTCAAAAAAAGAGAAGTTCTTGTGATTGTAAACGTTGGAATTTTGGGAGAGCACGACGAACAACTCGTAATGTTCCAGTGAAACTTAGATGTAAGGGTGAAACATCTGCACTGTTTGCAGCTTGAAAAATCAACAACCGGATAGCCCAATGCCCTAATAATAAACCGTAAACTTCTTGCACAACCTCCCGTGCTTTTTGAGAACGAATATGAGTTTTTCGTCCTAAAAGATGTACTTTGAGTTCATCAATCGTATTCTCGACTTCCCAACGTTGATGGTACTCACAAGCTAGTAACTAGGCTGGGAATTTTTCAATGTCCAATAAGCTCGTAATTAAACGATATTTAATCTGTTCTTCGGGGTTCTCAGGATTCTCTATTGTGTACTCAATAACTCGTATTTGTATTGGCTCAAAACCTTTTTTTCTCAACTTGCCAGATGGATAAATATAACTTAAATACGAACCATCGTTTAAAAATTTAACATTGGCAGGAATTCTTCCTAAATAATTACAACCCTTACTTACCGTTGCTTCTACCATCGCGTAGGAATGTAAACCCCTATCCCACATTAACAACATTCCCGATCTTACCGAGCGTAATAATTTTAGTGACCTGACTCGCTCTCCAATCCGATATGGGCACATTAATGCATCGAAGATTAAATGTGTTCCTGCTTCTACCAAAATGACTAATCTAACTTTTGGAAATGCCGCTCGTGTGCCAGGACGACTACCGGGGCGACCAAAAACCCTTGCATTTTCATCACTATCTGGGATATCTAGGCAGGTTCCATCAATCACTACGATTCGTAGTCCATTTAAAAAAGCTCCTACTGTTTCGCTATTTGCCATTGGTCGCACCAACTGATGAAACAATTGTCTCATCACGCCTGCTCCTAATCGCTGTCTAGCTTGGGATATAGCCGATTTACATGGGATACGCCAATATTTGCCAATTTTTATCCATGCTTCTGAAAGACCATCAATGAGATTTTTTAGTACATCCCGCATTGAATCTCTCGACCACAGGCTCATTGCTATTACCAGGTAAACTACCAGTTGTGCTGGTAACGAGCGATGACGTTCCTCTTCGACTTTAGTTTTAGCGATCGCCTCTTCGATTGAAGTTGCCGGAATAGCTATCTCTATTGCTTTGAATATCTCAGTACTCTGTATCTTGGGAGACATTAAGGAGAATTCTTTCAGATGCACCGTACTTGATTTCCATTTTTGGAAACAATACCTAATTTACAACTGTTTGAGGCTTAACTGAACCGTATTGGGTTATACCTTTTGAGATGTGGCGAGAAGCGTTTCTCAACGATGCTGACCTCGATTTGGCTCGATCAAGTTACGCACAACTATCCCCTGAACCGTATCAACCGTGGATTGACAAGCTGGACTTAAGGCAGTTTTACTCGCTGCCCATTCCTAAAAGTTACCTCTACTGTACAGAAGACACTGCTTTACCTCAAGGCGAGTGGGGATGGCATCCCAGGATGTCTAACCGCTTAGGGCAATTTCGGTTCGTGCAAATGCCCGGTAGCCATGAGGTGATGTTTTCTAACCCGATTGGTTTAGCAGAAAAGATTATTGTGGCAGGACGGGACTAGCAACATGATGGTTTCATAACAAAATAAACGAGTTGCCGTTCTTTGAGAAGTAGAAAAATAGCTTGAATACCGTTGAGTGACTCAATTTACAACACGGAGAGAAACAAGGAGAAATTATGGAAACTAGACAAATCGTCGTCATAGAGCGATTGCAACAAGCACAGAACGCACAAGACCTGGAAGCGCTTTTAGCCTGTTTTGCACCTCACTTTCAGGGCGCTCATCCAGTCCATCCCGAAAGGGATTTCCAGGGAATTGAGCATGTCCGTAAGAATTGGTCTGCTATGTTCCACAACATCCCAGATTTTCACTCCGAGTTGCTCTGATCGACAGTTGAGGGTGACACGACCTGGGCTGAGTGGTACTGGTTCGGCACCCATCGTGATGGTTCGCACTTTGGTATACGCGGGGTGACCATTGAATGGCACTAAGTTAAGCTGAAGAGTATGCAGCGTAAGGATTACAGGCGAGCAGGGGGGCAGGGGCGCAGAGGGGAATTTCTAAATATCCTTTCGTATGCTT
>NZ_CALMFY010000127.1 GCF_937863485.1 uncultured Nostoc sp. | reverse complement strand
TGGGGTTGGTGTGGGGTTTGTTTAATATTTTTTGTTTAAAATAGGTTTTTGTTTTTGTTGATAGCTTGGGGGGCTGCGGGGCCCCTACGGGTGTACCCCACGTAAACAAGAACCGCTATATCTCACTTCTTACGATTTTATTCTTGAAGCCTTATTTAGCGCAGCTTCATAAAAAATTGCTATTAGTTCATTAGTTCATGAATTATTGATAATTAACAAATTTAACCATTCATTGAGTTCCTGTATTAACCACTCCAGTTCTGCTTCAGTGAAATGAGTATATCTATTAAGATAATAAATGGTAGAACCAGCAGTAATCCGCAATAAAGGCTGATTATTTAAAACATTGGAATTTGATTTGATGAATTTCGATACAGATATATTTTTCCGGAATGCTGGAGGAGCAACAAGCCATTTAATTCCGAGAAAATCATGCATCACTACTAACTGATGAGAGTCAATTATCACACGAGTCCGTTTGCATAGTCCCCAAATAAAGGCAAATAAAAGAAAAGCGATCGCACTCCCTTGGATGCAAAAGCCAATTATATTTATTGGTGGAGAACTTCCTACCACCCCAATCGTCAAAAAATTAAAACCCAATGCCAAAGGTGTGACCAAGGAGATAAGCATAATTAAGCCAATGCTAAATCCTTTGGGTGGCAAGATAATTTCTAGACTTTTAGAGGTTTTAATTAAGTGAATTTTACTCCCAAACGGTTTTTTTAATGCAAGGGTTGCCTGTTTTCTAGAACGGGGTTTTTCTAATGCTTGCATTGCTACTTCTGTTGTAGAAAATCTCTGGTCTAAACTTGCCTCAGTTATCCATTCCAACCAATCAGCAAATTCTAGACTGAGATTGCAAGATTGTCGGAATTGAATACGTAACTCCTGCTGTGGTAATTCTGTAGGATGCAATCCCGTGACGAGATAAATTAAAGTTGCACCCAAGCTGTAGAGGTCGGAGGCGGGAGTTACCCTACCACCAAATTGCTCTGGAGGCATATAGCCATAAGTACCGACTACAGTAATTGTGCCGCCTTCTTGAGCAGCTAGAGTCTGTACAGAGCCAAAATCTACAAGGTAAATCTGACCAACAGTATTACCAGAACGATTTGTAAGTAGAATATTGCTAGGTTTAATATCTCGATGAATTACAGAGGGTTGCTGGTGGTGTAAATAGGAGAGAATTGTCAGGAGCGATCGCGCTAATTCTTTTACCTCTGCTTCACTAAATGTTCGTCCTGCTTGTAAATGTTCCTCTAAAGATTTCGCCCCTACATAAGTTTGTACTAACCCAAAACCTTTATCATCGGGCGTATCTAGCTCAAAGTAATCTATATAGCGCGGGATAGCAGGATAATCAAGCGCTTTTAAAGTTTCCGCTTCCCGTTGAAATAACTTTAAGTCTTGCCAATTGAAATCTTGCCCCAAGTACAAGATTTTTACCACTACCTCTTGTGAGGAATGCAAATCCAAGGCTAGAAAAGTTCGTCTTCCGGTTTGTCTTCCTAATTCTCTTTCGACTTGATAACGCTGATTAAATATTTCACTATTCATTTATTTAATAACCTATATTGCTTTTCATACCACTGAGCAATAAATTTGCTAGCTGCTCCCATACTTAGCCCAGTGATAACAGAAGGTGCAATCACGAAAAATAGGCTAGTGACATTTGACCAATTAGAAAAAGAACCATGAAACAGCAGGCTGAATCCAAATAAAGCAGCAGCCATCCCAAATGTAGTGCTGATAATGCCGATTGTGCGTCGATGCAAGTGGGCATTTTTTAGCGGGAAGAAGAATAACCGCGTAATAATGCTGACTAAAAATCCATTAACAAACGCAATGGGAAAACCAATTAATGCACCAAATTGTAGTCCTGCAATGCTGCCGAATACTGGAAACACAACTGTGCTATAAATAGCAGCACAACCTGCTACAACTAAGCCTCCAGTAAAGGTGCTACGCCAAATCGCATTCCACAATAAATCCCTGATGTCCACTGGTTTGGGAGGATTCACCGCAGCTAGGTCATTGATTGGCAACTGACCTGTTTCCAAGGCTTTTAAGGCAATTGAGGCAGATATTAAACGTTGCTCTAGACTGGGTTCTGTTATCCATTGCAACCAACCTACCAATCCAGGACTAAGTTTAACTAAGTCTTGAAATGCAATTCGCAAATCTTTCTGAGGCAAATCGGCGGGATGAATCCCTGTCGCTAAAGCAATCAGAGTAGCACCAAGACTGTAAAGGTCAGAAGCAGGTGTTACATAGCCACCAAATTGTTCTGGGGGCATATAGCCGTAAGTCCCGACAACCGTTACTGTCTTACCTGCTTTGGTTGCTAAGGTTTGCACAGAACCAAAATCTACCAAGTAAATCTGTTTAACATTATTGCTACTTTCTGCCAAAATGATATTGCTAGGCTTGATGTCGCGGTGAACAACTGGAGGCTGTCGCCCGTGTAGATAAATCAGGATATTTAACAGTGCTGTAGCAATTTCTTTAACTTCAGTTTCTGTAAAAATCCGCCCAGTTTTCATATATTCTTCCAGAGATTGACCTTCTACAAAGCTCTGGACAAGAGCATAACCTTTACTGTTAGAGGGATCTAATTCAAAGTAGTCGATATAACGAGGAATGGCAGGATGCTCAACTGCTTTGAGGGTTTCGGCTTCTCGTTCAAACAGCTTTAAATCTTCCCAAGCAAAATCATTACTGAAGGTTAGCAGCTTGATGATAACTAATTGCTCAGTTTGAATGTCACGGGCTAAAAGAGTACGTCTTCCTGCTTTCTTGCCTAACTGTTGCTGAATTTCGTAGCGTTCTTGAAGGATTTGTTTGGGAAAGTCATTGAGGCTTTGACCTGCCATTTGCCCACTCCGAGTTTTCATATTTACAACTTGTTATAGTTGAATCTACCAAAAACTACAAAGGGAAAATGATAGATTCCGCATTCTTTAAAATATTGGACTAGCGCACCTCATAGAGAATTGGTATTTATCTAAAATAACTTAAAGTTAGAAAAACTAAACAACTGAAGACATGGAGACTTTTAATTATACTGACTCCCAAAAAGATAGAAAAGTTGATTAACAATGCACCGAAATGTGAAGTTTATAAAAGTAAAATTGACGGATACGGGCTTTTTGCTAAGGAGTTGATATTAGAAGGAGAGCAAATAATAGACTTTAGCTTTTCCAATTTTTACCAAGAGGTTAGATATGCCGATCAAACGGATGAATTTCTGAGGGAGGGGAAATTTATTGGAATTAGTGAGGAAATTTGTTTAATAGTTTCATCCCGCAATCAGCAATCGCCAAAAAACAAGACCCCATAGTGAGCGATCGCTACTGATGACTAAATCAACATTTGTACCTTTGCCATGCAGACTCGACTATTTCAGCAATGATTTCTGTGTATGTCACATCACCCAAACGTCCCATAATTACCAGGTCTGAGCGGATATAATGTAGCCCTGGCAGTGGGTTAACCTCCATAAACTGCAACACACCGCTAGCATCGCAACGCAGATCTACGCGGGCAGCGTCACGGCAACCAAGAGTATGATAAACATCCAGCGCCAGCTGCCTTGCCTGTGCTGCCAGTGGCTCAGGATCTATGAGCAAACGATAAGATACCCGTTCCAGATACTCATCCTTGTTGAGGGTGGTATAGGCGAAAGCTTCCGCTTCTCCTGTAAAAATTACTTCCATCACACTTACTACCCGTGAGTTGCTGCCGTTGCCAATAATGCCCACCGTTACTTCTCGACCGGGAAGAAAGGTTTCTACGAGTACGGACTGCTGAAATAATTCGCGTAACAATTGATAAGTATTTACTAGCTCCTCGCGTTCTTTAACAAGAGAACGCCCAGTTACCCCTTTAGAACTGCCCTCCGCCAGAGGCTTGAGGAAAACTGGCATTGGCAACGATACGGCTGTTGCTTCTGCGGTACTACTCACCACTTCAAAGGGGGCTGTCGGCAAGCCGCGATCGCGCACCACTCTCTTAGCAAGCGCCTTGTCTAACGTTAGGGCACAGGTAAGCGGATCGGAAAAGGTATAGGGTTGAGCGAATAATTCGCAGACTGCGGGGACTTGGGCTTCACGAGAGCGACCTTTCAAACCCTCAGCAATATTGAAAACTAGATCCCAGCGATCGCCCTTTACTAACCTGAGAGCAAGTTCTCTACCATTGCCGACACGTTCAACTTGATGACCTAACTGAAATAGTGCATCTTCCAGCCCGATGATAGTTTCTTCATCGTCGAACTCCATTACCTCAGAAGCGCTGAAACCAGCCTTAAGGTAGTCTGCCTTAAGGTCATAACACAGACCAATTAATAACCCCATAGCCCGATAATTCCTGGTGAGAAAGCTTTCGCTGTTAGCTGTAATATACAACTCAGATTAATTGCAGAAATTTTGATTACTAAGTCTTCAATGGAGTCGAAGATATTTTATCAACAACATCGAACCAGATAGGAGATATATCTTCAGGTGAACCGTTATAGTTGGCAGTAATTTCTTCTCCTGTTTCTATATCTCGGTAGGCAATTAATTCCACCTCCCCTTCGGCGAATTTTTTCACATAGTAAGTATTCGGATCGTAAGAATGGTTGAACAGGGACATTAAACCAAGTGCGATCGTCACACTTTTATCTTCCCAATCGTAGTAATAGTTACTCAAAACTGTTTGATCAATTAATTCAACCTGTTCTGCGGGTATAACCACAACTGGCGATCTCTCAATCATCTCTCCTTTCAAAAAGCGCTTCTGTGCGAAGACACCTTGACCTTTTAGGTTTGTATTGCCCACAATCAACATTCCAACTACTCTCCTGCGATTACTTAGTTTTATGCTAGAAGCCAAAAGAACCATCCCAACTGGCTCTTTTAGATGATGGCGGTCAAACTCACATAATAGTGTCAGCCCTGCTCCAGGGATCTACATAGGTGTACGTCTTACCTGCCCAATTTTGTACTGTAGCTGTGCCCTTCTCATAGGCAAGTAAAGTCTCGGCTTGAATTGGGACTTTGCCACCACCGCCAGGGGCATCAATTACATAGGTTGGTACAGCGTAACCAGTGGTATGACCACGCAATTTAGAAATTAGATCAATCCCAGTTTGAACACTGGTTCGCAGATGTGCAGTGCCAATAACTGGGTCGCATTGGTAAAGGTAATAGGGTCGCACACGCAGCTTGAGAAGACCGTGAAACAGATTCTTCAGCGCTTTTTCAGAGTCATTCACACCTTTTAACAGCACAGTTTGACTACCTAGAGGAATGCCACCATCAGCTAGGCGATCGCAAGCTTGTGCCACTTCCGGTGTAAGTTCCCGCACATGACAAAAGTGCAAAGACAGCCACACACGATGTTTACGAAGTAAGGCAACCAATTCCGGTGTAATTCGCTGCGGTAAGAAACTCGGCACGCGGGAACCAATTCGGATAAATTCAATATGCCTAATGGCACGCAGCCGCCCAAGCAAATTGTTTAAAGGTTCATCAGACATCAACAGAGGATCACCACCGGAAATTAGCACATCACGGATCTCGGTGTGTTCCTCTAGGTAAGCGACGATCGCATCCAACCGCCGCGTTACTGGGTACATCTCACCTTGACTCACTAAACGAGAGCGAGTGCAATAACGACAATAAGCAGCGCAAGTGTCTAGGGCAAGCAGCAACACCCGATCAGGGTAGCGGTGTACGAGTCCTGGCACTGGAGTGTCGTTATCTTCACCGCATGGATCTACCATGTCTGCGGTACTGACTACTAGTTCTTCTTCCCGTGGGATGACTTGTAACCGTAATGGGCAAAGCGGATCTTTTGGATCAAGGAGTGATGCAAAGTATGGTGTGACAGCTACAGCAAACTTCTCTGGTGCGATTAAAAGTCCCTGTTCTTCGGCAGCACTAAGCCTTAATAACCTCTGAAAGTGTTCCAGCTTAGTCAACCGATGCCGCATTTGCCAGCGCCAATCGTTCCAGCGTTCCTGGTTGTAAGTTTCTCCCAAAATCTCACAAATTTCTTTACACCGAACATCCGTAACTAGAGGCTCTAGAATAGTGTTTTTAATCATGATTAGAACTAAATCAAGCTGAGAATAATAAACTAATCACAGCCTGGTTTGTTTACCTACGAATCTAAGTAAAGGAGAAAAGTATTGACAACTGTCACCAGTTGTAGTTAAAACTCTTCTTCAAACAGGCGATTACCGTTGTAGCATATAAATTAGGACTTACGCACTGTACAAACTAACCCTAATGTGTATTACGCATAACCGTTTCAGGCGCTGCTCACAAGGTTAATTTGGTCGCATATTTATTCTGTTGAGTGTTAAATATGGCTGAAAAGCCCAAATTTTATATAGTACAGATGTATGATGCGTAAGTCCTAATTTTAGTACAGCGATCGCTTGTTTTGCTATGAAGAGGCAGGAGCGTAGGCGCAGCCCGCACAACTCTTGGAGACGCTCTTGCTAGCTGGCTTTTGAGTAGGGGTACGATAAAGCTACAACTCTTCGCTACGAGAGGCTGCGCCAAGGAGAGGCTGGCGCTTAGGGCGCAGCCTCTCGAAGAGAAGCAAGCCGAGATGCTCAGTACAAGTCAGTGACCATCGTAGACATCGCTTTTTATAACGTATCTACAAACTTTGACCCATCTGTAGTTAGTTATCTGAATCATTAATATTGCTCAATGATGTCAACTGCGACTCGACCGCATTGAGATAACTTTGATCATTCAAAACTTGTGCTGGTAATTTGTTAGCCTTGACAGCAGCCTGAACCACATCTTTTGCAGTCACTTTTCCTATTTGGTATTCAAATACCAAAGCGCCCCCACTAGGTATACCCTGCTCTTTGAAATAACCTTGATAAGCTAGAAAAGTAGTATTGAAAGGTTGGAGATAGCTGGCATTTGAGAAATTAGTACGTAAAGTCTTAGAGGTGACATCTGTGTTTATTTGTCCGGCACTATTGTTATTATTAGCTGTTTGAGCGCCAACAATTCCAGGTATAAAAGCAATACAAGCAACGATAAATGCAGAATTGAGCAAGTTTGTAACTTTCATAATTTTCTTCTCGATTTAACTAAGTTAATTAATCTTGGCTAGTAATAAAATTTTATGATTTAGAATTTAAACTTATTGGTATTAAGTTACTACATCGGTTTATTTATTCCTCATTAATTTGGGCAATATATATAATTTTATAAAAGCTAGGAAAATTCAATTTTTATTAGATTAACTAAAATCTAATAATGCACTAATTCAGAAATATTTTACGAACTTAGACAAAACTGTAATTGGTAAAATGATGTAATTTACAACTCGAAAGGACATTAAACCTCATCTATCTTCAGAACCGTAGTTTTTGCCCTCACCCTAAATTCCTCTCCCTACTTGAGAGAGGGACTTATTTCCGGCTCCCCTTCTCCCAAATTTGGGAGAAGGGGCTGGGGGATGAGGGTTTTTTCTTTTCATACCGAAAGAACTACAGTTTTCAAAGTGGACGCAGTTTAACTTAGATCATTCAAAATTACTAAGACCCATCATGTGATAAGCAAGAAAGCTCGTATCAAAGGGTTTGAGGTAATTCACATTCGTGGAATAGCTAGATAAAGTGTCAGAGTTGACGGCTGTGTTTCTTGATGCGCCACTGTTGTTATTATTGGCTGTATGAAGGCTAGTAATTTTAGGCATAGAATTAATCCAAGCAACAATATGTGCAAAATTTATCAAGTTTGTAAGTTCATAGAGTTATCCTCAACTAGAACAAAGTACAATCAGTCTGTGATATCTAGTAAGAGAGTCCACTGTTTTATAAATCTCAACCTTTTACACTCAGTTCATTTGATAGCTTGATTTGTTAATTATCCAAACGGCTGAGTCAAATTGACCCCAATATCAGAAATTGGGAATTCGTATAAGGTTTAGTAAGTAATAACTCATAAAAAGCAAAGGTTCGCTATATAAAATCTTTGATTCGCAAGCATTTATAGAAGGTGCGATCGCTCACATATATATAATGATGGTCTTCTCTTCTAGATATTTTTTTGCTTTCGGCTAGAAACTGAAATCTAACTGTGTTTTAGCTAATAAAGTTTGCATACCAATATGCTAGAAAATCTTTATAATAAAAACAAATACTTTTACTTCTTAACTTGATAAGTAAAAGTGATGTAAATTAATATTGGCATTGCAAAGTTTTCTATAAACCTTACTGACTATTCATTTGAGTTTGGACGGACTCTCGTGTAAGGTAGCCGTTCAGGAGGATAAAAGAAGCTGATCGTGTCAAAATGTTAAATGTATAGTTTATTTGCAAACTCACTTATGCCAAAAGCAATTTGGAATGGAACAGTTTTAGCTGAGAGCGATAATACCGTAGTTGTGGATAACAACCATTATTTCCCTGCTGACACCATTAACAAGCAGTACTTCACAGACAGTAACACCCACAGTACTTGTCCTTGGAAAGGTGTCGCCAGCTACTACAGTATTGACGTTGATGGGCAAGTCAACAAAGATGCCGCATGGTACTATCCCAGCGCCAAAGAGAAGGCTAAGAATATTGAAGGTTATGTAGCCTTCTGGAAGGGTGTAAAAGTTGAGGCTTAATAAAAGTTCCTGGAAGTATTTTATTTTCAGGGAGAATGATATTATGTCCGGCTAATTGCCTATAAAATAATTAGCCCGCGCAGGCGGGCTTCGTATTTAAACTATTTGCGAATTTATCTTAACTGTTCTTGTCATCACTCGTTTGACGACTATAGACAAAGATTTTGGAGTGTAATCTACTGAAGCGATCGCCATCATCAACTCTAAGTTCAAGTAAAACTTTATTTTGAGACGTAATTACACCTACGCCTTGCGAAATGCTGCTTGCTTTTCACCCGCCAAGCGAGACTCCCAGAAAGTATAATACCAGCGATCACTAGCCCAGAAAGTGTAAGATACGCGGCGCTAATGTCAAACATGGGGAATTGATTATTGCCACTTAAAACTCATCGGATTTATTTGTCAAAATTCAAAAAGTCTGGGATATTAGTCTTACATCTTTTAAGTGAATATTAATCATCTTTATTAACTAACTTTTGTTGGTTTTAGCCATGCAAAAACCTGTGTAACTGTTAAATTCAGTTGCAAAAATTCAGGTACAGGCAATACTTCATCCCCAGTCATCTCTATAGGTTGCTGTCCTGGCAAAAATCCTAATACTAAGCGTTCATCTGGATCGATGAACCAGCCTAATTGAGTGCCGTGTTTTAGACCGTGAAGAATATTTATAATTACCTTGGTTGTATTCTGTTCTGGTGAAAGAATTTCAATTGTCCAATCAGGGTAAATTCCAAAGGTATTTTCAATTTCTCCATTAGCACCAAAAGGAATCCGTTCCCAAGCAAATACACTCACGTCTGGGACAATCGAACGTCCGCCAAATGTACAGCGTAATTCTGGAAAAGCCAAAGCAATTTCTTGTTCTTCAGCAATTTGGCTAATTGCGTTACAAAGTTTTAGTTGTAGCCGGGAATGTTTGCCTTGTGGCATTGGTTTCTGGTAGATACGATGACCATCGATAAATTCACTAGCAGGCTTGGTTTCTGGCAGTTTGAGGAACTCTGCTAAGGAGATTGATTTGTGCAGCGTGGGTGTCATAGCTGTGCAAATGCCATATTTGATTGGAATCTTAGCATTTTCTATCTTTGGATTTTAGGGAGCAAGTCTATTCTCCTTAAGAGGTTGTTTGAAAAGTGGTTAACTGTGATTTTAATTGCGTTGTTACCCCCCTTAGTCCCCCCTTATAAAGGGGGGAAACAAGAAAAATCCGGTTCCCTCCCCTTTATAAGGGGAGGGTTAGGGAGGGGTAAAAAATATTTTATACATCATTATGGACTTTTCAAACATCCTCTAATGTTGCTTACCTGAAAATAGCTGTAAGCTGTGGTTAAGATTTGTATTGATAAGTTTTTGCTTAAGATTTAGTAATGACCGCATAAGCTTTGCCATAGATAAGCATTCTGAACCAAACAAGTTGTGTTGTTAACGAACGGACAAGTTTTCGTTACCAACGGATAAGCTGCATGGCGAGTTGAAGAAATTGAAGTTCCTATAAGCTACAAATGAGTATCCATTTATAATTAATGCTTAATTTATTTAATTAAATTTTAAGCATTTATTATGAATGCGACGGCATTTGTTATAAATGAGTACGCAATTGCTACAAATGAGTACCCACTTATAAATAATGCTTAATTTATTTGATTAAATTCTAAGCATTAGTTATGAATGAGTACGCAATTGCTACAAATGAGTAGCCATTTATAATAAATGCTTAATTTTTTAGCTTAAATTTTAAGCATTAGTTATGAATAAGTACGCAATAGCTACAAATGAGTACGCAATTGCAGCAAATGAGTATCCATTTATAATAAATGCTTAAGCTGTTGTTGCTAACAGACAAACATTTGTAACGTCCGCGTCTGTCTTGGTAATGAATGGACAAGCTGCCCTTACCATGAGAACTTCATTTGTAAGTTCGCTGCTGCAAAAGTAGTTAAATTATTCTTGTGAAGAGAATTTTCTTTAAGCTTCGCATCGCACGAGTAGCAACATTATGCTGATGCCAAGCTTGATAGAAATTGGGGTAAGGCATATTTTGAGCGCATTTCCAGATTACATTGTAGCAATTATTATCCAATTCCAAATAACCACTTAAGGCTTTGACTACCTCAAAGCGATGCTCATTATCCTGTAGAATTTCCCCTAAGCTATCTGCTGCCAGGCTACGGATGGAGTCATCCACAGTAGTTGATTGCAGCAGTTGCACTAAGGCGGCGATCGCAATTTCATTGCCAGGGTCGATTTCCCCTAAGCTTGATGCTGCATACCTACGGGTGGAGTCATCCACAGTAGTTGATTGCAGCAGTTGCACCAAGGCGGCGATCGCAATTTCATTGCCTGTGCCGATTTTCTCTAAGCTTGATGCTGCCTGCCTACGGCTGGAGTCATCCAGATTAGTTGATTGCAGCAGTTGCACTAAGGCGGCGATCGCAATTTCATTGCCTGTGAC
>NZ_CALMFY010000126.1 GCF_937863485.1 uncultured Nostoc sp. | reverse complement strand
TCCCTTACCGGAACAACCACAGCTACTCCCCCCACCAGCAGAACTATTTCCCCCCTCTGCCCCATCTCCCACTCCTGAGGAACCATTTCCTGGCAACTTTCTTCAAACTATTGTTGTTGAACGGTTTGAAGTTGTTGGTAGTACGGTCTTCAGTCCTGAAGAGTTAGCCCTCGCCACTGCTGAATTTACCAAACAACCCATCTCACAGGCTCAACTGTTTCAAGCCAGTTCTAAAATCACTGATTTATACGTCAACAATGGTTACATTACTTCTGGTGCGTATATTCCACCCCAAACACTCCAATCGCGTGTTGTAAAAATTCAGGTAGTTGGAGGTAAATTAGAAGCACTCAAATCCTATATTGTCAAAATTCAGGTGGTCGAAGGTAAATTAGAAGATATCCAGGTAACTGGGACTCGGCGGTTGAATCCGAATTATGTCCGCAGCCGACTAGCAATAGCGACATCACCGCCTCTTAATCGCCAGCGTTTACTAGAGGCGCTACAACTTTTGCAACTTAATCCTTTGATTCAAAAGGTGTCTGCTGAACTCTCAACAGGATCGCGGGCTGGTACGAGTCTCTTAGAAGTCAAGATCAGCGAGGCAAAAACCCTTAGTAGCCAAATAGTTCTTGATAATGGGCGATCGCCTAGCGTTGGCAGTTTCCGCCGCCGATTACAATTGAACGAAGCCAACTTATTGGGACTTGGAGATTCTCTGGGTATAGCTTACACTAATACCGATGGTAGCAACTCCTTTGACGCCAACTATACATTACCACTCAATCCCAAGAACGGAACCCTCACCTTCAACTATGGCACTACATCGAGTCATGTCATTGAACCTCCTTTCGACTTTTTAGATATCGAATCAACTTCTCCCTATTACGAACTGACATTCCGCCAGCCAATAGTTCAAACTCCCACACAAGAATTCGTCCTTGGATTAACGGCGTCCCGACGCGAAAGTTATATTTCGTCCTTGCTACAGAGATATGGGTTTCCCGGTTCTGTACTTTCGCCTGGAGCGGATGAACAGGGACGCACCAAGATATCTGCGTTGCGATTTTTTCAAGAATGGACGAGTCGTAATAGCCGTGAAGTCATCGCCTTCCGCTCGCAATTTAGCTTGGGTATAGATGTGTTGAATGCCACAATTAACCAAAATGCTCCCGATAGCCGTTTTTTTGCTTGGCAAGGGCAAGCCCAGTGGGTACGCCTTTTAGCTCCTGAAACTTTACTTTTACTTCGTTTAAATACGCAACTCGCATCCAGAGCACTTTTGCCTTTAGAGCAATTTGGCTTAGGTGGGCAGGATAGTATTCGAGGCTACCGTCAAGATTACCTGCTGACAGATAATGGCACTTTTGTTTCTGCTGAAGTTCAAGTACCGATTCTGCGCTTACCCCAGATAAATAGCACATTACAGGTTGTGCCGTTTATAGATTTTGGTGTCGGTTGGAATAGTTCTGGTAGAGAGAATCCCAACCATAATACTTTAGCTGCTGTTGGTCTGGGGTTGCGTTGGTCACAGGGCGATCGCTTCACCGTTCGTCTTGACTGGGGCATTCCTTTAGTGTCTGTTGACTCAAATGATAGAACATTACAAGATAACGGTTTGTATTTCAGTTTACTCTATAATCCTTTTTAAAATTTAGGGGTTCATTCTCCTTCCTTTCGCTACCAGAGGCTGCGCCAACGAGGGTTGACGCCATTGAAGCAACTGGCGTGCGATTTCCAATCGTCAGATATTTTTTTCCAGTGGGATACATCCAATTAATTTAATTTCTGCCTTGCTCTTATCTATTTCACAAAATTCCGTGAAGCAGTACTAAATAGCTAGGCCTAAATAAATTAAAGTTTGTAGTAAGTTAGCGCGGTCTTCTCCCTACAGCCCTTGTCAAGACAGGAGACACTTTTGCGTTCGGGCATCCTACGGCAGGCGCTAGCCTCTGGCAATGTGAGAAGGGGAGACGCTCGCCAACAGTATAGCAACTCTTAGAGACGCTGTTCGCGTGTCGCTTAGGGGACTTCCAATAAATAAATTGTCCAATCTTGTGGGGTGGACATCTTGTCCGCCCTTGGCTACAGGCGATCGTGTCGCCCACCCCACAAGAAGTAATTAAGTATTTTTTTATTTGGAAGTCTCTAGAGCAAGTCTGCGTTCGCCTCTGGTCTGGTAGAGAGCGTCTGGGGGTTTCCCTGATGAGCGACTAACTTTCCCGTTGGGTAAGGACTTTAGTCCTGATAAACGTTGCTATGAGCGAGGAATTGCTCACTACGAAGTAGGATTTTATTGTATGTTTAATTATGCTTACTTATTTGAGTGATTAAAAAATAAAAATCAGATAGTTATTTATATAATTCGGAGTTTCCTCACCACTCAGAATAAAATCCGCAAATATACCATGTGTTCTATTCAGTATTTGATTTGATTCTGGGTATCCTAAGGAAGACAAGGTTGGATGATATAGACGAAGGGACAAAGTTTATAACTTATGTATGAGTGCAGAAAACAGCTAGAACTTCTACTACAAAAACTGATTGAACAATTAGCCATCTCATTCCAGAAAGTCAATCATGAAGAGAAGGGCGGTTTGCACCCTCATACCAATTTTGGGATCACAGACAGTGATAACTTTGATTGAGCAAATTTTCTATAAGTTCAGCTTGAAAGTCTTCAATTTATGGCAATACGCTTGGTGTTAGTGATATTTTGCCCCGGAAGATCCCCCCAAGTGGAGCAAGTGGCTTCCCTCAAAAAGGGGGGGACTTAATTCCCTGCTTTTTAAAGAGGATTAGGGAAGATCAAGCCTTAACCTAAGTGGATTGGAACTCCTGGGAGTAGTATTTTTTAGACTAAGACATAAAGATATGAGAATTTGAGGAATAGCCATGCTAGGAAATGAGCGGGAAAAAATACGCCATATGTTGGTCATCCAAGACCTGCAAGGGCAGCGAACTGTCGTTTTGCAAGAGGCTACTTATTCTTTGGGGCGGCATCCCGCAAACACTATTGTCTTGGCTTCCCGGTCAGTATCAATGCAACATGCAATTTTATTGCGAGTAACTGTTCCACAGACTGACCAATACGGCTTCCAGATTATTGATGGCAACTACAAGGGGAAAGGAAGTACTAATGGCTTATTTGTGAATGGTACTAAATGCTTCTCTCATAATCTCAGAAGCGGAGATGTCATTGCCTTTGGCGGTAATCAAGCTCAAGCAAAATATTATGCTATTTCCAACCTCTCAGAACAAGCATTCTCTGAATCTTGTGATGTTGAAGACTTATCTGGTTTCCTATCACAGCAAGCCAGTCCTGCCAATCCTTTTCAAACCCTAGCGATCGATCCCACCTTTGAAGCAGCTAGTGAGTCCGCCCTAGCTCGCCTAGCATCCTTCCCTGAACTCATCCCCAATCCAATTATTGAGATGGATTTCGAGGGAACAGTGACTTATCTCAATCCAGCCGCAGCTCTCAAGTTTCCCAAACTTAGAGAAGTTGGGACACAACACCCTATTTTAACAGGACTCCTGGGTGCAGTTAACAATCTAGAAAAAAATTCTTTTGTGCGGGAGGTGGAAGTAGGTGCAGAAGTTTTTGAACAATCCGTTCTCTACCTTCCTGAAAGTGATTTAATTAGAACTTTTATTGTTAGGGATATTACAGAGCAAAAGCAAGCCACAGCCGAACTGCGCCAGCGCGATCGCTTGCTACAGGCAGTTGCAGAAGCAGCTAATTATTTACTAGGGGAAATGAATTTTGAAACTGGTATTGATCGAGCTCTAGCTGTATTGGGCGAAGCTGCCAAGGCAGATCGTGCCTATCTCTTTCAGAACCATCCCCATCCTGCTACAGGGGAAATAGCAGTCAGCCTACGGTTTGAATGGACGCACTCCTTTATTGAACCTACCCACCACCATTGGCAGAATCAGCCTTATCAAGCTTCTGGATTAGCCCGTTGGTATACTGTTCTCTCTCGCGGCGAGTCGATTAGCGGACTCACCCAAAAATTTCCGGTCGCCGAACAAGAATTCCTGATTAGAGATGGCATTCAATCGCTTATCCTGGTGCCTCTCCGGTTGGAGAACGAATTATGGGGTTACCTTGGCTTGGCAGACTGCACCTTTGAGCGGCATTGGTCAAGGCATGAAGAATCTACCCTTTTGACAATGGCCGCCAGTATCATTAGTACGCAGCAGCGTCAGCAAGTAGAAGAAAAGATTCGCTATCAAGCCCTTCATGACCTGCTGACAGGGTTGCCTAATCGCCTACTATTTAATGAGATGCTCGGTAAAACTCTGCCAAACGCCACTCGGAATGGCGAAAGTTTAGCTGTGATCTTCCTCGACCTGGATCGCTTCAAGGTCATTAATGATACTTTAGGACACACTTTGGGAGATCAATTGTTACAAAGTGTCACTCAAAGATTAAAAGACTTACTCAGAGGCGGAGACACCATAGCCCGTTGGGGAGGTGATGAGTTCACTATCTTACTCCCCCGAGTCAATGATATTGAAGAGGTAAAGCAGGTGGCGCAGAGAATCTTACAAGCCTTAGAGGATGCTTTCCATCTTCAAGGGCATGAACTTTACGTGACTGCCAGCCTCGGTATTGCGTTGCTTGATAACAACAGTCCTGATGCCGAAACACTAATTCAGCACGCGGATGCGGCTTTATACTACGCCAAGGACAAAGGGCGGAATAACTACCAATTCTACAGTGTTTCCCTGAGCGCTAAAAATCCTGAACTCCTGACTTTAGAAAAGAGCTTGCGCTATGCCCTAGAACGCAAAGAATTTACGGTGTACTATCAGCCTCGTGTGAATATTGCCACAGAAGAAATTACTGGTATGGAGGCTTTGTTGCGTTGGCAGCACCCAGAGATGGGGTTGGTTGCACCCAGTGTCTTTATTCCCCTTGCCGAAGAAAGTGGATTAATTGTCCCCATTGGCGAATGGGTGCTGCGGACAGCCTGTAGCCAAAATAAAACCTGGCAAGATGCAGGATTGCCACCCATGACGATCGCTGTCAATCTTTCTCTTAAACAGTTCTGCCAACCCAAATTGGTGGAGACTATAGCCGAGGTTTTAGAACAAACGGGGCTGGAGCCGCGCTTTTTAGAATTAGAAATTACCGAAACTACAGCTATTGAAAATTTAAGTTTTACCAGAAAGGTGTTACAAAATCTACAGCAGATGGGTGTTTACATCTCTATAGATGACTTTGGTATAGGTCATTCCTCGCTCTCGCGCCTACAGCTTTTGCCACTCCACAATCTGAAAATAGATAAATCTTTTATTCAAGATTTGACACAGGATGTCAAAGTAGCTCATATTATCAAAGCCATAGTTAGCTTGGGACACAGCTTGGGATTGAAGTTGACAGCCGAAGGGGTAGAAAAAGAAGAGGAACTGGAGTTCTTGAAATCTATCAACTGTGAGGAGGTACAGGGCTTTTTACTCTACCGGCCGCTTTCTGCAAAGATTGCAACAGAAATCCTCGAAAGTAAACGACCAATGCTCTAGCACAAGAAAAACTGTTTGTACCAGTGAGGATACAATAGCATTCATTGCCCTGCTGCCAACCTTTTTCGTCTTATGCTGCCAGTCATCTATTCCGACGAATTTTTAGATCACAAGACTGGAAAATACCATCCCGAAAGACCAGAACGTTTAAGTGCGATCGCTACTGCCCTAAAAGCAGCTACCTTTGCAGATAAAATTGACTGGCGATCGCCTACACCAGCATCAGAACAGCCATCACTGATGTCTTCGTTGGTTAAAGCGCATAGCCCAGCCTATATCAAAAAACTTTGGCAAATCGCCTCTAGTGGCGGCGGCCCTTTGGATGGAGATACGCCAGTTTCCCCTCGCAGTTATGATGTAGCATTGTTGGCAGTCAGTGCCTGGTTGGATGGAGTTGAGGCGGTGTTAGGGTCGGCTAATCCGGCTTTTGTACTAGCGCGTCCCCCAGGACACCATGCAGAAAGTGATGCGGGAATGGGCTTTTGCCTATTTTCTAATGCAGCGATCGCAGCTTTATTTGCCCTAGAACAACCTGGAATTAACCGCGTCGCCATCCTCGATTGGGATGTGCATCACGGTAATGGTACTCAGGCGATCGTCGAAACCCAAGCACGCATCGCCTACTGTTCCCTACATCAGTACCCATGCTATCCCGGTACTGGAAGATCGACAGAACGCGGCTTTCATAATAATGTCTTAAATTTACCTGTACGCCCTGGTAGTGATATTGCAGTATATCAGCCACTATTTGAAACACAGGTTGTACCGTTTTTAGCTAACTTTCAGGCGGATTTACTGATTGTGAGTGCTGGTTACGATGGCAATGCCGCAGATCCTTTGGCAAGTATCAATTTGCAGCCAGAAGACTACGCTTTATTTACTGATTATTGTCTAGGGTTAACTCGTAAAATTCTGTTTGGCTTAGAAGGTGGTTACGACTTTGATACTCTTTCTCAATCAGTTGTAGCGACGATTGAACGCTGTTTACTTTAAGCTTTCCTTGTTTACCTCATTGCCGGACAAAAGTTTACAGAAATGATGCACGCAAAGATTTCTTCACCTGGGAACTGGGCAGAAGGGGTGCAGAGAGGAAATTGCAGTAAGTCTTTCTTCTCTGTCCAATGCCCAAGGCCCAATGCCCAATGCCCTTTTTTGTAAACTTCATCGAATCTTCAGAAAGAAAAGTTTGAGTTGGTTCAGAAAGAGCTAAAGTTTTGTTAAGATGCAATTGCTAGCAGTTTCTCAGCGAAATTCACCTATCGGGGTGTGGAGAAATAAAAAGTACTAGCAGCACAAAGTTCAAAAGGTGAAGCAATGACCACCTACATTTTTTTCGATGAAGCCCTACGGATGCTGATAAATGCCTATTTGATATCAGTAGTACTGTTAATAGCAGCTTCTGGTATAGGTTTGGCAATAATTGAAACAATAGAAAAGACAGGAGAACCTTAAGTTTACAGATGGCAGTGTAGTTCTTGCTAAAAACCATTGGGTGCAAGTGTTCGCCGTGAATAAATCTTGGGAACACTAAAGCATGAAAGTCTCACAGCGTTGCAGTCTTACCTGGAAATCCACCAAACACACAGGTAACTGTAGCGCTATTGGGACTCTAACCAAGGAGTTACTACAATGGGTCTATTCGACGCTGTGTTGGGTACAGAAAGCCAAATCCAAACAGCACTCAATCCTGAAGAAGCTTTTGCTGTCATTATCTTGGTGGCAACAGCCTCAGACGGTTACCTTTCTGTTGAGCAAGCAAATTCTATCACTTCTGTGCTGTCCCGGACGAAACTTTTTAAAAGTTATCCCCATGAGATGATGAACAGGCTGTTTGACAAAATCTTGGGCATTCTCCAGGGTGATGATTTTAATACTTTATTTGATGCAGCAAAAAATTCTCTATCTCTTGACTTGCGGGAAGCAGCCTTTGCAGTAGCCACCGATTTAGTTTTAGCTGAAGGTATTGTCGCTGAAGAAGAAAAATACTTTTTAAATGATCTATATCAAGCTTTAGGTGTTTCTAGTGAGATAGCAATCAAAATTGTGCAAGTAATCTTGATTAAAAACCGGGGATAGGACGATAAAATATATGCTTAATTAAACTATATAAATAGCTTATAAACAAAGTGTGCCAAAGGAGTTAAGCTTCTTTGGCACTATTTTTGGTGTTATTGTGACCAAAGAGGGTAAAAAAGGTAAAGCAAGAAGAAAGAAATCACTTTTCCCTACACGTTAGAGAACAAGTATTTTTAAATATGGGGTTCCCTTTCCTCATCTTTTTCATTAAGCTTAGATTCGCGACTTTTCCCTTGAAGTCGCAAATCTTGTTGTTTAATACAGTATTATGTCATAATTCGATTTTATAATTTTGAACTTTAAATTGTAAATTACTTATGCATTGTTCTGCCACCCTAACCCAACTGGTTGAAGTTCTTTTGGCCAGTCCGATAAACTTATCTGAAACTGCTTTAACACAAGTAAGTAGCGGTATCCAAACAGATAGCCGTACCCTGAAACCGAGTGAAGTATTTTTAGCTTTGCGAGGCGATAAGTTTGATGGACATGAATTTGTGGCAACCGCGATCGCAAAAGGTGCAATAGCTGCAATTGTAGATTTTGAATACGAAAATCCTGGCTTTCCTATATTACAGGTAAAAGACACCCTCAAGGCATATCAGAAAATTGGCAGATGGTGGCGCGATCACTTTAACATTCCAGTGATTGGCGTAACAGGTTCCGTGGGCAAAACTACAACCAAGGAACTGATCGCCGCAGTTTTAGGAACAAAGGGACGAGTTCACAAAACTTATGAAAATTACAACAACGAAATCGGTGTTCCGAAAACTCTCCTAGAACTTGGCACAGAATATGACTACGCCGTAATCGAAATGGCGATGCGCGGTAGGGGACAAATTGCCGAACTGACGCAAATAGCGCATCCAACAATTGGAGTGATTACTAATGTCGGGACGGCGCATATAGAGTTACTGGGTTCCGAAGAAGCGATCGCTCAGGCAAAATGTGAATTATTAGCCGAAATGTCTGCTGATAGTGTGGCAATTCTCAACCACGACAATCCCCTATTAATGGCCACAGCGGCGAAAGTTTGGCACGGACAAGTTTTGACTTACGGCTTTTCTGGTGGGGATATCCAAGGGCAGTTAATTGATCACCAAACTGTGAAAGTTGCAGGAATCCAACTACCTCTGCCGTTGCCTGGGCGTCACAATGCGACTAATTTTTTGGCAGCTTTAGCGGTGGCAAAAGTGTTGGGGATCGATTGGGCAAGCCTGAAAGCAGGTGTGGTGGTAGATATGCCCACAGGGCGATCGCAGCAGTTTGCCTTACCCAACGATGTGGTAATCTTAGATGAAACTTATAATGCTGCACCAGAAGCTATGATAGCAGCATTGCAATTATTGGCAGACACACCCGGAAAGCGAAAGATTGCCGTATTGGGTGCAATGAAAGAATTGGGAGAGCGATCGCAGCAGTTGCACCAGCGAGTGGGAGAAACAGTGCGAAAATTGAATCTAGACGGCTTGTTGATTTTGGTAGATGGACAAGATGCTGAAGCGATCGCCCTTAGTGCTGAAGGTATCCCATCAGAGTGCTTTGCAACTCATGCTGATTTGGTAGCTAGATTGAAGACATTTGTGCAAGCAGGCGATCGTTTATTGTTCAAAGCCGCCCATTCCGTGGGACTAGATCAGGTAGTCAATCAGTTACGTGCAGAATTTCCCAAATGATACCGCTAGAAACCCAACGTCTCATACTGCGAGACTTTGTGGAATCAGATTGGCAAGCGGTTCATAAATACGCCAGCGATCATGAAGTTGTGCGTTATTTGACCTTTGGCCCTAATAGCGAAGAAGATACCAAGAATTTTTTGCAAAAAGAGATTTCATTGCAAGGCGAAGAACCCCGTCAGCATTTTGGCTTGGCGGTGACTTTAAAAGCCCAAAAGCAATTAATTGGTATCTGTCGCATTTCTACTCTAGATACTGGCAACAAAATAGGCTCTATTGGATACTGTTTTAGTAAAGAATTTTGGGGACAAGGATATGCGACTGAAGCTGTAAAAGCAGTTGTATCATTTGGTTTTCAGGAGTTAGGCTTACATCGCATCTTTGCCACTTGTCGCCCAGAAAACATTGCCTCAGCACGAGTTTTGCAAAAAATTGGAATGCAGCAGGAAGGATATTTGCGAGAACACCATTGGATTAAGGGAGAATGGCGAGACTCTTGGCTATATGCGCTCCTTGAGCATGAATGAAGAAGCGTCAGCCCCTTTTCTACGGGACGCTGCGCGAACGGGGAAGTCAAAAGTCAAAAGTCAAAAGTCAAAAGTATTATGGAATAAGCTCTTTAGGGATTTTAAATGGTTGTTCTATTTCCGCCGTGCTGTACTAGTTGCACCAGCAAGTTGGAGAAATAGTGCGTAGACGCGTAGGGGTAAGGGGGTCGCAGTTTTGTCTACGAGACGCTTTGCGTTCGTGTAGCGTTCCGTTGGCGCAGCCTCTCGTAGAGAAGGGCTTGTCGTTAGACATCGCTCGGATGTGTAAGGGACTGACAAAAAATAAATTATCCAAAATTATTTGTACATTTGTGGGGGCACAAGGCCTTGTGCCCCTACGATAGGATGTTTTTTTAACTGGAAGTCCCTAAATTTCAGGCGTTGTTGGAAAGACTAGGGCTATTACCGTAGCGTCTTTGAAAAAGAATTGCTGCCAAATTAGTCACCAAACAAGTAATTGCTAGCCACAGCAAGATATAAGTAGGAGCCATCACTACCCCAATCATGAACCAAGTATATACGTGCAATATCATCACGGAAGCGAAAAAGCTGGCAATTCCAGCAGATTGCCACACTTGATATGATGGGCGACGTAACGCTACCAAGCTCATCGTTAAAATTGTGACAAGCAAGTTCGCTGGTACGAGAAATGCACAAATACTTACGCAGTTGCCACGAGAGAATTCAAGTAAGGTGTTAAAATCGAGCATTAATTTGTTGGGATAGACGTTAGCTTTTTAAGAATTTAATTTATTCTATTTTAAAATAACTAAATCTAAATTTATATATGAGTGAGTAATCACATTGCAAATATAACATAAGTTAAACTATTTAGTTGCATTTTGATACTACCAATAGTTAGTTAATTATAAAGATTTTGGATAAGTAGGGTGGAAAACACCCACCCTAGCTGAATTAACCCGGTAAAATCACTGTATCGATAACGTGTACCACACCATTATCAGCTTCGATATCTGCTGCTAAAACTGTGGCATTTTTAACTTCAAAACCATCAGAAGAATCAATTTTAATGGGTGAACCTTCCACAGAATTAACCGTACCGAGTTGTGCCAAATCAGCCTGTAGCAGCTTTCCTGGAACGACATGATACTTTAAAATCCGTGTTAGCTGGGGAATATTCTGTAACAGAGTTTGGATAGTTCCCGGTGGTAACTTGGCAAAAGCATCGTCATTTGGTGCAAAGACGGTGAACGGCCCAGGACTTTTTAATATTTCTACTAAACCAGCAGCTTGTACAGCCGCCACCAGTGTTTTAAAAGACTCAGCCGTAACTGCGATATCAACAATATCAGCCATATATCTGACCTAAATTTCTGCAAAAGATTTTAATGGAGAATAAACCTATTTTAAGTTTTATTAAACAAAATAAATTTAAAACCAGATGTTAAATAAACTACAGGTAAATGTGTACTTTTCGTCAGACATCTCCGAAACAGTTCTGAGTGCTGAGTAATATCATATCCGGCTAATCAATCTGAAAAAAATGTTCGTAGTTAGGACTTCAGTCCTGATTTTGTTCGCCTCTAGTCTTGCAAAGAAGACTAAAGTCTTCACTACAAACCAAAGTTTTTATCGTAAATCAAAGGGTTTAAGACCCCTATGTCTACAGGTAGCGCGGAGGCAAAGCCACTCCACCTCCGCTCGTTTTCAGTATTATATAATTTGCTGGTGAGGTTATTTATGGACTGATTACCGGAATTCACTCACAACGAATCGCACTTGAGTTGTGGTTGTGAGAGACAATAACTCTACTACCTCAGCCCTATCTCTTCATACTCTTTTTTTGGCGAAGGTATGGTTATCAAAAATTTTACTAAAGGCACCAATAAATACTTGTCCAGGCACAAATGGCTTTACAGATGCCTAATTGCTACATGTACTATAAGTCTGATCTTTACGGTGCCGCAACTCGTTGCACAACCACCGCAAAGATTTGTTACTGTTACTTTTGATGATTTACCTGTGATTACAGACCGTGATGGTGATGCTGTAAAGCTCGATACTACAAATAAGCTACTTGCAAGCATCACTAAAAACAAATCAGTTGATTTTTCTGTTCTGGCTCATACTTGCGATCGCGTCACTCAAATCCCTATCTCTAATTGAGTTTCAGATGATTTATAAGAGATGCAAATATTACATTTTGCGAGATTTTTGATCATGATATGTGCCCAATGCCGATTAATTATGATTTGCTTTCCAGTTTGCTAGATCAGTTAAAGAGCGATCGCGGTAACGTCCATAACGCTCTTGTTTACTTTTGATTTTCGCACCCAGTTCGGGAAAAATTCCAAAGTTGGGCGGCATTGGTTGGAAATGCTTCGGCGAAGCGGAACTAATAAATTCCAATAACGCACCCATCATTGTTGTTGGTGGTAAAACTAAAGGTTCTTTACCCAAAGCTAGCCGCGCTGCATTAATTCCCGCCAAGCAGCCACCCGCAGCCGCTGCGGTGTAGCCTTCAGTACCAATCAACTGTCCAGCAGCTAATAATGTCGGGCGCTCTTTAAATTGCAGAGTCGGATGCATTAGCTGAGGAGCATTAATAAAAGTATTGCGGTGCATCACTCCCAACCGCACAAACTCCGCCTTTTCCAAACTTGGAATTAGCTGAAATATTCGCTTTTGCTCACCCCAACGCAAATTAGTTTGGAATCCTACCATATTCCACAGTTGACCGGCTTTATCTTCTTGTCGCAACTGCACCACAGCATAAGGACGTTCTTCTGTGCGAATATCTGACAATCCCACTGGCTTTAGGGGGCCGTAGCGCATGGTATCTTCCCCCCGCTGTGCTAGTTCTTCAATGGGTAAACAAGCTTCAAAAAATTTCGCCGTTTCCCGTTCAAAACCTTTGAGTTCTATTTGTTCAGCTTTACAAAGTTCTTCTCGAAACTGCAAGTACTGCTCTTTATTCATTGGGCAGTTGAGATAAGCGGCTTCACCTTTGTCATAACGTGATGCCATAAAAGCAACGTCACGGTTAATCGATTCTCCTACAATAATCGGACTAGCCGCATCGAAAAAGCTGAGATATTCCATCCCGGTAAAGCGGTGCAAATCTTGGGCTAAGTCGGGACTGGTTAAAGGCCCAGTTGCCAAAACCACAATTCCTTCTGGAATCGCAGACACTTCACCCCGACGAAATTCAATTAAAGGATGGCTAGCTAAAGTTTGGGTCAAGTCTTGGCCAAATTGTCCTCTATCGACGGCTAGCGCCCCACCTGCCGGAACGGCGTGTTCATCAGCTTTAGAAATGACGATAGAGCCAAGTTGGCGTAACTCTTCGTGCAATAATCCAGCCGCGCGATCGCTTGCCATTGCCCCAAAGGAATTACTACATACTAATTCTGCCAGATGTTCTGTATGATGAGCAGGGCTGAAGCGTTTTGGACGCATTTCATGGAGAATTACTGGTACTCCAGCTTGGGCTATTTGCCAAGCTGCTTCAGTTCCAGCTAGTCCACCTCCAATTACTGATATCGGTTGTTGTTCCATAGTTAAGTTTTAAATTCCCAACTTCAATTCACCCATTGATAGTGCGGCGATAGAAGCTCAAGTGCAACGAATCGAATCCTCGCTGAACAATATTACCAAAATCAACACTAGTCTAACCAATATGGAAAAAAATACTGAGGGGATTCGGCTAAAGCGTTGAGAAACGAAATTCAGAGTTCTTTAGAGGCAATCACTGAGGCTATCAGTAAAAGCAACCCGCAGGCATAATTAAGTTGGTATAGAAGCTGGTATAGACAAATACGATTGTGGGGGAAGAAGCGATCGCTTCTTCCCCAAACATGAAAATTTGTAAACAGGACGTAGAAATCTAACCCACAGAGCGACAAAGCTCTCCATCCCAGCATTAAAGCATTGGGTGGAGTTTTCCCAATTTGGGAATTAACTATGCTTTCTATTTTCTATGGAGGCTGAGTATCTTGTAACCACTATTCCGTACTTCAATATGTAATATATCGATATTCAAGAATATTTTCTAATAATGGTCAATCATTAAGTATTAATACTGGCAATGATTGAGGATTTGTAATCGCTATTTAACCACCATTAGCCAGTTGTTAGAAATATTCATGTATTACACGATGAAGTGCGGAATGTGGGGTATAGTTACGATTCTTGTTTTACATCGCCAATAGGATTAATTTCTCCAACAAATTTCAACAAATCCACGATGGTAAATGTACCAGGGTTTTCGGCAGGCAATGTTGGTCTCCAATCTGGGTCAGTCGCCAAAAATGAGTTGCTGTCTTCTTCTAGTAAGCCAACAAAAACTTCAGCCAGAATCCGGCTTCCTACCTGACCCAGACGTTGGCCTTGATTCTGAATTTGGGCTTCTTTAAGAATGTAGTACCACAACGGTGTCTCAATATCAAACTTATGCTTGGCTGCAACTTCTCCATCAGGGCCAGTGGAGATTTCATCCCTAGTCAAAGGTTTTAATTTCAGGAACCGAGCTACTCTTTGACCGGATGGCAAGCCAACACTCCGACCGCGAAATAAATTTCTTACAGCCAGTGATTTTGGCTCTGGAACATTGGGCAAATCCTTTAAAGGTTCAACAAGAAAAGGATCTATGTTGCGGCTGTGATTAACTTGCACATCAGGGTCAATCTCAAAAAATCTTCTCCAGTCAATAACCCAATCACTGGGAATCGGAATATTAAAAGGGTCGTCTAACTTCCCTGATTTGGCAGTGAAAGCAAACAAAAGTTGCAGAGTCGCGGGTGTTTTTCCACCAGGAAGAGGAGTAAAAACACGGTTGTAGTCATAAACTGCACGCACCATACTATGACCAAGACGATAGGCAGCTACAGAAAACTCTACAGGAATAAATGGCTGCTGATCCTCTTTCAATATAAAAAAGCGTCTGCCCTCTTTAAGCACTAATTCTAGCTGTTCCTTGTCAATAATGCGAGTCAAGAAGTCATGAATTACTATCCATTGATAGTGCCAAATTACTAATTCTCTGGCCTTTTCAAAATCCGACTTATCTATGGACTTTGATGATTCAATGGTTTTATTCTTGATACCTGTAACTACTTTGTTGTGAAATTTCAGAAAAGCCAGGTGAAGCTGTGCAACGATTAAGTTTTCATCGTTGCGCGGATCTCCAAGTAGTCCCAGACCACTAGAAGCGCGAGGAAGATCGTTGGGCAATTCTGGGGGAACAGTGGGATCTCCTACTCCAGGGTCTTTATTAGTTGTGCCAATTAAAAACAAATCCTGGTCAGGAAGTTGGTATAGATACGGTTGTACATCAGGCCCAGAACCATAAATACTATCAAGATCAAGTGCTGGTGTTCGGAAGTTTGTCACAGCCAATGGATCGACAATGATCTCTTTAAGAGTAGTGGTGTCTAAGGTAATATCATGATCGATAAATTGACCGAAATAGGTAAAGCCTGCGGGGATGCTTAGATTGTCTCCCTCCGGTGTATTCGGACTAGGATCGCTTAATGCATTGCCCAGTTCTTTTAAACTTTCCTCAGATGGAATAAAAGGACGAAGTTTTGGAAACAATCTGCCGAACTTACCTGTTTGGGCAAATTCACTTAGTGGTTGATGTTCACCTTTACGAGGAGTGAATCCATGCTGTCTAGTCATACAAGCTCCTTTGGCTCAAAAATTATTTTCTTGCTTCAAGAATACTTGCATTTTAGTATGGAAAAATAAGTTCTAATATTACCCTTAGGGGTACTATTTCTCTTCTCATCTGCTAGTAAAAACAGAGTGTAAATGTCGAGTTCACATAAAGCCCGTGGATGGCTTGGTAGTTACTCTGATTGCTAATTTACTCCCTTTAACTGATCAAATTTAGAAATTCAGATTGCAGGCTGGACTGCCTTAATGCCACTAATTATTTTATTTGTAGTTAACCCGCAACTGCGGTTACTAGTTCATAATGGTTATAGAAATTAGGGAATAGGGTAAGAGTTTTTCCCAATCTCTAGTACAGTACGGCATAAATAAGCCACCCATTCCAAATCAACGAAACGCTTACGCTGTATTCATTTTGACTTTTGACTTTTGAACGCCAGTTGCTTCTCCCTTGGCGTTAGCCTCTCCCTTTGGGAGAAGGGGAGACGCTGCGCGTAGCAAGATCCCCGTAGGGGTACAAGTCGGCAGAGCCGGACGCCAGTCGCTCATGGGGGAAACCCCCTACAGCCCTTCGGGCATCCTACGGCAGGCGCTAGCCTCTCCCTTTGGGAGAAGACCGCGCTGGCTTCCCAACGCACTGGCTCCTTTTGACTTCCGCCTTGCGGTACTAGTCCCCAGTCACTTCATTTATTATGGAAATTTCCGATCGCGCACTTCTACAGCATAATCTTGCACGGCTTTGGTAATCGTCTCGCGCAAATTTGTGTAAACCTTGGCAAAGGGTGGCTGCTTCTCTGTAAGCCCGACTACATCTGAGGTAACTAAAACTTGTCCATCGCAGTGAGGCCCTGCACCGATACCAATTGTCGGAATGCTCAGTTTTTGTGTAATCTGCATTGCTAAATCTGCGGGAATATGCTCTAACACTAGAGAAAATACACCAGCTTGTTCGAGAGCGATCGCTTCAAGTAAAATCCTCTCACTCGCTTCTTGCGTTTTCCCTTGTTGTCGCAAACCAAGTTGATGTACTGATTGCGGTGTCAAACCTACATGACCCATTACCGGAATTCCAGCTTCTACCAAACGAGCAATAGTTTCTGCGATCGCGGGATAGCCACCTTCCAATTTTACCGCTTGAGCGCCTGTTTCCTTCAGTACCCGCCCAGCTGAGTGCATCGCTTGCTGAAGACTTTCTTGATACGTCAAAAATGGTAAATCTACAACCACTAATGCGCGTTTAACTCCTCGACGCACAGATTTGGCGTGGTATATCATCTCATCCAAAGTTATCGGCAGTGTTGTTTCATACCCTAGAACTACTGCCATAGAGTCACCCACGAGGATTAAGTCTACACCAGCTGCGTCGAGGAGTTGAGCGATCGCATAATCCCAGGCGGTCAATGCCACAATTGAACGTCCCTGTTGTTTCCATTGAATTAATTGCTGGGTAGTGATTGCCATTGCCAATTTTAGATTTTAGATTTTGGATTGGAGATTAGGTATTGGTTATTAAGTATTGGGTATTAGGAATAAATTTTCCTAGTCCCCAGTCCCTGCCAATTTTAGATTTTGGATTTTGGATTTTGGATTGGGGATTAGGTATTGGTTATTAACTATTGAGTATTAAGAATAAATTTTTCTAGTCCCTAGTCCCTGCCAATTTTAGATTTTGGATTTTGGATTTTGGATTGGGGATTAGGTATTGGTTATTAAGTATTGGGTATTAGGAATTAAATTTCCCTAGTCCCCAGTCCCTAGTCCCTAGTCCCTAGTCCCTACTTAACGGCGCGACTGAAAGCAATATGGGGTTTTGCACTACTCGTTTTGGGCATTAACCAAGCTAGACCTTCACTAGTGCCAATCCATAATTTATTAGCGATGTCAGGTGCAAGGGCAAGAACCCGACTAGAAGGGAGTCCAGCAACTTCTGGGTCTAACACAGCTCCTGTATTTGGATTTAATCGTAACAAACCATTGTTAGTCCCGACCCAAACACTACCATCTTTAGCAAAACGTACTGCTGTCACGTTACGCCCACGTAGGCGAGTCACAGACCGCAACACTGCACCAGTTTTTGGGTTAATAACTAGCAAATTATTCGGCATTCCCGCCCAAATTAATCCTTCTGGACTAATAGCTAAGGCTTGTACAGTCGTCCCTGGTAAATCGGCTATCCGCTTCATAATCGCTGCACTAGCAGTATTTACCCGCACTAATCCATCAAGAGTGCCAACCCACAGTTGACCTTCAGCATCTAAAGTCAAGGTGTTGGCGCTGACACCAGGCAGATTTTTTAATGTTGTCATAATCAAGCCTTGGTCGGGACTAATTAGGGCTAAACCACTATCGGTTCCAGTCCACAAATAACCCCGCTTGTCAAGTAACAGTGACAACACCCGTTTAGAAGGCAAAAATAAATTCTGCGCGGTGATTTCGTTAGTGTGGGAATCTACTCGGATTAGTCCCTCATAACTTCCCACCCACAAGCGTCCAACTTTGTCTTGGGCTAAAGCACCAATGGTAACATTCGGTAAACTAACACGAGAAACAATCTTGCCGGTTCTAGGATCAATCCGCGATAGTCCCCGCCAAGAACCTATCCAAAGATTGCCCGTAAAATCTTCTAGTAAGTTGCCGACACGATAATCAGTTTCTAGCGAATGTTCTTGTACTCCCCGCTCATCGGGTAAGGGTTTTACTCGCGGTGGCGGTGCAGAAGGTGGGTAAACTGGGGTTAAATCAGATGAATTAATATCAGGGGTTTTTTGTGCCCATCCGATACTTGGCACAGCTATCAACCCCAGCAAGATAGAAGTAATTAATAAACTAGCACGCTTGTAAAACAATACCACGGTGACATTTCCTTTGGAGACAGTACCCATAGCTGTTACCTAAACTGGCTTTGGGTTAATTCCAGTGTTCCCCTAGCTGGGATTTTTTAAACGTCATCTGGAATTTTTCTCAAATTTAATCGGCATCGGGCATTGGCGAAAGAATTCTTATAACTCCTAACTCCTAACTCCCCACTCCTAACTCCCCACTCCCCACTCCCC
>NZ_CALMFY010000125.1 GCF_937863485.1 uncultured Nostoc sp. | reverse complement strand
ATCTCAAAAGCTTTTTCGGAGATCTCAAAAGCTACTTCGGAGACAACAAAAGCTACTTCGGAGACAACAAAAGCTACTTCGGAGATCACAAAAGCTACTTCGGAGACAACAAAAGCTATAGCGCTTCTCAATTGAGTCGAATACAGACCTAACCCCCAGCCCCTTCCCTACAAGGGAAGGGGAGTAAATTCAAAGCCTCTCTCCTTTTAGGAGAGAGGAATGGAGAGAGGTCAAACTGTATTGTATACAAACGAAAAGCGCTATATTTCGGAACTCTTCTCTACCCCTAGAGCCTCTCCAACCCTATGCATTATGCCCGCTCTTAACGAATAAATCTCCTGCGTAAGTCCTAACAAGTTTTTGGATAGCTACTTCTTTACAATCATGGCAACTGATTCATCTAATAAAACAATTTTTGCAGCGATGGGAGCTAACTTAGCGATCGCTATTACTAAATTTATCGCCGCCGCCATTACTGGCAGTTCTGCCATGATATCTGAAGGTATTCATTCGGTGGTAGATACTGGCGACCAACTGGTACTTTTGCTGGGAATTCGCATGAGCCAAAAACCAGCAGATGATAGCCATCCGTTTGGTTACGGTCAAGAACTTTACTTTTGGACTTTAATCGTTGCTATTCTTATATTTGCCATTGGTGGCGGGATGTCAATTTATGAAGGAATTACTCATTTAATTAAGCCCAGCCCTTTAGAAGACCCGATGTGGAATTATATTGTATTGACTATAGCAATATTCTTAGAGGGGTATTCTTGGACTGTGGCTTTAAGAGAGTTTTTGCCGACCAAAGGTAAGCAAAATTTTTGGGAAGCAATCAAAAACAGTAAAGACCCTACAGTATTTACAATATTATTAGAGGATACTGCCGCAGTTTTAGGTTTATTCGTTGCTTTAATCGGAATCTTTTTAGGACATTTATTTAATAATGTTTATTTTGATGGTATCGCCTCGATTATTATTGGGATTATCTTGGCTATAGTAGCAATATTACTAGCTAGGGAAAGTAAAGGATTATTAGTTGGTGAAAGTGCTAATCCTCAAACTATAGCTAGCATTCGTTCTTTGTCAAAAACAGAGTCAGGTGTACAAGAAGTCATCCGAATACTAACAATGCAGCTCGCACCACAAGAAGTATTACTCAACTTGGAAATTCAGTTTGCTAAAAATCTCACAGGTGAGCAAATAGCCTTGACTGTGGAGAGTTTAGAAGCAAAAATTAGCCAAAAACATCCAGAAATAAAACAAATTTTTATTGAAGCAAAGTCTTTAGCTACTACTCGCAAGTATCCTCAACCTTTTGAATAAATATTAATTAGAGTAATCCAAGTAAAAAAATGCCCAATTGTAATGAGTCGTGAAATTATCGTAGACGCGCAGCGGCTTGCCGCAGGCTACCGCCATCTCTGCGAGAGGCTTCCGCCAACGCGCAGCGTCTCGTAAAGAAGGCGCTAAGAGCGCCTTCGCGAAGCGTCTCGAAGAGAAGAAAAGAAGGAAAGAAGTTTACGAATTATTTAGGGCTGCTATAGCTTTCATCTTTTCATTAGAGAAAATTAGGAATTGGTACAGTGTATGCGGTAGTTAATAAGATGAAACGGGCGATCTAATTTTTGAGGCATAAAATGAAATCTTTTCCCAAAGTTCACAGATTTGTAGCTACTTCTAGTGCTAGTACATTCCTGATTTTCATCGCACTGAGCATTGGCTGTGCAAATTCCTCTTTAGCCACGGGACAGCAACAACCAAAGCCAGCAACTACAGAGCGTTCTAGCCTACAAACCAACGTTGCCTCTAATTCTCCACGTTGCCAAACTGAACAATTATCAGTCCGTAAGGTATCTGGAGATGCAGGTGTGGGAAATGTCGCAATTATTTATGCTTTCACTAATAACGGCTCATCGCCCTGTAATCTTTATGGATATCCTGGATTCGCGTTGCTAAACTCCAAAAATCAGCCTCTAAAGCGGGTTAAGGTCATCCGTTCCCAAAGCACATACTTTTTATCTAAGCAGTCTCTACAAAGGGTGACTCTAGCCCCAGGTGGGCAAGCTTCATTTCAGATTGCATACAACCATACCAGAAGTACTGGTCAGTCGTGCCCAACATCTGTGAAGATTCAAATTACGCCCCCAAACGCCTACCACCACTTTACCCTCTCTCAAAAAATTGAAGCTTGCACAGGTAAAGTCAGAGTTACACCAGTACGAGCAGGCATTATCCAATAGTAGCGATTAGTAGCGATCGCCTCCGACGAAGAAAAACCTGTTTCGATTGACTTATGGGAGATTTTTCTAAGATAACCACACAATTAAAGAGAGCCATTTTTATGCAGAATAACGAATCGCCCAAGCCGACAATAGACTACTGGCATGTCTGGACTGACCGCGACGGTGTAAGTCACCAGTCCCGTTGCCAAATTGAGGACTTCATCGAGAAAGGCATAGCCCCGGATACATCGCCGCAGTGGCTTTCTAATTTGAAGCAGTCCGGTGCCACAATTATTTTTAGTGTGTTACCCGTGGGATGGGTTGGAAACTGGCATGAGAACCCGAAGCCCCAGTGGGTCATCCCTTTGTCCGGACGCTGGTTTGTAGAGACTATGGACGGGCAGCGAGTAGAGATGGGCCCTGGCGAGATTTCATTTGGAGAAGACCAGGGCACAAAAGCGAACGCGCAAGGTAATAAAGGTCACTTATCTGGAACAGTAGGTGATGAGCCAGCTGTTCTAATAATGGTGCAACTTGAAGAGACTCCAACTTTCGAGCAATCTTGTCGCTTTAAGTAAGACTTCCTCAAAACGACCAGCATTTATTCTACTGTCCCAATGCCAGACACCATATCTATTACTAAGGAAGAAATGCTTAACTGAACAGTATTGTCATATATAGCGGTTCCCATTCAGATACGGTACAACATTATATCGCCAGGTGTAGGGGCACGGCAATGCCGTGCCCTTACGGGTGTACCTTACGTAAACAAGAACCGCTATAGTTTGGCGCATGTTCATACAGAATTGATATTAGTAGCGATCGCTCAATCTGTTCCCACACCAGCGGTTGCTCAACGGGGAAGGACTGGCAGATGGACTGATTCTCTACAACGGGCTTCAGCTAAATATCAATTATTTTCTTCTAAAGTAATTGTCCCTTGAAGAGTAAGGCATAATTGCCTCTTGAAGATTTACGCCGCTGAGGTTAGCTCCCCTAAGGTCAGCTCCTCTGAGGTTAGTTCCTCTGAGATTTGCCCCTGTCAAATTCGCACCTTTAAGGTTAGTCCAACTCAAATCAGCTTCACTCAAATCAGCTTCACTTAGGTTAGCCTGCAACAAATAAGCACCACTGAGGTGAGCCTTGGTCAGATTAGCTTTGTATAAGTTAGTTTTATAAAGATAAGTCCCCAACATTTCTGCCTCATACAAACTTGCCTCGCTGAGGTCAGCCGCAATCAAGTTAGCTTCAATCAGGTTGGCAAAAGAGAGATTAGTCCGGATTAGCTTCGCTGCACCTAAATCGGCATCTCTCAAGTTAGCGCCTGTTAAGTCAGTTCCAATTAGATTAGCATTAGCGATCGCAGCGCCTCCAAGATTCGCCTCACTCAAGTCAGATCCAATCAAATTGGCATGACTCAAATCTGCCTGTGTAAGTATCGCACCACTCAAATTAGCAACACTGAAATTAGCATCACTCAGGTTAGCTTCAACCAGGAAGGCTTTGTAGAGGTTGGCACTACTGAGGTCAGCACCACTGAGGTTTGCTCGCACGAGTAAAGCATTACCCAAATCCGCTTTTCTCAAGTTTACCCTCTGGAGGTTTGCACCTCTGAGGTTATCCCCTTGCAGGTTTGCGGCGCTCAGGTCTGGTTCAATTTGAGGATTTTTCTTTCTCCACTCAATCCATGTAACTGCACCTGCTTTCAGTAAAGCTAGATGCTCTCGATTTGCCATTTTCTCTTTTTTACTCCTTACGCCCACCCAGAGGATTTGCCCGACCAGCTACACTTTCAATCGCCGCTAACGCTCCCGCCGCACCTGCTAAAATATCTTGTTCTTGTCCACCTAAGTAAAGCCGTCCAAAACTACCTACAGCTAGAACCTCAAGAATGTTAATCGATGCTGCTTTCTCAGCTTCATTCGCAGCCAGGGCGGCGTAAGCAGCAGGCTCAACTTCTAATACATACAGCGTTTGTCCTGCTAGTAGTAGCTGTCCGCGTCGCGTGCGATTAATCAGTTGTGTTTGGTAAGCATCGATGTTGCGGATAATCTGGCTAGAAATAACCCGCGGTTTGAGACATTCCTCTCTTCGGACTCCCAATGCCGCCAAAATGGCTTGACCAGCAGCTCGCGTTTCGCCTTGGGAACCAGAATGAACTTCCAATAGTCCGTATAGTCGTTCAACTATCTGTATTCCCGGACGGACAGAGGCAGATTTCAGGGCTATATCCGTAATCTTATTAATTTCGATACCAGGAGAGATTTCAATCCACAGTGATGTATCCCCTGGTAATGGTAAGAAGCCTTGGGCTACTGTTCCCATATATGCTGCATGTTGAGGTTGCAGGCTATCGAGAAATACGAAACTGCGTAGTTCTATTCCCAAGATTTTGCTCTCCAGTCATAAGGGTAAAAGTTATCTATTGCAAGATAGAAACGTCTAGCTTGGGTCATTTTAGCCACAAGTGAAGCATAGAAAAATACAAAGTAGAAAAAAAAATTTTGCTGTCGATAAATTTTACACCTGAGAAGTATTCTGGCAGTAAAAACCGCCTTGACAATTGTACAAGCTTTATTACGCACAAATTGCTGCCTACAATCCCAAAATCGAGCAATACTGGTCTTGATTTACTGATAAAGTTGATGTGACAAAAAAAGTCTTTAGCTAAACTGAAGCGGGAAAAGTTCACTGGATTTGTGCCAGCATCTTCAAAATGCTGCCAAAACCGCAGCTAATTAAAGTGACAGTGCAAAGATTTACACATTGACAAGGTAGGCAAGAAGTGATTTAGCTGGAAACAAGGAAATAACAGGCTATTCATTGACTGGCAGGGTAATCACAAACTCAGTTCCCTCGCCCAAGGTTGAGTTAACTGCGTAGCTTGCCGCCGTAGGCATCGCTCCAGGGGAACGAAGGATAATAAAATAGCCAAAAACTTGATTAAACCTATCTAAACTTCTCCATCACAAAAACTTTTGGCATATCTCTCTAAATATTCGCAGCTATGTTGAGCGTAGGCGTAGCCCGTCGTAGACATCGCAGCTTGTTAAAGAGCCTATTAGAAGTTTAGTGCCAATTCAATCTCACTATTGAACTATACTATTCCCTACTCTCCACCCCCTTTCATAAATACTTTGAGAACCACCTGTGTTTACTATGTTACTAAAGCAAGCATCTCAGTTTTGCAAAAATATCTTTTAAAGAATCCGAAAAGCAGCAACTTCAGTTTGGAGATTAAGTATACACCTCCCAAAATGAGATGCACTCATTGCTAAGTCATGGTAAATACAAATTTAAAACTGAGATTTAAACCCGTTTCTCACAGTTGGGTTGCTCTCCATCCACAGCCTAAAGGGGTAATTCAATTTATTGCAGGGGCTTTTTTTGGTACATTTGGCCCCATGCTTTTTTATCGCTATCTGCTTCAATCTCTATTCGAGCAGGGATATACGATTATTCTTCTGCCGTTTAATTTTAGTTTTAACCATTATCTAGAAGCTGGTTTTCTGATGAGAGAGCAGTATGAAATTCTGCCAGAGCTTGTGAGAATGGCAAGTGTTGCAAGATATGATTATGAAGCCTATCTAGATGATAAAAACTTTTCTTGGATTGGACATAGCCTTGGCTGTAAATATATCTCCCTGTTAGAAGGATTTACTGCTTTGCCAGATGATCCTAAAAATAGGCAAAAGTTTATTCGGAATCTGCTATCTCATACTTCGGATAAGTCACAGATAGAAAGTGTCATTGCAGACATTGACATTCTCGTTGAAGAACTGAAACTAAAAACTGTGGAAGTTCAGAACCTGATTTGCACTTATGTAGGTCGAAAAATTACAATTAACAGTGTCTTTATTAAGGGGCAAGTTTCTATCCTCTTAGCACCTGATATTAGTGATACAGCCAGCGCAATTCGTCCTCAATTTTTAGCGGATCTCATCGACAAACTTGGCTGGGGTGTAAAACCAACCCCTGAAGAAACCCATAACTTAATCAAGGATAGTAAGCTATTTAATATCATGGGTTTAGTCTGTTTTCAGTCTGATGATATTGCTAAATCAACCTGTCAATGGTTTACTAATACTCTTGGAAAACCACCCAAAAAGTTATTGAAAACTTTAGAGGGTGGACACTTAAAACCTTTAGGTATTCAACTAGGTAAATATGTCTTTAATTTATTTGATAAACCTTTGATTGAATCAGTTCAAGAACGAAATAAAAGATTTGAGTATCATGTAATTCAATTGCTTAAGGAACTGAAACAAGAATCACCAAAAAAAGTACTGAAAGTCTTAGAATTATTTATTAAATAGTGTCAGGTTAGCATAATTAGTTATGCTAACCACAGCCAATAACCCTACCCTGCTAAAACTATGCTTTGTCTCCTCTAAAAGTATAGTTTTCAAACATTTTCTTAGGATACTGCTGGCAAAGCTCTATTTGCCACCAACCTTTTGAAGTTTATCGCTTAGTAGATAGTAGCTATCAATTGCAAATTGGTAAACCCTTTTTCATGCCAGAAATTAATTTGGTAATCGGGCGATCGCAATACATCTCTGGTAATATCCAGCGTCAGGTTTTGTATTGGTATGACCGACAAGGAAATCGCTGTCAAACTCCAGAATAACAGCTTGAATTAGCGCAAAAACAACTTGAGCGTTATCGTCAACAATTTGGGGAATTGCCAGAAAGTAAAGTATTAGCTTTAAGGTAGCGCCTTCTCTGCTTCTAGCAAAAATAGAATTGTGCTTGCCGTCATGTGAAGCTGGTAAGCAGCAAAGTGTTGTGGGACAGGAAGTGGCTGAGAACCTTGACCATGACCTGCATTTTTATTTCTCATAGTAGGAACTCCACTTTCAAGACTTGATTTGAGTGAGGTAACTTGGGTTTGTAAGTAAGTAGGAATCAGATTATTCTGAAAGCAAAGATTAATCAGATTTTTCGCCGTATCTCCAGGTTGATAAGTCCAACCTTGAATATCACAAATAGTTTTCATAGTACTCTCGAAAGCTTTAAGGCATTCAACAAGGCATTCCTTGTATCGTTCGTGCCGATAATGTTCGTGTGCTTTCAAAAATTCCTCATTTGCTCCTTTAAATCGTGTATCACTTAGTAATTCTAAAACTGGCTTTACTGCTTCAGCGTGGATTATTTGAGAGTCAACTCTAATAATTTCACCTGACTCATACTGATAACCTACCCCGTGTTCTCTAAATCTATAGTTCAATTCTTTAATTGCTTCATCAGGTGTAATTTTTGATTTAGTTATACATCGTAAACTATCGTCCCTGTATGCTCTATCAATCAATTCAAAGATTAACTCTACAACATCAAGTATCTCTTCTATGACCTCAGTTTCCAACATAAAATCAATTACATCTTGGATGTAACCATTGCTAAATATTTCTTTAAGCCATAATTTGCCATGTTCACGGCATAAAATATCGTGTATATTCTGGAAGCTCTGTATTGTTTGCAGATTTCTATGCTCACCTATAGCATCGTTCAGAATATGAATAATTTGTACGCGAAGCTGTTTAGAGATATAGTCATATCGATAAACATCAAGGAATTCTCCCATAAGTCTTTTTTGGCGTTTTGAGTATATATCGTAGACCTTCATACTTGATAAACCTCTATACAATACATATATACTATACTAGTGTTACTTATGCTGTATGTAGTGGATTTTCACTTATTTTAAATACGTCTAAATGGAGTTACAGCCTAGCATAGCGCACCAATACAAGCTTTTATGTGTAAAAAATAGCTACATATATAAGCGACTTTTTCCCCGACTCTTCAAACTACATCACATAAAACTGCCGACTTTAGCCGACTGACAAAACAAAATGCGAACGCTTAGGCTATTGGGCATAGAGATAAAAATAAAGGTATAAAAACATGCTTAATTATATCAGCCCAGTTACAGAAGACTTAGCAGGTAAAAGCTATGCCAGCCCTCACTACCTTCAAACACAGCACCGTATTCGTTCCCTCGTAGACAAATATCTTGCAGTTGAAAAACTACATGCTCGTCTGCAAGATTTACCGATACAGTTTGCTAATCCCCAACCGCGTCCCTGGAAACCCATCGACTGGCAAACAATTAACCGTAATCAAATTATCGGCTTAGACGCAGAGGTATTTTTATCTATATTGATAGGTGCAATCGACACAGAAGCCCCGATTCGCGGTTATACCCAAACCAGTCGCCAGTATTTGGAAAAATCGCATCCTCAGATGGCTCGGTTTGTTGGTGGAACAGTCCGTGAAGATGGCGAACTGCTGGAACTTGGTTTGTGGGAAAAGGAAGAACGTCAGCATACACCAGCATTAATCAAAGTCTACACCCAATTAACAGGCGAGAAAATTACCCCAAAACTTCGTACTGTTAGAAGCTATCTCCCCACAAATAACGCTGACGAAGACCTATATCGCCACGGCTTACACCGCATTGCCACAGAATACGGTGCTACCTGTCTTTATATTTGGCTGATGGCTCACACCACTGGCGCACTCCAGGATGTTCTAGAGGAACTAGCACAGGATGAAATCAACCATATGACCAAATTCTGGGGGTTTGGAGTCTGGGCTTTCCCTGATACTGGGTTGATGCGAGTTGGACGCACGCTGATCAAAACGCGATCGCAAACCTATCAGCGCAACAACCTGATGCGTACCTTACGGCGGATGATGGCTACCCTCAACTGGAATGCTTGGTCATTGACCAACAAAACAACTCTCCTTTTCACCTTCACCTATACAATGCGTCGTCTGTGGAGTTGGAATAATAGTCTAACACCAGAGTACTTGCAAGATTTATTTGGAATTACTCATTAGTACAGGACTAGATTTTAATAGAGAAGCATTTTATCAGGCTTTGTTGACCTACTAAGGACGCGATCGCCGTTTTGGTTTAAAGCTTCACTGTCAGCTTAGTGTACTAAACACCAGACATCCCCTCAAAATTAAACCGGATTTTTGCCATGAGGGATAAAGTAAAAGCACCCACATTACCAGGATGGTATATGAGCGCTAATAAATGAAAACATTATTGAGGATAATCTATCTGCTATGACAGACCGAAGTAACTATAAGAATAACAGGCGGTGGGTAAATAAACTGCAAGGGTAGTTACAAATGTTTTGTTAAAAATACTACTTACCGTAAATGCGATGCTTGACTTAGCCAAAATCCAATCGATTGCTCAATCCTATTCTCCTCAAGAACTCTTTGCTGCTTTAGTTTGGCAGCGTCGGTTCAATGAGTTTGATGGCGAACAAGTAATTACTGACCTTTCCAACCACAGGAATTTATGGGCAAGCTTTCTGTTCACAAAACCAATCTTTGCACCAGATGAAAACGGTTTAAGCTTTGGTGGTATGGTCGATACCCTTCTTGCAATGGCAAACTATCGTCCCATGCCTGAAACCAGCATCATTCATTTCATTGCTTATCCTGCCGATACCCTATACATTCTTACAGAGAACCAAGACACAAAAGTGTCAGAGCTTTTAGATTTGGGCAAAAAGTGGCGAGCTGACTCAGTAGAAGTAAGTGATGGCACGAATGAAGATTATGGTTTGCGGCTTAAGCGCCGACTGAGAACTAGATTGGAAGGGGGGCTATCGGGTGAAGATGTTCACCAGGATTGTGATGCGATTATTATTACCTATTGGTGGGATTAAATTCTTGAAAGTTATTTCCACGTTTTCCTCCTGATCTTACCTGCACCCAAATTAAGAGACTGCGATCGCAGTCTCTTAATTTTTTTTGAGTAAATTATTCTTTGTTAGGTATTGAGCCGAGGATTTCGGCTCAATACCTATATTGCTTATCACAAAATCAGACTTATGTAAATTATTCTTTTGTCAATATAGCAATCCTATTTTATATTTGAACAGAGAAAATTTGGAAGGCTTATGAATCAAGCATTTTACGTAATGTATTGTTCAAAAACCATTTAGGATTACAATCGTAATTATAGAAACTATCAATATGATGTGTTGTTAATTCTTTCCCAAAATAGTATTTACTATAATTTAATGCTTGCGATATAAGCTGATGTTTTGGTAAGTTAATTCAGAAAAAATCCTGATATCCAAAATTTAAAGTTAACAAGACTCTCTTGCTAAATCTACTTTAAATTTACTTATCAATCCATTTTAAAATCGCAATGAATTTTTTCACTATTTTATAGGTGTTGGGAGTGATCATGGCAAAATATCTACTAGCTTTTGCTAGTGGGATGGGATTTTTATGTTTAATTGTCGGGTTATCACCTGTGCAAGCCCTTCCTAGTTTAGAAATTGGAGATAAAAAGGTAGCTGTTAATCAAGATGACGGCAGCTATGAAAAGAGTTATTCTGATCAAAGCAATTTAACAAATAATATCTCCAGTAAATTGCTGATAGCTAATGAAACTCAAAAAAATTTACCCTCAGTCAATCAACAGCAAAAAATTCAAGATATAGGAGTAGATTCTGCTGTTAACTTGTGGCAGCCAATCATACCACAACCTGCAAGTTCATTTCCAACCTCATATAAACTTGCACAAGTAACATCCGTATCCCAATTGTCTGATGTACAGCCGAATGATTGGGCTTTTCAGGCACTCCAATCTTTAGTCGAGCGCTATGGTTGTATCGCAGGTTATCCCAATCAAACCTATCGCGGTAATCGGGCGATGACTCGCTATGAATTTGCTGCTGGCTTAAATGCTTGTTTAGACCGAATCAACGAACTGATTGCGACTGCAACTGGTGATTTGGTCAAGAAAGAAGATTTAGCCACGTTGCAGAAACTACAAGAACAATTTGCCGCAGAATTGGCAACATTGCGGGGTCGAGTAGATGCTGTAGAAGCTCGCACAACAAAACTAGAAGCAAATCAGTTTTCTACTACAACCAAACTCAATGGAGAAGCAATTATTGCTGGTGTTGGTGCTACCGGTGGCGCTCCTAATGACAGTGACCCGAACATCATCCTAGTCAATAGAGTGCGGTTAAATCTCACCACTAGCTTTACTGGTAAAGATTCATTAATTACTGGATTGCAAGCCTATAACTTTTTGGGTGGAGCCGATGGACAGGGTAGCCTGCAACAAAGTTTAGGATTAGCTGCGCCGCTTTTAAGTGCAAGTAGCGCCCGTACCAGTTTTGAGCCGCAATTTCCGGGGTTAAATGTCAATACTTTGTCGGGTGTTGGCGCAAACAGTGTTCAGCTTTACAAATTGCTGTATATCTTTCCCGTCGCTAATAAATTAACCTTGTTTGCGGGAACTGCGGCAGAAACATCAGATGCTTTCCCAGCAATTACGCCTTTTTATGGTGAAGGACAAGAGTCAATTTCTCGTTTTGGCAACTTGAATCCTGTGCTACGGGTTTCTGGTGGGACTTCGGGTACTGGTTTAGCATCGGCGGCGGGATTTATTTTTAACATTTCGCCAAATTTTGATTTAAGAGCTTTATACGGCAGTGTAAATGCCAATTTACCCGAAAAATCTGCGGCTGAGGCACTACCAGGAGTTTCTACTACACCTTTGGGAGCAGGTTTATTTAGTGGTAGTAGTATTATTGCCACACAGTTAACCTTCAAGCCAAGTTCCGCTCTGGATATTGGTTTAAACTATGCCCACAGTTATCACGAAATCAATATTTTGGCTACAGGATTAGTTAGTAGTGATATCGGTGCTTTATCAGGGGTTGCAGCTGGAACACCGCTCACACTCAACTCTGTTGGCGGTACGGTAACATGGCGATTGTCTCCCAAAATAGCATTATCTGGCTACGGTGCAGCAATATTTGTTGATGCTGCTTCCAATAACGTGGATGCTTCCACCACCTTTACAAGTTGGATGGCGGGAGTTCACTTCAGAGATTTATTCAAGTCAGGAAACACTGCCGGGATTCTTTTTGGTCAGCCGCTTTTCCGTACTGATACTGGTGGTTCTGCTCAACTTACGCCTACAGGCGACAATCGGGCGACTCCTTACCATTTAGAAGCCTATTACCGCCTTCAAGTTAGCGATAATATCAGCATTACCCCTGGTGCGTTTGTTCTCTTTAACCCAGAAGGTAACAGCAATAATGACACTACGACTGTAGGTGTACTTCGGACTACTTTTACATTTTAAGAGATTGGGAGTAGGCAGTCAAAAATCCCCCAAAAAATTGGGGGATTTTGAGAATCTAAGTATATGTAGGGGAGCCAGCCGTCTGGTGTTAGCGCAGCGTAAAGCCTGCGGCATGGCTTCTCTACGAGACGCTACGCGAACGCTTAGAGCGACGTAGGAGCGTCGGCAGTCCGGTCTTCTCCCAAAGGGAGACGATGCCGCGCATAGCGCAGCGGTAGCGAGCCTGCGTACCCCTTCGGGGAAGCAAGCTACGCGTAGCGTCTCGTAGAGAGCGTCTGGGGGTTTCCCCCAGGAGGAACTGCCGTGCATGGTTTCCCGACTTGAGCGGACTGGCGTTGTGTTATCGCCCTTGAGTACGGCACCTAGAATCAGAGGTGGTGCGTTAGCTTTTGGCTAACGCACCCTACGTATATTTCAAAAATCAAATATCAGTCCTATAGCCATATTAATTTCTAAACTACTTTCTCTAGACGTATAAGTAAATATGCTTAATATTTCCTTAAGGTTTTATCTGCTAGCAGCTCAATCAAACAGTGTAGGGGCGCACAGCTAGCTGTACACCCCTACACCGGATTAATATCTACTGAAACAGACGCAACATTTTGCGCCTCTAAGAACCAAAATCCAAATTCTAAGTCTTAGTTTAAATCTTTGTTTGTAGATATTGCACCAACTGTGGTGCTTGCATCACTCCTTCTATCCGCTCCACAGGCTGACCCTGCTTAAATAGTACTAAAGTTGGTAGAGCGGCAATTTCATACTTACTGGCCAAATCTGTGTACTTTTCTGTATCTATTTTGACAATCTGCAAGCGATCCTTGAGTTGGGCATTGACTTGCTCTAAAATTGGCACCATCATTTGACATGGACCACACCAGTCAGCGTAAAAATCTACTAATACAGGTACATCAGAAGCAGACAGCATCTCTTCAAAACTGTTAAATTGCTTTTTAGTTGCCATATGACACACACCGATTTTCAATTGTTTGTTTCAATAGTAATTCTTAAAAAATAAAATCGGTATAGATTCATGGGTTTTTGTTGGTAAAGGATTAGATTAATCAATATAGACTGATTTGCCAGCCAAAAATCTTAAATAATTATAATAAAGTTCACCTATTGTTTGTGTTTGTGAATATGTATTAAATATGTATTGAAACCTATCCTGACCAACCAAATAATTATACAAACGTTCCCCAAGGTGATGTTTACGATGGGTGTAGCTGCAACACTTCCTAGTTTATCCGATTAGACGATGTTTACGACTGGCTATGACGCTCGTTCGCGCCAGCGTGCCGTAGGCAAGACTCGCTCTAAGCGTTCGCGTAGCGTCTCGTAGAGAAGCCATGCCGCAGGCTTTACGCAACTCTTAGAGACGCTGCGCGTAGCTTGCTTCCCCGTAGGGGTACGCTATCGGCGTCGCAGCTACAATTAAATCAATAATATATAGCTTTAAGTTATTCATCCATTAACAGACAAATAACTATAGATATCTAACTATAGTAAAACGTTAATTCGTGTTAATCAAGTTATATCTAGCTAAAAACGACATAGAACTAGGACTTACGCAATAACTCTCTGAAACCTTATTCCTTCGTGTCCTTTGCGTCCTTTGCGGTTCGTTTTTTCATGGTTTTGCGTAAGTTGTGAGAACTTTATCTATTTATTATCTATTAACTATCTCAATTACATCATGCTAGCAAGATTGTCACTTCGTAAGAGTTAGATTTTATCCAGACAATATTCAGATGTTCCCCAAATCACCATAAGATAATTAGCGCGGTATTTCTAAGATTGAGGAACATTAAATGACACTATTACAAGATAAAGTCGCAATTGTCACAGGTGCTTCACGAGGAATTGGCCGAGCGATCGCAATTGAATTAGCCACACAGGGAGCGATCGCAGTCGTCAATTATGCCAGTTCGAGTGAAGCTGCCGAGGCAGTTGTTACAGAAATTACAGCAGCAGGAGGTGAGGCGATCGCTATCCAAGCTGACGTTTCTAAAAGTGATCAAGTAGACGCACTAGTTAACGCCGTCATCGAAAAGTTCAGCCGTGTGGATATCTTAGTCAACAACGCAGGTATTACGCGCGATACCTTGCTGTTGCGTTTGAAGCCAGAAGATTGGCAAGCTGTGATAGACCTTAACCTAACTGGTGTTTTCTTATGTACACGTACCGCCAGTAAAATCATGCTTAAGCAGCGATCGGGGCGAATTATTAATATTACCTCCGTTGCTGGGCAAATAGGCAACCCAGGTCAGTCAAACTATAGCGCCGCCAAAGCAGGTGTAATTGGCTTCACTAAAAGCGTTGCCAAAGAACTTGCTACTCGCGGCATCACTGTCAACGCTGTCGCCCCTGGATTCATCACCACCGACATGACCAGTAATCTCAACAACTCCGAAGATATTTTGAAATACATTCCACTCGGTCGCTTCGGTCAGCCCGAAGAAGTTGCTGGGATGGTGCGCTTTCTCGCTGCCGATCCAGCAGCCGCCTACATCACTGGACAAGTCTTTAACGTCGATGGCGGTATGGTCATGGCCTAAGTAGTTCTGAGTTAGGAGTTAGTAATTTTCGTAGGGTGCGTTAGCCTTCAGCGTAACGCACCCTTGTTGACAGTGACTAATTAAATGTCGTCGTGATAAATTGCTGTCCTTGAAATAAGAATTGTATGACTAGGCTTTTGAATAGCACAGAGTCATCAAAGTTAACAGTATATGCAGTGGCAGAATGAATGCTATTTTCTTAGAGTTTATTTGCCAATGACTTGGCAACAATACAAATTATTAGCAATGCGTTTTTTCACAAACTCTAAAAAAGCTGCATCCTTTACCACCTTGCGTGTACGGTTATCACTACTATTAAATTGCTACATATATACTGGATTAAGCGCTAAAATTTCAGAAATTACAAAATGTAGCGTTAAAGTTTAAGGCTGTATTTGCCATATCAAATTATACTTAAATTTTAATAATTAAGCCTCGGCAAATATCTTATTTCAAGCATATAAATAGCTTCTCTAATTCATCTTACAGGTGGGCTAGAGCAAGAATTCAGCATTTCTTCTAAACAATCAACCAAATATGGTTCACTCTCCTTCACCTTCTGCTCCAGAGTCACAAATATTCAAAGTTCTATCGATAGACGGAGGGGGAATTAAAGGGCTGTATTCAGCCAGAATCCTAGAACATTTCGAGGATAGATTTAATTGTCACATCGCTGATTATTTTGACTTAATTTGTGGCACTTCAACGGGAGGCTTGATAGCGCTGGGGCTGTCCTTAGATATCCCTGTCGGACTGATCAGCAACTTATACTACAGACGGGGCAAACAAATTTTCCCCCAGCGAAATAGTTTTCTAAGTTCGCTTAAACAGGTTTTCTTCCGAAGCAAGTATGATAACAGCGAATTGAGGAGAGCATTGCAAGAAATGTTTGGAGAGCGAACCCTTGCAGACTCTCGCTGTTTGTTGTGTATCCCCGCGTTTTCTTTGACTGATGGTAGACCCTTCATTTTTAAGTACGACCATAATGAAGGCAATCTATGTAGGGATGGCAAAACAAGATACGTTGACATGGCTCTTGCAACAAGTGCTGCACCTGCGTACCTGCCGATTGTTACCATCGATACTTACGATCACAAACAGTTTATTGATGGAGGAGTTTATGCCAACAATCCAACTTTAGTTGGGGTAGTGGAGGCACTTCGATACTTCGTTGGCAACGGCAAAAGATTTCAGAAGCTAATGGTGATGTCTATTGGTTCTCTGGAGCCAAATCCTGGTAGGCGGTTTGTTGCTAAACATCATCGTTCGGTTATCGACTGGAACAAGGATCTGATTACTACGTTTTTTGAGGGGCAGGCTTATGTTACGGGTTACTTTGTGGACACTCTAGCGCACTACTGCGACTCCCCGTTTGATTATGTTCGTATTCCTGGTGCTCCTTTATCTCCACAGCAGGCACAAATTATTAATCTTGATAACACTTCCAGTGAAGCATTGCAGTTAATGTCACAGATGGGCACAGATCAGGCGTTGTTTTGGGGTAGAAAACCAGAAATTGCTGAGTTCTTCAAAGAACGTAAACGATATATTATCAGGTGATCACGTGGCAAACTGTCATAAATTGTTCCTGAAGTTTAACACTTTAATTGTTTTAAAGTCTGAGCAAAAAGAGAGATTACGTGTATCCCGTAATGCTGTTCGTGACAGAATCAGACGGTACTTTCAGAATAAGCAGAATGGCTTTTTTCCAAAGTTTCACGGGCAGGGTTCATTTATCATGAATACTATCATCGAGCCGCTTGATGGCGAGTTTGACATTGATGATGGTATTTATTTCAAAGTAGAAGTAGAACCAATTCAGAGCATTAGCACATTACACCAATGGATTTGGGAGGCCGTAGATGGGCATACGGAACAAAAGCCTATTGACAAGCAAAGCTGTGTCAGACTTGTCTATGCCGGACAATATCACCTTGATCTGCCCATTTACTACATCATTGAAGGGCAAACTCCATATCTAGCTCATAAGGGTAAAGGATGGATTAAAAGCGATCCTAGAGAATTCATTAAATGGTTTAATAATAAAGCTGACAATGACGGTCAACTAAAGCGAATTGTTCGTTATCTAAAAGCCTGGAGCGATTACAAAAAAGGCGATTTGCCGAGTGGATTGATTTTCTCAATTTTAGCAGCTAATAATATTGTTTTTGATGAACGAGATGACGTAGCCCTTTATAAAACTCTACTCAACATCAAGAGTACCCTAGAACAGAATTTTGTATGCTATCGCCCGACAACTCCTGCCTATCAAAACCTGCTAGAGGATTACAGCAAAACTAACAAGAATTACTTTTTAGTCCAGCTAGGTAGTTTCATTCAATCTGCGGAGAAAGCCTTAGATGAGAAGACAAGCCAGAAGGATGCCTGTAAAGCTTGGCAACGTCACTTTGGCGAAGACCGATTTCCCTTTGAGTCTTATGCAAATACTGAAGAATTCATTGAAAATATTTTTAGTATCGATATTCGATATGAATTTAAGATAGATTGCCTCGTTTCACAACAAGGCTTTAGACCTCATTTATTAATTGAAATGATTTCAAGTAGATTACCTTTGCTTAGAGGTAAAAGCCTAAAATTTCATATTGTTGACTGTAATGTACCAAAGCCCTTTCAAGTCAAATGGAAGGTTTGTAATGTTGGAGACGAAGCAATCAGAAGAGATCAAATTCGAGGACAAATTATAAATGATAGTGGAAATCATCAAATAAACGAATCAAGTGATTTTCAAGGAGCGCATTTTGTGGAATGTTATATTATTAAAGATAATATTTGTGTAGCACGGTCTAGAATTGATGTGCCGATTAAACTTCCAAAGTAAGGTGGTCGCTGAGAGATGCAAGACAATTCAACTCAGGCTTGAATTTTTGGTGGATTAGTCAAGGTACAATTTTGTATCATCGAACAGCCTCTTGTAGACATAGCTTTCCATTGGTAAAATATCTTGACCATGCTGAGAATAAACCAGAGTAGGGCTAGCATTGCAATGCCTACCCTACAAGCAACTAGGGGTGTTGGCGTATCCTTTGCCAGACAGTAAAGCCCAAAAGAATGATAATACTACTAGCGGTAGTTAGCATCACAGCCAAACTCATACCTTGTATTCTCATCGCCAGCAAGTTGAAAACTAAGGTAATTGACCAAAGCGTGAATGCAGCATGGCGCTGGGAAAGTCCCCAAGCAAGTAAGCTGTGGTGCAGGTGGTCTTTGCCAGGAGTACTCAGAGGGTTATTTCCTGCTAGTAGCCGCCGCACAAATACTTGAGTGGTGTCTAGCACTGGTAATAACAGAAATAAAACTGTAGGAATCAGCGCATAAACTGTGTTTTGTTGCAGTTTGCCTAAAATACTAGTTGCTGCCAGCACATAGCCGAAAAAGTATGCTCCAGCATCACCCATAATAATTCGTGATGGATAGAAGTTATGGCGCAAAAAGCCTAGTGCTGCACCCCCCAAGGCTGCGAGTACCAAGATTGCCGCCGCCCGATTGTTAAATTGGGCTGCAACCCCCAACAAACTCATGGCGGTAATAAAGCTGATTCCTCCTGCCAAGCCATCCATACCATCCATCAAGTTGATGGCGTTAGTAATTCCTACTACCCATAGTACTGTTAGCGACATGGACAGGAGCGAGTCGATGGGTGTGCCAAATAGAACTTTGACACTGATACCATTAGCGACTAGCAACAGGGCCGTGACAATTTGCGCCCACAATCGAACAGAGGGCGGTAAGCCGAACTGATCATCGATAAAGCCCACAAGGACTAATATCGAACCCCCCAAAAGAATAGTCAGCACCTGAGCCAATACGTTTTGGAGTTCGATCGGTCGTAAAAGGCTAGCTAATACCAGCGCAGCAATCACACCCGCGTAGATAGCCAGCCCCCCTGCATTGGGTAAAGGTTCTCGATTGAGTCGCCGTGCGTTGGGTTGGTCAGCCCAACCTACGCGCAAGGCGAATTTGCGGATTGTCGGAATTAAACGCCAAGTTACAAGACAAGCCAAGAGGAACGTAAATACTACCGCCAACCAGCCGGTGCCGCTAGGGTCGGCAATACCAAGGGACTTAAGGGAGTTGTCTAGATTCATCTCCCAATCAAGCATTACTGCCAGTATCTAATATGAGCATCACCTGTATATTAATCAATTTTTTTTATTTCCATTTGTAAGTTGAGCCAGTTGGGAGATTAGCACTCTTGCGCTGTGAGTGCTAAATTGTCTAATGGAAGCGCTAGAGAAATAAAACATGGCGAAAATTATTGCATTTGACGAGGAATCTCGGCGAGCTCTAGAAAGGGGTGTTAACGCCCTTGCGGATGCCGTAAAAATCACCTTGGGGCCCAAAGGTCGCAATGTCCTTTTAGAGAAAAAATTTGGCGCACCCCAAATTGTCAACGATGGTATCACTGTTGCGAAGGAAATTGAATTAGAAGATCCTTTGGAAAATACTGGTGCAAGACTCATCCAGGAAGTAGCCTCAAAAACTAAAGATGTGGCTGGGGATGGCACCACTACTGCCACAGTTTTGGCCCAGGCCTTGATTCGGGAAGGTTTGAAGAACGTCGCGGCGGGTAGTAACCCAGTTAGCTTGAAGCGCGGCATCGACAAAACTATTGAAGCACTGGTAAAAGAAATTGCCAAGATAGCCAAGCCAGTAGAAGGAAGTGCGATCGCTCAAGTTGCCACTGTCTCTGCTGGTAATGATGAAGAAGTTGGCCAAATGCTAGCCCAAGCAATGGAAAAAGTCACCAAAGATGGTGTAATTACCGTTGAAGAATCTAAATCCCTCACAACTGAACTAGAAGTAGTTGAGGGGATGCAGATTGACAGAGGCTATATTTCTCCCTACTTCGTCACCAACAACGAGCGGCAAATCGTGGAATTTGAAAACGCCCGGATCTTGGTTACTGACAAAAAAATCAGCAGCATTCAGGATTTAGTACCGGTGTTGGAAAAAGTCGCCCGTTCTGGTCAGCCCTTGCTGATCATCGCTGAAGATGTGGAAGGGGACGCTTTGGCAACTTTGGTGGTGAACAAAGCGCGGGGTGTACTTACCGTAGCTGCGATCAAAGCACCTGGGTTTGGCGATCGCCGCAAAGCTTTGTTAGAAGATATTGCTATTCTCACCGATGGACAGTTGATTTCCGAAGAAATCGGCTTAAGTTTGGATACCGCTTCTCTAGAAGCGCTGGGAACTGCTCGCAAAATCACCATTGACAAAGAAAGCACCACGATTGTAGCTGGCAGTGTTACCAAGCCAGAGGTGCAAAAGCGGATTGGTCAAATTCGCAGGCAGTTGGAAGAAACCGATTCTGACTACGATCAAGAAAAACTGCAAGAACGGATCGCCAAACTTGCTGGCGGTGTGGCAGTGATTAAAGTGGGTGCGGCAACCGAAACCGAACTCAAAGACCGTAAACTGCGGATTGAAGATGCGCTGAACGCTACTAAAGCCGCCGTGGAAGAAGGTATTGTTCCTGGTGGTGGAACGACCCTAATTCACTTAGCTAAGACGGTAGAAACGATTAAAAACAGCCTAGAAGACGAGGAAGAAAAAATTGGGGCTGATATTGTCGGACGAGCGCTAGAAGCCCCCTTGCGCCAAATAGCAGAGAACGCTGGTGCTGAAGGTTCTGTGATTGTCTCTAAAGTCCGCGATAGCGACTTCAACATTGGCTACAACGCCGCTACCGGTGAATTTGAAGACTTGATCGCTGCTGGTATTATCGACCCTGCCAAAGTCGTGCGTTCAGCTTTGCAAAACGCTGGTTCGATTGCTGGTTTGGTCTTAACCACCGAAGCGATCGTTGTTGAAAAGCCGGAGAAGAAATCCGCTGCTCCTGCCCCTGATATGGGCGGTATGGGCGGTATGGGCGGCATGGGTGGCATGGGTGGCATGGGCGGCATGGGCGGCATGGGCGGCATGTTCTAACTTCTGCTCACCCAGATAAATATTTTTTAAGCAGTTTGTCTTATTAAGGCAAACTGTTTTTTATAGCATTGCTGATTTAGAGGCGATATGTTATCTGTATTGCTGGGAAGTCGCTGGGCATAAATAAATATAATCATCAGGGTTGCTTAATCTCAAAATAACTGTCTTTGGATTAATTTTTGTAAAATTCCTAGCAAAAGCTGAAATAAATCATAATGCTTCTTCTATAACTGGTCAGTTATTTTTACGACTGACAAATGACAAATGACTAATAACTATTAGGTAATATCTAATGGCACGAAAACTACGCCGCCCTCCCCAAATAGTAACTAGGCCATATGAAGATGAGTTCTATCACCAACCAGGAACTCTACCTGGAACCATTTTTATTGATGCAGATGCTCCGCCACCAATAATTTTCTTGATTGACTATAACCAAACCAATTTCATCCGTGAGCAAATAGCAACCCCAGAGGAGTGTGTCCCATATCTAGAGATGGAATCTATTTCTTGGGTAGACGTACAAGGTTTAGGCAGTCAAGATATATTACAACGATTGGGTAAGGTTTTTAAGTTACCTCCTCTAGTTTTAGAAGATATAGTTAATGTACCTGAGCGTCCCAAAATAGAGGATTATGAAGACCAATTGCTATTCATTGCCCGCATGGTAGTAGCAAAGGAAAAAACATGTGGTTTTTACAGCGAGCAAGTGAGTTTGATATTAGGGAAAAATTATTTGCTGACAGTACAAGAAGAACCAGAACATGATTGTTTTGAAGGAGTGCGATCGCGAATTGAAAAAAACAAAGGTACTATTCGCAAACAGGGAGCCGATTATTTAGCTTACGCCGTGTTAGATGCGATTATTGATGGTTTTTTCCCAGTGCTAGAGCTTTATGGTGAGCGAATCGAAGAGTTAGAAGAGGAGGTGATAGTCAGACCTACCCCACAAACACTACAACATATTTATCAAATTAGGCGAGAATTACTGCAACTGCGTCGTGCTATCTGGCCCCAGCGAGATGCAATTAATTCTTTGATTCGAGATGGCAGTGATTTGATTGGTGAGGAAGTGCGAATCTACTTGCGAGACTGTTATGACCATACAGTGCAAGTGATGGACATGGTGGAAACTTACCGAGAACTAGCATCTGGATTAATGGATGTGTACCTTTCGGCAGTGAGTAATAAAATGAATGAAATCATGAAGGTATTAACGATAGTTTCAACAATTTTTATTCCACTGACTTTTATTGCCGGAGTATATGGGATGAATTTCAGTACGGAAAAATCGCCATATAATATGCCTGAATTGAATTGGTATTGGGGCTATCCACTTTGCTTGGCAGTAATGGCTGCGATCGCACTTGGTTTGCTATTCTTTTTTTGGCAACGGGGCTGGCTGCAAAATTCTGTAACAATGAAGCGTAATTAAAGATTGTAGATGGACGATGAGTCAAATATACATTTATTAGCAGCGATTGAGATTTTTGAGTTATGAGGAGTAACGACCAAAATTTAGTAGTTTTGACGATTTATATTATTGGTGTTTCTTATGTTTTTAACCGCATGGTTGAATCCATCGATGACCAAGTTAAATATGAGTTTAAGAAAGGAACCGTTGAGGAGCAACTGAAAGAACACAATCTCGACGATAAAATTGGGATTTCCTTTAAACTCAAATCCTCATACCCAATTGATGAACTGAAAGATTTAGGAATTAGCATTGAAAATAAATCTGATAATGTTGCCGTATACGTTGACTGGGACAATAGTTCTTTGGTAGTTGAACATAGCAAGCAATCGCGCCGCGTGATTCGGAAATCACCAGACTTAACCCGCGACTTAGCTGTGCCTCAAAGTCCTAGCCTGATTGCCCCCAAAAAAACACTTTCTGAAACGGTGACAGCAGAAGATGTATTCGAGCGCGACCAAGTAGCTGGAACCTATTCAGCAAAAAAACCACTAATTGATATCAACGGGCTGCAAAAAGGGCAAAAAAAGTTGTACAACGACTTTATTAACGGAAGAAAGGAGTTGGACTTTTCCCTGCAACTGGTGCTACGGATATCTGAAGTGCGTTTAGGTCTAGCCCCAGGTCGTGATTTTCCTGCCATTAGTATTATCAATTGTCCTTTCACAGTCAGAAAACTACCTTGGACTTACGCTCTACCTTGGAATAAAAAGAAGTAATACTAACCAGACAGACTATGCCATCCAAGATTACACTGGATCTAGGGAGAGAGTAGGCGCAGGCGGTTGCAGATCAGTCATAGTCACTGGTTTGAGGAAAGTCCGGACTCCCGAAAGACCAAACTTGCTGGATAACGTCCAGTGCGAGCGATCGTGAGGATAGTGCCACAGAAAGATACCGCCAGAACAATTAAAAATTAAAAATTAAAAATGTAAAATGAGTAATTTTTAATTTTTAATTTTACATTTTTAATTGATCTGGTAAGGGTGCAAAGGTGCGGTAAGAGCGCACCAGCAGTATCGAGAGGTGCTGGCTCGGTAAACCCCGGTTGGGAGCAAGGCGATAGGAACTACGGTTGGTCTTTTACCAGTTCCGCTCAATGAGAGCCGCTAGAGGCGTTTGGTAACAAGCGTCCCAGATAGATAACTGCCCTCGCAAGAGAACAGAACCCGGCTTATGTCCTGCTCTCTCCCCTGTAATGGAGTATGAACCTTTCACGGTTTGTACTCTATTATTTTTTGTACGGATTTTGTGCGATCGTTAATTCATCATTTAGAGCATTCCCAGTATCTCTAATGCTGTATCCAGATGCCATTTAACCCGATATAGTCCAAACAGCTTCTCTTGACTGTACCGTGCTGGGTACTCTAGCTTCCTTCCCTCCATCGTCAGCTTGAGCAATGCTGACTGCTCCGGTGTAGGTGTTCCCATAGCCTCTAGCGTTGCTTCTAGCGCTTGTACTTGAGAGAATATAGGAGACTTCAATCCTTTATTCTCTGTACAACAGGGAAGGTCAGGAGTGCGTTAATGTAGGATGCCTTATCAGCAGGATTCCCTATTGCTTGGATGCCGTACTGTATCAAACATAAATCGCGTAATGCTCTCAAGCTTTTAACTTCTAATTCTGTGCGTGTAAACATAAAATAGAGTTACCTCTTGTAAAAGTGGGAATCGGTGGGCAACAAGTTTCTCAGGCTAAAATGCCTACCGATTTAACATTCTCCACTGATATACATGTGGAAAATGTCTTTATTTATATTTCTACATAATGTCTAAAAATAAAGGTAATCCAGATAACTTAAAGCCATTTACCACGGACAGAGAACGACCACTAACTGAATATCTACATTTGCGTGTCACCAAAGAAATGAAGGAAGAAGTGAAAGCTAAAGACGATCCTCCTGAGTTTTGCCGTCAAGCTATCCAAGAGAAGCTAGATAGAGAGAAGTAGCGAAAAGTTGCTAAAGTAATAGTCCAAGAACTTTAGGGATATAAAATAGATAGCTAGTTGCCTTCCCC
>NZ_CALMFY010000124.1 GCF_937863485.1 uncultured Nostoc sp. | reverse complement strand
CCCCTACTTGGGAGAGGGATTTAGGGTGAGGGCAAAAACTACGGTTCTCAACATAAATGAGGTTTAAGTAGGGATTCTTTGCATTAAGCTAAAGTGCAACTATAAGTCTTCTATCTGTAGTTATCAGATTTTAGAATATTAAATAATTTGACGTTGCTGAGTAAAAATATGAATTTGCATAGCAGGTTTTCAACCAGAATTATTAGACCAGTGGGATTATTTCTCCTGCTTTCACAAAAAGAATTTGGGAAGACTTTAACCACTGGGAATCAAAAGAACCCAAATGAGTGGTAGTAATCAGCGTCTGAAAGCGGTCTTGAATAGCATCAAGCAATTGATTTTGGCGGGACAGATCGAGCTCGGCAAGAACATCATCAAGTAATAGCAGCGGTGGCTCTTTGACAACTTCTTCAATTAATTGTAATTCTGCTAATTTTAAGGCTAGAACCAGCGTTCGTTGTTGACCTTGAGAACCGTATTGCCGAGCGGGTGTCTGGTTAATAGTTAACTCTACTTCGTCTCGATGGGGGCCGACAAGAGTAGTGCCTTGGTGCATTTCAGCGATCGCTCGCTGCTGAATTTTTGCTAAAAAAGCTTGCTGGACTTCTTCTGGCTGGTTATCCTCTAAAGGAATATTAGGCACATACTTGATTTGTAAAACTTCTGTACTGCCGCTGATACTGGCGTGCCAAGCACTAGCAATCGGAGCTAATCTTTGTATAGCGCGATCGCGTCGTCTAATTACCCGTGTCCCTGTGGTAGCTAACTGTGCATCCCATACCGCCAGTTCTGAATCCTGATTGCTGGGTGCTGAGTCTTGAGTTTTTTTTAAAAAAGCATTGCGCTGGCGTAACACATGATTATACTGCTGCAAAATGTGAGCATAAACTGGTTCGAGTTGAATTAAGAGTGTATCTAACCAGTTGCGGCGACCTTCTGGGCCGCCGCGTACTAGTTCTAAATCCAGGCTGGAAAATTGGACTGCATTCAGAACGCCGAGAAAATCCATTTGACGGCGGATAGATTCACCATTGAGAGCAACGCTACGGCGACCGTTGCGGCGCAAGGTTAAGGTAAGGTCACTCACGCCTGTTTGTCGCTCAAGAGTAGCATTAATTTGAGCTATAGCTTCCCCTTCTTGAACTAAATCGCGATCGCGGGTCATTCGGTGCGATCGCAATGTCGCCAGCAACTCCACCGCCTCCAACAAATTCGACTTTCCCTGAGCGTTATTACCTACCAAAATTGTTTTGGCAGCATTAAACTCAACCTTTTGGTCTTGGTAATTACGAAATTGTCGGAGGTTTAGAGTTTTGAGGTACATAAGTGCGATTTTGGATTTTGGATTTTAGATTTTGGATTAAAGATAAATCTAAAATCTAAAATCTCCTTTTCAGACAGCCTTCTTGCCCATAATCCGCAAAAATATCTTCTCCGCTTCAATCCACACAAACATTAAGGCGCTGAAGCCAATACAAACCCCCAATTCCTGCATATTCAGGTAGTGAGTACCAAAGAAATCTCGCAGGGGCGGGACGTAAACTAGCATCAGTTGCAAAATCGTGGTTACAACAACAGCCGCTAGTACAAATATATTAGAAAAGGGATTCATCTCGATGGTCAGTCGGTTGTTGGAACGAATAGCGATCGCATGACCCATTTGGGCGATACACAAGGTAGTGAATACCATTGTCTTCCAAGCATCGCGATCGCCCTGATACCCAGCGGCATGGGTATGTTGATAAGCCCACCACATCAAGGCAATGGTGATAATGGCAAATATTATACCAATGCGAATTATGTAAGAACCCAATCCCCTAGCGAAAATACTTTCGCGCGGACTAAAAGGTGGACGTTTCATCACATCTGGTTCTGGAGGTTCCACAGCTAATGCCAAAGCTGGTAAACCATCTGTTACCAAGTTCATCCACAGAATTTGTAAGGGGGTAAGGGGAACGCCTCCCAAACCAATTAGGGGTGCAGATGCAATTGTGAGAACTTCGCCAATGTTACTGCCCAGGATGTATTTAATAAAGCGGCGAATATTGGTGTAAACAACTCTACCCTCCTTGGTGGCACTGACAATGGTGGCGAAGTTGTCATCAAGTAACACCATATCGCTGGCTTCCTTACTTACATCCGTGCCAGTAATGCCCATCGCAATGCCAATGTCAGCTTGTTTGAGGGCTGGGGCATCGTTGACGCCATCACCTGTCATTGCTACAAATCTGCCTCGGCGTTGCAATGCTTGGACAATTCGCAGTTTGTGTTCTGGGGAAACCCTAGCATAGATGCTCACCAGGTCTACATTTTGCTCTAATTCCTGGTCAGTCATTCGCTGCAACTCTTGACCTGTGAGGAGGCGATCACCTTCTTGGGCAATTCCCAAATCGGTAGCGATCGCTCGTGCTGTTAACTGGTGGTCACCAGTAATCATCACTGGGCGAATGCCTGCGTCCCGACACTCTTGTACTGCTAACCTCACCTCTGGGCGTGGCGCATCTAGCATTCCCACTAATCCCAGCCACACCAAGTCTTGCTCAAATACTTCATCTGAACCTTCCGGTGGGATCTGTGCCAGGGGTTTGTAGGCAAAACCTAGCACCCGCAAACCTTTACTCGCCATTTGGTCATTTTCTACCAAAATTTTCTGGCGTTGTTTTTCGGTCAAGGGGGCTGTATGATTGCCCAAATGAATCTGAGTGGAACGTCCCAAGGTTAACTCTGGAGAACCTTTGGTAAACATTAAGTAAGGTTCAGATTGGAGAAAACTAGCGATTGCTGGGTCAACACCTCTCGAAGACGCTTCACCTGTCGCGACTTCCTGCACCTGAGAAATCACGCTCATCCGCTTGCGTTCCGAGGAAAAGGGAAACTCCGCAACGCGAGTTAATTTACTGTTCCACTGGTCTTTTTCGATTCCCGCTTTTCCCGCCAGTGTTAATAATGCCCCCTCTGTCGGATCTCCCAAAATCGCCCATTCCCCTTGTTCTTTTTGCAACACAGAATCATTACAAACGGCACAGGCGACTGATAACGCTAAGATTTCTGGCGACTCCTCTGGGGAAATTTTTTGACCATCTAACTGAAAATCCCCTGTTGGAGCATAACCTTCTCCGGTAACGCGAAAAGTTTTGTTGTTAGTGGAAACCGATTGCACCACCATTTTATTTTGAGTCAAGGTACCGGTTTTATCAGAACAGATGGTAGTTACAGAACCCAATGTTTCCACAGCTGGCAATTTGCGAATCAAGGCATTCTGGCGCACCATTCGCTGAGTTCCCAGTGCCAGGGTAACAGTAATTACCGCAGGTAAACCTTCTGGCACTACAGCAACAGCCATACTCAAGGAAACTTCCAAAAGTTCTTGGATGTTTTTAAAACCTCTGTCCTGGATCACACCGCCAGCGACGACGATCGCCACGAGAATCAAAGAACCCGTAACCAAGACATTGCCCAGTTGAGTCATCCGCTGCTGTAAAGGTGTCGGCTCACTTTCCACCGACTGCAACATGGTGGCAATTTTGCCTAGTTCTGTAGTCATTCCGGTGTTAGTCACCAGAACCTTGGCTCGTCCTTGGACTACTTCAGTTCCTTGAAACACGACATTCAGGCGATCGCCTAATGATGTTTCCTCCGGCAATTTTAGTGATGCTTGTTTATTCACCGCTTCGGCTTCACCAGTCAATGCCGACTCACGCACTTGTAAATTAGACTCTTCAATCAAGCGTCCATCTGCGGCTATCTGCATCCCAGCTTCCAGCTGCATTACATCCCCTGGCACTAGTTCCTTAGCTGCTATCTCCACCAGTCTAGCGTCGCGGATGACCCGCACTAAGGGAGAGGTCATTTTTTTCAGGGCTGCCAGGGCTTTTTCGGCACGGCTTTCTTGAACGTAGCCGAGTATGCCATTGAGGATGACAATTGCTAAGATAGCGATCGTATCTTTAAATGGCACTTCACCAGGCTTCAAATTGCCCGACTGCAAACGCATCAGGTCTAAAAACCCAGAAATCAGAGCTACGCCAATCAGCATCAACAACATAATGTTTTTGAACTGATCCAGCAGAATTTCCCAAGCACTACGGCCAGCAGTTTCTTCTAATTCGTTGGGGCCGTATTGTTGCAACCTCTGTTGAATATCTTGGGATCTTAAGCCACTGTCCGCCTTACTATCGAGCAGGTCTAGCGCTTTATTAACTTCTAAACTATGCCAAACGGCGGCACCTTCAGGCAGAGAATTAGCAGACATCGTGTGGGTCACAGGAAATGGTTACAAAATTCGATCATAATTTAGTGATGGCAGGAATTCCATTTCCTAAAGTTACATTAAGGCGATCGCCCAGTTGCATGAGTGGATCTGTAATTCTTAAAATTTGTAAATTTCTTTTTTTTCAGATAGTATTATTTCTCACGAAAGAGTTTTTCGGAAAAGTTTGTACCGATAATTATGAGTAATAGAGCTTGGAAGCTTTGTTACATAGCATATGTCACAATTAATTTGAGGCTGCCATTTTTAATTCACATCTGCTCAATAGCCAAAATGCATGGCACGATTAGATTTCTTCTCTACGATCCGCTACGCGAACATTTTGAATTTTGCCCAAAGTTGAGCCAATCGCTTGCGTATTTACCCCCGCTCAAGCGAACTGGTGTGCAAGTAGGGTTTCCTCAGCTAGCAAACTTTTCCAGCCGAATTTTTAATTTTGAATTGCTTCGGCGTGCTAAATCATTCAATAAATATGCTTAATATTAGTTTCACACCCCCCACTGTGACCGCAAGCCAGATGTTTGGGCAAAAAACAATTCGACCGCTTACTGCTGCAGCCCTGTGTGGCATTACTTTCATTAAAGACAGACTGATTGCCATTGATAGTATTAAAGGGCATCTACTGGAGATTGATCCCACCTCTGACAACAGCAAAATTCTCAATCCCCATCAAGTTAAAGAATTTACCGATGTCACTGGTCTGGCGGCGTGGGAAGATACCCTGTGGGTGAGCCGAGAAAATAGTGTTTACTTGTGCAAGCTCAATGCTTTCGATCTAGAACATTTTGTGACATTGCCTTATGAGGCTGATGGCGTTGCTGTTTGGGAAACAACAGTTTATGTCAGCTGCCAAAGACTAGGCTACATTCTGATTTTTGACCGCCAAACGCGAAAAGAAATTACCAGATTTTATGCCCCTGGAGTTGGGATAGAGAATTTGGCAGTGAGTCAAGAAATGCTGTGGATTTGCGATCGCACCGAACAATCAGTTTACGCGATGGACAGGGCAACGGGAGAACTTCAATTTAGTGTCCTGACACCCTTTGAATCTCCCACAGGCATAGCAATCCATAAAAATGGCGAAACAGGCAAAGAAAGTATTTACGTCGCTTACGCCTCAGAGGAGCCTTATATCCGGGACAACCCAAACGCTGATCCGAGTCATGAGCTAACGTTCCGCGATCGCACTTTTATTCACCCCCTGTATTATCATTACCAACCAGATAAGCGTTACGCCCTCTCTAATGGCTATCTCATTGAAATGTCTTATGCTGAGGAAATTGCACCCTTAGATGAGGTTTATTTACCTGAGGTGGAATGGCGCATCGCCCTACCCTCGGAAACTGAGCGTCAAAAGGTGAAACACGTTGAACCCATTGGTATACCCTTTACCGAAGAAGTCGTAGAGGGGCAACGTGTAGCAGTCTTTAAATTTGATTCTCTTGCCCCAGGAGAACGGCATATATTTGGCTGGAAAGCCCTTTTGGAAGTTCGAGGGATTAAGTATCGCATCACACCCAGAGATGTGGAAGATATACCAAAAGTGTCCCCAGAATTACAAACACGCTACCTAGTGGATGACGACGATTTAGCAATGGATACTACCATTGTTCGCCGTGCCGCCAGAGAAGCGATTGGTTCTGAAACCAATGTGCTGCGGAAAATGCACAGCATCCGCAACTACGTCTATGATGAATTATCTTACGGTATTAAACCTTACATTGACCCGCCAGATACAGTTTTAGAACGGGGCGTTGGTTCCTGTGGCGAATATGTTGGCGTCTTACTTGCCCTATCCCGTTTAAATGGCATCCCTTGTCGGACTGTAGGTAGGTACAAATGTCCTCCGCATAGTGACTTACTAGGAGTGCCGCTACAACCCGACTTTAATCATGTTTGGCTGGAGTTCTACGTCCCGAATTTTGGCTGGTTGCCAATGGAATCAAATCCTGACGATGTGGCTGAAGGTGGACCTTATCCGACGCGCTTTTTTATGGGCTTATGCTGGTATCACATTGAAATTGGTAAAGGTATCACCTTTGAAACTGTGACAAGCCAAGGTGCGCGGCTAACCAAAGAAGATATCCCTATTGGCGATTTGGCGATTAATCATATTCGATTCACAATTCTTAAAGAATTACCGCCTTTTTGAATTAGGTCATTGGGAATTGGTGAAAGACCATGAGAAAGTGAGTAGGGTGTGTTATGCCGTAGGCTAACGCACCTTAATATTCTCTGTTTAACCACTATTTTTTAAACTTATGAACTCTTGTTCTTATTCAAGTATTCTTCAAACAATTCAAAAAATTTCTGTAGTGCCTCATACTCGTCAACAGAATAGAAAAGAATTATTTTAGACCATGACTGACCTGAGTTAATTCCATATTTTTCTTCAATCCATGATTGAAACCCCTCAAATTCCCTTTCTGGCTTTGTTGGAGGTACGCCAACTTCTCTTCGAGCCAGACTATATCCTCGTAAAAGCATATCTAGTCTAGTAATTGAACTACTTCCTAAATACATTCCTGGTCTTTTCTTTATACCACTTAGAATCGGGAGCATCTCAGTTTTTGAAGTACCTCAAACCGACAATAATCCATTAAGGTA
>NZ_CALMFY010000123.1 GCF_937863485.1 uncultured Nostoc sp. | reverse complement strand
CTTACTTATCCTGACTGATTTTCGTCCTCTTTGCAAAAAACTGGGATGCTCCCCAATGGTATCCATAAAAGACTTCACAATCATAATTTCTCTTTTGCTGAAAGCGATGATTATACTAAAAGAAATTAGTGATATTAAATCTGCAAAAACATTACTAATAGCGCTAGTAGTTTGAATGTGAGATTTTTCAGCTATCTCGATTGCTTTGTCTTTTATTTTTTCTGTTATTACCTCTGAAGAAAGTGGTGGCGCTTGATTGAGTAAATGTTCAAATTTTAATGCCTGCTCAAAATTATGTAATTCATGGAGAGCTTCTTTCTGTATATCATAATTGAGGAAAGTTTGAATTTGATTCTCTCCTCTAATCTTTTCTAATAGGGGAACTACTAAGAATTGCTTAGAAAAATGCTGAGTTAAAAACGGTACAATAATTAGAACTAATAAAAATCTTAGAGCAGTTTTTGTCCGATTTCGAGAACTTCGGTAACTTCTAATAAATTCTTCTTCTGCCTGCGGGGAGAATCCCGCTTTAATTCTATTAACTGTATTGCCAAAAGACCTTGGAATTGCCCCAGTTTTTTGAGATGGAAGTAGGGCTTGAATATTATTGATATCAGATGAGTCTAGCTGTTCCTTGATTTCGCTCTGGTTAATTTGTGATGGTTGAGAACCTGATTCTAACTCGCTATTGCTAATTAGTTCATCTTTGATAGCGTACTTCTCTACAACTTCATCAATAACCTTCAACTTTTCTAATAAAACAGAATTAGAGATATTGACAATTCCCCGACTAAGCCGGAATTCTGCAAGCCTGATTTTGATAATAGTTAAATTCTTCTCAAGGTATCCTTGCCAGTAAGACATCACATTTTCAGTATAATTGACTGATTCTGATGATATTTTTTTGTTACCAAAATGTTCGTTCTCGATGTTTTTAATTCTCTGAGCTGCTTGTTGAGCTTCTAATAGCGCCCTTTCTGGTGTATCTAAAAACCAATCCTGAAGCGATCGCAAATATTCTTTGAGATTTTGGCGAAGTAAATTTGCTGTTTTGGTGAATGAGTTTTTCATGATATATATGACTATTTATATAATCTGTATTATAGTTATACAAGCATGACAAATGGGTAATATCTAGTTTAAAATATTATTAACTATTACCCAAGACATATTAGATAAATCTCTTATTTCGAGTGTACACCTATTAGAGGATTAGGTACAGGTAAGGGGTGATTTTCTCTGATTTTAAATCGACCCGTATCGGCATCGAAAGCAAAGACTTCTCTACTCTCAATTTCATAAATCCAGGCGTAAAAGGTAAGTTGACCTCTGTGGAGTCTAGTACCGCAAGGCGGAAGTCACTCATTCAAAAGTATTACGGAATGAGCTTTTCAGGGTTTTTAAATGGTTGCTCTATTTTCACCGTGGCGTAGTAGAGTGAATGAGGTATGTAGATGATGTGTCAATAATGTGACACGAATGAGAATTAGACTTTACAGCTTGATTAGGAGGCTTTGTAGCGACTTACCCTGTTAAGATTTTTTAGCCTTATTTAGAAAAATTCTCAAAGAACTAAAATAGATATATCTTGAGTTAGTTTTACTAAGCTTGTCTAACAAGTATAACTTGAGCATTTTTGATGGGAAATAAAATATTCTTATCCTGTCCTTTGTTGAAAACTCGCCATATGATTATCTGATGCTATATCGGCACAAAATAAAAGTTGGTGACTACAGCAAGCAAAAAAATCTCAACCCAGAATTTATTGGCAATATGAAACTCAGTCTGTGCATGATTGTGAAAAACGAATCAGCAACACTACCTAAATGCCTGAACAGTGTCAGAAATGTGGTGGATGAAATGGTCGTCTTGGATACAGGTTCAATTGATCGCACTCCCAATATTGCCCAACAACTCGGTGCAAAAGTCTATCATTTTAAATGGTGTAATGACTTCAGTGCTGCCCGTAATGCAGCTCTAAAATATGTCACTGGTGATTGGATTCTGGTATTAGATGCTGATGAAACTCTGACACCAGCAATTTTCCCGCAATTGCGGGAGGTGATCGCAAGAGACGAATACCTGCTTATCAACCTTCTCCGCCACGAAATTGGTGCAGAACAATCTCCCTATTCTCTGGTTTCCAGGCTATTTCGCAATCATCCAGATATTCGTTTTGACCGTCCATACCATGCTTTAGTGGATGATAGTGTGTCAGCAATTTTAACCAAAGAACCCCATTGGCAAGTAGGTTATTTACCAGGAGTAGCACTTTTACACGTAGGATATCAAAAAAGTGCGATCGCTCAAAATAACAAATATGCCAAAGCAGCTACGGCGATGGAAGGGTTTCTCGCAACTCATCCTGATGACCCCTATGTTTGCAGTAAATTAGGGGCATTGTATGTGCAAACTGGGAAAATTTCCCCAGGTATGGAGTTGCTTAGACGAGGAATCACCGCTGCTGAAGAAAACTACGATATTTTATATGAACTCCACTATCATTTAGGCATTGCCTACAGTCGGTTGCAAAAATCTCCACAGGCTATTTCTCACTATAAAGCTGCCATCAAATTGCCAATTTATCCCATGCTCAAATTAGGAGCATACAACAACTTGGGTAACTTACTCAAAGCAGCAGGAGATTTCGATGGTGCGAAAACTGCTTACGCCACAACTTTGAAAATTGACCCAACTTTTGTTGTTGGACATTATAATTTAGCGATGATATTTAAGGCTTTAGGTTTATTTACAGATGCGATCGCATATTATCAAAATGCAATCGAGTTAAATCCCAACTATGCGGAAGCGTATCAAAATTTAGGGGTAGTGTTGCTCAAAGTTGGCAATCATCAAGATAGTTTAACAGCTTTTAGAAAAGCGATCGCTATTCATGAAAGGTATAATCCCGAAGAGGCGAAGAGACTACGCCAGGGGTTGCAGGAGATGGAGTTGATGTAGAGGTGAGGGGCATGGGGGAGAATAATAACTTTGGTGTTAACTTTTAACTCCTAACTCTTAACTCCTAATTCTTGACAAATGACATTAGGATATTAGTATCAATATTTCAGAGATTCCTATGAGCCAAACCATCGATGAACGGGTACGTTGGACAAGTGCAGACTTAGAGTTATTGCCAGATAACGGTAATCGCTACGAAATTATTGATGGAGAATTATTTGTGACTAGGGCACCGCATTGGGGACATCAAAAAGCCACAGCAAATATTTGTGGAGAATTAAGAACTTGGTCACTCTCAACAGGTCTTGGTGAGGCTGTGCCAACACCAGGAATTATTTTTACTGATGCAGATAATGTCATTCCCGATGTGGTTTGGGTAAGTAAAGAACGGCTCGCTATTTTACTTGATAATGAAGGACATTTAACGGGAGCGCCAGAACTGGTTGTAGAAGTACTTTCTCCTGGGACGCAGAACGAGCGACGAGACAGGGAAGTCAAGCTGAAATTATATGCTTCCAGAGGAGTTCAAGAATATTGGATTTTAAACTGGCAATTACAACAGATTGAAGTATACCGCCGAGAAAAAGCTGTTCTTAAATTAGTGGCAACATTATTCGCTACAGATGATCTCTCTTCACCTCTGTTACCAAATTTTGTTTGCACTGTGGCACGGTTATTTGTGTAAATACGTGGAACTTCAAGCTTGGTTCTCGAAAGTTCCAGTTTGGAACATGAAACTTCAGCTTCGCAAGCTGAAACTTTAGTCTCAGAAAGTGGAACTTCGAGTTTGGAACTCGGAACTTCAGCTTCAAAACTCGGAATTTCAGCTTCAGAACTCGGAAGTTCAGCTTCAGAACTCAAAACTTCAGCTTCAGAACTCAAAACTTCAGCTTCAGAACTCGGAACTTCAGCTTCAGAACTCAAAACTTCAGCTTCAGAACTGGGAACTTTTAGCTCGGAACAGAAAACATAAGGCTGAGAATCCTGAACATCAGGTTAAAAGACTTGCGATTAAAAAAATGAATCAGGGTTTCGATAAGCAAAAGAAAGGAGATTTGCAAGGAGCGATCGCAGCTTATACTGAAGCAATTCGCCTCAATCCTAACTTTGCCCAAGCCTACACCAACCGGGGTGTTGTCCGCGCTGATTTGGGAGATAACAAGGGGGCAATTACTGACTTGCAGCAAGCCGCAGATATCTTTAAACAACAAGGAAAAATAGAGGATGCCCAAAAATTGCTGGAAATCATCAACCAGCTTCAGAAGTAGATCCTTGAGGCGTTGCATCTGTACGGGATGATTTTGATGGTTTTCTTGTACCAAGGGATTTATAATGGCCAAGGGTGGGTATTGCTAGACTAGAATTATTCCCGTTTGCTTTTCTTCAGGAGCCATGTCCACAGTAGTTAGGCAATCCTTGACACTGGAGGAGTTTCTCGACCTACCAGAAACAAAACCTGCCAGCGAATACATTAACAGTAAGATTATTACCAAGCCAATGCCAAAAGGGAAGCATAGTCGATTGCAGTTAAGACTGTGCAACAGTATTAACGATGTTACCGAAAGCCTTCATGTTGCTTATGCCTTTCCCGAACTGCGCTGTAGTTTTGGTGTCCGTTCAATAGTACCTGATGTAGCAGTCTTCACCTGGTCGCGCATTCCCTTTGCTGCTGATGGGGAAGCACCTAATGATTTTCTGCTTTCTCCAGACTGGACAATTGAAATTCTTTCTCCAGAACAAAGTTCAAATCGAGTTACAGGAAATATTCTCTATTGCTTAGATCATGGTTGCCAATTAGGTTGGTTGATAGACCCAGAAGATCGTTCCATTTTGGTCTTCCGTCCCAATCAACAACCAGAACTTTTGCAGGGTGATGAGCGTTTGCCAGTGTTAGCCGGGATAGACTTGGAGTTAACAGTTGCGACTGTGTTTGGTTGGCTAAAAATGAGCAGTTAGCTCGACTTTATCCATTTAGCCTTGCATCAAAATTGCTATTAAAATCTGCATTAAGATTTCCAAATCAGTTGGCACCCGATACAACAATAAATCTTGACTCACTTTCCTCTCTTGGCGATCAAAACTACCAAACTGCCAAATATCCCCAGTAGTCACAGCACCATATAAGATTGGCTCATCTGATTCTACCCACGTATCCAAGGCAATCAACTCCGTCGCTAACTGGATATATCACCGTGTTAAGTCTGCCTGTTTTGCTTCTACCACTAAAATATTGTGTTCTGACTGAAGATAGTAGTTTAAGTCACCTCTAAGGTACTAGTTAACCTCAATCGGATACTCGATATTAACTATTGCTTTTGTAATTTGGGCTACTTCTAATAAGATGGGTGCAATTATTACCTCCCGTCTAGCCGCTTCACTATTTAGACTAACACGAGCGATCGCTTCTTCTAGGCGTTGGCGTAAGTCTGCTAGTCGAGTCAGTAATTCTGAAGCAGCGATAGGTAAATTGATTGTTGCTTTAGTTAAAGTTACTCCTAATTCTCGCAGAATATCGGCGGGAGCAAAATTCATTTGGAAATAGCTGCGGAATGTGTAGAATTCATTTGGTTTAAGTATCGGGGGACGGTGACGTTCAGTCATGGTAAAATCCGCAGTTATAATATTGAAATTATTTTTATTCGTTTTATTAAAATAGATCAAGAATACGATAATGTAACTTCAGCTTTGGAACTCGGAACTTGAGCTTCGTAAATATTAACTTCACCTTTTTAACTATTAACTTTAGCTTCGGAACTCGAAACTTCAGCTTCGGAACTCGTAACTTCAAGCTTGGAACTCGAAACTTCAAGCTTGGAACTCGAAACTTCAGGTTTGAAAATGAACTCCACCCGTTCTGAGTCGAAAAGGTGGAGTTAATAAGTTGGAGAGTTGGTAAATTGTCCTCACAAATGACAACTAACTAAATACGCGACTTGACAAATTTCTCTAATCTATCCATTCCCTTTTCAATCGTCGCCATATCTGTGGCGTAGGAAAGGCGAATGTTGTCATCAGCGCCAAAAGCAATTCCGGGAATGACTGCAACTTGATGTTTTTCCAACAAGGCGTCACAAAATTCTAGGGATTTTAGACCGGTTTTGCTGATATCAGGGAACAGATAAAAAGCGCCATCTGGTGAAACAGTACTCAATCCCGGAATAGCGTTGAGTCTTTCTAGCATTACCTGTCGCCGTTTAGCGAAGGCTTGGCGCATTTCTTCGACACAATCTTGATGACTTTCCAAAGCTGCGATCGCACCATATTGGGCAAAGGTACACACGTTAGATGTACTATGCCCTTGGATGGTACTCGCTGCTTTAATAATCTCTACTGGCCCCGCTAAATAGCCGATACGCCACCCAGTCATGGAATAAGCCTTCGCAAACCCATTACTGATCAAAGTGCGGTCAAAAATTTCCTTCCCTAGAGAACCGATGCTGATATGTTCTGCACCGTCGTAGAGAATCTTTTCGTAAATCTCATCAGAGACAACAAAGATATCTGCATCAACTACTACCTTCGCCAGTGCTTTGATTTCATCTGGCGTGTAAACCATCCCTGTAGGATTAGATGGGGAGTTGAGGATAAATAACTTCGTCTTCGGCGTGATTGCTTTACGGAGTTGTTCGGGAGTAATTTTATAACCGGTCGTGGCATCTGTAGAGACAATCACCGGGATTCCACCGACTAAAGTCACCATTTCGGGATAACTTAGCCAGTAGGGCGCAGGGATAATTACCTCATCACCTGGATCGATTAGCGCCACTATTAAGTTGTACAAAGAATGCTTACCGCCATTGGTGACGATCACATTCTCTGACTTGTAATCAAGACCGTTATCAATTTTAAGCTTACGGGCGATCGCTTCCCTTAACTTTGGTTCTCCAGCTGCTGCACCGTACTTGGTTTTGCCTTCATCCAAAGCTTTTACTGCTGCGGCTTTAATATGCGCTGGGGTATCAAAATCTGGTTCACCAGCGCTAAAACTACAAACATCTATTCCCTCTACCTTCAGTGCCTTAGCCTTGGCTGCGATCGCTAAGGTTAATGAAGGTGTTACCTGACTTACTCTTGCTGCCAGCTTCATTCTTACTATTTTTGGCAAATCTTTCACTTATCTAAGGATATCCCACAATTCCTACCAAGATTTGCTTTTTCTGAATTCGTTAGGAACTGGATAATTACGAAGAATTACTGACTCTTCACCCTTGACTGTTAACAATATAATCTATGTAGTGTTTTAATTTTAGGCAAAACTAACTGTTCATATGCGATTCAATAAACTTTTCATCACATCTTCTCTGTTAATTACTGGTCTTTTCATACCTAATGCTGCCATTGCTCAAAATCGCGGTACTCCGGGTCAATTTGATTTTTATGTACTGACACTCTCTTGGTCACCAGATTATTGTGCAGCAAATGGTACCCGTGACCCGCAGCAGTGTGGTTCTGGAAAGAAACTTGGTTTTGTACTACATGGTTTGTGGCCACAGTATCAAAGTGGTTATCCTGCTAATTGTTCCACACAAAAATTACCGTTGGAAGTAAAGCGACGGTTTGCCAATTTGTTTCCTAGCCCTAAACTTCTCGATCATGAATGGGAAAAACATGGTACTTGTTCGGGGAAAACTCCTGCGGAATACTTGGCATTTAGTAAAAAGTTAAAAAATGCGATCGCTATTCCCCCAGCTTATAATCGTCCTAATAAACCCTTGCGAACCACAATTACAAATTTTAAAAATTCATTTGTCAGTGCTAATAATAAAATTACTGCTGATGGTATAGCACCTTTTTGTTCTGGTTCGGGAAGATTTTTGCAAGAAGTCTTCTTTTGTTATTCCAAAAACGGTGAAGCTGGTATTTGTAGTGCGGAGATTTTGAAGCGATCGCAAAAAAGTTGTGGTCAGCCAGATTTCTTAGTGAGAAACGTTAGATAAGAATGAGCATTGGGCAAGGGGGAAAATTAAAATTACCTCTTCCCCTCTGCTCCCTGCTCCCCTGGTTACTGAGCGCAGTCGAAGTATGCTCTCTGCCTCTGCCGCTACTCCCTAAGCTATCGTCACATCTGGCGACAAGTAAACATCTTGGATGGTGTGAAATAGCTTCACACCTTCCTCAAAGGGACGTTGGAAGGTCTTTCGCCCAGAAATTAATCCCGAACCACCAGCCCGTTTGTTAATTACGGCGGTGCGTATTGCTTCGGCAAAGTCATTTTTACCAGTCGCCCCACCAGAATTAATCAGCCCCACACGCCCAGAGTAGCAATTCAGCACCTGGTAACGAGTTAAATCAATTGGGTGATCAGTTGTCAATTCTGTGTAAACCCGCTCATCGGTTTTGCCGTAACTCTTACCAGTAGCTTTAGCGACTGCACCATAACCATTGTTATTTTCGGGTAACTTTTGTTTGATGATGTCGGCTTCAATCGTTACACCCAAATGATTCGCTTGTCCGGTGAGGTCAGCCGCAAGGTGGTAATCTTTATCTTGTTTAAAAGCGTTATTCCGCAGATAGCACCAGAGAATAGTCGCCAAACCGAGTTCATGGGCGCGTTTAAAAGCTTTGCTGATTTCTTGAATTTGTCTGGTAGACTGGTCTGAACCAAAGTAAATTGTCGCACCGACGGCGGTGGCCCCTAAATTCCAAGCTTGTTCCACATCAGCAAACAATACCTGGTCAAATTGATTGGGGAAAGTCAGCAATTCGTTGTGATTGATTTTGGCAATAAAGGGAATTTTGTGGGCATACTTGCGCGAAACAATCCCTAATGTCCCCAAAGTCGTAGCAACCGCATTGCAACCTGCGGCGATCGCTAATCTGATAATATTTTCTGGGTCAAAGTAAATCGGATTGGGCGCAAAAGACGCACCTGCTGAATGTTCAATCCCTTGGTCTACCGGTAGAATAGACAGATATCCTGTGTTTGCAAGACGACCAGTAGAATAAAGTAACTGGAGATTACGCAATACTTGAGGGTTGCGATCGCTGTTAAGCCAGATTCGATCTACAAAGTCTGGCCCCGGCAAATGTATTAAATCCTGAGAAACTTTTGCTTTGTAGGTAAGCAGGTCTTCAGCCTCTTTACCTAGCAATGACTCGATAGAATTAGCCTCTCTGAGCGTTGTAGTCATAGCGTTTTCCTGAACAATTTAGCAAATGACCTTTGCCTTTAAGATAGCATTTTTAATATTCCTAGCCTGGTTGTACGGGTATTAACTATATTTAAAATCCTTATGATCTAGCAGTCTGAAATCATCTGTAAAAACTTGTTTTACTCATTAAGCGTGAGATTTAATTGTCATAATTTGCGTTTTCTCCCAAATAAATAACTACTTAAGAAAGATGCAAAGTGATAGGATAACGCTCAAGACCAGAATTTGTCTCCCAGTTTGCAGGTTAATTGTCTTTAACAGAGTTGCTGCAACCATCTTGATCTGATCCTTTTTATTCTTTCCTTGCTGAATTTCTTTGACCATAAATAAATTTAGAATTGTTCGTAGCGCAATGATCACAGCTAGTTTACCAATTTCGTCCTAAGTTGGAGCGATCGCACTAGTACCGCAAGGCGGAAGTTAAAAGGAGCCAGTGCGTTGGGGAGCCAGCGCGGTCTTGGGGGTTTCCCCCATGAGCGACTGGCGTCCGGCTCTGCCGACTTGTACCCCTACGGGGATCTTGCTACGCGCAGCGTCTCCCTTAGGAGAAGCAACTGGCGTTCAAAAGTCAAAAGTATTACGGAATTTCCTCTTTAGCCTCGTTCAGCTTTTTACAGCGGCTAAAGAAAAAAACCATGATCTTGACTATGGCTTCCAATACAGCGATACCAATGATAATGCCAGTGAAGATATCAACTGTAGCAAGTATCGTCAAATTCGTGACGAAAGCTTCCATATAGTTTATTTCATGGGTTTGGGCAGCCAAACGCCCACACGCAAAGGATTGGCAGGAGTCAGGAGCTTTCTGTTAGTTGCTCAATCATGCTATCTTCGTATCCTATCTACGATTGACAGGAAAATGAGTAAGTTTCAAATCGATATCGACTTCAGCAAAACTGATTTAGCTTCCCTTGAGACAGAAGAAGATTTTCAAAGAGAGGCAAAAACATTACTCCCAAAGGTACTGGTAAAACTAGGTGAAAGTGTAGGTGAAAAGACCTGGGAAGAATTACAGCTAAAGCTGCAAGGCGCTGGAGGTAAACTCAAATCTTCTCCAAGCGAGAAACGCAGGTTTATTCAAGAAACAGGAAGAACTTATCAACGAAATGCCAGTAATAGAGAAAGACAAGAACTCGAAGACTATATAGTAGAGCAATTACGCCAGCACAAGCAGTAAATATCTCCCTAAGTCTGATGTTCGTGTATTTTAACTTCTATTTTTAGCAGTAGTTTTGGTAGGGTGCATTACGCCAAAGGCTAACGTACCACTTTACCTAACTTCTAGTGTTCAAAATCATTGTAGGCCCTACACATGTGGTCTATTCACTTGAAAACCGCTGTATAACATTTCTAAAGATAAGACTTTCTTACGAATCAACTCCGTTCGCGGCGATTCTCAGGTAGATTATATAAAGCGTCGCTTTGGTAAATAAAAACTCTAGGCAACGAATAGTTTAGCTTAGATGAGTGTTTGAACTGCGTCAACGAGTCTTTGATACTCGTGAATGAGTGTTTGAACTGCGTTAACGAGTCTTTGATACTCGTGAATGAGTCTTTGAACTCCGTTAACGAGTGTATGAACTCCGTTAACGAGTCTTTGATACTCGTGAATGAGTCTTTGAACTCCGTCAACGAGTCTTTGAACTGCGTCAACGAGTCTTTAATACTCGTGAATGAGTCTTTGAACTCCGTTAACAAGTCTTTGAGATTATGTCCGGCAGAATATTTGTCATTGCGAGCAAAGCGAAGCAATCGCAAGGATGTTGGGATTGCTTGGCTTCTCTACGAGACGCTTTGCGATCGCTCCCAATGACATATCATAAGTTAATTTACCGGACATGATTCAAATAAACCAGCGGCGAATCAACTCCACCTGGAAGCGATAGCCATCGTCAACTTCCTCAATTAACTCCCGTTGCAACAGCAAGCTGAAAGTAATATTAGCATCGGGGAACTGTTGCAACAAAGTTTGGCGGCTAACTATAGCCCCTTCCCCTTGAGCGGCGATAAAACGTAGAATAGCTTGTCCGGTAGCGTCTACTTGATTGTTTTGAATATCAGCAAAGAAAAAACTACCACTTTGCAAAGCTTCTGGTATCGCGGCTTCCACATCCGCTAAAATTGCCAATCGCCGGATAGAGGGGTCTTGCTCGTTTTTAAGAACAATAATTTCTGCACAGAGTAGTTGTACTAAGAATGGGTGACAACGGGTGAGTTGTAGCACTCGCTCAACGGCGTTGGGTTCATAGCGGAGAGTAAAATCTTTGACGGGACATTCAATTAATTGTCGTACTTCCGCTTCTTTGAGGTAGGAGATATGCACTACTTGGACATTAATGAGATAACTAGCCCAGCGCTGATATTCTTCGATAGTATGAGAGCCAGCCAGTAACACCTTGAAACGGGGACGGTGTTGGATGAGGTGACGCAGCATACCCAAAATATCCTGTTCATCAAAGCGACCTTTGGCTATGGCGTTGTCTAGCACCTCGAATTCATCTAGCGCTAGTAAGGCTGTATTTTGTTCTAGAGCCTGTTCTACTTTATCTAGCCATTCATAGAAATAAGTGAAGGGGTCAGATTTTAGTATTTCGCGGGCTAGGGACGGTAGAGTTAAACCTTGCTTTTTCGCTGACTTCTCCATATCTCTAGCCAGGTTGTAAAGAAAACCTGCATGGTCACTAGCGGATGAAGGTGCGCCTTGCAAGTCTACAAACATGGGGATGATGTTACTAGGTAGTAATTTTCCGATGTTATTAAGGAGAGAAGTTTTACCCATGCGTCGCTGACCGTATAGTAGCAGAGGTGGACGACGGCGATCTAAAAGTAACTGCTCAATGCGTAAGCCAATGTCGTCGCACCCTGTGAAAATTTCTTGCTTTAGTGTAAGCGGTACACCAATAATATAAGGGTTATCAATTTCTTTATTTTGTTCAAATTTGATAGCTAGTTCTTCTATTTTTTTGTTGATTATATCCAGCCATCTTTTAGCAAAAGGTAGAAAGTAAGAAGCATATTTATTATTAGTACGATTGAAGTTTTCTAACTGTCCATTTAACTTTTCTGTTACATATTTGAGAGCTATACGCTGGTTGTAATTACTTCTTTGTTCTAATGCTGCGTTTACATCCTGACTGATGCGAGTAAAAATCCGTAGGACAGAATTAATTGAGTTCCCTAATTTCTCAATTTCTATGGTGCGATGAACCTGACTTATAGCTTCTACATCACCACATTTTCTGAGGCTCAATGCATCTTTGCAAATTTGAACAGCCCAATGTTGCAGACTTTCATTGAGATAATCAATGGCAGCTTCACCCTCGCTTGGGTTATGTTCTATGACTAAAAGTAAGTACTTATCTAAGCCATATAAAGGTATGCGCTGAAATTGATCCCAAAAGGCTGAATGATAGCGTAATAAACTCGAATACTGATCTATACTTCTCTCAATTTGTTGAGAAGGCAAAGGTAATATTGACTCTATAAATGTTTCATTGTTGCGCCTTTGATTAATTCGATAAGGAAATATATTAGACAATCTTAAAAAAATAGAAGGCTGGTTGATGCGGTTTTTTTCCAACCGATAAAGTGCTAAATTCCATAATTGGAGTGATGGGTATAAAACTATTGGTCGCCATAAGTTGATAGTGATACCCAGAAAGAACAGCACAGCAAAAATAACACCATACGCAACGCCTAACGCTACACCATGTACCAGACCACCAGCTACACCAAAGCCTAGACCTCCTGGTATACCAAAGAGCAAGCCTAATATTATCAGCGTATTGAAGTATTCATTATCAATTTTTTCTGCCACGCCTAACGCCATGCCAAACGCCACGCGAAAAGCTATATTTGCGATTGGTTCACCCAATGTCCACAGCACCAAGCCCAATAATAAGTTAGCTAGGATAGGTAAGATAAAACATCCCTGGATGAACAACCGCCACAGAGCAAGGTTCCGCCATCGCCCTTGTCTCAACAAGATAATTAGAGAGGAGTTAGAGTCTAAAGCAGGGTCAATACGCTCAAGGTGGTTACGCAACGCTGAAGGACGGAAAAACAGCCAGAAAAGTAGTTGCAGGCTACCCAAGATCGAGTTAGTGTGCTGCTCAGGTGTATAGGTGTAGGCATTGCGTGGAACACCTGATGTTTTCATGTGCGTTTTTCAGCTTCCTGACTTGATTCAGAGAATACCTCTGTAGTGAATTGCTATTTTGCTTGTAACAAGTCAAAGTTATTTTGTCATCTGCATGAAAGGATAACAACAATGAAGAGATCGCATAAATTGCATACATCTCATGATGAGCATAGCGCTATTTGATGACTTTGATGTTAATAATACTTTTAAAACATCCTTTGAGAAAGGATTTTAGATTTAAATTTGACAAGATAAATATTTCAGCAAAGCTATAATCATATATCCGACATTCCGCAAGTTTAGTTTTGTTCTCAGATATTTATGGTAAGTTATAGCCTCAAACCTTTGTTGGATAAAGAATATGAGCGTTTACTGCTGATTTATGTTTTTTATACCTTATTGATATTGTTCTCAACTATTCTTGGAATCGATCAATCTATATGGGCTGAAACTCAGGAAATTTGTGAAAGCGATCGCCAACCAGCGGAATGCTAAAATCTGTATCTTCTGAATTATTTGTCAGACCAAGCTTGGCAGTCTTTTGGCATTGTAAAAAATTTTAAAAAATAAATCAATCGACTCTAAAAATTTATGAGCATTGTATTGAATAAATCACCTATAACTGAACATCTAATCTAATAGCCATCTAATATTCAACCATAAGTCAGCTAGGTGTAAACTTTTTTTCAACTCAGTTCTCAACCAGTACCATACTGTAATTAGTAGAGTGGTAAAAAAATACTATTTTATTAAAAGCCACAAACATCATAACCAAGTCTATTCAACTTCCTCATAGACTAAGAGTATCGTATTTGCGTTGATATCTATGGTGTTCAGTGAATATGAAGGGAGAGAAAAAGTAAATTATGAGCAAAGAACTTCAACAAAAATTAAATTCAAGAGGTAGGCATCAGTTAGAGAGCGGTAGTTTTTCAGGCATTGTAGAAGTTTTGATCCGCACTCAAAGACCGCTAAACTCCGATCAGAAGCAGCAAATGCGGCAAGCAGGCTGTAGACTAAGATCGATTGTGGGTAATGTATTAACTGGAATGGTAACTGATGTTGAGCATTTAGAAAATGTAGCTCAATTACCATTTGTTTGTCAAATGGAACTCTCTACTCCTATGTTTCAAGAGGCATAAAACTAAGAAAGGGGCGTCTTGGTGAGAAAATTAGATCCGCGATTGCGATACTTGCTCAGTAAAACTACTGATTTTCTTCCTGAATCTAATGTAACTCTTGAATCTACCGCGGAGAAATCTAGCTTTTTAGAATTTGTCGAGCCTATAAAGTCTCCTAGAGAAATACCAAAAGTTTCAGAAATAAAACAGCCACCTTATATGGTGGCTGTTTTAGTGAGTTGCAACCGTAATTTTGAGCTAGAAAGCTTGCGAAAAGCTGGAATGAATGTGTATAGCATTATTAAAGGCTTTTACACGGTTGTGAGTGGGGAAGTCCTTACATCTGACTTGCACAAACTGGATGAATTAGAATTTGTGATGCAGGTGGAGGCGCCACGTCCAATGATGTTGGAAGAACTCGACATTTCTCTCGTAGAAACAGGCGCAAATGCAATACACGATTTTGACCTGCCAGTAAAAGGTAAGGGGATCATTGTTGCTATTATTGACTTTGGCATTGATTATACCCATCCCAGTTTCCGTCATCAGGACGGTACATCACGTATTCTGTATTTGTGGGATCAAGATGCACCCTTAGAACATCAGCAAGATCCAACAGAAGAAATGGAGGAAGGACTGTTTACACGTGATGGAACAGTAAAGTACGGACGAGAATATACCAGAGAGCAAATAGATCAAGTTTTAAGGAACGATCAAAATTCCTCTGCTGTAGTTTCTCACATAGACAGTAGTGGGCATGGAACTCATGTGGCTGGGATTGCCGCTGGAAATGGCTTTGTTGCCGACGAAAATGGCATTTTTAGTCAAGATAATTATGTAGGAATAGCTCCGGAAGCAGATTTAATTGTTGTTGCATTGAAACGAACAGAACAACCAAATAACCAACCAGAAAAAAGAATTACTCTAGGAAACTCAGCCAATGTTTTGCAAGCATTAGACTATATTGTTCAGCGTGCAAATGGTTGCCCCGTTGCCATTAATATTAGTCTGGGAACAAATGCTGGTGGACATTCAGGTGAAACGCTCTTGGAGACGGCTATAGATAACTTGGCACGACAGTGTAATGTTGTGATAGTCAAATCAGCAGGCAATGAGCAAACAAACTGCATCCATGCAGGTGGGACAATTACTCAAACAGAAGAAGTGATATTGGAATTAGAGGTGCCTAGTTCTACAACGAGAACCTACCTCGAACTGTGGTATGAAAATTCAACAGACCAGAACATCAGTATTGCTTTGCGCTCACCTAGTGGCGAGACAATAAATTTTGTAAATTCGGAAAATTCTGATGGCTGGATAGAACGTACCCTTGCAGGGAGGAATATCAGGATAGATAGTGATAAGAATACAGGGGACACAGTTATAACGATTAGGATCGACACATATATTCCTAGTGGAAATATTCAGCCGGGAAATTGGCAATTGCTGTTACAAGGCAACCAGATAACAGAAGGTCGTTATGATATCTGGATTGACAACAGCGACAACGCCATAAAATTTACCAAATCTTGTGCAGATGCTAGCCGTACAATTACGATTCCAGGCACTGCCAAACAAATAATTACCGTTGGTTCTTATCTAATTCGTCACAGGAATGACGACTTGAGTCAACCGATAGGAAGCATTTCGTCTTTCAGCTGTTCTGGGACTACACGTTATGGGTTACAAAAGCCAGAAATCGCTGCTCCTGGCGAATGGATCATTTCTGCTCGTTCTAAGAAATGTAAGGCATCTCGCGACCCTGATGGATGGCACACAACATTATGTGGTACAAGTATGGCAGCACCCCATGTAACGGGAGCATCTGCCTTAATTTTGAGTGTGTGTCCGGGCTTAACTTGCGAACAGGTAAAGCAAATTTTAATGAAAACCGCTCTGTCGGATGAGTTTACCTCTGAAGTACCCAATCATAGTTGGGGCAGTGGTAAATTGAATGTTCAGGCAGCAGTTAAATTTGCCTATCAATGTGCCGAGAATTTTCTGTTTCCGAGAATTAGCAATGTACAAATCAACGGAGCAACACTTTCTTGGGAAACGGATATGCCGACGAAAGCTATCGTGCGCTTTCACACTCAACAGGATAAGTTAAGGCTAGGTAAGTTTTTTGGGCAACAGGGCCAAATGTGTTAGGCATTTAACTTGATTTAGGGACTGAGGGGAATACTGGATTGGTAGGTAAGCTCAAGTTGACACCAATAGCAGTATTGCATCCGATTATGAGGACTACAAATTAAAAAGGAGTTAGGAATAAATAACTCCTAATGGGACTTAGACAAAAAATACCGAAAAAATAGCCTCAAACCTATATCCAGAAAGACTTTGACATCGCCTTACTTGGTTTGTTGATATATCTGAGTTTCAGACATTTTTGAGAATTTGGTGTATTTCCCTTACCCTGTATGGGTTTAAAGCTTGTTTCTCCCTTAAAAATGTTTAAGTCCCGCTAATACCAATTCTCTAAGAGGCTGCACAAAATCAGGCTTGGTAAGACTTGGGACTTAAGCAAATTGTTCTATGCAACCTCACAGGTAATCGGTATAACTCTTAACTCCTAACTTTTAACTTTTTACAGCGCACAACTCAACTCGCCGGCTTTTTGACTGAAGCGGTGATTTTCGCGGTAGTCCACGGGACAGTCTATCACAGCAGGTACATCTTGAGCGAGGGCTTCTTTGAGGGTGGGAATCAAATCTAGAGCCGATTCAACTCGGTAGCCTTTTAAGCCCATGCTTTCGGCTAATTTGACAAAATCAGGATTGCTAAAATGCACAAAGGATGAGTTTCCTTTGCCAAATTGATTTTCTTGCTTCCACTCAATTAACCCATAGCCTCCATCATTGAAAATTATGGTGACAAAGGGCGTACCGACACGCAAGGCTGTTTCTAATTCCTGAGAATTCATCATAAAACCGCCATCGCCTGTTACAGCAACGACTTTGCGCTTAGGATGAACGAGTTTTGCTGCTAAAGCGCCAGGAATGGCAATACCCATAGCTGCGAAGCCGTTGGAAATTATGCAAGTATTGGGGCTATGGCAATGATAATGACGGGCCATCCACATCTTATGTGCGCCAACATCAGAGATGACGATATCATCTGGGCCCATGACTTGCCGTAAGTCATAAATTAACTTTTGCGGCTTAATGGGAAATCCGTCATCATGGGCATACTGTTCGTAATCAGCCCGAATATCTGATCTTAAGCTGATGGCAAAGGGATCAGGTTTACCTTGTCTGTCGGCTAATTTTAAAATTTCATACAGGGAATCTGAAATATCTCCCACGACTTCGGCATTGGGAATATAACTACTATCAATTTCCGCCGAACTTACCCCAATATGCACAATCGGAATTTCACCATTCCGATTCCATTTCTTGGGGGAAAACTCAATCAAATCATAACCGATCGCAATTACTAAATCTGTGTTATCAAAGCCACAAGTAATAAAATCTCTTTGCTGTAATCCCACTGACCACAAAGCTAATTGATGTGTATAGGGAATCACGCCTTTACCCATAAAAGTATTGGCAACAGGTATATTCAGCAATGTAGCAAATTGTGTGACTGCATCACTTGCATGAGCGCGAATTGCCCCATTTCCTACTAAGATTAATGGATTAACTGCTTGGCAAATTGCGGCGGCTGCTGCCCGAATGCTAGCAAAAGATGCATAGCTTTTTTCGCTATTATCCTTACGCAAAGGTTTGCCTTCCACGGGCATGGCAGCAATATTTTCGGGCAAATCGATGTGAACTGCACCAGGTTTTTCAGATTGCGCTCGCTTAAATGCTTTCCGGACTACTTCTGGTGTAATACTTGGTCGCACAATCTGCTTATTCCACTTGGTAACAGGTGCAAACATTGCCACCAAATCTAAATATTGATGGGATTCAATATGCATTCTATCTGTTCCCACTTGACCGGTAATCGCCACTAAGGGCGCACCATCGAGGTTAGCATCTGCTACCCCGGTCATCAAGTTGGTTGCCCCTGGCCCAAGAGTAGAAAGACAGACTCCGGCTTTTCCTGTCAGGCGTCCGTAGACATCGGCCATGAATGCTGCACCCTGTTCATGACGAGTCGTAATAAATTTAATGGAAGAATGTTTGAGCGCTTCCAAAACGTGCAGGTTTTCTTCGCCAGGGAGTCCAAAAATATATTGCACTCCTTCATTTTCTAGGCACTGCACCAATAATTCTGCTGTATTCATTTTATTTCCTAACTAGCAACGAATAAGACTTTAGTCATTTGTTCTTTGACTAATGACAAATGACTAATGACTAATCACTTCACCCACACAGTTTTAACATTGACAAACTCATGTATCCCTTGGATACTCAATTCTCTGCCATATCCAGAACGCTTAATGCCGCCAAAGGGCAATCGGGGATCAGATTTGACCATACCGTTGATAAACACGGCACCTGCTTCGATTTCCTCAACCAAGCGATCGCTCTCTTGATCATTGGTTGTCCAAGCACTTGCACCTAAGCCAAAGGGACTGTCATTAGCAAGTTTAATGGCAGCATTGATATCTGAAACCCGGAATAACAAGGCTACCGGGCCAAAAAATTCTTCTTTTGCAATTGGTGCCTCAGGCGGGATATCTATGATAATCGTTGGCGGATAAAAGTTCCCTGGACGATCTGATAATGGATGTCCACCGGTGAGGACTTTAGCACCGCTGCTGATCGCATCTTGCACTTGTTGATCTAAATCCTGGAGAATACCAGGAGTTGCCAGTGGACCTAAATCGGTATCTGGTTGCATGGGATCGCCTACTTTCAGCGTCTCAAATTTTTCTAAAAGCAATTTTTCAAATTTGTCTGCGATCGCTTCTGCGACAATAAAACGTTTGGCTGCAATACATGATTGCCCGTTATTTAACATCCGCGCTGTAGTAGCTGTGACAACTGCTGTCTCTAAATCAGCACTTCCTAACACAATAAACGGGTCACTTCCTCCCAATTCCAAAACAGTTTTTTTAATTTGTTTGCCGGCGGCGACGGCGAGGGATATACCTGCTGGTTCGCTTCCTGTCAAGGTAGCAGCTTTTACGCGGTCATCAGCCATCAAATCGGCGACTTTAGCAGCGCCTATTAATAGAGTTTGAAAAGCACCTTCAGGAAAACCTGCTCGTCGGATAATATCCTCAATTGCCAAGGCGCACTGCGGCACATTGGAAGCATGTTTGAGTAAGCCAACATTTCCCGCCATCAATGCTGGTGCAGCAAAGCGGAATACTTGCCAGAAGGGAAAATTCCACGGCATCACCGCGAGAATTGCACCCATTGGTTGGTAGCGAACAAAACTCTGGCTGGCATCAGTTTTTATACTGACATCAGCCAAAAAACTAGGGGCGTGTTCAGCATAGTAGCGACAGACGACGGCGCATTTTTCGACTTCAGCGATCGCAGCTTTAAATGGCTTACCCATTTCCAGAGTCATCAACTTAGCAAATTCTGCTTTGTCTTGCTCTAAAATATCAGCAGCCTTTTGCAGCCAGTGCGATCGCGTCAAAAAACTAGTCTGACGATACTTTTCAAAAGACTGATTAGCCAAATCGAGTTTAGCAGCAATCTCTGCATCGTTGAGCGCTTCAAAGGTTTTAAGCGTCTCCCCAGTGGCGGGATTAATGGTGACGATAGCCATTACCTGATCTCCCGTTAAAAACAGCTTGAGGTAGGCTTCCTAGTGTTACACATATTAATGTTGGAAGCTACCACCCAAATTTTAGTCTTTTAGCCCAGAATTAGTTGCTTAATATTACAATTTTGCAATTATTTTTGAAAAAAAATATACAATTTAACTATGTATTTATATTGATAAATTGACAATTTTCATTAGTTATTAGTTAGTTGTTTTTTAATGCACCATCACTAAAAATTAATGATTGGACTAATAATTGTTGGCATTTGGTGCAAATTTGTCTGATAAATCTTCACTAATCGCTCAATACCTTTGAAACGATAATCTCCCATTTCTTGGAAATCAAAGGGTTGTGAAAGCATTTTATAGGTGACTTCACTAATCACGCACTCACTAGGAGGACAAACTGCTTCCATGCGAGCCGCAAGATTAATCGTCGCGCCTAATGCCGTATAATCTACCCTTTGAGAGCTACCAACATCTCCCACGACAGCCTTACCGCTGTTAATAGCAATACGTAATTGTAGGGGTTCCTGCCAAAATCCATTGGCATTGAGATGTTCGAGACGAGTGAGCATTCCCTTAGCAGCTGCGGTTGCGCGATCGGCGTGATCTGATTGCGGTTCTGGAGCGCCAAAAAATGCCATAATACAATCGCCAATATACTTATCTAAAGTGCCGCCGTAAGTAAACACTTCTTTTAGCATCTCTTCAAATAAATTATTTAATAGTTGAGCGATCGCAGTTGGTGTTAACCTTTCAGAAATTGCCGTAAAGCCAACCAAATCTGCAAACACAATACTGATTTCGCTCTCGGCGGGAGCTAAACGACCGCCCGGTAATCCGCCTATAGATATCAACTGCTGTACGACTGCTGGAGAATGATAGCGTTCTAGTCGGTGACGAATCATCTCTTCAGTTTTGAGTTTCTCTACCAATAGCCAACGCTGCACGCTAGAAGCCACAAGGTTTGCTAGAGCCGAAAAAAAGCTGAGTTCTTCCTCGCCTTCATTTGCCCAATGGTAAGAAGAAAGATTGGCATCGGCATACAATACGCCCACAACTTTATTTTCATCCCATAAAGGCACCGCCATCGCGCTACGAATACCTTTGACCAAAATACTCTGTTCATCAGCAAATCGTTCATCCTCATGGGTATCGGCGGTTTGAATCACAACTTTTTCGTCAAATACCTTTTGACAGATACTCCGACTAATCCAACTTCCATCTGAGGGGAGATGTTTTTGTTGGGAAACGTTTCTAGTAGCAGCATTCACTAACTCTAATTGACCGCAACCATTAACATCAATTAATAATGCCAAGCGCTCGATACTATCAAGGTAACGAAAAACCACTTGCTGCACCTGGGAAAAAATCTCTTCTATAGACGCCGCCGCTGAGAGATTTTTAGCTATATCCACTAAGTCTTTGAGACGGGCAATGGTTTTGTCCTTGTTATTGATGTCGCCATCTTTACTATCAGCTGCAATCCATTGCTGTTGTAATTGTTCGACATTGTGAAGGATTGTTCTTTGCTCATTAGTGTCCGAAGTTCCGGGATACTCAGGTGTCGATTGGGAAACAGCGCTTGTCAGCAGTACTACCAGGCTAACATTGCCTAGCCAAACGACATCGCCGTGATGTAACTCTTGGGGATAGCTAATAACATATTTATTGACTTGCGTCCCGTTTTTACTACCCAGATCCTCAATAGTCCACACACCGTCAGCCGTTTTCACAAGGCGGGCATGGTTGCGGGATACTCCAGCAAAAGGTAAGTATAAGTTACATTCTGGCAAACGACCAATTGTGAATACATCTTGATCAACTGCGATCGTTGTCTCGGTATCTTCCTCTTGTAGGCGTAGCGTGAGTTCAGTCATGAGTGTGATCCATCGAAGCTAGAAGGTGCAAGCAACTCTAAGGGGGAGCAACGCGAAAAAGTGAGATCGGGGTTTAGTTCTCAATTATACCTCTATATTCTCAACAAAACTTGGTTTTTTAGTTGCGATCGCATCCCGAAACAAGCTATATACGTCCCAGGTTGCAGCACCTCACAAAATCGCGTTGCTCCCCTCTAAGGTAAGTTATACCCTACAGGTTAACCTTCACCTTTTCTTTATGACACTGTTAACTCCATTCCGACAAGTGTATGTGAGAGATATTACATTGAAGGAGGCTATTTTGCTAGAGGTTTAGTTCAATACACAAACTCTCTGATATCAATAGCAGCACTCCCACTCGATACTACAGCATAATATGCACTAGCCCTTTCAAGGTGTTGTGTGATGGGCAGATTTGTAGTTTGGTAAAAAGAG
>NZ_CALMFY010000122.1 GCF_937863485.1 uncultured Nostoc sp. | reverse complement strand
TCAAGTTTTATTACTTCAGGAAAGCTGATAAAAGTTATTAGTTTTGCTTATTTAAGAGTTAAATTGAGTGTTTGCAGGTGTTCCAAACACATTGAACACAGAATTTATATAGGTTTACTCTGGTGTCAGCGCTGAAAAGATAAAATAGAGTTGTTATCGACTCTGAATAGAGAGTTGATATTGATTACTACCGAAATTAGGAGAAGAGGTGTGACATGACAATTACTTTAAATCACACCATAGTGCCTGTACATGACAAGCAAGCATCAGCAAGGTTCTTTGCAAAAATTTTTGGTTTAAAGGTCGAGGTTCCCGTTGGTTACTTCGCTGCTGTACATATAAATGATGCACTGACGCTCGACTTCGCCGACGCTGATGCGTTCGAGTCGCATCATTATGCATTCCATGTCAGTGATGAGGAATTTGATGCAATTTTTGCACGTGTCAAAGACGCAGGTATTGAATACAGTAGTGACCCCATGCATCGAAATAAAGGACAAATTAACCACAGGAAGGAAGGTCGTGGCTTCTATTTCTATGACCCTAATGGTCATAACCTAGAACTGTTGACTCGTGCGTAGATTTTTGACATCAAGTCTAAAATCTAAAATTGGCACAGTCAATGCATTACTTCTTTACTAAAAAATATGCTGTAGCATACTCAGGCAATTGCGTGATATGCTGCCCAAATTGTTTTTTATTCTTAAAAATACCTGCCAAAAAATCGAGTTGATAAAGATTGGGTAAAAATGCTCCGCCTGTATCAGCTATAACTCCCATTTGCAGATGTTTGCGACCACCTTGAGTATGCTCAATCACAACCACTTTACCTAAACCGATGTTCAAAACATCTCCAGCAAAAGTGACTCCGGGTTTGATAGAGATTTTTGCATCTATTTTGTATCCATAGCCTTTAATAGCATCAACTTCTCTAAAATACCAATAACGCTTTTGTGCTGTTGCCTTCAATCCGCGAATATAAGACATTCCATTATTTCTATCTACATTAAAAAATGCCTTATAACCATCTGTAAAATTAATCAGGATTGTTCCTTCCATAATTGCTTCTTCTAAGCCATTTCTGGTCAGATAAGCGAGACTTGTAACTTTTCCAAATTCTCTACCACCTGGTTCATAAATGCCGGACAAAACATCTTGCTTTGTGTATCTAGTGTAAAACTTATCGTTATTAGAGTTTTCTTTTAAGCTATAAATGGGTGTATTAAAAGTAGAAGTTTTATTGCGAGAACCGGAGTGAGTAAAGACAGCATATTCGGTAATTCGTAACTGTTTTAGCTGTTTATTATTTGGGTTGTAGGCAGACCATTTAATGACTCGAAAATTATTATTGATAAATTTAGGGTCTTGTAAACGAGTAGCTCGATTATTAGCAATATCCTCCTTTAAGACAACAATCATAAAATCTAAAGTTTTGAGAACATCTTGCACAGTAACCCCTTGAGTGGCAAGTATTCCTGTACGCAGAATATCTGGGTCTTCTGAAGAGTAGTCTTGAAAATATTTTCTAGTATTAACAAGAACGGTTAATAAATCTCCTTGAGGGAAGTTAACCTTACTACTTGGTAATTTCCCTGGAGTAACAACCTGGCTACCATTAATCCTAAATTTATATTTTTTGAACTCATCGACAACTGGATAGGGTGCAGATGCTGATATTAAATCCGGCTGAGATGAAAAAGCGTTTTGCTTCCCAATAATCTCACTAGATGTTTGTTGAGCAACAAAAGCATTTTTAAATTTTGATGTGAGGGAAATTTGTGATTGAAGTGGGGCAAAATTTTCTTGCAGAGTAAAGGACTGATCTTGTTGAGCTAGCTGTTTAGTTTTTAACTGAGTATATAGATGGCTACTGGCTAAACTGACAAGTAATAAAGCAGCACAACCTACTGTCAAGCGAAATTTTTGGTTGAATAGGATCTTCATAGCTTGGAAAATCAATTTCTAATGCTAAATAATCAACGTTATGTTTCTATCACCTCACGCACTAATTGCGCCAACTTTTCGGCACTATCGGGAACTGCGATCGCCTTTGCTTTTTCCCCCATCTTTGCTAACTCTTGCGGTGACTGCAACAAATTTAATACATTACTTTGCAATGCTTGTGCTGTCAATTCCGATTGCTTCAGTGTTAACGCCGCACCAGCCTTTGTAAATACGTCTGCATTATAAGATTGATGGTCTTCTGCGGCAAAGGGGTAAGGAATCAAAATCGCTGGCGTTCCACACACTGCCAATTCTGTCAAGCTACCTGCGCCAGAACGACTAATAGCAAGAGTTGCTCGTTGCAACAACGCCGCCATATTGTTGTAAAAAGGTAAGGCTATGTACTGTGGATGTTTGAGACTATCGGCTTCTGGATCGCGATCGCCAGTTAAGTGTACTACATAGACACCAGCATCAAACCAAGCGTTTGCAGATTCGCGCACCAACTTATTAACCACAACTGCACCTTGGCTACCACCAAATACGACAATTAAGGGAACACCCTCAGGAATGGCTAAATCCAAGGGTGCATCAATTGTTCCATCAAGAAATTGCGATCGCACAGGAGTGCCAACACAGACATTTTTTGCACGGGGTAAATATTTAGCAGCTACTTCAAATCCCAAGGCTACCGCATTACACCAAGGGCCAAAAAAGCGAGTTACTTTACCAGGTATTGCGTTAGATTCGTGGAAAACCACGGGTAAACCGACGGAACGCGCCGCAATAACTGCTGGCCCAGCAATGTAACCTCCTGTGGTAAACACCCCTTGAAAATTTCCCTGTTTGAGAATTCGTCTAACTTCCAGAATCGAAAGGGCAAGTTTACCCAAGGTGCGAACCGAGGAGAGTCCAAACCCTTGCTGAAACCCTTCAACTGCAATAGTATTCAAGGGATACTGTTTGGGGACAAGTTGAGTTTCTAGCCGATTGGGTACTCCCAGCCATTCTATTTGATAATCTGGAAGTTTTTCTGCCAGTGCGATCGCTGGAAACAAGTGTCCACCAGTCCCACTGGCAGCTATTAATAATCGTGTCGGTGCGTTTGCCATCAAACCTTTACCGTTTAGCGCCTAGCTTAACTAAGATAAAACAATTTCCTTACTTTCTCTCATCAAATCAGTAAACTCTTACCAATGACTAACATTATTACCGCCTTAGTGAGACGCCAACTCAGATTTCCAGCAAATATCTGGATGGTTTCCTTCCTGCTAACCCTTGGTTTAACAAGTGGTTGGGAACGCACTCAAGCGACGACACCACAGCAATTAGTCCAAGCCACTACAGCCCAAAATGCACCAGCCAATCTGAAAAACCTGTTGACGCAAGTTGATGCAGCCGCCAGCCAGGGCGATGTCAAAGGGGTGTTGCAATACTACAGCCCCAATTTCACTCATGGGGATGGATTAAACCTCCAAACTCTGCAAAAGTCTTTGATTTCACTTTGGCAACGATATCCCAAATTGCAATACAGCACGAAACTGCTATCTTCAAAATCTGAAGGCAATGGGATTATTGCTGAAACAGAAACGAAGATAACTGGCTTACCCTCCGGTAACAGCAATAATTTGGCTCTTAATGCCACGATTAAATCGCGTCAGCGCATTGTAGGTGGAAAAATCATCCGCCAAGACGTTTTGGCAGAACGCACCCTACTTACCTCTGGCAGCAAGCCGCCCCAAATTGATATTAAATTACCACAGCAGGTACTAGTTGGTCAGAAGTATAATTTTGATGCGATCATCCAAGAACCACTTGGTGATGATTTTCTACTAGGAACGGCGCTAGAGGAATCTATCCAACCAGAGAAATTTCTCAACCCCACACCCGTGGATTTGGAATTACTGACATCTGGCGGACTGTTTAAAACGGGACAAGCACCATCTACCCCTGGTAGCCAATGGGTTTCTGCTGTCATCCTGCGGGGTAATGGGATGACAATGGTGACTCAGCGCCTGCAAATAGTGAAGAAGTAGAGACGCGATTAATCGCGTCTGTACAAGAGTTAGAAGGAGAGACGCGATTAATCGCGTCTGTACAGGAGTTAGGAGTTATAGACCGACTGATGATAAATTATGAACGATGAAACTTCTGCTAATTCATAATTCATAACTGTTAACTCCTCACTCCTAACTATCCTAATGACTTCTCTACAAAATCAAATCATTTTGATCACTGGTGCAAGTAGTGGTATTGGTACTGCTTGTGCCAAAATCTTTGCTGGTGCTGGTGCAAAATTAATCCTAGCGGCACGACGGTTAGAACGTTTGCAGCAGCTAGCAGATACTCTCAGTAAAGATTTTAGTACTGAAATTTATTTGTTACAACTAGATGTGCGCGATCGCAACGCTGTTGAATCTGCCATTTCTACTCTCCCCTCTGCCTGGTCTGACATCGACATTCTCATTAACAATGCTGGTCTAAGTCGTGGTTTAGACAAGTTGCACGAAGGCAGCTTTCAAGACTGGGAAGACATGATTGATACTAACGTTAAGGGTTTACTTTACCTTTCCCGTTATGTCGTTCCCGGAATGGTGAGTCGCGAGCGCGGTCATGTGGTAAATTTAGGTTCCATTGCCGGACATCAAACCTATCCCGGAGGCAATGTCTACTGTGCTACCAAAGCAGCTGTGAGAGCAATTTCTGAAGGTTTAAAACAAGACTTGTTGGGAACGCGAGTCCGTGTAACTTCCGTTGACCCTGGGATGGTAGAAACGGAATTTAGTGAGGTGCGCTTTCACGGAGATACTGAACGCGCCAACAAAGTCTACCAGGGAGTTACACCCCTGACAGCAGATGATGTGGCTGATGTGATATTTTTCTGCGTGACGCGATCGCCCCATGTCAATATTAATGAAGTTGTGCTGATGCCTGTTGACCAAGCTAACGCTACCCTAGTTAATCGGCGAACATAAAAGTAACCTCCTTAAGGCGATCGCATTTCTTCAGATGGTTTTAAATCAGGCGATGTCTACGACGGGCTATTTGGCGTCGCTTCTCACTATTTTTCTGCACCTACACTTAACGAGGCAAAATATCATCTAAGCGAAGTTGGAGACTAGGCAAAAGCGGTGAGTTAATTGATTGGTTCAGCCGATATTTTTGTTGAGTATAAATGTCTTCAACCAGTTGACAGACAGTAAAGGTAGGTTGTTTGGGTTTACCAATAAATGCCACACCGCCTAATCCTCGATAATCCACAATCCAATATTCAGGAATGCCTAAGAGGGCATATTCCTCAACCTTGCGAGCATAGTCAGTTTCCCATTTGGTGCTAACAACTTCAACCACCAGTTTAATGGATCGCCCCAGTGTAATTACAGGTTTTCGTTCCCAAAGGGGTTCACGGTTGAGAACAGTTTCATCAAGAACTACGACATCAGGACGACGAGCTGTAGCTGCATCTGCAAAGGGGTAAATTAAACAAGTGCGAGGAATAAACCAGGGAAGTTGTTCTGCAACAAGGTAGATACCAATTTGGGTTGCAAGTTTGCCACTCACCGTTTCGTGCCGGCCAGTGGGTTCCATATCAATTAGTTCTCCATCTGCCAGCTCATAGCGGGGATTATCTCGGTATTGAGAGAGAAAATCTGCAAAGGTAAGGGTTTTTGCAAAGATATATGTCATCAAGTCAATGCCCTCTTCAATCAACCATGATAATTACCCCCCGACATGAACGCCAGGACGCCTGTGGGGATTCTTTTCAGCCCGACGGAGTACTTCACGGGTGACCACAGCAATATCACCCTCCCCAAACAAGATAAAACGCAGTAAGTATTGTATAGGGTTGCCCTCAACCCAGCCGAAGTAGGCATGGGGAATCTTACCTGTTTGGTCACGAATATAGAGCAGTAAAGCCGCGATCGCATTAGGTACTGCTGCACTTTCAGCCCGGAGGATGTGGTAATCACCAACTTGCACCCCTTTTACTTTGATGACATCCGCAAATTCCGAAGCATCGGATACCTTAATTTCTAGAAACAGAATTGGATCGTTGGATGGAATATGGTTGTCCTCGCGTACCTCTTTCTCTTTCATAAAATACTCTAGGACATCGCCCTTATTCAACCGATTTGCAATCAGCCGGATTGCTCCCTGGCTCTCTTCGGCAAGGAATTGACCAGCAAGTTCGTCAACTTCGATCCGCTCTGTTCGCAGTTCCGTTGAACGCCAAACACGAGAAACCAGCGAGGTAAAAATGATCGCCCCGATGAAAAACCCAGCGATCCTAATCCCTTCTGGTCTTTCGATGATATTGACAACAGTAGTATATATAAACAACAGTGTGATGATTGCAAAGAGGAGTCTTGCCCGCTTCTCTCTGTGACGGTGGGCTGATAGGGTGACGGCAAAGGCTGCTGAGGTAATCAATACAAGCACACCAGTTGCGTAAGCCCCACCTTGGGCTTCCACATTTGCCCGGAAGATAATTGTGACCACAAAAGCGATCGCTGTGTAGACTAACACTAAAGGTCGCGTTACTCGGGCCCAATTGGGTGCCATGCCATAGCGTGGTAGGTAGCGAGGCACAATATTCAGCAGCCCTGCCATTGCAGATGCACCTGCAAACCACAAAATGGAAATAGTACTTAGATCGTAAATTGTGCCAAAGACATTGCCTAGATGCAGATGGGCTAAATAAGCAAGGGCGCGTCCGTTGGCTTTGCCCCCAGATGCAAATTGTGCAGCGGGAATCAGGAGAGTGGTTATAAAGCTGGTGGTGAGCAAAAAGAAGCTCATAATCACAGCAGCAGTGGTGAGCAGCTTGCGTGTATTCCGAAGCCGCCCTTTGGAATGCTCTTGAGTGTCAGTGCTGCTCCCTTTTACCAGACCCATAACGGTCACGCCAGTCTCAAAGCCTGATAATCCCAGTGCTAGCTTAGGGAATATCAAAAGAGCGATACCGATTAGGATCAAAGGGTTGGAATGGCTGGCAAAAAGTGCAGTCTGCCAGTTAGCGATCGCTTCAGGGTGAGTTAGAATCTGATACAGACCGACGCCAACGACAATGAAGTTTAACACCAGATAAACTCCCACCAAAATTACTGCAATACCAATTGCTTCTCGGAAACCTTTGAGGAAAACTGCACCTAGTAATGCAACTAATACCAGGGTGATTGCGATCGTCTGATTGTGAAGCCAATTTGGAGCCAGCGGATTTTCAATGATATGGGCTGTAGCATCAGCAGCCGATAAGGTAATGGTAATAATAAAGTCGGTTGCGACAAAGCCGAGTAGGCACAGCACAAGTAATTTGCCTTGCCACCAGGGGAGCAAACGCTCTAACATTGCGATCGACCCTTCACCATGAGGGCTTTCGGCAGCAATGCGCCGATAGATTGGTAATGCTCCAAAGAGCGTCAGCAAAACCAGAACCAGGGTAGCCACAGGAGAAAGAGCGCCAGCTGCCAGTGCTGCAATCCCAGGTTGATAACCAAGAGTCGAGAAATAATCTACACCAGTCAAGCACATCACCTGCCACCAAGGATGCTGGCGATGTATTTCTTGCTTGCGGTGAGGTCTTTCCTTCCCTCGTCGGTCTTCTTGAAGCAACCAGCGGATTAACTGTCTGCTGAGGCGTTTTGTTGAAACAATTGATTTAGCCATCAAATACGGTTGTGTTGCAAAAGTCGGCTTTGTGATATTTTTAAGCTTTCGTAGTTTATTAAAATTTGGAACTACAAATATATAGCACTATTATTGTATGTTAAGCATCCTGTCCAATTTACAAAATATATAGTAGCTGCTAGTAATTGTCTGGCGGATCAAGATAAATAGCAGCTTATGGTATGGGAAGAATCAATCTTGTCTCTGTATATTTTCGGATGAAAGCTTTCGCATCCTTAGCATCTTCAAGCTGCATTAGTTCTAAAAAAGGCGCTGCGAAATAAGTCAGGTATGCAATTAACAAATCTGCCCTAAGTGGATGTTTGAAAAGTCGCAAAGTATACTATAAACCCCGCTTCCATTCCTCTCTTCCATAGGGAGAGAGGCTTTGAAACCCCCATTCCCGCAGATCATGCCGCTGCGCGAATGTAGGGAAGGCTTGCTCGGAGGGTTAACTTTGAGAGGCTTTGATGTTACCAAAAATACTTTTAAAATACCAAGACGAGTAGCGAAGCGAAACATCGGCATTAATCCCCACCCAAGCATTTGAGGTGTGGGACACAGGCATTACTGTATTCGGCCCCTGCTTTGCCTCTCCCTGTCTCTTCATTGACCAGAAACAAAAAGGTACAAGCCCCTAAATTTATTTATGGGGTTCAAAATGTTTGAATGAGTGACTTTTGACTTTTGACTTCCCCAAACGCAAGAGCGTCCCGTAGGGAAGGGGCTGACCTATGCTTTCGCCACATCCCACTTACCACAGCGATCGCGCCATTCACAAAAATGGATCAAGTCGAGCTGATGAGGCTGTATGTTTACAAGGCATATACTATGGTGCTTTCTTCTATTTCTTCCTTGTAAATCGATATATTTTCATATAAGGCCAATCAACCTCTTCTTCCAAGTTATATAAATCACTCATTTCTCTTTTAAAAACATCTTTTAATCCCCAATAAAATTCGCGATTAGTTATCACAAAAACTGAATCTGCATTTTTGGTTATTGTACTAACTTTTTCTGCAAGATTTTTCCCTTTCATTGTTCTGAGAATATATTCTGGTGCATATAAAGTCGAATAATCTCCATAATATTGGAATAATCTAGGCTGTCCAAAAAACAATACAGATTTGGCTGATTTATCTTGATGTTGTAAAAGGTAGTGAACAGCCGAGCGGTAGTCGTCTTTCGCATAGGCTGGATTTAAATAGTATTGAAAATTTGAATAAACATTCATAATTACCAAAAAAACAGTAGCTAACTTGGCAAACTGAGGCAATATATCAAGTTTATTCTGACGGTAAGAGTTATGTAGAAACGCTGATGGGATCAGAATAAAAGCTGGTATACATAAATAAAAAGAGTGACGCGGTAGCCAATTGATTTTGGTCACCAAAGCAAAGATAAAAGCTATTAAAAATGATGTAACTAAAAGAGATGTAAATAAGTAATCAGCCTGTTGATATTTTTTTATCTTGTGTTTTTTCAATAAATTTGTTACTAAAGCTATAAAAATTACACTAATCACAATAATAAGAATTAGGAAATGGGGCCAGTAACTAAGTAAAACCTTTATCTTTTCCTCACCCCGTAATTGCTCCAGTGGCGGCCCATAGGATGTGCCAACTAATATACCGTAGATTACAAAAAGAATGTTTTGAACTATGGGTAATCCAGTCCGAGTAACTACAGTAGCTGTCGGATCAGATACAGCAGGTGAAGACAAGTAGAACCAAATCATTGGAAAAGAAAAAATTACCGCAGGTATCCACCATTTGATCCATTCTTTGAAGTTTTTATAAACAATAGCATGAGATAAACTCAGGGATAAACTAAAGATTATTGTCAAAATACTGCCAAAAGTTCCTATGGCAGTAAAGATTCCAAAAAGCACTTGTGAAATAATCTTATTACTCTTATCTCCTTTAATTGAATGACTAAAAAAATATATCTGAAGTGTGGTTATAAATATTAATAATGCATAAGGTCTGGCATCTTGGCTGTAAAACACGCTGAAAGAACTAACAGCAAGGAGCATGGACGACCATAAGGCATGTTTTTTTCCATAAACACGTAGGCTAGTCAGGAATATGGCAATTACTGAGCCGACTCCCACCAAAGCTGAGAGCGATCGAATGGCAAATTCACTATCTCCAAAAGCTGAACGCCAATAGAACAAGACCAAATAATAAAGTGGTTGGTATTTGTCACCAGCTTCTCGATTTATAATTCCGGAGAGATTTTCTTGAAAGGTTCTACCATCAGATAAAGCTAGACTCCAACCTTCATCAAACCAAAGACTTTGATTTTGCAACAAATAAAAACGCAGAAAGATGCTAATTATGATAATAATAAAAACAAAAAAATAGTATTTTGACTGTCTCATATCAATTTCCAAAGCACTCGTACACGAAATATGCAACTTTCTCAGCATGAAAATCCCACCCTATAGTTGAGTGAGAGATTGTAATTCTTATATCTATGGTGGGGTGGGACGAATTTTATCTACAGAAGACTTTATCACAGGAAGGAGTATTTTGTTGTGTGGATGATCTAGTCACTACAGCAAACCTTTAATATCATGTCCGCTTAAAGACTTATCATTTAGACTGACGCCCTGAGTTGTCTGAGTGCCAGCTTCCGGCGTTGGCGTAGCCCGTCGCAGGCATCAGAACTTGGAGAAACGTAAAGACATTTTAATCAGAAATGATTTGCCGGACTAATATAAAATCTCTAGCAGATGAGTAGGTAAATTGGCATGAGTGAAGCTACAGAAACGATTTTCAGCAAAATCATTCGTCGGGAAATTCCCGCTGATATTGTTTATGAGGATAATTTGGCCCTGGCATTCAAAGATATCCATCCCCAAGCACCCGTTCACATCCTCGTCATTCCCAAAAAACCCATTGCGACACTAGCTGATGCTCAATCTGAGGATCATGCTCTGTTGGGGCATCTTTTCTTAACCGCCAAACGTGTTGCTGAAGAAGCTGGACTGAAAAATGGTTATCGAGTTGTCATCAACACTGGTGATGACGGCGGCCAAACAGTCGATCACTTACATGTGCATATTTTGGGAGGACGGCAGTTGAGCTGGCCCCCTGGTTGATAAAACCAGATGAATTGCGTCTTTAGACGCGGTTCATCACTAAAAAATCACTGTCATAATCAATACTTATGTAATATTTATTTACAAATCTCAATCAATCATTGATTCTGAAGGTCGAGTGATTGCGACTTGGGCAGATGTAATCAACCGCGCTAACCTGAGTATGGAAGTAATGCACGAGCGCAACGCTCACAAGTTCCCCTTAAATTTAGCAGCAGGTGATTTTGCTCTTGTAGCTCTAACTACTCCTGCTATCAACGGTTAAATAGTAAAGATTAGCTAAATCAAAAAGCGCTCTCCCAGATTGGGAGGGCGCTTTTAATTTAAGTTAGCAACAGATGAGGTATTTACCAATATAGAGTTGGATAAGAACTCAGAGACGCTGTTGGATAAATACTAAAAAATAGCGAAAAATTATACAAGAGCAAAAACAAACTTTTGCAAGAACTCTAGGTAGAATACATAAGCCTTACCTTTTTCCTCAAAATCATGGGCAACACTTTTGGTCATCTATTTCGCATCAGTACTTTTGGCGAGTCTCACGGCGGCGGTGTGGGGGTTGTGATTGACGGTTGTCCTCCACAACTAGAAATTTCGGCAGAAGAAATTCAAGCAGAACTAGATAGAAGGCGTCCCGGACAAAGTAAAATTACGACCCCTCGCAAAGAAGCGGATACTTGCGAGATTTTATCGGGGGTATTTGAAGGCAAAACACTAGGAACGCCTATAGCAATTTTAGTACGTAATCAAGATACTCGTCCCCAAGATTACGACGAGATGGCCGAGAAGTATCGGCCTTCTCACGCGGATGCAACTTATGATGCAAAATATGGCATTCGCAATTGGCAAGGTGGAGGTAGGTCATCAGCGCGTGAGACAATTGGAAGAGTAGCAGCAGGTGCGATCGCTAAAAAAATTCTCCGTCAAGTCGCCAATGTTGAAATTATCGCTTACGTTAAGCGCATCAAAGACTTGGAAGGTGTAGTTGATCCAAATACTGTCACCTTAGAACAAGTGGAAAGCAATATCGTCCGTTGTCCCGATTCGGAATGCAGCGATCGCATGATTGAATTAATTGAGCAAATAGGTAGACAAGGTGATTCTATCGGCGGTGTAGTAGAATGTGTGGCACGAAATCTGCCGAAAGGGTTGGGCGAACCAGTATTTGATAAATTAGAAGCTGATATCGCTAAGGGTGTCATGTCTCTCCCTGCTAGCAAAGGTTTTGAAATTGGTTCCGGTTTTGGGGGAACGCTGCTAACGGGAATTGAGCATAACGACGAATTTTATATTGATCAAAATGGTGAAATCCGCACACTAACAAATCGTTCTGGTGGTATTCAAGGGGGAATTTCCAACGGGGAAAATATCATTTTGCGAGTTGCATTTAAGCCGACAGCAACAATTAGAAAAGAGCAGAAGACTGTAACTCGTGAGGGTGAAGAAACGCTATTAGCAGCGAAAGGACGCCATGATCCTTGTGTATTACCGCGTGCAGTTCCAATGGTTGAGGCAATGGTGGCGTTGGTGCTGTGTGACCATTTGTTACGGCATCATGGGCAGTGTAAGGTTTTGTAGGTACACAAAAATTTTAAATAAAAGTAGGGTGTGTTATGCCGTAGGCTAACGCACCTTGAACTGTTGATGGTATCGTCCTCTCGGAGATAACGCACCCTACATTTAAAATTATTAACATAGCTTAAAATATTAGCGCCACTTACTTAATCCAAAACGTTTTCTGCGATTACGATAGCGCTGCTGATGGGTACACTAACTCTAACAAAGTAACTGGGATAGCATTAACCCAATTTTGAGGAGTACCCAAACTATGCTCACGCTTTCCGGCTATCAAATTATTGACCAAATCTACGAAAGCAGCAACTCTCTGATATATCGAGGCTACCGGGAAGCCGATAACCAACCTGTAATTCTCAAAACCCTGCGAGATGCTTATCCCTCACCAGAACGCATTGCTTGTTATCAGCGTGAATATGACATTACCCACAATCTCCATTTCACAGGAATTGTCCAAGTTTACGCCTGGGAAACTCACCAACAACGACCAGTTTTAGTGTTGGAAGACTTTGGTGGTAGTTCTTTAACTGAATTGCAGTTAGCTGGAGAAATAGAGTTAGAGCAGTTTCTCCAGTTGGCTATTTCTATCGTCGAAAGCCTTACACAAATTCACTCTGCTAATATCATCCATAAAGATATTAATCCCTCAAATATTGTCTTTAACCCAAACACCAGACAGGTGAAAATCATTGACTTTGGTATTTCTACTGTTCTGTCACGAGAAACCCAATCATTCAAAAATCCCAATGTCCTAGAAGGCACTATTACATACATTTCTCCTGAGCAAACGGGGCGAATGAATCGGGCGATTGACTATCGCAGTGATTTCTACTCTTTGGGAGGAACTTTATATAAGTTACTAACAGGAGAAGTGCCGTTTCAAGGGGATGATGCCTTAGCGCTGATTCATTGCCATATTGCTAAACAACCACCATTTTTACGGGACAGGGTACAGGGGACTCTTAATAGGGAAGAGATTCCCCAAGTCCTCTGTGATATTGTGATGAAACTGATGGCAAAGAATGCTGAAGACCGCTATCAGTCTGCTTCTGGTATTCAGGCAGATTTAGAAGAATGCTTGCATCAACTGCAAACTAATGGGAATATCCATGTCTTTCCATTGGGTAGCCAGGATGTCTCTGATAGATTTATCATTCCCCAAAAACTTTATGGACGGGAAGCAGAATTAGAGACGCTATTGGCGGCTTTTGATCGCGTCAGTAATGGCACTAGTGAACTGATGTTGGTTGCAGGCTATTCTGGAGTAGGTAAATCAGCTTTAGTGAATGAGGTTCATAAACCTATTACAGCTAAACGCGGTAATTTTATTGCGGGTAAATATGACCAGTACCAAAAAAATATTCCCTACTTTGCCATTTCTCAAGCTTTCAATGATCTGTGTAATCAATTATTGACTGAAAGCGAATATGTCTTACAGCAATGGCGAGAAAAGATATTAGCTGCTGTTGGGAATAATGGACAGGTTTTAATTGATGTCATTCCCAATTTAAAATTGGTGATTGGCAAACAACCTCCTGTAACTCAGGTAGGTGGACAAGAAGCCCAAAACCGTTTTAATTTAGTCTTTCAAAACTTTATCAAGGCTATTTGTCAGGTTGAACATCCCTTAGTTTTGTTCATTGATGACTTGCAATGGGCTGATAGTGCCTCACTGAAATTGCTCAAGATTATTTTAAGCGATCGCAACATTCAATATTTACTCATCATCGGAGCCTATCGAGATAATGAAGTAGATGCAGTTCATCCATTGGTGATGACTTTAAACGAGATTGAGAAGCAGGGAGGAGGTATATCCAAGATTCATCTAAAAAACCTGACTATAAAAGATGTAAATGTTTTAATTGCAGAAGCATTGTCCTGTTCAACTATATTTAGTCAGGCATTAACTAATTTGGTTTTTGAGAAAACTCAGGGAAATGCCTTCTTTACTACTGAATTTTTTAAATCTCTCTATACAGAAACATTACTCAGCTTTGACTATACACAAAAAAAGTGGTATTGGGATTTAGAGCAAATTCAAGCCAAGGACATTACCCATAATGTTGTGGAGTTAATGACCAGTAAAATTGTCAATTTGGCAGAGGATACTCAGAAGGTTTTGCACTTAGCTGCTTGTATTGGCAATAACTTTGATTTATCTACCTTGGCAGTGATTTCTCAGCAATCAGCCAAGCAGGTTTTAGACCATTTATTACCAGCACTAAAAGAAGGTTTAATTGTCCCTGCAAATAATCAATATCATCTGATAACTTTCAGGGATGATAAAAAAGCTGGTAAAGCTAATTGTAAATTCCAGCACGATCGCGTGCAACAAGCGGCTTATTTTCTGATTCCAGAAGCGCAAAAGAAAGAAACTCATCTTAAAATTGGGCGATTGATGTTGAGTAATATATCAGCAGCAGAACAAGAAGAGAAAGTTTTTGAAATTGTTAACCAATTAAATATTGGTGCAGAGTTAATTAACACTCAAAATGAACAGAATGAATTAGTCAAGTTGAATTTATTAGCTGGACGTAAAGCCAAAGCTGCAACGGCTTACGAGGCTGCTATGGGATATTTTTCACTGGGCAGTAAATTACTAGCAGCAGACTCTTGGCAAACAAATTATGACCTTACATTAAAGTTATTTGAGTCAGCAGCAGAAGCAGCACTTCTGTGTAGTGACTTTACACAAATGAATAAATGGGTAGAAGAGGTACTGCAACACGCTAAAACTTTGTTAAATAAGGTGAAAGTTTATGAGATCAAAATCACAGCCCTTACACTTGAGAGCAAGTTGCAGGCAGCTACCACAACGGGTCTAGAAGTGCTACAAGCTTTGGGAATTAACTTTCCCTGTTCTCTGAGTCCCTTAGAACTGAGCAAAGTGCTAGAGCAAACAGCAGTTCATTTGGCAGGAAGGGAAGTTGAACACCTGATCAACTTCCCTCAAATGCAGTCAGATCAACAACTAGCAGCGATGCAAATTATTTGCAGCATCATGTCACCTGCTTTTCGGGGAGGACATGAGGTACTCCCATTCCTGGTTTTAGAGATGGTGAATTTATCTCTGCAACATGGCAATACGGCACTATCAACAATTGGTTACGTGATGTACGGTTTAATTCTCTGTGGAGCCTTGGCAGAGATTCCATTGGGCTATCAATTTGGTCAACTTGCTTTGAGCCTATTAGAGCTTTACGATGCTCAATATCTCGAATGTCATATCAACTTTGTCTTTAATGTTAGTATCTGCCATTGGCAAGAACCAGTCCAGAAAACCATCAAGCCCTTAAAAGAAGCCTATCAAATTGGTAAAGACCGAGGAGATATACAATTTTCCGGTCTTTGTGCTGTTTATGATAGCGTCCATTCCTGGGGGTGTGGACAAAACCTGGTAGAAGTTGAACGGCAAATTGCTAGCTACCATCATACCTTCGGTCAAGTCCAAAACAAAATGGCTCTTGAGTATCTAGCTATTCATTGGCAATTAACCTTAAATCTGCTAGGGGCAACTGAAAATACTTGTCTTTTAAGTGGGCCAGCTTATCGGGAGGAGCAAATGCTACCCTGGCATGAGCAAGCTAGCGATCGCACCGGTCTGGCGCATTTATATTGCTCGAAGCTGGTTCTCTGCTATCTTTTCCAAGATTTCCCGCAAGCCGCAGCCAATGCCCAAGAGTTAGAAAAGTATCTAAATGGAGTAGTAGGAACCATAATCGTACCACTTTTCAATTTCTACGATTCTCTGACGGCCTTAGCTTTATATTCTGATACTCTCCCATTGGCACAAGCAGGCTTATTAGAGAAAGTAACAGTCAATCAAGCTCAAATGCAGAAATGGGCACACCACGCTCCGATGAATTTATTGCACAAATTTTATTTAGTGGAAGCTGAACGGCATCGTGTCTTAAGGCAAAAAGCAGAGGCAATTGAGATGTATGATCGGGCGATCGCTAACGCTACAGTTCATGAATATCTCAACGAACAAGCCCTTGCTAATGAACTCGCTGGCAGGTTTTATCTCCAATGGGGTAAAGACAGAATTGCTCAAGACTATCTGCTCAACGCCTATTATGCCTACACTCGCTGGGGAGCTAAAGCAAAAGTAGAACATTTAGAAAAATGCTATCCGCAATTTTTTTCCCAAGCCGAAATAAACTCTCAATTTCCAATCTCTAAAACCATCTCCACCAGTAGCACCCGATCAAATTCTTTAGACTTAAATAGCTTCCTCAAAGCGTCTCACGTTCTGGGGCGAGAAATTAAGCTCGATACTTTACTGACCAAACTAATGACAATCGTCATCGAAAATGCTGGGGCAGAAAAGGGTTATTTATTTCTCAACCAACAGGGAGAATGGCAGATTGAAGCATCGGGAACAATTGACTCAGATGCAGTTAAAGTTAGGGAAGCAATGTCTACGAAGGGCTACGCCATCGAAACCCTCAGTGAACCAGTAGTGTCTAATGCCATTGTTGATTACGTTATTCGTACTAAAGATAGTGTTGTATTACACAATGCTGCTAATGAAGGCAACTTCACTCGTGATTCTTACATTCATCAACAGCAACCCAAATCTATTTTGTGTTTTCCCCTGCTCAATCAAGGCAAATTGATCGGGATTGTCTATTTGGAAAATAATCTTACAACTGGAGCCTTTACCGCAGAGCAGATGGAAGTTTTAAATCTGCTTTCCTCCCAGGCTGCTATCTCTATTGAAAATGCTACCCTCTACAATACTTTAGAACAAAAAGTAGCAGAACGAACTCAACAATTGTCTCAAACCCTGGAAGACCTTAAAACTACCCAGAAGCAACTTGTAGAATCTGAGAAAATGGCGGCTTTGGGTGGTCTTGTGGCTGGAGTAGCCCATGAAATCAATACTCCTGTCGGCACTAGTATCACCGTCGCTTCTACCCTGGCTGACGAAACACGTTCGTTTATTACAGCTATCGAACAAGGGCAATTAAAGCGTTCAGTTTTAAACAACTATTTGGAAATCGCCAAAGAAAGTACTGAGTTGATTCTTAGCAACCTCAATCGTGCCGGCGAATTGGTGCAAAGCTTCAAGCAAGTAGCTGTGGATCAGACTAGTTTGGAACAGCGGACATTTGTAGTTAAGCAGTATTTGGAAGAAATTGTCTCCAGTTTAACTCCCAAACTCAAACAAGCTTCCCATACCCTGACTGTAACAGGCCATGAAACTGTAACCATTGACAGCTATCCTGGGGCTTTGGCACAAATTCTCACCAACTTAGTCATGAATTCTTTGAATCATGCCTATCAACCTTACGAATCAGGGCAGTTGCGTATTGAGGTGAAACAACAAGGCAATCGCGTTGTGATTCAATATAGCGACGATGGTTGCGGCATTCCGCCAGAAAACTTAAACAAAATTTTTGAGCCTTTCTTTACCACCGCTAGACAGCAGGGAGGCAGTGGTTTAGGTCTGCACATTGTCTACAACTTGGTCACTCAAAAGCTACAAGGGACTATTGATGTTAACAGCGCAGTAGAAAAGGGAACCCTATTTATAGTGACACTACCTCTGTCTACGAACTATTAAGTTTTCTTGTTCTTTTTAACAAAGTTGGTTGACAATGCTTAACGATCCCCATATATCTCTCTCACCAACAGACGATGAAGTATTCGTGTTTGAAGATGATGAAGAGCCGATAAGTAATAAAACTCAATTAACTCCGTTGGAGGTAGTGCCTCAGGCAGAAGAGACTTCTGAAGGGTGGAAAATGATGATTGTGGACGATGATTTTGAAGTCCACCAGGCGACTAAGCTAGCTTTGAGAAGTTTTACCTTTGAAGGCAAACCTTTAACTTTCCTCTCTGCTTTTTCGGGAACAGAAGCCAAAAAGCTGATTGCAGTCCACCCAGATACCGCATTTATTTTATTAGATGTGGTTATGGAAACCAATGATGCTGGGTTAAGGGTAATTCAATACATTCGGGAGGAGTTGAAAAATCAGATTGTGCGGGTGATTTTACGCACAGGACAACCAGGAGATGCGCCAGAGGAATCGGTGATTTTGAACTATGACATCAATGATTATAAGCTGAAGGTAGAACTGACTCGCCAAAAGTTAATTACAAGTGCGATCGCTGCTTTAAGGTCATACCGCGATTTAATCACCATAGAACAACAAGCAGCACAATTAGCTCAAGCATTGCACGACCTGCAACAGATACAATATAGTCTCGTGCAAAAGGAAAAAATGTCGGCACTGGGTAATCTCGTTACAGCTATTGCCCACGAGATTAATAACCCGATTAACTTTATTGCAGGCAATATGAAACCTGCTCAAGAATATATTCACGACTTGTTGGCACTAATCGACCTTTATCGGCAAACCTTTCCTGAGCCGGGAGCAGAAATAGAGGAAGCGATCGCCACAATCGATTTAGACTATCTCCAAGAAGATTTGCCTAAACTCATCTCTTCCCTGAAAGAAGGTAGCGATCGCATCCGTGGTATTAGTGCCAGTCTCCGCACCTTCTCCAGAGGAGACAACGATCACAAAGTTCCTTTTAATATTCATGAAGGCATTGAAAGTACATTACTCATCCTGAAGCACCGATTAAAAGCCAATGAGCATTATCCTGCAATTGATATAGTCAAAGATTATGGGGAAATACCTCAATTAGAATGTTTCCCTGGACAACTCAACCAAGTGTTTATGAATTTGATCGCCAACGCCATTGATGCTTTGGAAGAATCTAATAAGGAGCGTAGTTTACAACAAATCATAGATAATCCCAATCGCATCACAATTGTTACCACACTATCTGAAGATCGGCATCATGTCTTGATTCAAATTCAAGACAATGGCATGGGAATGTCCGAAGATGTCAAGCAAAAACTATTTGGTTACTTATTCACCACCAAGGGAGTAGGGAAAGGTACAGGTTTGGGATTAACGATTTCCCGTCAGATTGTGGAAGAAAAACATGGTGGACAACTTACAGTGACATCGGAATTAGGCAAAGGCACAGAATTAGCGATCGCCATTCCAGTGGAAAGTTAAAAGACGCGATTAATCGCGTCTATACTTAGGAGAAACGTGCAAGGGAATAACTAATGCCCAATACAACTCTTCTCTACGAGAGGCTGCGCCAAGGAGAGGCTGGCGCTTAGGGCGTAGCTATGCCGCAGGCTTTACGACGCCGCTCAGTATAAGTGCCCAATCCCCTAATTCCAATCTTGCTCGTCCTTTTTACCGCGACTTTTGTAAATTCCCCCCAAATCATGAATTTTGCGAGTTTTCTCAAAAAGCTCGGCTTCGGTCAAACCCCACTGCTGCAAGACTTTATTTAGGTCTTTTTGGATATCTCTCGCCCCTGGAAACCCTTGATAACGCATTTGCAGTCTAGCTAATTCTGCTAAGTTATAGTCTGTGGCCTGTTGAGCGAGTAAGATATCAATAAGAGGGCGATCGCGGTTATAAAGAGGATGTTGTTGGTCTTTACCTCCCGTTGCTTCAGTCATCATGAGTCCTAAGTGTCGTTAGCGGTAGCTATGGTTTAGCCCGTGCTAAACTCCTGAATTTTAGTTTAGCCCAGAGCAGAGGAGTATAGTAGGCAAAGGTAAATCACTAAACACAGAAAGTTTAATTGTTAAATCTACGACTACTCACTTCCTAACTACTCTACTCAGCACTCAAAACTAGTTACAGACGGCAACTACACCTGAGGTCTTACGGCTCTCACCACTGCCACTTAACTTTAAATAAAGTTACATTAGTCCTTAAGAAAATACAAAAAACTTTAGATGAGGGTGAATTTGATCTCACCCAAAATCCAAGCAGCGAGGGAGCAAGAACCCATTATGTTTGAACACTTCACTTCCGAAGCCATTAGAGTAATTATGTTAGCTCAGGAGGAAGCACGTCGCCTGGGACACAACTTCGTAGGAACTGAACAAATTCTCCTGGGTTTGATGGGAGAAGGAACTGGGGTTGCTGCTAAAGTGCTGGCCGAGTTAGGCGTTACCCTCAAAGACGCACGTCGCGAGGTAGAAAAAATTATTGGTAGGGGTTCTGGCTTTGTACCACCAGAAATTCCTTTTACCCCCAAGGTGAAAAGCCTGTTTGAGCAATCGTTCAAAGAAGCTCATAGTCTGGGACAGAATTACATTAATACTGAACACTTACTCTTAGGATTGACCGAAGCTGGTGAAGGTGTTGCCGCCAAAGTACTGCAAAATCTAGGGGTTGACTTCAAGAGTGTCCGCAGTGCCATAGTTCGCCGTTTGGGTGAAAATGCACCGGCTTTCGCTGGTGGTGGTAATCAAAAGCGCACCCAACCGCTAACGATGGAAGAGTTTGGTAGAAATTTGACCAAACTAGCCCAAGAAGGCAAACTCGACCCGGTAGTTGGTCGCGAGAAGGAAATTGAGCGGGCGATCCAAATTCTCGGTCGCCGCACTAAGAATAACCCAGTGTTGATTGGAGAACCAGGAGTTGGTAAAACTGCGATCGCAGAAGGTCTAGCTCAACGGATTATCAACCAGGATGTTCCCGAAACCTTACAGGACAAGCAAGTTATCAGCCTCGATATGGGGTCATTGGTAGCTGGAACTCGCTTCCGTGGCGATTTTGAAGAACGCATCAAAAAAGTTGTGGAAGAAGTCCGCACTGTAGGCAACATCATCTTGGTGATTGACGAAATTCACACCTTGGTTGGCGCTGGTGGTACAGAAGGTGGTTTGGATGCAGCCAACATCCTCAAACCTGCCTTAGCACGGGGTGAACTCCAGTGCATCGGCGCAACTACCCTTGATGAGTATCGTAAGCATATCGAGCGCGATGCCGCCCTAGAGCGTCGTTTCCAACCGATTATGGTCGGGGAACCCTCAGTAGAGGAAACCGTACAAATTCTCCACGGCTTGCGCGGCGCTTACGAACAGCACCACAAAGTCACAATTTTAGATGCGGCACTTGTAGCAGCAGCACAATTATCAGACCGCTATATTAGCGATCGCTTCTTGCCAGATAAGGCAATAGACTTAATTGATGAAGCTGGTTCTCGCGTTCGTCTGCGGAACTCTCAGAGTTCTCCGAATAAAGAACTGAAACGCGAACTCGCTGGCGTTACCAAAGCTAAAGAAGCAGCAGTCAGAGTCCAAGATTTTGACAAAGCTGGAAACCTGCGTGACCAAGAGTTACAACTGGCAGAACAACTGCAAGCAACATTTACACAAAACGATCAACCTGTCAACTCTACCGTCGTTGACGAAGAAGACATCGCCCAAATCGTTGCCTCTTGGACTGGCGTACCAGTCAACAAGCTTACTGAATCTGAGTCCGAGTTGCTGCTGCACCTAGAAGACACTCTGCATCAACGGCTCATCGGTCAAGAACAAGCAGTTTCGGCTGTATCTCGCGGTATCCGTCGCGCCCGTGTCGGCTTAAAAAATCCCAATCGTCCCATTGCTAGCTTTATCTTCTCTGGGCCTACTGGAGTCGGTAAAACAGAATTGGCGAAGGCACTAGCTGCCTACTTCTTCGGTGCGGAAGACTCGATGATTCGCCTAGATATGTCCGAATACATGGAAAGTCACACCGTCGCCAAGCTAATTGGTTCGCCTCCTGGTTATGTGGGATACGACGAAGGCGGACAACTGACAGAAGCCGTGCGGCGGAAACCTTACACAGTGTTGCTATTCGACGAAATCGAAAAAGCTCACCCCGATATATTCAATATGCTGCTGCAAATCTTGGATGACGGTCATCTTACCGATGCTAAAGGTCGGAAAGTTGACTTCAAGAACACGCTGATCATTTTGACTTCCAACATCGGTTCCAAGGTGATTGAAAAAGGTGGTAGTGGTTTAGGCTTTGACTTCGACACTCAAGCTGATGCTAGTTATAACCGCATCCGCACCCTGGTAAATGAGGAATTGAAAGCTTATTTCCGTCCTGAGTTCCTTAACCGTCTCGATGAAATTATCGTCTTCACCCAGCTTTCTAGGGATGAAGTTAAGCAAATCGCTGAGATTATGCTTCGTGAAGTTTCTAAGCGCTTGACAGAAAAGGGAATTATCTTAGAAGTTAGCGATCGCTTCAAAGAGCTTGTAGTACAAGAAGGCTATAACCCCAGCTACGGCGCTAGGCCATTACGTCGGGCAATTATGCGCCTTTTAGAAGATTCTCTCGCCGAAGCAATGCTGTCTGGTGAAATTACAGATGGAGACACAGCGATTATCGATGTTGATGATGACTCTCAAGTGAGAGTACAAAAATCAGAAAAACGAGAATTGCTCTTGGCAAATGTTGGCTAATTTTATACCTAATCACTTTTTGCTGTAATATTTGAGAAACACTTCAGCCTCTTATTTAAGTAGAGGCGTAAGCAGGGGCATCTCCGACAAACATAAAGTGAAATGGTATTATATCTTTCACCCCTGGTATTTCTACCAGGGGCTTTTTTGTAGCTACAATTATCTGCCTCCTTCAGAGGAATGTCTTTAACTACACAAAATAGGTTAACGGCTAAAATAATAACTGGATTGCATTACTTATAACTAATTATTATTTCAAAATACTATCTGTTAAAATAACCTTTCTAATACTTCTTTTATCATCGAAAGGCACAACACGATCTTCAGAGTATTCATCTTCTAACTTGTACTCTTCTCCAAAGTCAAGACTTAATTGCAAATCTGGTTGTTTAGAAGTATTAATCAGATCAACATAAGTGCCATAATCAAGAGTGTAAATATTGTATCGAACACCTGGATTATCTTTGTCAGCATATCCACGTTGCATTAAATGCAAAACTCGCGAATCAAAAAGTCTTTGAATAACATCGTGTTTTTCGAGTACTCTAGGAAGTAAAAATTTCTATTTCCAAAACTTGCTGCCAATTTGATTCGTCTATTTTAAAACTTTTATAGATAGGAACTTCTATAAAAAAACTTATAGGGGATGGTAAATCAGCATTTTTAATAATTTCCATGTTTATTTTCAATTGTAAAATAAATTAGTATTATTAGGATAAATTTTAGCTCAAGGGGTAAATTTTGAGCTAAAAAATCTTTAAATTTAAGAGCTGTTTCTGAAGTGTCACATCCCATCCCTGCACAAACTTATTGCGATATTGATTCCTCTGCCAACAATTCTGATGCTAATTCACTCTTAACTACATCCTTAGAATCACCAGATTTAGAAAAACCATCTGCTACATCTTTGATAAAACCAGCTACAGGTACCGCGACTAATAAACCCAAAACTCCGCCAAAATTGGTTCCTACAAGCAAAGCAATTAACACCCATATTGGTCTAATGCCAGTAAATTTGCCTAAAAGACGTGGTGCGATCGCCTGATCAATTAACTGATCAATGACAACAGCTACCGCAGCAATCTTCACTGCTAGCCAAAAGTCGTGTGTGGCTATTATTAAAATTATTACAACAAGACTGACGACATCACCAAAGGGAATTAAGCTCAAAACCCCAACTCCCAAACCAAAGAGTAAACCAAACTGGACTTGAAAACTTAAAAACAATAATGTTATGGAAACTCCCATCAGCAAAGCCAAAGTTCCCTGACCAATCAAGTAATTTTGGAAGTTTTGCTGAATAGACTGGCTTATCTCCTGGGCAAAATTTCCAGGTAACTTCTTAAATATTACCTGCCAAATTCTTGGCCCATCTAATAACAGATAAAAAGTCACGACTACTGTGATTAATGATTCAGAAACACTATCAATAGTATCTATAATAATGCTTAAAAGTTTATCTGAGAAAAACTCTAATTCATTGGGCAATTTATTGGTTACTTGTGTTAACAACTGACTTAAATTCACATTTAATTTGTGCCTAAAAAACCAATCATTTACAATCTGAAGTTTTTCTTCGCTAGAATCAATCCATTGGGGAAGGACTTTAACCATCTCATGAAATTGATCTAAAACAATGGGAACCAAAGTGATACCCAGAGCAACGACAATTAACAATGCTAATATAAAAACTAATGCTACCGCATAGCCGCGTTTAACTCCCCGCTGTTGGAGAACCGAAACAGGATAGTTTAAAACGAATGCAAGCAAAGTAGCTAAGACAAGAATTGTGACGACAGGTTGAAAACTTTTAACAAGCAAAAATGCTAGCCAACCATTGAGAAAGACTAGAGGAAATAGCAGTGTCAAAATTAACCATTTAACTAGTTGATTGAGTGAAAAATTCATAATCAATTTAAAAATCAAAATTATTCTAGTTACTAGATTGAAGCTGAAAATTAAATATGCTCAAGGGGAAGTAGATGAGAAAATCTTTCCCCATTCCCAATTTTCGGTTATTTGAGGACTAAATTTCAGCAAAAGCTAAAAATTGCTCCTCATTTATCCGTCCTGCTTGATACAGAGTATTAGTAATTTCAGAAATAGTTAAAACCGCATGACCACGATAACCATTTTGCTGTAATCTATCTTTCACCCCTTGTTCATGGTCGATAAATACCACAATATCATTAACATTTAATCCTGCTGATTCCAACTTTTCTGCTCCTTCCATGACACTTTTACCGCTAATGAGAATATCATCAACTACCACAACTGTTTCGCCAGGATGAAAGTTACCCTCAATTACTCTCCGAGTTCCGTGGGCCTTCACCTCTTTACGGGGGAAAATCATCGGACAATTAAGACGCAAAGATAAACCAGTAGCAGTAGGTAAAGAACCATAGGGAATACCTGCTAACCTATCAAAATTCAAGTTCTTCAAAATATCTTCATAGGCAGTGATAACTTGATTGAAAACTTGGGGATTGGAAATAATTTTGCGTAAGTCAATGTAATAAGGAAATATAGCTCCTGATGCTTGGACAAAGCTGCCAAACATAATGCAGTCAATATCATAAAGTTGTAAAATCAAATCCTGGTGGGGATGCTGATTTAGCAAACAAACATCAGGAAACCACACAGAGCAAGTAGAATTTTCATAAATAATTTCAGCTTTTATTTGATTAATTTCTCCGCGTAAAGACTGGATTTCCTGAGATAATTTTGGTTTTGCCAACATATCTTGAGGAACAGGAATTAGCAAACCATCACCGTTAGTATTCAAGCCCGCTTCTAAAATTTGCTTCAGATTTAGTCCCTCCGCCCAGATGCTACGCGCCAGAATAATTCGTTCCGGCGCGATCGCTCGAATAAATGCTAAAACTTCAGGATTTGTAGTTCCCACTTCCAAACCCAATTGTTCTGGAGTTCCCCAGGTTTTTGATTCTTTTACCACCTGTAAATAAAGCGGTGATTCGTTTGTAGGATATTGCTGTATAGCTTCTGCACTTGGATTAGAAGTACAGCATAAAATAAACACAGCTTTATCAGGATATACTAAAAATGGTGCTACATGATCTTGTCCTGTATAGGGACTGAGAGTAATTGCATCCACCTGCCATTCTGTAAACACAGTTCGGGCAAAAATGGTACTAGTATTTAAGTCACTGTGTTTGGCATCTAAAATAACTGGGATATGGGCAGGAATAGCTGCTAAAGTTTTGTACAACAGTTCTAAACCGGGAATACCTAATGCTTGGTAAAAGCCAAGTGTCGGTTTATAGGCACAAACGAAATCAGAAGTTTCAGCAATAATGAATTGTAACCACTTCTGTAAACCAGCGATGAGTTCTTCAGATTCATAATGCACAGGCATCATCTCTGGATTTGGATCAAGTCCTACAAACAGTAAGCTTTGATTTTGCAAAATATTACGATTCAATTTATCAAAAAAGTTCATATTTTTTGTTTAAAAAAGAGTTATTAGTTATTAGTCTTTGCGTCTTTGCATCTCACTTACCATAATTCCTTTACAAAAACATCGATTCTGTTAGTTGAGTGCCTCCAGCCTTACGTCCTAATAGATAGTGAATTACTCCAAATAGAACAACCATCGGTACTGAGCTAAAGTGGACAATTCGCAATGCTTGCCAACTGCCAAACAGATCCACAATCCAGGGAAATTGAGCAGGTTTATACATTCCTATTCCTGTAAATAATGCCAGTAGCAAGATAGGAATAATTGCTGTATAGGCAATACGATGCCAAGCATAAATTAGGCGCTGGGAATTTTTACTTTTTTGTAATGCTTTGAAGTCATTGGCACCTACAAACCGATGTCGCCAGCGTCGGGTAATTAAAACGTAAATTCCATACCATAGGAGATTCACGGAGAATAGCCACATTGCTGCAAAATGCCAGTGTCTACCTCCTGCAAGCCAACCTCCTAAAGTAAATATCGGAGGAATGTGCAAACCTGCACGTCCACCAAAAACAGGGTTGGCGTTGTAAATTTGTAGTCCACTGGTGAGCATGATAAACAGACTAATGATGTTACAGGAGTGGAAAATTTTGGCTCCTATTGCTTGAGTGGGTGGCTTTCGAGTTTGAGAAGAAACAGTCGAAGTCATAGATTTTGACTGATAAAATTTGGTGTTTATCTGTCTTGAGTGAATGGCCCAGCTAGTTTGGGGGTGGGCATTACTCACTTTTATTTTCCCATCCTATGATTCAGTATTCTGACATTGATGGTCTACCATCTTCTGTTTTAAATGTCAGTTTTAGATATGGTTAGGGTTTTTCTAAGAAAATGTCTGAAAAAAAGATATTTTATCCAGTGTATCCCTAACGGTGATCAACTAATTAGACTGATATGAAGGAAACTTAGTCATTATCTACGCTCATCAATGGCTGAAGCGTTTTTCATCGGATCAACCATTGCAGCAGTATACACTGATAATTAGTGCGATGCCTATGGCGGGCTATGCCTATGCGGTGATTATGGTAAAAAGTATACTGATGGCTTGTGCTGTAATTTAAGTGTGAAAAAGAGAAGACCAAATTTATCAAACTCAGGTATTGTTAATGCATTGACTTGTATTGTGAATACGACAGCCGCCTTGTTAATGCATCGGCTTGCAAAAATTAATACCTTGTGCCCAAGGTTAATTAGTTAAAAACTGGCGTGTTTTCTAATAGCGGCATAGTGTCTTGCTGTGGTATTCATCTCAATGACCAACTCTGTGCCTTGACCTAATTGAGAATTACACTTAAGTTTACCTTGATGTTTTTCAACTATAATTTCTCGACTAATTGATAGTCCTAGTCCCTTCCCTTGACCAATTGGTTTGGTTGTGAAAAATGGTTCAAATATCTGTCTTTGGATATGGGGAAGTATGCCTTTACCATTATCAGAAATGCGAATGATAACTTTGTGTTTTTTTCCTACTCGTTTGTCATTTAACCAAAGTTCATTACTATTTACTAATGATAAATGACTACTAATAATTTCTGTATGAATAAAAAGAGTGGGAGTAAAGGAATAATCATGTTTTATCCTTTCTTCTAAGGCATCAATGGCGTTAGTCAAGATGTTCATAAATACCTGATTTAGATCACCAGGGTAACACTCGATTAAGGGCAATTCCCCAAAGTTTTTAATGACTTCAATCCTTGGTCTATCAGGCTGTTCTTTCAGACGATGTTGCAAAATCCTCAGAACACTATCAAGTCCTTCATGCAGGTCAACCTTTTTTATTTGACCTTCGTCACAAGTTGAAAAATTCCGCAAGGCGAAAACAATTTCTTTGACGCGCTCAGATCCGGCTCGCATTGACCACAGCAATTTCAAAAAGTCTGTCTTCACAAAACCAAGGTCGAGGCGTTGCAAATGTAAGGCGATGACTGGGGTCGGTGTGGGATAGTAATGTTGGTAAAGTTCAATGACTCTGATTAAGTCTTCAGCATATTGACTCGCAGGATGGAGATTGCCGTAGATGAAGCTAACGGGGTTGTTAATTTCGTTAGCCATATCCGCCACCAGTTGACCGAGGTTAGCCATTTTCTGGTTCTGCAATAACTGCTTTTGGGTATATTTGAGTTCTTCGAGGGTAGTTTCTAGCTGCTGTGATTTTTCCCTAAGTTGGTCTTCGGTAGACTGGCGTTGGACAATTTCTCTTTGGAGTTGTTCAAATAGTTGATATTGTTGAGTAGCGATCGCCTTATCCTGACTAATATCCTTGTGCGTCCCCGCCATCCGCACTGGTTTACCGAACTTATCCCACTGAAATACTTTCCCACAAGCCAGAATCCACTTCCACTCGCCGGATTTAGTCAACATTCTGAATTCGACTTCAAATACGGGTGTGCATCCTTCGAGATAATCGTGCAATACCTGATGAATTCTTGGTAAATCCTGTGGATGTACAAGTTGCTCAAAGAATTTATGGTCGTGAGTGATTTCCTCTGCTTCATACCCCAGAATGCGCTTCCACCGGGGATCATAATAGGTTTTATTGGTGATCAGATTCCAATCCCACAATCCCAAGCCATTGGCTATTAATGCCATTTGTAAGGCGGCTTGTGAGCATTGACAAGGATCTAAATTTTCTTGAGATAAGTCTTTTTGTCCTTTTTGCAGTGGCTGTGATTCTGGGAAACTCTGGGAATCTTGTACTGAAAGTGGAGCTTCCGGTTCATGGGTAGTGGGTTCTTCGATATGCATAGCTGCTGGTACGATGAGGAAGATATCCTGTAGCTCTCTCTACGCTGTCTTAGCACCCTGACGATCCAGTTATGGACAAATCGTCTACTTGGTTGATTAGGCTGTAACTTAGGTCAGAGATGTATCAGCGCATATCATCAATTTGGATGGAATTTAGAAAAAGGTAAACAGACGAATGTAACCGCTGTTGCGATCGCCGTGGCCATTTTTTAGAAAAAATAGCTACATTGTGTGCATCTACATTCTAAGATATGTCTAAAAAAAGTAGTTCAAATCACATATAATCACTTAAAAACTCAAAAAATTTTGTAAAAAAAATTCTATGATTAAGTCACGTCAAATATTTCAGGATACAGAAAAATTGTCAAGCCTGGTTTGTAGCTTTTTTGGTAATACCGATTACCTGTGAGGTTGGATAGAACAATTTGCTCAAGCCCCCTGTATCACCAAGCCTGATTTTGTGCAGTTTTACAAATAATTGGTATAAAAACTAGCTGCTACCCACACAAAGTAGGCTAGATTGAGTTCCAAAGAATAATCCTGTGAGAAAATGTCATGCTGTAGAGCCGATGAGTAATGACTATAGATGAAGCAGTACTGCTGCTAAAAGCCAGTCAAGCAACGGGTTTAACTACGCTCCAAGAGATTATATTGCGTTCTTCCTGGGAAGGAAAAACCTATACCAATATAGCCAGTGAAGCTCACTACGGTGAGGAGCGTGTCAGGAAAGTTGCTGCTTATTTATGGCAAGTACTGAGTGATTTTTGCAAAGAACCTATAAATCAATCCAACTTCCGCCAGACTCTAGAAAATCACCATCTTAGCAAAGCCCATCAGCAGTTAGTTAAGGAATTCAACAAAGCAGCTACGGCTATATCCTTAGAATTTCCTAGTGGCCCAGTATCCCTTAATTCCCGATTCTACATCCCTCGTTTGCCAATTGAAGAACTCGCCTACGCAGAAATGGCTGAACCTGGGAGTGTCATTTGCATTAAAGCACCTAAAAAGATGGGGAAAAGCTCTCTGATTTTGCGGTTGCTTGCACGCGCTAACAGTCAAGGTTTTCGCACCGTAACCTTGAACTTTCAGCAAGCAGATAAAGCAGTATTTGCCAATTTAGATAAATTTTTGCGCTGGTTCTGTGTTGATGTCTGTCGGGAGTTACAGCTAGAACCAAAACTGAATGATTATTGGGATGAAGATATGGGTAGCAAAGTGAGTTGCTCTATCTATTTCCAACAGTATTTACTCTCGGCGCTGGAAAGTCCCCTTGTGTTGGTGTTGAATGATCTGGATTGGGTGTTTGAATATCAGGAAATTGCTGGAGAATTACTATCACTGATCCGAACTTGGCATGAACGGGCCAAAGGCGTAGAAATTTGGCAAAAACTGCACCTGGTTCTGGTTTACTCAACTGAAATACTTGCTTCCTTAAAACAGACTCAATCGCCATTTAATATTGGTTTGCGAATAAATTTACCTGCCTTTACGAAAGAGCAAGTGCAGGATTTAGCACAACTTCACGGCTTGGATTGGACAGATGGTAAAGATGCCGAGAGTTTGATAGCAATGGTAGGAGGATATCCTTATTTAGTGCGATTGGCTTTTTATCACCTTGTGGGTAAAGGGGGACTAGAAGGGGATTTAGAACAGCTATTGCAACAAGCGCCCACAGAAACAGGAATTTATCACGAGTATTTAAGGCAGTATGTCTTAGCGCTACGAGATCAGCCAGATTTGGGAGATGCTTTTTATGAAATGATTAACGCTACAAATTCTGTAAAATTAGAGCCAGCATTGGCATATAAATTACAGAGTATGGGGCTAATTAATTTAGAAGGCGATCGCAGTACTCCTGCGTGTGAATTATATCGTTTATATTTCCGACAATATCTGAAAACAAGTGAGAATTTTAACAGCGGCTGTTTTAACTGTGAGTTTAGGTGGGGTTAGCGTTGCCCATATAAGTAAAATGATACTGATGTTAACTGTGGGTTAGCGATCGCGCAGCATTCCCCAAGAAATTTTATCAAAGCGATCGCCTTTACAACACCATCATTCCACCTCAGAACACGAAACGTCGAGCTTTCAACAGGAACATTCTCGTTCGGAACACGAAACTCTGAGTTCAGAACAGGAAAGGCCGAGTTAAAGCGATCGCACTTTTCAGTTTTATCACGGTACGCTTTGCACAAAACCGTCTATTCTTGATTTGAGGAGGGGCGATCGCGTAGATATGCTAAACCATTACGGACATCAATAGTATGAGGATGATCCACCCCTAATCGTCGCTCACAAATATCCAAAGCTTGGATAAAAAGCGGTTCGGCTTCGCTGTATCTGCCTTGGGA
>NZ_CALMFY010000121.1 GCF_937863485.1 uncultured Nostoc sp. | reverse complement strand
ACCTGGGTATGGAAGTAATGCACGAGCGCAACGCTCACAACTTCCCCTTAGATTTAGCAGCAGGCGATTTTGCTCCTGTAGCTCTTACCGCTCCTGCTATCAACGGTTAATCATAATCTGATATCCGCTCCTCACACTTATCTATAAGTAAAAGACGCTCTCCCGAAAGGGGGGGCGTTTTTGCATTGGGTTAATTGGGACATTAAGCATGGCATTGGATTGGACACTTTTTTAAAGTGCAAAAATATTGATCGGTGTTGCACCAAAACTAGACTGCTATAGTTCAGAACTTAGGCAATAATGATCAAAAAGTAAATTTTACGGGTAATAATTGCTAGCAGCGCAGATAATTGCCTCAAAGCTCAAGATATAAGGAGAAGCCAAGAATGATTTTACACCCTGGGCGGAAAGTGGTAGCTGCTTTATTGCTGTCAGTGGTACTACTGACAACAGCCTGTAATGCAAAAGCACCTGGACGTTTTGATCAGGTGCAAAAAGAAAGCACTCAACAAAGAAAGGGTCAAGCGGTGACTAAGACCGCAACTCAGGGTAGCGAATTTAATAAACTTTTCCCTAATGCAGGTGATGGCTACCAGCGCGTCTATACCCAAGAGAAAAAAGGCTTTGCGGAAGCGAAGTTGAAAAAAGGCGGTAAAGAAGTAGCGTTGCTGTCTATTTCTGATACCACCAGTACACCAAGTACAGCAGCAAAATTCTCGAAAAGCACCAAAAAAATTGGCGGTTATCCCGCAGTCGAAGTTGGTAAGACGCAAACTGCAATTTTGGTAGGAAAGTACCAAGTAAAAGCACTTTCTCGCGATTCGTCATTTACAGCTAGCGATCGCGCAGATTGGCTAGAGAAGTTTAATCTTAGTCGTCTAGCTAGCCTGAAATGAGCCGCATTACCGACATTAAAGATAACAAAATCTAAATAAGGAGATTTTTGTGAGCAAATCGATTTTTGAGTTGGTTGATCAATTGCCAACTAGCGGCTTAACCATTTCTATGTTGAATTCCCTCGATTTTGTTGCTCCTGGCCAGTGGCAAAATACTGTCGGTTTTGTCAATACTATTAAAACCGTTACTGGCGAAGACGACGAAGATTTAATTCAGCAAATTGGTGAAAGAGCGATTTATCTATTCAACGACAAATCCCAAGGATACCAAACAGCTTTGTGGCTATATCAAACCGTTGATGGTACAGATAAAGCGCTTGGTGCAGCAGCTTTAGCTAACAAAGTTGGCGAAAAAATTCCTTTATTGGGTTTTCTAAACTCTGTCACTCCCAAACCTGATAAAGCCCAAACCATCGATTTGACATTGAAATTAGTTGCTGAGTTGGTAGCCTTTTGTCAAATTAACGGCATTCCTGGAGACAGTATTGGGGATTTTGTCGCCTCTTTAGGAGAGTATAGTGGTGAGTCACTCATCCGCATGGTGGCGTTAGTTTGTGTTGATGGTTTGATACCTCTGGGGCCAGACTTCATCAGCAAAGCGATATCCGGGCTTAATCAAACAAATCCACAGGAGTTGGAAAAAAACTCGACTTTTCAAAACATCAAAGATGTGATTCCAGGGGACAACGCTGGTAGTAAACTCAATTTTATCGGCGAAAGCTTTGACTCAGTTAAAGGTTGGATGAGTGATATTGTCAGCGCCAATAATTTAACGCCACAAAAGGTAGTTGGCAACTTGCAAAGTTTTGTCGATATTGCAGATGACAAGTTAGACTACCTCGCTGCGTTCCTAGATGTAGCAACAAATTATTATGAACACACCGGCACGCAAACTTTAGCACGTCGCTTGATTGAACGGGCGGTGGCTGAAATTTAGGTTGATTGGGGGACTGGGGAGTGGGAATTTTAGATTTTAGATTTTGGATTAAAGAATTGAAATTTAATCTAAAAGACGCTCTCTACGAGACGCTCTTGCTAGCTTGCTTCTCCGTAGGAGTACGCGGACTCGCTCTAAGCGTTAGCGCAGCCTCTCTAAGAGTTGCCATGCCGCAGGCTTTACGCTGCGCTATCATCAATCCAAAATCCAAAATTGAATTGCTCAATGCCCCATACCCCATGCCTATTAGGGTAAACGTAAATCTGCTGCGATCGCATATAAGTAAGGTTGAAAAATAGCCAAGTTTTCCAGTTTCTCAAACTTACCTGTTTGCGTACCTGGGTCAAAGGCAGTGGTAATTACGTAAAGTTTAGTGCCATCAAAGGCAACATGACTGATATGTTGCTCTTGTACTCCACCTTTTTGCTTAAGTCCGGCAAACCCATAGCGGATTCCCTGAAGCTTACCAACGGGTACTGGTTGCGGTGGATAGGCTGAGAAAGTAATCTGTTTTCCAAATTTATCCTGACGGTCTTTCGCAAAAGCAGCGTAGTTATCTTCAACCCAAGCCTTGAGCGCTGATAATACCTGGGTTTGGTATTTGGAACTTTGGTAATCCACTTGGGAACCAGATGGAATACCAGCTGCTACGAGTTTCTTTTGAAAATCCTCATTGTTTGCTAGTGGGTAAACGTTAATCTCAACTGTACCCAAACGTTCCCCTTTGGAGGAGACACACAATAAAGGCGCATTTCCCTTACAAGCAGCAACTTGCCAGTTAGCTGGAGCAGCAGCATTTCCCAGGATTTTCTGCCAGATATTTTCCTCATTAGGGTTGGGAAGTTTTACAACGACAGGGGGTTTTACCACTTTGGGTGGAGAAAATTGAGGGAGAACAAATTTTGCTCCCAGTGGTATTAACACCAGCAAAATAGAACCTAATAATAAATGATAAAGTCGTAACATTTTCTTAAAAATCCAGAGCCAAGGATTGCAGACTAACGATATCTACAACCCTTTATGGGTATAGAGGAAGAATAAATTTATATTGCTGCAAGTTCGGTAAATGGAACTCAACAAACTATAGCGCTTCTTTGTAGAATGAGCTAGAAGGTAGGGGCGTACAGCGGTGCATTAAACATACGGTTATTTAACTTAATGTCAATAAACTTCTCAAAATAAGAATATATATTGTCAACTGTAAAAATGGAAAGGACAGAAGTTAGGTTTACCCTGCTTCTGTCCCATTTAGGATTAGTTACCGTTCACAAAGTCAAGCAAGTGGCTATGCAGGTACCATTTCCTTTTGAAATCTTATCCAATGGCGATGTTGAGCGATCGCACTGATAAAATCATCAGCTACAGATTTCAAATCAGATTCACTAGAAGTCACCACACCCATGTCAGAGCGCGCGCCATCTTGCGACAACTTCACGCCCTCAATATTAGCCATCGATAGTAGTTCGACGCCTTCGCTCGTAGCGGCGATTGTTTTACAGTGCTTGAATGCCTCGTTGATGAAGTTAATTGCTTCTCCCTCCTGCTTGAGCGTCTTGATGCTCTGCGCTCCACCAGGTACATATACCGCATCAAACATCACAGAAGCAGCTGTCACAAAGGTCATCTCAACCGGGATTTCCTGACCATCATCGCCTTTGATTTTACCACCATGAGTCGCAACGATTTTCGCCTGAGCGCCCTCCTGCATTAGTGCTTGCTGGAGTGTACTAAGTTCCTGAGCATTTACACCATCCGCCGCTAGAATTGCAATCTTGCGACTCTTAATAGATTTGTCTGGCATCTTCTCTAGCATAGTCTGGATACTGAGTGCCGGAGATTTCTGCCCATGATTTGGTTTTACTTCTGTAGGAGCAGGTAAGCCCAGTCCCTCAGCAATGCGGGTTACCAGTTGATGATCGACAGAGTTAAATAACTCCAGCATCCGCTCTTTGACGGCAGGGTTCATCACTTTGCCTAGCTCAAAATGTGCGGCTTTGACTAAGTGTTCTTTTTCCGGATCGGATAAACTATTCCAGAATAAAGTTGCCTGACTGAAGTGGTCTTGGAAACTAGGGCTGCGTTCTCGGATTTTATTACCTTCCATCCGCTCTTTATAGCTGACAAAGCCGCCGAGATTTTCCGGAGCCGTCATGGGGCAACCATTACCGAGGGAATTGGGGTAGTAGTTCACCTTTGAAGTCGGAATGTTGTACTGCATAACGCCGTCCCGTTGGTTATTATCGAACGGACAAACGGGGCGGTTAATTGGTAGATTGGTATAATTTGCACTTCCCAAACGGTGTACTTGCGTATCAGCGTAGGAGAAGATCCGACCTTGCAGTAGTGGGTCATCCGAGAAGTCAATGCCCGGTACAATATTGGCAGGTTGGAAAGCAACTTGTTCGGTTTCGGCAAAATAGTTGTCTGGGTTGCGGTTGAGTACCATTTTGCCGATTGGCTTCACAGGAACTAGTTCTTCGGGAATGAGCTTGGTGGAATCAAGGATATCAAAATCAAATTTAAATTCGTCCTCTTCCTCAACAATCTGCACACCGAGTTCAAATTCAGGATAATCGCCCATTTCGATCGCGTCCCCTAAATCTCGGCGATGAAAATCAGGGTCTTTTCCGCCTGCTTTCTGCGCCTCATCCCACACCATCGAATGCACGCCTAGAATCGGCTTCCAATGAAATTTCACAAACCTTGCTTTGCCTTGTTCGTTGACAAAGCGGAAAGTGTGAATACCAAACCCTTGCATCATGCGGTAGCTTCTGGGAAGGGTGCGATCGGACAGTATCCACATAATCATGTGCATTGATTCCGGCATTAGCGAGATGAAGTCCCAGAAGTTATCATGAGCGGTTCCCGCTTGGGGTATCTCGTTGTGTGGTTCGGGTTTCACGGCATGAATCAAGTCAGGAAACTTGATAGCATCTTGAATAAAAAACACCGGAATATTGTTGCCGACTATATCGTAGTTGCCATCTTCTGTGTAGAACCTGACAGAAAATCCACGCACATCGCGGGCGGTATCGGCTGAACCGCGGAACCCGGCAACCGTGGAAAAGCGAACGAAGACGGGAGTTTTAACCGAGGGATCTTGGAGAAATTTTGCCTTTGTATACTCTGCCAGGGATTCATAAGGCTGGAAGTATCCATGAACACCTGCTCCTCGCGCATGAACCACCCGTTCTGGAATGCGTTCTCGGTCAAAGTGTGCCAGTTTCTCACGGAAGTGAAAGTCTTCTATCAATGTGGGGCCACGCGATCCAGCTTTGAGCGAATCATTTGTGTTGTTAACCCGAAGTCCCTGATTGGTGGTCAGATACTCTCCGGGTTCTTGACGAGAGGAGTCTAGATCCTTCTGTTTGCTTTGCTCGTTGAGCGGATTGTGTTCAGTCATGTTCAGTGGTGTGAGGTGCTATTTAACAGTTGAATTAATACGCTACGCAAATTAATTAATTTTGTTTAGCAGGTAAATGAGTCTGCCGGGATAGGTCGTTGCCGCTCCTGATCCCTTTTAAGGTGAGTCACTGAAAGCGACTCTACTATCTTCTCTAAGATAGTACGATGCTACCTCTGACTGAAGACGGAGAGAAGCTGCGCGTGTCTCATTTGCTAGTTGCTAAGTGGATTACTTACTCATAAATCCAGAGCGCAGTCCGGCTGCTGCTTCCCTAACCGCCTGCTTCGCCTTATCTACAACTGCTCCTGTGCCAAAGAATTCATGAGTCACGCCGTTATAGTTGGTTGCCTTTACAGAGGAACCCGCCTCACGCAAACGCTTGGCGTAGGCTTCTCCTTCACTACGCAGTGGGTCAATTTCTGCCGTAATTACGGTCGCAGGTGGTAGACCACGCAGGTTTTCTGCTCGCAGTGGTGAAGCATAGGGATTACTCCCATCAGATTCACTGTTTAGATATTGCCTCCAGAACCACATCATCATTGCTTTGTTAAGCGGTTTGGCATTGGCATTCTCCTGGTAGGAGGGTGTGTCAAAGGCGTAATTGGTAACAGGGTAGATTAGCATCTGATGCACAGGTAACTTACCACCTCTGTCACGTGCCATTAAGCAGGTGACAGTTGCCAAGTTACCACCTGCGCTCTCGCCGCCGACTGCAACCTGCTTGGGGTCGCCGTTGATTCGGGCAGCATTCGCCATAACCCATTGAGTTGCAGCATAAGCATCTTCCGCCGCTGCGGGAAACTTATGTTCTGGGGCTTGGCGATAAGCGACAGATACAACTATACAGTTAGCTGCATTAGTCAAAGCGCGGCATGATGAATCATAGGTATCTAAATTGGCGATTACCCAGCCGCCACCGTGGAAGTACACCAGCACGGGGAAGGGCCCCTTTCCCTTTGGTAGATAAATACGCGCGAGGAGATCGCCCCCCGGCCCTGGTATAAGTTGATGATTGACATCCCCGACCATTTCCACCGCAGGTTTGCGACGTTTGGCAAGCACGCCCATGACTGCATCTGCCACAGTCGGGTTGTTGCGAGCATTCATAGGCGATAATTTTTCAATGGGCGGTGCGTTAAAAGAGGTAAGTTCATCTAACACGGCTTTCATCTGGGTATCAGGTGTGGATACAGCTTCTACTGACTTTGCCAAAAGTGGGCTACCTAAGGCGATCGCCACCACCCCCGACCCAGCCAGTGTGGCAAACTCTCTTCTCGATATCTTTTGATTCATAAACTCCTCAAAAAAGTACCACAGCAGAAGTACTATTTAAGTCTGACTGGTTTTTCTATCCAATTCCACGCATAGGCGTAGCCCGTCGTAGACATCGCTGGCGACATCATCTGAAGTACTGCATTATTGCCCGTCTGATATAAGTGGCTCAGATCGCAGTAAGCTTACTTCTGGATGGCATTGAAGAGACTTACTCAACCTCTAAAAGTACCTCATCAGTATTAATCTTAAAAAGCTAGAAACAATCTTGCCTCTAGCGTTGGTCAGTAAAGCCTAAGTTATTGAACCGGAATAAACTACTGCTAAATGCAGATGTGATTATGAATACAAAAGAGTTAAGCAAAGCGTTGGCATTGAAGCAACATGGTATTTGCTCTGTTTTGGCTGCTTGGCTATTAATTTCACTCAAATGTTAGAAAATAATTACATAGATATTTAGTATAATAATGCTTACGTAATTGAAGATATATACGGCTAGTAGGGCTGAAAACAAATACAGCGCTACTACGAACAATGTTGTTTATTTATGTATGTCTAATTACTTGTGGCTTGCTGGAGGGATGGCAATAATGAAGAGATGCTGGCTAGATGTCAAATTGAAAGGCAAATTTGCTTGGATTTGTTAACTGAAGCAAGAATGTTGATTACGACGTTGCTTGTGCCTAGCAACTGCTTTACGCTTCTCTTTTTCTATCGGTGTCTCGAAGTGACGCTTTTTTCTCATATCTTGGAAAATTCCGGCTTTAGAAACTTCCCGCTTAAATCTTCTCAAGGCTGATTCAATACCTTCATTCTCCCCTAAAACTACTTGTGTCATTCTCATTCCTCCTTAATGTGAATGAATAGTTCAAGGTTAGATATAAAATAAAATATTCCAGTAGAGTGCAGCCTTTGGCTTTATCTGCTGGAGACTCTAAATGTGAAATTTTCAGGAATCGACTTAGTAGCGATTACTGTTGCGGCGGGCATTACCACCACCCCAGCTACCACGAGAGGAGTTACTTCTTTCCTCACGAGGTTTAGCTTTGTTCACTTTCAAATCACGTCCCATCCACTCAGCACCATCAAGTGCATCAATGGCAGCTTGTTCTTGTGTGTCTGATTCCATTTCCACAAAAGCGAACCCACGCGGCCGGCCTGTTTCCCGATCTGTGGGTAATTGAACACGATTCACTGTTCCGTATTCTTTAAAAGCCAGCTTTAGGTCCTCTTCTGTAACCTGATAGGACAGGTTTCCGACGTAAATTGACATAAAAGTCTCCGAATTCAGGGAGTGTAGAGAGTTAAATTCGGAGAGACACTTTTTAGAAATCAAAAGGAGTTACTCAACCGAAAATAATCCTTATGTCCATGAGTTTAGCACAGCCTTCAGCCTTTGAATATCGTCTTTCAATGAATTTTATTGCCAAATAAAACTTTCAGGACAGGTCTACAGACCTTCCAACGACGGGCTTTTGTTGCTTGTACTACATAAAGTGACACTATTAAAAGCAAATCGGTATTAACTAGCGATCGCGCAGTTATTTAGTGTTTTGAAAATTAAGTTGTGGACTAAGGAGTAAAGATTATTATCGGTAGTGGGGCTAATCATACCATGACTCAGTGTTTTAAAAGCAAATTAAAAAATATTCATCCTCGCCCCATTAGCTATGCTCGAACTGCGCTAAAATCCTTTCTGCTTCCTTACACAGCACCTCGTGATATTCACCGTTACTAGCCAGCAAACCTCCCCATTGATTGATATCACCGGTGTTATACTGCAATGCAGTGCCGTCGAAGTGGGTAAATTTACCACCAGCTTCTGTTAAAATCAGTTCTGGTGCTGCCATATCCCAGTCTTTAGGCGCAGACTTACCGGAAAGTGAAATGTAGATATCTGCCTGTTGCTCGACAATGGTGGCGATTTTGCAGCCTACACTACCCACAGCTTTCTGGTTTTGACAGGGTAAGTTTTGTAGTAAGTAATCTAAGCGTTGGTTGCGGTGAGAGCGACTAACGACTAAGGTTAAATCCTCAACTCGTTTGCCTGATGACACTTGTAAAGGAACAGATCGATCACGGGTTTCTACAAATGTACCCCCACCTTTGATCGCGTAATATAACTTTTGAGCCTCTGGTACTGCCACCACTGCCAACACTGGGCGTGTTTCCTTGACTAAAGCAATGTGAACTGCATAATCCCCAGTTTTTTTGATAAAGTCTCGTGTGCCATCCAAAGGGTCAATTATCCATACCCAAGGGGGAGAAGGGTGTACGCCCGTACTTGGCGATTGATAGGTTTCTTCGCTGATGTAAGCAAAATCTTCATTACCCAAAGTTGCTTGTAGCCTCTGCAAAATGTATTGACTCACAGCTACATCGGCAACGGTAACAGGCTCATTCTGTTTATATTGTACTTTTAAGTTAGGGTCTTTTGCAGTACCGTGGTAATAAGATCGCAGGATATCTGCTGCTCCCAAACCTACCTCACGAGCGATCGCTAATATTTCTTGTAAGTCTTTCATTAAATTTGACCTGATATAACTTTACTAAGTACAGTTTTGCGTAAAAGCGTAGTGTTTTTAATGCAGAGGAACGCATTAACATTGCATCGGGATGCATTGGCATTGTATCGGGACGCATTCACAATGCAGAGGAACGCATTAACATTGTATCGAGACGCATTCACAATGCGGCCGACGCATTGGCATTGTATCGGGACGCATTCACAATGCATCGGCATACATTGGGGTTGTATCGAAACGCATTCACAATGCATCAGCATACATTGGCGTTGCAACGGATTACCAAATTTAATTCGCTACGAATTAATAAAATGCTCTACTAAGCCGACTAATCAGCCCTTTAAATCCATCCAGCGCCGGCTACCAAAAAATTTGCACGAATCAGCAGCAATATTAGCTGCCAGTGCCAGGGCATCAGTAAAACTTTCCCTTAAAATATAATTACAAAAGGCACCGTGGAAAATATCTCCAGCCCCTAATGTATCAACCGCTTGCACCTGTGGCACATCTACGATACCAGTTTTAGTGCAACTCAAGTATTCGATTGGTTTTTGTCCGTGGGTAATGGCGATGTCACGAATGTAAAATCCGCCCAGATAGGCAAAAACCTCCTCTCCAGTCTGGCAATTGGGGGGATAAAAATTAGCTGAACAAATGGCATAATTTACAAATGGCAGAACTTGCTCAAATCCAGGCTTCCAACTACCACCATCAATTACTACTGGGATATTCTTGGCTTTAGCCATCTGGGCTATGGAATAACTAACCGCCATCTGATGTCCATCAATCAGTACTATATCGACATTTTGCAAAATATCTGGCGGGATAGATGCGCTGCTGGCTTGAGTTTTGACAGCATTGATGGAAACTACAGATCGTTCACCCGTAGCTTGGGTGACAATGATCGAAGAGACAGGCGGTGCTAAATCAGTGTTAGGCTCAAGGTCTGCGATCGCAACTTTGTAATTTGCCAAATCACCTCGAATTAGCTGCGTCATGGGGTGAGAACCCACCACGCCCAAGACTGTAGCCTGATTTCCTAAATAATTGAAAGTCACAGCCGCGTTTGTAGCTGGGCCCCCTGCTGCTACAGTATAGTCAGTAGCGACAATCTTCTGATTATTCTTAGGGGCAGAGTCAGCAAGGTAAATCAAATCCAAGGTTACTAAACCTACAAATAAACCATGAGCCAATTTTGGACTTCGGCTTTGCTCAGTCGAACGATTTTGGACTTCGGCTTCTCTGAGTCGAACGATTTTGGATTTTGGATTAGTCATTTGTCATATATGTTCGTATAGCTGTATAAATTGTTGTTCATAACTCCTAACTCCACTAATTTTAGATTTTGAATTTTGGATTTTAAATTGAAATAAAAATCTAAAATCTAAAATCTAAAATTGAATGACTCCTAACTCTTGCTCATGCAAACCGATCCAAAACCAGGAACACTTTACGTCGTCGGCACACCAATTGGCAATCTGGAAGATATTACCTTTCGGGCGGTGCGAATTTTGCAAACTGTGGATATGATTGCGGCGGAAGACACGCGTCACACAGGGAAACTACTACAGCATTTTCAAGTTAAAACACCCCAGGTGAGTTACCACGAACATAATCGTACCAGCCGCATCTCAGAATTATTAGAGCATTTAGTTAACAATAAAGCGATCGCCCTTGTAAGTGATGCTGGGATGCCAGGTATTTCCGATCCTGGATATGAACTGGTGAAAGCCTGTATTGAGGCGGGAATTCCAGTAGTTCCTATTCCTGGTGCTAGTGCAGCAATTACCGCTTTGAGTGCAGCTGGATTACCAACGGATCGGTTTGTCTTTGAAGGCTTTCTGCCAGCGAAAAGTCAACACAGACAAGAACATTTAGAATCTCTGCAAACAGAATCTCGCACATTGATTTTCTACGAATCGCCCCACCGCTTACGAGAAACTTTGCAAGACTTAGCAGACGTTTGGGGAAGCGACCGCCAAATCGTGCTAGGGCGGGAGTTAACAAAATTGTATGAGGAATTTTGGCGGGGGACAATTGCTGAAGCGATCGCTCACTACAGCGAACGAGAACCCCAAGGTGAATATACATTAGTAGTGGCAGGAATTCCACCCAGTCAGCCCCAATTGACACAAGAGCAATTGAAAGCCGAATTGAAACAGTTAATTAGTCAAGGAATATCGCGATCGCAAGCTAGCCGTCAGTTAGCAAAAGCTACTTTCCTTCCCCGTCGCCAACTCTATCAACTAGCTCTTTCTATAGTCCTTACTCCTGAGTCTTGAACAGCTAATAAGTGGATGGGTGTAAATAAATATCATATGTGATTATGCATGCCTACTTCCCGCTTTGAGAAAATCATAATATTTGCAAAGGTTAAGATGCTTCCGGCTAGAAGTTATGGTTGTGCGTAACTTCTAGTCAAATTTTTATGTGCGTAGGCTAGCAAAAACCGTAGGCATCACCTGAATCAACGATTACAAAGCAGCCAATACTTGGATTATATAGTTAAAGTAAAGAAAGTATAAGTTAAAGTAAAGAAAGTATGACTACTATACCAAATACATTATTGTTACTAAGTTATTAAGTCATATATTCATCCTTAAAGACTACCTAGTGAATATACAAATGATATCTAAAGATTTTTAATATTAGTTCTTTAGATAGATCAGAAAAATTGTCGAAAAACTTTAAGATGGAATAGTCAAGAGCAAACGAACCACATTCTCCCGAAGGAAAAATTATATGATTACTAACATTATTGCTTGGCTGGTTTTGGGTTTAATTGCAGGTGCTTTAGCTAAGTTATTTTATCCTGGAACCCAAGGTGGCGGTATTCTCTCCACCATTGTTTTAGGAATCCTTGGAGCGGTAGTCGGGGGTTATTTGGGTCAAACTTTGCTAGGAAGTAGTTCGGCAGCCGCCGCATCTGTAGGAGCTTTTTCCCTTGGAAGCATTTTATTTGCTGTTCTTGGTGCGATGCTACTGATTTTCCTTTGGGGTTTATTTACTCGTCGAGCTGTGTAATTACCTGATGTATATTACCTCAAATTAGCTAACAGTTTTGGGAATCACTTCTAGTTGCAATCAACCGATAAAATGACATTAGAAAATGAGCGAAGAACCATAGGAGTTTTCGCTAAATGTTCCGATGCACAATTGGCACTTCAGGAACTAAAAGCTTCTAATTTTCCAATGCATAATGTTTCTGTAATTGCACGGAATGCAGAAGAACAAAGTGATATTGCTGGTGTTGAAGTTAAAGAGCGCACCGGCAATATATCCTCAAAAGATGCTGCTAGAGCCGTTACTGGTAGTGCTTTAGGCGGTCTTACTAGCTTATTAGTTGGTTTAGTCCTCTGGCTAATTCCTGGTATAGGCCAAGTCATCTTAGCCGGAGCAGAAGCAACAGCGATCGCTACCACTTTAACTGGTGGTTTGCCTGGTATCTTGCTAAGTTTAGGAATTCCTAAAGAGCAAGCACAGGGTTACAGCGATCTTGTCTGTAAAGGTTACTATTTGGTGATAGTAACTGGTATAGACATAGAAATTCGTCTTGCTAAGAGGATTTTTAATCGCCGTGATATTCAACAGTGGGGTGTTTATCAGCCATACTCGACCCCAAATAGCCGCTATAAACAAGCAGTTGGTGTTTTTTATACGCGCCAAGACGCACAAAGAGCGCTTACTGAACTGAAATTAGCTGGCTTTCCGATGAGTCAAGTATCTATAGTCGCTCAAAATATAAGCAACCTAAGTGATATTTTTGAAGTAAATATCAGCAGTTCCCAAGATAACTACACCACTTTAGGAATTCCTGATGAGCTAGCCAGATATTATGATCATCAGGTGTCCCTTAGCCATTACGTAGTTGTTGTAAAAGGCACTGATATTTACATAGCAGGTGCAAGAGCTATTTTAGAGAGTAACAATATCCAAAATTTTAGTATCTATAGCCAATCTGAACTTGATGCAGCTAGAAGCGATCGCCAGATTACTACTAACTTATAATTAAATCTCAAGTTAATCTCAAAAGGTTGGATGATCGTGATTATGCATCTTTCAGAAAGTTTATAGATAAGGATATTTATTGTTATATAAATTATATACTTTTATAAGTATAGATTACCTTTTGTAACCTTAACTTACCACTAGAAGGGTGCGGACGAGAACTTACCCTTTGCAGAATTTGGGTCTTGCTAGCTCAATTATTGCACTCATAAAAATTACCATTTTTTAGTTAAAGTCTGTTCTGAAATTTATAATCTAATAATTAATTATCCACTGGCAGATTCAACTAAAAAAATAAGTGACTGCTTTTTTTGGAATTAAAAAAGTTATAATATCTCAATGTTTTATCTTAAGCTATAGCAATCTTAAATGAGTTGTAAGAAAACTCACCCCCGGCTAACGCCGTCTCCCCGATGCTTTGGGGAGGCAGTGCGTTGGGCGGCAAGTCATTCCTGTTGGATCTGGCATGCGACTAGAGGGGGAAGGTTGTATTTATAAAGATATTTATATATTAAGATACAATTAATATTGTTTAACGTGTAAAAAATTAGACATATACCACGTTAACGAAATATTATAAATTTGTATAACCAAAACATAATCCGAAGAGTGCCAAAAATATAAATAATTGGAATAACTGCCTGGAATAATGTTTAACCGTTTGAAGATTGGAACCAAGATTGGAGTAAGTTTTGCCCTGAGTTTGGCAACTTTGACCACGATTGGTCTAATCTCCTATCAAAGCACCAATGACCTAATTGAAACTTCGGTCAATGAAAACCATACCTACCAGGTGCTAAGTCAACTCGAAGACCTGAACTTGCAACTAACCAATGCTGAGACTGGGCAACGTGGTTACGTAATTACTGGAAAACAGAGCTATTTGGAACCTTATAATACTGCCATTAATGTATTGGATCAAAAAGTCAACGAACTTCAGAGATTAACGGAAGATAACCCCAACCAACAGCGGCGACTGGATATTTTACAGCCACTAATCGTTAAGAAGCTAGCTGAACTTAAAGAAACCATTGACTTGCGCCAAAATCAAAGCTTTGAAGCTTCCCAGAAGGTTGTGCTGACAGACCAGGGTAAGCAACTGATGGGTGAAATCCGTAAAGTCATCTTGGCAATGGAAAATGAGGAGAATGTACTCTTGAAGCAGCGCTCTCAAAGGGCACAAGCAGCTTCTAAAAAAACACTCACTAGCATTGTCTATAGTATTCCTCTATTTTCTTTGATCTTGGCTTTGATCGGATTCATCCTGACCAGACATATCTCAGCACCACTGAAGCGAGTTTCGGAATCGGCAGAAAAGTTAGCGGATGGGAATTTATCGGTAAGTTTACCAGATAGCGATCGCCAGGATGAAATTGGCGTGTTGACGCGCACCTTCAACCAGATGATAGTTAATCTGCGAAACACAACTCGGAAAAATGACGAGCAAAATTGGCTAAAGTCTAATTTGGCTGAATTTACCCAGATGCTCCAAGGGCATCGAAATCTAGAAAGTGTGTCTCGCCTGATATTGTCGAATTTAGCACCAATGGTTGGGGCATCGCAGGGCGTTTTTTATTTTATGGACTCAATAGACGACGAGCCTATATTGAAGTTGTTGAGTAGTTATGCTTATAAAGAACGCAAAAATCTGGCAAATCAGTTTCGTTTGGGTGAGGGACTGGTAGGACAATCTGCCCTAGAAAAACAAAGAATCCTCCTAACGGAAGTTCCTAGTGACTATATCCGTATCAGTTCCGGCTTGGGAGAAGCTCCACCGCTAAATATTATTGTGTTGCCTATACTGTTTGAGACGCAGGTGAGTGCCGTAATTGAACTTGCCTCTTTTGGGCCTTTTAACGAGTTGCACCTGAGATTTCTAGAGCAATTGAGTGAAATCCTTGGTGTGTTTTTGAATAACATCGCCTCACAATTGCAAACTCAGCAACTACTTGAAGAGTCTGTTACTTTAACAGAGGAACTGCAAAGCCAGCAAGATGAACTACAGCAGAGCAATCAACGCCTGGAAGAGCAGGCGCATGAGTTGGAAGAATCACAATTTATTGTCAAGCAGTCTAACGAGGAATTACAACAACTAAATGAGGAGTTAGAAGAAAAGGCAGAATTGTTAGAAGTTCAAAATCGGGAAGTTGCCCGTAAGAACCAGGAAGTTGAGCGGGCGAGGCAGTCTTTGGAAGAAAAAGCTGAACAACTAGCGTTGTCTTCCAAATATAAGTCGGAATTTCTCGCAAATATGTCCCACGAGCTACGGACACCGCTAAATAGCCTGTTAATTTTAGCAAGGCTGCTAGCAGATAACTCTCTTAGCAACTTGACCGATAAACAGGTAGAGTACAGCCGGACTATTTACTCGGCTGGAACTGATTTGCTGGAGTTGATCAATGACATTCTAGATTTGGCAAAAATTGAGTCGGGTACTATGGTACTCGATATTGAGCAAATTGCTTTTGCAGATTTAGAGACATCTATAGAGCACACTTTTCGGCAAGTTGCCCACAATAAACAACTCAGTTTTACTATTGAACTGGATAAGAAGTTACCCCCGACAATTTCTAACGACTCCAAACGCCTGCAACAAGTGCTGAAAAATCTCCTGGCTAACGCCTTTAAATTTACTGAAAAGGGAGGCGTGAAGTTACAAATTAGTATGTCTTCTGAGGCAGCTCAATTTGATAATCCGATGATTGCTTTTGCAGTTAGTGATACGGGCATAGGCATTCCAGTCGAGAAGCAGAAGATTGTTTTCGAGGCCTTTCAGCAGGCAGATGGCACAACCAGCCGCAAGTACGGGGGAACTGGCTTGGGCTTGTCCATCAGCCGCGAACTGGCTCAACTTTTGGGGGGGAGAATTGAACTAGTCAGCCAACCAGGACAGGGAAGCACCTTCACTCTTTACTTGCCCAAGCGACAGGAAAATAATGATAAAAATCCTCTTACCACAGCACCCCCTGAGCCAACCACCTCTATCCGCACAGCATCGACGATAAAAGAAGTGCCAATGGTCGAAAATAGATCCACTGTGGACACTTCTCCATCCGCGAAAGTACTTACCACCTTTGCCAACGAAATCCCAGATGACCGGGAAATAATTCAACCGGGCGATCGCATTTTGTTGATTATTGAAGATGACGATAAATTTGCCCGCATCTTACTAGATATGGCCCGTGAGCAGGGCTTTAAAACCATTGTTGCTTTACAGAGCAAACAAGGGCTAGCACTAGCGCAACAATTTAAGCCCGATGCGATTATGCTAGATATCCATATGCCAGAGATGGATGGTTGGACGGTGCTGGATCGTCTGAAACATAACCCAGACACCAGACACATCCCAGTACATATACTTTCTGTTGATGAAAGACAACAACGGGGATTACAGCTAGGAGCGATTACCTATCTACAAAAACCCGTCTCTCCAGAAGCGCTAACTCAGGTATTGACCGAGATTAAAGGCTTTATTGAGCGTCAGGTGAAAAATCTCCTAATTGTAGAAGATGACCCCGTACAAGCCCAAAGTATTATCGAACTGATTGGTAATGGTGATGTCCAGAGTACAGCAGTAGGTACGGGGGCAGAAGCACTTTTGATTTTGCGATCGCATCACTTTGATTGTATGGTATTGGATCTCGGTCTGCCCGATATGAGCGGGTTTGCACTAATTGAGCAGATAAAGCTTGAACCCAGGCTTTTGAAACTGCCGATCATTATCTACACCGGCAAAGAACTCAGCCGACGAGAAGAAACCCAACTGCGGGGACTAGCAGAGACAATTATCATTAAAAATGTGCGATCGCCAGAGCGGTTGTTAGACGAAACGGCTCTGTTTTTGCATCGGGTGCAAGCAAATTTGCCCCCACCAAAGCGTCAAATGCTAGAGCAACTACATCAAACTGATCCGGTGCTAGCTAATCGGAAAATTTTGATTGTGGATGATGACCTGCGAAATATTTTTGCCCTCACCAGCTTTTTAGAAAGCTATCAAATGCAAGTGCTGTTTGCCGAAAATGGCAAAGATGGCATAGAGAAGCTGCAAGCTAATCCTGACATTAATATAGTTTTGATGGATATCATGATGCCGGAAATGGATGGTTACGAAACCACCCGCGCCATCCACCAGCAACAACAGTTTCGCTCACTACCAATAATTGCTTTAACTGCTAAAGCCATGCCAGGCGATCGCGAAAAGTGCATCGAAGCTGGAGCCTCTGACTACATCACCAAACCTGTAGATACTGAGCAACTGCTTTCACTACTCCGGGTTTGGCTCTATCGGTAAGGAGTCATCTTTTTTATTAGCCTTTTCCAAGAGAGCTTTTCCATACTCATCACATTCTAAAGAATCCTCAAAAACAGGAACTCCCATTTTTTCAAGATACCTTATGTATATTCCATTAAGTTGATCGTCTTCAACTAAAAATGTGACAATTTTCTTGTCATAAGATAAACAATATATTATCCCACTATTTAATTTAGCTGTACCCCAGATATAATAATTTTCTATCAAACCGAACTGCGTAAGATAATCATGAATAACCTCGTCAGTGATCCCAAGTCTAGTCTTAATTTTAACTTTTTTAGCTTTCATATTTTTAACTTCCTATGATAATGAGAAAAGCCTCGTAGGGGCAGGGGTAAAAAGAGTTTTTTGTAACCCAACTTGCCACCAGCCACCACCCAATCATCAATTCCTTTCTCAGTACCTGGCAGTTGCGCTACTTCACACTGACACCCTTGCATAAGTACATTAGCTTTCGTTTTCATCATTTTCCTGATTCGTGCAACGCCAGCCTTTCTATAACTTCTTCAGGAACATATAGGACTGCTATTTGATTTTTGAAAAAACTCAGTATATATCTATTCCCTATTTCCGATATTCTCATTCAACTTTTGCATAAACTCTTGATGTTCTGTGGCAGCTAAACCTGCTTGTAACACAGATAACACCATTGCCATTTCTCCTGACAGCAAGGCAGGTACCGCCAACCACAACCCCGGAAACACCTGACTGCGAATAATTCCCTGCTCATCAGTTGGTAGCGAGACATACTCATCTGCTTGCAGCCTAAACCAATCCAACTGATTATCTAATGTTCGCCAGACAATATACTCCTGTACTCCATTCCGTCGATAGGTGCGTTTTTTATCATGTAAATCAATGGCTGCACTGCTTGCTGCCACTTCTATCACCAGTTCGGGTGCGCCTTGGATATAATCATCCTCACTAATCAATGCCTGTCTGCCCGGAATGAATAGTACCGCATCAGGCTGTGGTTCATTATCCGGATCTAAACGCACTGTGGGTTCAATTCCCATAACAACGCCAGGCGTTGCAGTTTTATAGTTCCACAACCACCCAATCAGGTCTGCATGTGGTTCGCCATGACTTTTAATTCTCAGTGGCGATGCCATGATATACACAACTCCTTCAACCAGTTCAGCTTTTCTTAAATGCGGCATTGCCTGATAGCGACGCTCAAATTCGCAGCGAGATAAGCGATCGCCATTTTCCAAAGGTAAAACTGAAATCACTTTTTTAGGAGTTGTAACCATCCTTTTGTCCTCTTTAGCCAAATTGTCCAAACTGAATCAAAGTATTCTAATTTGGCAGTGCTGCATCCATTTTACTACTGCACATGGCGATCCATTTTTGTTGGATACCATCACAATGTACTAGAAGAGGCTAGCAAGAGTGTGACGATCAGTTACGGTGCAAGTTTTTCAGAGAAACTCATAACTGGGCTGAGTACGATCAGAACAAATGCAGTAGCTTACAGTATTTAGTTTTTAAGGTTCAGGTTCCTAAAGAAAGACAGTAATAACTAAAAGCCCACACTGCACCCGATCAAGATGACAGTGTGGGTAATTTATGCCTGTAACACGAATGACAGTCTTTTATCGGTTAGCGGAACATACTACTGACTGAAGTATCTTCATGAATCCGCCAGATAGTTTCTCCTAACAGATTAGCTACTGACAGCACCACTAGTTGTGGAAAACGATTGTTTTCTGCTATGGGAATCGTATTGGTGACAATGACTTCTTCAAATAAGCCACTGGACAACCGCTCCATCGCTGGTGGAGAGAACACTGCATGAGTTGCACAGGCGTATACTTGACGCGCTCCTTCTTCACGCAGTAATCGCGCTCCTTCAGCGATCGTCCCCCCAGTGTCGATCATGTCATCCACCAACACTGCCGTTTTACCTTTAACATCGCCGATGACATTTAACACTTCTGCAACATTATGTGCCTGACGACGTTTGTCAATAATCGCCAGTGGAGCATCATTCAGTTTTTTCGCAAATGCTCTGGCTCGTGCTACACCGCCAACATCGGGGGAAACAACCACAAGATCGGGCAGTTCTTTGCTTGTTAGATAATCCAGCAATACTGGCGAACCATAAACATGGTCAAAGGGGATATCGAAATAGCCTTGAATTTGAGCCGAGTGTAAATCCATTGCTAGAACGCGGTTGGCACCTGCTTCGGTAATCAAGTTAGCAACCAGCTTGGCAGTTATTGACTCTCGTCCTGCCGTTTTGCGATCAGCACGGGCATAGCCATAGTAGGGGATTACTGCCGTCACCTGTCGCGCAGAAGCTCGACGACAGGCGTCAACCATAATCATTAATTCCATCAAATTATCGTTTACGGGTTGACAAGATGGCTGGATTAAATAGACATCACAACCCCGAATTGATTCTTGGATTTGAACGTAAAGTTCTCCATCCGCAAATCTTTTGCGAATCATTGGCCCCAAGTCCATGCCCAGATAACGAGCGACTTCTTGAGACAGTTGTACATTGGCAGAGCCAGAAAACAGCCGCAGGCGATGATTATCAGTCAGTCCTGTTGCAGATGGTTGCATTTTGAAAGTTGCAGAACTGAGCACAGCAGAACCTCTATGTGCATTCATAGCAATATTATCATTAGAGATTTAGTAGATTTAATCAGGAAATCATCTAAAAAAACATCTGTGAGTTTTTTTAAAGCTTTCATACAAAATTTAAACATTTTTCCATACAATTATCATTTGCTAACTGTCTAATTTTCTTGGCAAGCAAACTATTGATAGCTTAACGGACATCAAGTCCGTCCACTAGGTCTATACTTCAAGTTTTTTAGGTTGAGGTAAATGACCCTAATGTCTCTAAAGATTGGTGTGATAGATTGCTTCTTCTAACTACCTCATTTATAACTGACAGTAAAGCATTTACAACTTAAGTAATATTGAACTTTGTTTTTAGACAGGAGAACACTTGCGACTAAGTGTTAAACAGGTATCTGATTATATTCTATGATACTAGCGGTAAATAAATAAACTAGCAGACTTAATTTTTAGTTTTAATTAACCCAATAAATTCCCGGATCACATTGGTATTTATACCAGTTTTTTATAAAATCCTTGCTAGATAAAGAGACTATTCTATGCAGGCTTACATAGAATTGGTATTAACATCTCACTTGCGTGGGTTCTGGCGCAGGGCTGACAGCAGTTCCAAGCGGTCAGAGAAGAAGAAAAGGGGCAGGGGAGAAGACCCCATACATAAATTACTGTAGACAGTTAAGAGAGTTGCATAAGACACTTGAAGTGTGACTTTGCGTATACTCCTAACTATTATGTAAGGTAAAATATCGCTGCATGTAACTGTGTCGCCTCTTGGACTTAATCTTTGTGGGTGACTTCCTCCTCAGTTGCTAATACACTCAATCAATCGATCATGCAACCACCGATTAAAGTTGGCACTGTTTTGCAAAACCGTTACCGCATAATTCAAATTCTCGGACAAGGAGGATTTGGTAGAACCTATCTGGCAGAAGACCAGAGGCGCTTTAACGAACTTTGCGCGATCAAGGAATTGATTTCAACAGCAACGGAGGCTTTGGCTTGGAAGAAGGCACAAGAGCTTTTTTACCGAGAAGCTGCCATTTTATATCAAATCGAACACCCACAAGTGCCTAAATTCCGGGAAAGATTTGAGCAAGACCAACGCTTATTTTTGGTGGAGGACTACGTTGCAGGTCAGACGTACCGAACTCTACTGGCTGAACGTCAAGCTGTGGGTAAAACTTTTACAGAGGCTGAAGTATTGCAGCTAATACAGTTGTTGTTGCCTGTTTTAGAGCATATTCACAGTCGAGGGATTATTCACCGAGATATCTCCCCAGAAAATATTATTTTGCGAGATAGTGACGCTAAACCTGTGTTAATTGACTTTGGGGTGGTAAAGGAACTGGCAGAGCGTTTACGATCGCCAAATAGCCCAATGCCAGAAACCACTGTGGGAAAATTAGGCTACTCTCCTAGTGAACAAATGCAAACAGGGGGAGCTTATCCTAGTAGTGACTTGTATGCATTAGCGGTGAGTGCGATTGTTTTGCTGACTGGTAAAGAACCAAGGGATCTATTTGACGAAAACCAACTAACTTGGAATTGGCAGCGGTGGGTAAGAGTGAATCCGCGATTTGCTCAGGTTTTGAATCGAATGTTGAATCATATACCGAGCGCTCGCTACCAAAGTGCTGCTAATGTATCCCAAGCACTGCAATCTCTGGCTCAACCCAGTGTCCCTACCCCTAATAATGTATCGAACTTGCAAACAATGGCTGTTGGTCGCCGGCCTAACTTAGTACCACCAGCAGCTTCGCCCAAGAAGAAACAACCCGCTCCTGTGATTCCACCAAGTAATACTAGCTCAATCTTGGATAATCCGTTAGCGATCGCCGCAATTGCCATTGCTGTAGTGATCGTTGCCGGATTTGGTTCTTGGGCGCTAGTCAGTTCTATTCGCAGTCAGTCAAAACCATCACCAAGTGAGACGCTTCCCCAAAATTTCCCTTCACCAGTTATTTCTGGTGGTACTACATTTACATCAACACCCACACCCACTAATGAGCAACCTATTATATCTAGTAGGCGGCTCAATCTGAAAGCATCTAACCCAACCACGGTTACAGATACTCTCAAAACAAATCAAATCATCCGGTACAGTTTTTTGGGAGAGCAAGGTGACAAGTTAAGTGCATTGATTGACCCAGGAAACAGCGTATTGCTAAAAGTTTTAAGTCCCAATGAACAACTAATTGATAATAATCCTCAGTCAGTAACAGCTTATGAAGGCACATTGCTGGTTACTGGTAGATATACTATTGAGTTAACACTGGTTTCAGGAGTTGCCGAAAGCAATTACAACTTGAATGTTTCATTAGAGAAATCAGTCAAAGCAACACCCACAGAAACACCAATTCCAATTCCCACAGAAACACCAATTCCAATTCCCACAGAAACACCAATTCCAATTCCTACAGAGACACCAATTCCAATTCCTACAGAAACACCGATTCCAACTCCACCCACTGGTGAAACGCCAACCTTACCGCCAGCTGATGGAACACAACCATTTTCTGGCCAAAGAAATTAATTAATGTTAAACACACTACTGATTACAGGAACTGATACCGAAGCTGGTAAAACTGTTTTAACAACAGCGTTAGCAGCCTATTGGCAAAAATATTACCCACAGCGTACCTGGGGAATTATGAAACCGATTCAATCGGGGATTGGCGATCGCGAGTGGTATCAAAAGCTATTTGCACTAGAACAATCTGCTGAAGAAATTACACCTTTGTACTTTCAAGCACCTTTAGCCCCTCCCATAGCAGCAGCACGGGAAAATCGCCGAGTAGATTTAGCACTTGTGTGGCAAGCTTTGTCTAAATTGCGATCGCATCGTGATTTTGTGCTTGTAGAAGCCTTGGGAGGGTTAGGTTCGCCAGTAACGGAGGAATTAACGGTAGCTGATTTAGCGGGGGAATGGCGTTTACCAACGGTATTGGTAGTGCCAGTTAGATTGGGTGCGATCGCTCAAGCAGTGGCGAACGTAGCATTAGCTAGACAATCACGCATCAATCTCAAAGGCATTGTTCTAAACTGCGTACAACCTCGAACGGATGCAGAAATAGCCGACTGGACACCACACCAATTGATTCAATCACTGACTAACACGCCAGTTTTAGGCTGCTTGCCCTATTTAGATAACCTGACTGATTTAGATAAACTTGCTCAAGTAGCATCAGATTTAGATTGGGAAACACTGACACTTTAAATAGGTCATTGGAGAAAAAGACTTGAGTAACTGATCGTAGTGAACGTTCAATCCCTGTTTACAACTGATGCAGTCAAGCCTTCCTGTCTGAGCAACTTATGGAGCATCTGCACCGAAGTTGATTTTGCCGTCAGCACAATTTGAACCGGATGATGCGCGGTTAGATGATATTGGAACTCCAGGCTATCGAGCAAACCAGAGAGCAACCGCTTGTCTGATTGATTGCTCATCAGGTTCGCTGTCAGAAGCCCAAGCGATAATCCCATCAGGACGTATCAGTACAGTGCTCAAGCCTAATTGTTCTTTCGCCCGCCCCGAAACATACTTCATTCGGTCGCCGTATTCACTCGCCAAAGTTTTAAGTGAAGCATTCATATCGAAATCAAGCAGTATCCCGTGGCCATCGTGCATTAGCTCGCCAATCCTTGTACCGTCTTTGAACTCAAAGTTGGGAACGCTGTGGCCTACTAAAGGGTGGTCGCCACCGAGATTGTAATGTGTGAAAACGCCCCACACCCTTCCTGCAATATAGGTGGCACCATCGCGCGTATTCATAAGGTCGCGGATAATTGCATTCAGCGCGCGGGCATGTGGGACTGGTCTCATGATTGCAACCTGGGCGCGTGACCAATCCAGAACCTGCGTACCAATTGGGTGTCGTTCAGTATGATAACTCTCCAACAAGCCTGACGGCGCAATATTATGGATGGTTGCGGCGAGCTTCCAGCCCAGGTTCATGGCATCGCCCAGTCCAAGGTTAAGCCCTTGGCCTCCCAACGGCGAATGAATGTGCGCGGCATCACCGGCTAAAAGTACACGTCCGTTGCGGTAGGTTGTAGCCTGCCGTGCTCGGTCAGTCCACGTGGTTGCGATATGCAGGGCGCTGATGGTAACGTCGGTGTTCGAGATGCGGCGTAGAACCTCCTGCACGTGTTCAAGCGTGATTGGCTTTTCTGCATTATGAAATGCCCCACTATCAAAATCCTGGATTATTAGGTAACCTGGCTGGGATTGGAAGTACATGCCTGTTGGTGTCACGTTTCGGCCCGGACTGAGCTTCTCCGGGTCGGCAATGTCAACCTGAGCAGAGTAGCCCGTAAATTCTGGCTCCGTACCGGCGAATTCAAAACCGCCCCCCTTGCGAACAACACTACGGCTTCCATCGCAACCCACGAGCCATTTACTTTGAAAAGATTGATCACCTGACTGGACAGTTACCCCGTCCGCGGTTTGATGAAAGTCAGTAATGGCAAGCCCGCGCTTGATTTCTACACCCAAGGCTTCTGCGCGGCGGGCCAGCACAGATTCAAGCTCCTCCATTTCAGACAACAAATTGGTGTCGGTCGAGCTTGGCAGGCGATACCTCCACTGTGAGGTGTCAATATTGCCGTCATGAAATGGAATGCCGGCGAAGTGCCCTCCCTGACGTTGGGGTTGTGGCCCTTGCACTTTGGTTGGGTTGCTATGGGGGTCTTTAAGGCGTTTTGGTACCTCAAGTTCTTTTAGCAACCCACGGCGGTAAAGTGCTTCAACAGAAGGCGCAGAAAGCCCCCGTATCCCGAAAGGAAGTTGCTTCAATGGCGAGTGCGGATTCTCCGCCTTTTCCAGTATTAGGACTGAACATTTGGTCAAGGCCAGTTCACAGGCTAGGAAAAGTCCTACTGGGCCAGCCCCAGAAATGATTACATCGTAAACCGATTGATTTTTATTGTTATTCATGAGTGTTTCCATTTGTACCACCTATTGGTCGGCAGAGATGACATGTGGTTCGGTTACGGCAACTCCAGTTGCCAGGATTTTCGCTTTTGTAGCAATTTGGGGACTTGTTGAGGTTAGCCCCTCTAAAGTCAAGTCCTCTGAGGTTAGCCATTGCTTGTGCCAGTTGCGTAAGTCCTGAAGAAGATTCTGATAATGATTCTTTGCCATTCCCTACGATAAACTAAGTTAGCTGTACTCAAACTAGCTTGTCTTCATAATGGTTTCTACCTTTCCCAATCCCTCTTCTGTTGACCTATCTCGCATCCGACTTTCAATCCGCTCATTGCAACCACAATTGATCGAGTGGCGGCGGCGATTGCATCAACAACCAGAGTTAGGTTTTAAAGAAAAACTGACCGCTGAGTTTGTATCACAAAAGTTACAAGAATGGGGAATTGAGCATCAAACTGGCATTGCTCACACTGGCATTGTTGCCACCATCAAGGGTAACAAATTAGGCACAGAGAAAGTTTTAGCGATTCGGGCAGATATGGATGCTTTGCCAATCCAAGAACTCAACGAAGTGCCGTATAAATCGCAGCATGATGGAGTGATGCACGCTTGTGGACATGATGGACATACAGCGATCGCTTTAGGTACAGCTTATTATCTCCAGCAGCATCGCCAAGATTTCTCCGGTACCGTGAAAATTATCTTTCAGCCAGCGGAAGAATCACCAGGAGGCGCAAAGCCGATGATTGAAGCTGGAGTCCTGAAAAATCCTGATGTTGAGGCAATTATTGGTTTGCACTTATGGAATAATTTGCCCTTGGGAACAGTGGGTGTGCGGGCTGGGGCGTTGATGGCAGCTGTGGAGTGCTTTAACTGCACAATTTTGGGCAAAGGTGGACACGGCGCACTACCCCATCAAACTGTTGACTCTGTTGTAGTTGCTGCTCAAATTGTGAATGCTTTGCAAACCATTGTCGCTCGGAATGTGAATCCCATTGATTCGGCTGTGGTGACAGTAGGCGAACTTCATGCTGGAACCAAGCGGAATGTGATTGCTGATACAGCGAGAATGAGTGCCACTGTCAGGTATTTTAATCCTAGTTTGAAAGGCTTTTTCAACCAGCGTGTCGAGCAGATTATTGCTGGAATTTGTCAAAGTCATGCTGCGAGTTATGACTTAGAATACTGGTCACTTTATCCACCAGTAATTAATGATATTAAGATGGCAGAATTGGTGCGAACTGTAGCAGAAGAAGTGGTAGAAACCCCAATGGGTATTGTGCCAGAATGTCAAACTATGGCTGCTGAAGATATGTCATTCTTCTTGCAAGAGGTTCCTGGTTGCTATTTCTTCTTAGGTTCTGCTAACCCTGAGAAAGACTTGGCCTATCCTCATCATCATCCCCGGTTTGATTTTGATGAAACAGCGTTGGGAATGGGTGTAGAAATATTTGTCAGATGCGTGGAGAACTTTTTAAATTAATTGAATGGGTGTAAACTAGCTGTTTTTAATAACTACAATTTTTGAGTCTGGCTTAGGCTCAAAGATTTAGCTGATCAAACTGGGCAAACAATCTATTAAATTAAGCATAGATTGTTATCAAATTATTTAGTTCAGCAACTAAAACATCCGGCTATTCCCATCTTTCTCGCCTAGTACAACACGGCATAAATAGAGCAACCATTTAAAAACCCTAAAAAGCCCATTCCGTAATACTTTTGACTTTTGACTTTTGAATGAGTGACTTCCGCCTTGCGGTACTAGTTGTTTGACGCACGGCGCATCTGCACCGCGCCATCGCTTGTGACAGTTGCGTAAGTCCTGACTACGCTTACTTTGTTACTCCTGAGTTGATATTTCTTGCTGCGATAAATTTGCTAACTCTGATGCTAAGGTTTCTTCCAATAAGTCTACAATTGCGTGTGCATCAGTAGGGGACTTCATTATTTCAGCCTCCGGGTCAGAGCGATTTTTGACATTGGGAATATCTTGGCGTAATTCCTCAATCAAAGCGATGAGTTTAGCAATTTTCTGCTCAGAGAGCAGGTTGAGTTGAAGGCTAAGTTGCGCCCGTTGCTCTGCTAACTTTTCTTGTCGCTCCTGTTTAATCAATACCCCTGTTGTCACCAACAATGAACCCGCAGTCAGTGAAAATTGTAACCAAGGAAATGGAACTTCCTCAAATCTAGGTACACCTAAACGTCGTGGTAAGGCATTGGGTGTTACCCAGAGAATAATCCCAAGCACAATGCTATACAGGAATATAGGACGACCAAAAAAGATGGTTATCGTTTCTACAAAGCGCTGGTGTTGTGGGACATTTTTTTCAGAACGTCTGTGCAATGCGATGATAGTCTCGATGTTTTGACTAATAGATTCTGGTAATGGAGCAGTGGGCAGAATTTTTTGGGCTGCTTGCGGTGAATCACTTAGATTTGGTTGATTGTTGGTTTGCATTGGTAGTCTAGCGTTATGAATGATTCCTTCAACTGACTAACTTCAATTTTGACTGGAAAGCGATACTTGAAGGAAGAAAAAATGCATGAAAGTACCCACAGATAGATTTTGGTAGATTACTATTGCTACTGAATCAAACAAGGTTTTTGGAGTTTATTTATGGTCTTCTGGCTACTGCTGAACTAACTTTTGGAGTCGCAAAAGCAACAAATGCGACTTGAAAACTAACTATTGGAGTCGCAAAAGCAACAAATGTGACTCCAAAACTAACTATTGGAGTCGCAAAAGCAACAAATGTGACTCCAAAACTAACTTTTGCGTAGACGTGGCGTACTACCTATTTTGTGGTTGAGTCGAAGATGAGAGCAATTCTCCTGTAGATGTCAGGACTTACGCAAAATCATGATAAAACGAACCGCAAAGGACGCATAGACACGAAGTGGCTTCCCGCAGGGTAGGACACAAAGGAATAAGAGTTTCAGAGAGTTCTTGCGTAAGTCCTGGATGTAATACACCTTTTTCTCCAAAATGTGCTGTGGCTTGTACCCTGACATCTAATAGTGAAGCTGTTATGCTTCAAAAAATACAAGATGACGCGATCGCAGAAGTTGTGTTATAAAAACGGGCAACCTCTGAGGATTTCTGTATTTTTGCCTGATCGCTGACGTATACTCGAATTTTTTATTAAATACGTAATTACTACACTAATGGAATCAAATGCTACTGCAAGCAATCAACCTTTAGCGTTTAATTATTCAGTAATCTTTAAAAAATCGAAAAAAATTATGTTAAGTATCCCTATTAACCTAAATTTACCTCGTACACCCCGTTTAATAACTTCCTTACCTGGGCCTCGTGCTCAAGCAATTGTACAACGCGATCGCGCTGTAACTTCTCCTTCTTATACCCGCGATTACCCGTTAGTTGTATCTCGCGGCCAGGGCTGTATGGTAGAAGATGTAGATGGCAATGTATTTCTGGATATGACCGCAGGTATTGCTGTTACCGCCACCGGACACGCCCACCCGGAAGTTGTCAAAGCAATTCAAGAACAGTCGGAGCGTCTACTGCACATGTCAGGGACGGATTTTTATTATGAGCCGATGGTGGAACTAGCGGAACAACTAGCGATTCGTGCCCCTTTTCCCAATCCACAGAATAACGCTAAGTTCCCTGCAAAAGTATTTTTCACCAATTCCGGGGCAGAATCCAACGAAGGAGCCATCAAACTAGCTCGATATTACACCAAGCGATCGCTAATCGTAGCCTTCTTAGGTGCATTTCACGGACGCACCTATGGGGCAATGTCTCTGACTGGTTCCAAAGCAGTGCAGCGAGCTAATTTTGGGCCTTTAGTTCCTGGTGTTACTCATATCCCCTACGGCACTCACGCGAGCTTAGATTACCTGGAAAAACAGCTATTCACGACAATTTTACCAGCGCAAGAAGTAGCGGCGATCGTAGTCGAAGCGATTCAAGGGGAAGGTGGGTATATCGTACCAGAGGATGGTTTCTTGCAACGGATTCGGGATATTTGCGATCGCCACGGTATTCTGATGGTAGTGGATGAAGTGCAAGCGGGGATGGGGCGAACTGGTCGCTTATTTGCGATCGAGCATTGGGGAGTGATGCCTGATATCATTACTACTGCCAAAGGCATCGCCAGTGGTCTGCCATTAGGAGCGATACTTGCTAGACCTGAGTTAATGACTTGGCCTGCCGGTTCTCACGCTACCACATTTGGCGGTAATCCAGTAGCTTGTGCTGCTGGTATTGCCACACTGCGACTGCTGGAAAGTGGTTTGATGAGCAACGCTACCCAGATGGGAGAATTATTACAAGCGAGTCTGACCCATTTGCATCAAAAATTTCCCAGAGTATCGCCGCCACGAGGTAAAGGTTTGATGGTTGCAGTGGATTTATTGGATCAACAGGGTAATCTTGATCATAAATTGCGCGATCGCATTATCCAAGAAGCTTTTTTACGGGGTTTATTGTTACTAGGTTGCGGTAAAGCTGCAATTCGTTTTTGTCCACCTTTGGTTATCGACAGCGACCAAATTCAGATAGCCCTTCAGATTATCAGCGAGGTGTTACAGGATTTTTCATTTATTTGAATCACATTTGTTGTAGAGGCGCAAGGTCTTCATTGGCGTCAACTTAAGCCCAAACCCTTTTAAAATCCTCGTTAAGAGCCTCTGGCTGGAAATGCAAATCAATTGCGGCTCTGCCGCAAGTCTTGAGGCGGAGCCTCACGTTAGGCATTCCCAGTCAGAGACTGGGAACAAGACAACCTCTAAAACCTTGTTCTAGACTGGCTTTTGCCTTAAGTTGACACGTATGCAAGGTCTTGCGCCCCTACAGCATGGTCTATTTATCTGAAAATAGCTGTAAATTTTTAGGGGATGAGGAGCAGAGTACAGGGTACAGCGAGGAAGGAAATAACCAATGCCCAATATCTAATACTTTATGAAACCCGAAATTGCCTTTCATTTGTGGAAATTACTTTGGCAAGAATACAGCGCCAGGGTAAATCATGCCCGTACCTACGAGCAAATGATTACTGCTGCGCGTGGAACTGTCGCCAACGACCACATCGCCTTTCGGTCTTTGCGTTTATTAGCAGATAGTCCACAGGGTCAAGTTAACTTGGGAATTGACTACCTCGGGCAACTTGCAGAAGCTTTAGGTTATGTGGCGGCTGGAGAGTATAATTTTGCTCAAACTCATCTGTATGCCCGTCATTATCGTCATCCACAGCAAGAGGAATTTAACTTACCCAAGCTGTTTATCAGCGAGTTGATTGTCGATGAATTGCCTGCTAATATTGCCCAACTCATCTCTAAAACAGTATCTTCAATCCAATACGAACTGACCTCACCCCTTACTCTTCTACAAAAAGACGGGAACATTGAAACTATTGCCAAACAACTCCAGCAAGTCTTCACCCGCCCTTGGCTACCTCCCCTGCGTTCTGTTATCGAAGAGGTGAATCAGGTTACTCAGTATGGGGCTTGGGTATTGTTGCACGGATATGGTGTCAACCATTTCACAGGCTACGTCAACGGCCAGAATACTCCAGAATATCCAGACATTGATACTACCGCCAGTGCTTTGGCTAACCTGGGTGTACCAATGAAAGCAGAGATAGAGGGAAATGTTGCTTGTGGTTTGCGGCAAACTGCAACTCAAGCAGTAACGGAAATGGTCACAGTGTTAGATGATAACAGTGGCGCAGAAATTCAGATCCCTTGGACTTACGCTTATTATGAAATTGCCCAGCGCTATATAGTAGAAGTGGAATCTGGAGGGCAGTTACTTTTCGATGCTTTTTTAGGAAGTAGTGCCCAGCAATTATTTGAAATGACTCGTCTATTTAAATAGCCCAGAGTTGTTAGTGAAGAAATAAGCTTCAAGGTTCTGAACTCGGAGTTTCGTGTTTTGAACTCGGAGTTTGGTGTTCTGAACTCGGAGTTTTGTGTTCAAAGCTCGGAGTTTCGTGTTCTGAACTCGGAGTTTTGTGTTCAAAGCTCGGAGTTTCGTGTTCAAAGCTCGGAGTTTTGTGTTCAAAGCTCAGAGTTTCGTGTTCAAAGCTTGGAGTTTCGTGTTCCAAGCTCGAAGTTTCGTGTTTTGGACAAACTACGCTTGCAACACAAAATCAGATGCCGTGAGAGTTGGCGCACCAGTTAGAGTTGCAAATAGACCACCACTGCCAAAACCAGTCGCGCTGCCATTTTGGTTGTAGAACAACTGCCCACTCACAGGATCGTACACAATTTTCGCCGTCCTAGTCCCCGCTGAAGAAGTGATTTGAAAATCACTCTTGTTACTAAAACCAGTTCCGGCAGCTGAAGTAATTGCATTAAAGGTAGTTTTATCTAAGATAATCTTGTCACCTTCAGAACTGTTGAAGTCACTAATGGCATCTACACCAACAGCAGTCAGGGCAAAGGCTGCATCGGTGTTGTAAAGGAATCTGTCAGCACCCGCACCGCCAATGAGAACATCATTGCCTACACCACCCACAAGAGTATCATTATCTTCTCCACTGATGAGAATATCATCGCCTGACCCGCCCCGCAACAGGTCATTGCCACTGTTGCCATTAATAATGTCATTACCCCCTTGACCATTAATCACATCATTGGAGTTGTTAAAACCGGCGATATTATTGTTTAAGTCATTCAAGAAGGTGACAGTGTTTTTATTGAAAATGTTAGCTTGAGTAGAGTTGGCAGTAATCACATCGAAGCTGTCGGTGATGCTGCTTTGCCCATCAAACTCTATATTGCCGAGTGCAGGTCTTGAAGAACTTGCTGGCAGGTTATCCAGGTTTGGTAATTTGAAGTTTTGCAGAGTTACTTTGGTGGATGCCACATTTTCAAAAGTGACTTCCAAGTTGTTGCCATTTTCAGTTAGTTGTAAATTTTGAGCAGTTAGTCCCGAACCGATAAATTGCAGTGTATCAACATTGGCAATTACTGCTGCTGATGGGTTTGAGCCTTTACCTCCTACGCCACTAAAATCGGTGATGATATCATTACCATCGCCAGAGCGAATAATAAACTTATCTTGACCACCGTTGCCCGTGAGGATATCATTACCAGCTTTGCCGTCGATGATGTTGTTGCCAATTGTGCCGAAAAGAGTATCTGTACCAGCAGTTCCCGTTAGGATAGGGCTGGTGCCACTGCCGATATTTTTTCCACCAAACAGCACGTAGCTTTGCCCTGAACTGTTGCCGTTGGGGGAGGCAAAAGGTGCCCCAATAATCAGGTCGTCGATGCCGTCGCCGTTAATATCTCCTGCACTGCTGACAGA
>NZ_CALMFY010000120.1 GCF_937863485.1 uncultured Nostoc sp. | reverse complement strand
CTCGCGAATATTTTTGGCTTCTCCCCCTCTTTTTGCACAATTGGGATGCTCCCTTGCACTTTTCTCTAACTGTCTAATCCGCTCCATTTGCAGGAGGTTCCACTCATCTTCAGAATAGGGTGTGCTAAACCAGACATCTAATATTTCTTTAGCGATCGCTTCTGTAGTAGCACGTAAACTTAGTACAAGGACATTCGCATGATTCCAGATGCGGGCCCCGCGTGCCGTCTCGGCATCATGACACAAAGCTGCACGTATCCCTGAAACTTTGTTAGCGGCAATAGATGCACCTGTACCAGTCCAACAAAAGACAATCCCTTCATCTGCTTTCTGGGTTGCCACTGCCAAAGCAACTTTACTACAGCTGAGAGGCCAATCAACTTCAGGATCATTCTCCGTTAGGGAACCGAAGGGTATAACTTCATGCCCACGCTGCTTAAGTTCTTCCACTATCCTATCGGTAAGGTTGGTACGTTCATCACTGCCAATAGCGATTTTCATGACTGTTCACGCTTTCCCCTTTAAAGATGTGAATTTTTCAAAATTAAGATAGTTTGTCATTGCGTACTCCAAAGGATAACCCATTGACCTTGGTCTTAGCCAGGAGAAGAGTACGAAGTGTTCGCGCCTTGGTTTCCAAAAGTTGCGATCGCAAAGATTGAGATTGCAACTCTACAAGACGCTATGCGTAGCAAGATCCCCGTAAGGGTACACTCCACTGCCTTCGGTTACAAAACGCTTACGCCAACGCAATGACATTTTATATTTAATTTCGCCCAGCTACTTACTAAATCAAGTTGATCGTAAACATGATTAGAAAATGGGTAGATAGAAATTGAGCATTACGTAGTTATCGATTGGGACAAATATTAAAAACTCCGACTACCCACTTCTTGCGGTGCAGGCTTGATGGGAGCGTCATTGGTTAGGCTGAGAATACCGGAAACAACAATTTTGTCCCCAGCTTTTAGTCCTTGGATAACTTGATAATTATTCCCTTCAATAACTCCCAATTTCACGGGCTTTTGGTGAGCGACTAAAGATGCTGCTTCAGCTTTAGGCTTTTGTGCCGATGCTTCAGTTTTGGGCTTTTGTTCTGGCGCTTGAGCCACAAATACAAAAGTCTCCCCACCCAAGCGAGATACTGCTGTAACTGGAATTAAAATTCCTGGACGTTTGTTCCAGATCACTCTGGTTTGCACTGACTGAAAATTAAGCAGTCGATTTCTCAAATTGCCAAAGTTGGCTTTCACCAAAACTGTCTGCGAATCTAAACTAGCATTTGGAGAAATAAAACTGATCCTACCCGTTGCTGTGGGTTGGCCTTGGGCGTTCAGCATTTGCACAGGTAAACCCAAGCGCAACTTTTTGGCTTGATTTAGCGGAATGGATATATTCAGGTCTAAAGAGTCGTTTTTGGTCAATGTGGTGAGTTGATCCCCTTGTCCTACATACTGTCCTGGCTTGACTGGGATATTACCAACAATACCTGTGAAAGGAGCTAGGACTTTTGTGTATTGCACTTGGACTTGAGCCGACTGCACTTCAGCCGCTGCTTGGTTTACTTGCGATCGCCCTTGAGCAATATCTTCTGGGCGGTTGCCGTTCAACTGTTGCTTATAGAATTGTTTCTGTTGTTCTAAGGCAGCACCTAGCTGCTGGATATTAGCAGTTCTGTTTTTGCGGAGTTGCTCTAAGTTTTTCTGGGCTGCAACCACCGCTGCTTCAGCACTAGCTTTGTTTTTGACGTATTCATCTAGGGTATCCTGGGAAGTTGCCCCTTGTTTTGTTAATTCTTCGTATCGCTTTGCTCGTGCTTGTGCTAGTACTTGATCGGATTTGGCGGAATTAACTTGAGCTTCAGCCTGCTGAATTTGCTGTGGTAGCGATCCAGATACGGCATCTTGATATTTTGCTTGGGCCTGATCTAGCTGGGCTTTGGCTTGGGAAACTACTTCTGTTCGAGTCCCTGCTTTGAGTTCGGCAAGATTCGCCTGTGCTTGTTGTAGTGCTGCTTGTTTTTGTCGTAGCATGGCTAGGGCATCATCAATTTCTTGGCTAATAATTACTTGCCCTTGTTGAACACGGTTGCCCTCTTTGATAAAAATCTGGCTAATTCGCCCTCCAATCTGTGGTTTGATTGGTACAGAAAGTGGTGCCTCTAAAGAGCCAATAAACTCCGAACTGTCCTGCACAGTTTCAGTTTCCACTGTTGCTAGCTTAACGGGAACTGCCGGTTGAGGAGCTGCTCCAGCACCCTCTGCTGCATTACTAGCATTACGAGCTTGCCACCAGCGCCAACCAAAACCAACACCTGCAATTAACAGGATAATTCCCAAGATTAGAGGCCAAGGCCGCTTTCGAGGTGGCTTAGGCGATCGCTCTGGCAATGGTCGCAACTCTTGACTAGAATCAGTAACAGCAGGCTGTTCTATTTCAACGGGAAGGGGGGACTCAGGGAACTCAGAATGGGGCATCTTCGGTTTCTTCTCTTGTGGATTTAGACTTGGGCAATCTACTTTTTGCTAAAAAAGCATTGTTTAAATAGTTTTTAGCTCTTTTTTTTGATGTTGGGGACAAATATATATTTGGGTATTTGGCGATCGCTTACGATGTCTAGCACCTAAAACTAACAAATATCGTTCAGTACATTCTAATTAATTTGTACATTTCCTAACTCCGATAATTTATTTATACGGATGATTTTTCAAACTATTTTAGGCAGTATAAACCCTGTCTTTAGCTCCGAGAGAAAGCACCGTTCAATGTCCGGTTCATCTTGTTTGAGGCAAATTAATAGAACCTCCTGTCTCCTTCAAGGACTGTAAAGCGATCGCTTCGGTAATCACAGCAGCTAGTAGTTGCTCTTTGTTCTAAAAATGACGATATCAAGTTACCTGATTAGACCGCAGCAACACGAGCAATTTCTCGCGCTGTGGCTTTGATTAAACCTGCTGTTGCAAACACTTAGTTGCTGACTTTATCAAGTGTGCATGAGTTTGTGCCGTCCTTGATGCTAAGTTTGCCATGAGCAGTTTGCAAGCACTTGCTTGCATTATAACCACATAGGGGAAAATATTGGTATAAGGTACAAATGAGTTTATCGCTCTTAAGTTGTAGTGAATACTGATCTTAGGAAAGATAAGGGTAGGGAGCGATGTCAACTCTACAAGACGCTACGCATAGCAAGATCCCCGTAAGGGTACGACGGGCTACGCCTACGCTGATTAATCCAGCTTTATTAAGCAAGTTTACGAGTTTCATCGAGTTATCCTCACCAAGAAAGAAGTGCGATCAGTGTTCTCTAATATAGATTCCTCTTTTTGACTAATTTTAACTTCCTACACTTAGGTCACCCGATCGGTTGATTTTTAACTCACCCAAATGGGTGATTTAATTTTCCCTAATTAGGGTTTTGTATGTGTAGCCGAGCCAGCAATGCCCCACGCCCTTCAACCATCCACAACTGATTTTTTAGAATCCAATTTCGGCAAGATCCCCACAGTTGATTTTCGGTTAGCAAGAATATGAGAAAAGAGCCACTCATACCGATCAAGTGCTTGCTCCAAGGAATAGTTTTCTTCGGCAAATTGTCTTCCTGTGTGACCTAGCCTCGCCCCTAGAGCAGGATTAGCATATAAATCATGCACCGCAGCAGCCATTGCATCGGGTGATTCTGGCTCAACAATTATCCCACCACCACTGAGTTGGATTGCTTTAGCAGCAGTACCAGTGGCAGGAACTGAACCCACAATCGGCCGACCACTCGCCAGCAGTAGTGGTATTTTTGAAGGCATATTGAACGAAATCACATTGCGCTTTTGCACAATCAGCCCTACATCAGATGCTGCTAGCATTTCGGGTAGTTTTTCTCGCGACTGCAACGGTAGCAGCAAAACATTATCTGCTCCATTTAATAAACAATATTCCTGCAACCTTTGCAATGCTATTGATTCGCCAACGATGACAAAGACAATATCCTTGATATGACGTAAGCAAAGTGCTGCTTCTATTACTGTTTCTAAACCTTGCGTTAGAGCAATATTGCCCGAATAAAGGACTACGAATTTACCATCCAGTTGATGGCTAGATATCCAGGAGTTGTTCTCTTTCGCTAAAGGGCGGATGAAATTTACATTCACCCAATTGGGAATACAAACGATTTTATTAACTGGTACTCCTTTATTCACTAAATTCTCACGAAACCCATCGGCGATGACACTAATAGTGTGTGCAGTCCGATATGCAAATTTTTCTAGGGCTGCAAGAGTTCGGATCATCCACTTATTTTTTAATAGCCCAATACGCACGGCAGCTTCTGGTAGAATATCTTGCACATTCAGAACTACGGGGCAGTCGTATAACCAACCAAATATTGTTGCTGGTAACGTAGCTAGTAGAGGCGGAACTGTTAAGATAATCACATCGGGGCGTCCACCTTTAAAGGCTTGGGGTAAGCTCGTAAAAACAAAGCTCAACTCCAGTAACAGCCGATCTACGAGGTTAGGTTTAGACTTAATTCGGAGGTAACTTCGTTCAATGGTGACACCATTTTTTTGTTCAGTAACGTACCATTTACCCCGATACTCATCGTAAATTTCGCGCTGAGGATAGTTGGGCATTCCGGTAATCACCCGCACTTGGTGACCTCGCTTTACTAGTCCTTCTGCCAATTCAGTCATTAAGGGAGCAATTCCAATCGGCTCTGGATGATAATTGTAGGAATAGATCAGAATGTGCATGAGCTATTTGTGAATTTCGTGAAGACAGCCTGAGATGAGCGGATTTATTGCTAATTTCAGTAGGCGCTGCTACTTTTATTACTTAATTTCGGTTATGAGCAGGTTATGATTTTTGAAATCACAATTGCAATCAAGACTGTTTAAAACTTTTTATGGTGAATTTTAAGAGTTATCAATTATTAGTTATTAGTTATCAATTAGCAGTGTTCACTGATAATTGTTGACTGATTTAAGTTTCTTACCATACGCATGATAAGTTTTCACTAATTAGAAGAAGAATACAGAATACAGAATCAATATAGTGAGGGATTCAGACCCACCACTTTCTTACAAAGTTTAGATGCCTGCGGCAAGCCGCAAAGCGTCTACGGAGGAAGCCTCCGCTCTAACTTGGCGCTAATTGTAGACACCAAATTTTAAATTTGGTAAGGGACTTAAAACCCTTTATTCAGACGCTCGCGGACTCGCTCTAAGCGTTGGCGCAGCCTCTCTAAGAGTTGCCATGCCGCAGGCTTTACGCTGCGCTATCTGCCAGTCACACAGAATTAAATTGGATAATTCTAGCTAATGACTCCTGAATTTTGTTTTGTTAAAAGTGAATCTAATGCTTAAATTTACACTTAGGGGATTGTAGCATTATATTTAATCTCGTGCATGAAACCCACATTCCAGCTTGTAAAGTGGCACATGAAGTATTTTTAACCAAGTCATCAGTATTGGATTCATTAGTCAGCATCTCACTTTTTGGAGTAGTTCAAAAGCACTAACTTTTCAACACTAGCATCCTGCGTAGCTTCATATTTGAAGCTGTTAGTGGAGAAAAAAACTGCGATGCATCGCAACATCACCTTGCCAGTTAAACTTGAATTCAACAGCTTGAGCCGGGTTGTTAGCAGCAGTAGCGACAGCAATACTAAGAGCAGCACTAGTTGCTGTGATCGTAGCCATTTTGGCAAAAATCTTTTTCATGGTCATAACTCCAAAGTTCATTGACACCATACAGATATCAATCTATAAACAACACTAAATTTACGATACAAATATGTATAAGTAAATACAGCATGAAAATACGGTAGTAAATGTAATAAATTAATGAAAAGAAATACTTTTTTGTGAAGTTTTGGAGAAAATGCCAAGTCTATCTAACAAACCTAAGCTCGACTTTATCCATTTTTATGTATGTAGCAAAGTTTATAAATGATTTTCCAGCTTGGTCAACTGTTTACGGTTATTTCTGGATGTTTAGCAAAGATGATACATAGTTATAGATTCACAAGAAGCATCCAAACTCTAGTTACCGTAAAAATCACGAGCGATCGCTTGATAATAACTGATAAAGTTGAGCTACGCAAAGTTGAAAACAGTGTCCTATGCCTGGGTTTCTATTAGAAGTTGGTACAGAAGAACTACCTGCAAGTTTTGTCAGTGATGCTTTAGTGCAATGGCGGGAGCGCATTCCCCAAAGCCTACAAGCAAACAGCCTCAAGGGCGAAAGTGTCCAGGTGTACGGTACTCCCCGCCGTCTGGCGGTATTGATTAAAGGTCTACCATCTCAGCAACCAGACCGAGAAGAAGAAATTAAAGGGCCCCCCGCCCAAGCCGCCTTTAAAGATGGTCAACCAACAGCAGCAGCAGCAGGCTTTGCCAAAAAGCAAGGTGTGGAACTGGATGCGCTGTTTGTTCGCCCAACTGACAAAGGGGAATTTGTCTTTGTGCAAAAAAGAATTCCCGGCCGTCCTGTGGCGGAAATTTTGACAGAACTTGTACCGCAGTGGATTTGGGGTTTGGAAGGTAAGCGGTTGATGCGTTGGGGGAATGGGGATGCGAGGTTTTCCCGACCAATTCGCTGGTTAGTAGCTTTGTTAGATGAGACGGTGCTGCCTCTAGAATTAGTGAATGGTTCTAAAACGATTCAGAGCGATCGCATTTCTCAAGGTCATCGTGTCTTGCATCCTGAACCTGTGACAATTGCCCAAGCGACTGATTATGTTACCACCCTCAAATCTGCCTATGTCACCGTTGACTCAGAAGAACGAGCAAATGTTATTAGAGAGCAAGTAGAGGCAGTAGTACAGAATTTAGGCGGGTATACAGTAATTTACCCCGATTTATTAGAAGAAGTAACCAACCTTGTAGAACATCCTTCCGCAGTTGTTGGAAAATTTGAATCAGAATTTTTGGAATTACCGACTGAGGTAGTTACTGAAGTTATGGTTACTCATCAGCGTTATTTTCCTGTATTCAAACCAGGTAGTTTTGAGCAAGAATTATTGCCTAATTTCATCACCATTTCTAACGGTGATCCCCAAAAATCAGATATTGTTGCCGTCGGTAATGAAAGGGTAATTCGTGCCAGATTAGCTGATGGAAGGTTTTTCTACGAAGCTGATTTAACTAAGCCGTTAGAAAGCTTTTTACCCCAGTTAGAAAAAGTCACTTTTCAAGAAGAATTGGGTTCGGTGCGTGCCAAGGTAGATAGAGTAGTCAAGATTGCCGAGCGAATAACCAGCCAATTAAAATTAGAAGAAGACCAAAGCCAAAGAATCCAACGTGCTGCTTTATTATGTAAAGCCGATTTGGTTACCCAAATGGTGTATGAATTCCCGGAATTACAAGGGATAATGGGAGAAAAATATGCCTTAGCCAGTGGTGAAGATGCCGAAGTAGCAAAGGCAATTTTTCAACATTATTTGCCAACGGGAGCCGGTGATATTTTACCCGAAAGACTCACAGGTCAAATTGTCGGTTTGGCAGATAAATTAGATACCTTGGTGAGTATCTTTGGTTTAGGTTTAATTCCCTCTGGATCGTCTGATCCCTTCGCCTTGCGCCGGGCTGCCAATGCTGTAGTTAAAATTACTTGGTTTTATAATTTGCCGATAAATTTAGAGAATTTATTGGAGCAGATAGCAACAGATTTTGCAGCTAAATATCATAAAGATCAGGCATCATTAACCGTAGCCTTACAAGAGTTTTTCTTACAACGCATCCGCACTTTACTACAAGAAGAAAAGCAAATTGATTACGACTTAGTAAATGCTGTTTTGGGAGAAAATGACCCAGAATACACAGAACGGACGTTAAAGGATTTATTGGATGTACGCGATCGCGCCTTATATCTACAACAAATCCGCAACGACAGTACCTTAGATAACATCTACGAAACCGTTAACCGTTCCACACGATTAGCCGCCCAAGGTGATTTGGATACAAAACAGCTAGAACCGACAGCCGTAGTTCGTGAAGAACTATTCCAAAAGCCCTCTGAGAGAGCTTTGTATGATGCCCTAATCGAATCAGTACCGCTTACCTGGGCAGCACAGCAGACACGAAATTATCAACTGTTAGTAGCAGCACTAGCAAAAATTGCTCCGACAGTTAGTAACTTCTTTGATGGCCCGGATAGCGTTCTAGTTATGGACTCCGATCCAGAAGTTAAGCGGAATCGATTACATCTGCTGGGACTAGTTCGCAATCATGCCCGTGTTCTAGCTGATTTTGGCGCGATCGTTAAAAATCTGTAGCGTAGGTCAACAAAAAGTTGTGTAATTTTTGCCGATAGACGCTACTATAGGGAGTGCTTAACCAGGGACTCTGCTGCAATCTATGCCTAGAGCTACTGTAATTGGATTAGGAAAGTCCGGTGTTGCTGCGGCAAGATTGTTGAAACGGGAAGGTTGGGAGGTAGAGCTAAGTGATGGCAACACCTCCGAAACCCTCCTACAACAACAACAACAACTCGCTGCCGAGCAAATAACCGTTAAACTAGGCCAATCCCTAGAATTGAATGCTACTAATTTACCCCAATTAATAGTTGTTAGTCCTGGCGTGCCTTGGGATATTCCCGTATTAATTGAGGCACGCCAATTAGGTATTGAAACTATTGGGGAAATGGAACTTGCTTGGCGAAATTTGCGCTCGCTACCTTGGGTAGGAATTACTGGCACTAATGGCAAAACTACTACCACAGCTTTAATTGCTGCCATTTTCCAAGCAGCAGAATTAGATGCGCCCGCCTGCGGTAACATTGGCTACGCCGCCTGTGAAGTTGCTCTATCTTGCAGCGCAGGGACAGAAACTCCAATCCAAAATCAAAAATCTAAAATCCAAAATTGTATTGATTGGGTGATTGCGGAAATTAGCAGCTATCAAGTAGAATCTTCCAGTTCTCTTGCACCACGTATCGGTGTTTGGACGACTTTCACGCCGGATCATCTTAGTCGCCATCAGACTTTAGAGAACTACTACAACATCAAAGCCAAGTTATTACGCCAGTCCGAGTTGCAAGTATTCAATGGTGATGATGCCTACTTGAGGCAGCAAGGTTTAAGTGCTTGGCCTAATGCCTATTGGACAAGTGTGAGAGGAAAAGATTTCCTGATTAGCGAAAAAGGCTTTTACATCGAAGACGACTGGGTTGTGGAAAAGTTGAGTGCAACCTCTGCACCAGAACCGATTGTGAAAGTATCTACTTTGCGGATGGTGGGAGAACATAACCAACAAAATCTCTTGATGGCAGTAGCAACGGCAAGATTAGCGGGAATTAATCGTGATGCGATCGCGCTTGCAATTCGAGAATTCCCTGGCGTTGCTCATCGTTTGGAGCATATCTGCACTTGGGAAGGTATTGATTTCATTAACGATAGCAAAGCCACTAACTACGATGCTGCGGAAGTTGGTTTAGCATCCGTTAACAGTCCAGTGATTTTAATTGCTGGTGGAGAAGCCAAAGCAGGTGATGATACTGGCTGGCTAGCAAAAATTCACTCCAAAGCTGCTGCTGTGTTATTGATTGGCTCTGCTGCACCCGTATTTGCCCAACGCCTCCAAGAGGTAGGATATTATTCTTACCATATTGTGGAAACTATGGAAAGGGCAGTTCCGAGAGCAGCAGAATTAGCTAAGGAGTATCAAGCGCCTGTGGTGTTGCTATCTCCGGCTTGCGCGAGTTTCGATCAGTACCCGAATTTTGAGGTGCGGGGTGATCATTTCCGTCAGTTGTGCCTTGCTTGGCAGAGAGGCTGGAAATATACCAGAAGAGAAATTGCAGATGCTGAAAATTCTAGTCAAGAGTCTATAGTTCAAAGTCGATAAGTATTGTATTCCCTTGTCTTAACGTGAGTTTGGCGGGTCATATCATGTTCGCCTAAATAGTCGAATAAAAAGACCTCTAAGAGGTTTTACTAGGCAAAACCTGTGCCTCTGGGAGTCCCAGAGGCACAGACTTGAACTAAAGTTCAAAACAGGGAGAGGCGATCGCCTCAAAATGAAACGTCCCAACGGTTACAGCTATTTTCAGGTAAATAGACCACGCGGTAGGGGCGCAAGGCCTTGCGCCCCTACGACAGATGTGGTTCAAATACTTGAATTCTGCTGTAAGATTTAGCGCAGCCCAATCAAACCGTTGAGGCAGTTGAGTTTTTAGCAATGCCTGTGATAGTTTAGAAATAAATTGGCTCGAAAACGCTTCAAGGTAAGTCGCCAGCGTTAAAACTTTGCTGTAAAAACAGCAAGGTTATTATTTATGTCTAGCGACTTCGTAGCGCATGAAGACTTGAAAGTGCAAAATATGGTCAGCTAGACGCAGTTTTGTCAAAAAAGATACTTTTGCAAACGGCGTGTTGATTTTTTATCTCTCTTCACAATCTCCAGATTGCTAAAGTGAATAATCAAGCTTTTCCAGAGCTACATCATCTCTCTCACAGATAAAATTTATATATGAACGCTACACAAGAAAAACTAAAAGTTCAGCTTGAACAAGCAATAGTTGGGGCTTTTGGCGCTGACTTCGCTGGAGTAGATCCAATTTTGGTTTCTGCTAGCAATCCTAAATTTGGTGATTATCAGGCGAATGTGGCTTTATCCCTGAGTAAAAAGAAAGGACTGCAACCAAGAGCGATCGCACAAGCGATCGTTGAGAAACTAGATGTATCCGAAATCTGCGAACCGCCAGAAATCGCTGGGCCAGGATTTATCAATCTAAAACTGAAAACGGTATATTTAGAAGCCCAACTCAATGCGATTCAAACTGATCCCCGGTTGGGAGTTCCAGCTGCAAAAACGCCTAAGCGGGAAATTGTGGATTTTTCTAGTCCAAACATTGCCAAAGAAATGCACGTTGGACACTTACGTTCTACAATTATTGGTGATTCCATCGCCCGGATTTTAGAATTTCAAGGACACGATGTCTTGCGGTTAAATCATGTGGGTGATTGGGGTACACAGTTTGGAATGTTAATCGCCTATCTCCGGGAAGTTTACCCAGACGCGCTTACCACGGCTAATGCTTTAGATATTGGTGATTTAGTCTCTTTTTACCGCAAAGCCAAACAGCGGTTTGATGCCGATGCAGCTTTTCAAGAAACAGCACGACAAGAAGTTGTAAGATTACAAGCAGGTGCAGAGGATACACTCCATGCTTGGAAATTGCTGTGCGAACAGTCGCGGCGAGAGTTTCAAATAATTTATGACTTGCTGGATGTCGAGATAATTGAACGGGGTGAATCTTTCTACAACTCCTTACTATCTGGCGTTGTGGAAGATTTAGAGAAATCTGGATTACTGGTAGAAAATCAAGGGGCAAAATGCGTTTTTCTGGAAGGATTTACAAATAGAGAAGGTGAACCTTTGCCCTTAATTGTGCAGAAATCAGATGGCGGTTATAACTACGCCACTACAGATTTAGCATCCCTACGCTACCGAATTCAGCAGGATGAAGCAAAGCGGATAATTTATGTAACAGATGCTGGACAAGCAAACCACTTTGCTCAGGTTTTCCAAGTTGCACGCAAAGCCGGATGGATTCCCGATGATGTGGAATTAGTACATGTGCCTTTTGGGTTGGTGTTAGGGGAAGATGGTAAAAAACTCAAAACTCGTTCTGGGGATACTGTGCGGTTGCGGGATTTATTAGATGAAGCTGTTTCGCGTGCCCATGCTGACCTAAAAACCAGAGTACAAGAAGAAAAACGCCAAGAAACTGAAGAATTCATTAATGAAGTTGCTAGAGTAGTTGGGATCAGTGCAGTTAAGTATGCAGACTTAAGCCAAAATCGCACCAGTAACTACATTTTCAGCTACGACAAAATGCTGGATCTCAAAGGCAATACGGCGCCCTATATGCTGTATGTTTATGCGCGGATTCAGGGGATTAGCCGTAAGGGTGATATTAACTTCACTCGTATAAGAACTAGTGAAATTCTAGATTTTAATTCTGTTGCTACACCAAAATCTCTGGTTAGCATTGCGATAATTATTGGAGCAATTATTTCTGTCAAGGTTACATTGAATATCTTAAAAGCAGTTAATGATATTCTATTATTATCGCCTATTCTAGAAATGATTGGATTTGGATATACCCTCTGGTTTAGTTCTAAATACTTGCTGACTGCAAAGGGACGCCAAGAATTACTCAAAAATGTTTCGGTTTTCAAGCGAACCTTTAAAGGTAAATCTACCCCATCACAAACAAATGAGCATAATGTCAATCTGGTATTAGAAGAAGAAACTGAATTAGTATTATCTAAGCACTTGTTGCAGTTGGATGATGTTCTTAGCTCTGTAGAGGTAGAATTATTACCCAATCGTTTGTGCCAGTATTTGTTTGAACTAAGCCAGAAGTTTAACCAGTTCTACGATCGCTGTCCCATACTACAAGCGGAGGAACCGCAGCGAACATCCCGGTTGATTCTGTGTGATTTGACTGCTAGAACCCTGAAGTTGGGATTATCTTTGTTGGGAATTCAGGTATTGGAGAGGATGTAAAAATCATCTAGATGATATTTTTTAACGCAAAGGTACGCAGAGTAAGAGTTAAGCTGATTTCTTCTTTGTGTACTTTGCGTTTTGGCGGTTTGTTAATTAGAATTGCTGGACTTGGAGGCGATCGCAAATGGTACGGACACCATCAAAAAACATAACTTTGGCAGAGTTTCTAATGTTACCAGAAACGAAGCCCGCTAGTGAATACATCGATGGTCAAATTATTCAAAAACCTATGCCACAGGGAAAGCACAGTATAATTCAAGGTGAAATGGTTAGCACTGTCAACTTAACAGTCAAGCCCAAGCGAATTGCTCGTGCTTTTCCAGAACTGCGGTGTACTTTTGGTGGAAGGTCAATAGTGCCAGATGTTTCTGTGTTTACTTGGCAAAGAATTCCCCGTGATGAGAATGGTCAAGTTGCCAATGTATTCCAAGCAGCTCCTGATTGGACAATTGAGATCTTATCGCCTGACCAAAGACAAACGAAAGTTACAAAAAATATTTTACATTGCCTGAATTATGAAACACAAATGGGTTGGCTGATTGATCCAGAAGAACAAACGGTATTTGTGTACATCCGCAATCAACAGCCAATTATGTTGGATGAACTAGAAGCTTTACTCCCTGTGCCAGATTTTGCAGGTGAGTTGAGGCTGACAGTAGGAAATTTATTCGGTTGGCTGTTAGAGTAAATCCAAGTATGTCGAATCCTGACGAACTGAATGAGAAAATAGACCAAGTGCAACAGATTTTCTGGGTAGGAATCGGTTGTAAACGGGGAACCTCATGGCAATTGATTGATCGGGCAATTGAGCAAGTCTTTCAAGAAAATCAACTTTTTCAAAGTGCGATCGCAGGAATTGCTACTATTGACACTAAAGCCTTGGAAGTTGGTTTAGTACAACTTTGTCGCCTACGCAATTTGCCCCTAAAAACCTTTTCTGCGGAAATCCTTCGCTCTGTCTGTGTCCCCAACCCTGCCACAATTACCGACCACAAAGTAGGTACACCTAGCGTAGCAGAGGCAGCTGCTATTCTTGCAGCTACTCAAACGCCGTTGTTGACTGCTTGCCCTTTTACCAGCACAGAATCATTGGGAGTGAGGTTCTTAATTCCTAAACGAATTTTGCAGCTACAAGGGCAACCAGGAGCGGTAACGATAGCCGTTGCCCAAGCCTCAAATATGAGTATTAAAAAACTTCACTAATTTTTCTAGTTAACGTGAGTTCGACGGGTCATATAATGTTCGCCTAATTAGTCGAATAAAAAGACCTCTCCCTACCTTTAACTAAAGTTCAAATCTGTCGCTCTGGGACGGGCGAGAGAGACAGGTTTTGCATAGTAAAATCAGGGAGAGGTTCGTTGAACGTTAGTCAACAACTCTCAACAAATAGTTAATTATGCTAGAAACAATAGCTAGCACAATTGAACCTAACAAAGCAGGTAAAAAGCCCTGAATTTCAAAACCAGAACCAGGAGTTAAGGTACTTGCCAACCAAAGGGTTAAAGCGTTGATTACCAATGTAAATAAACCAAAGGTAAGTAAGGTAATCGGAAACGTCAAAATCTGCAAAATTGGTCTAATAAATGCATTAACCAGACCAATAACAAGGGCAGCAACCAAGGCAACCACAAAATTCTTGATAAAGAATCCCGGAACGATATTAGCAGTAAGAAATAACGCCACCGCAGTACCGAGCCAAGTTAATAAAAAGTGTTGCATAAGTTTTTTTTAGAAGAATTAGCCAGTAAGTTTAATTAGTTTCACTGTTGCCAGTTGTAATTTCTAACACTATCAGATGTCGTTGTGCTTGAATCCTAAAGTTGCCATCATTTTTTGTCAGCCAAAAAGCAATGTAATTTTTCAGTGCTGGCATAGAGAGATACTTCTAATCGGTATATCTTTATCGTATTGCAGGATGTACCGCATGAAATTTAGGACTTAGGCACTGTACAAATTAATCATGGTATGGATTTACCAAAATAGGTCGTTTCAGGCTTTTAAATCGCGTCCACCTTGAAAACTGTAGTTCTTTCCGTATGAAAAGAAAAAACCCTCATTCCCCAGCCCCTTCTCCCAATATTGGGAGAAGGGGAGCCGGAAATAAGTCCCTCTCCCTACTTGGGAGAGGGATTTAGGGTGAGGGCAAAAACTACGGTTCTCAACATAGATGAGGTTTATTAATCATTCTTTGATGGTAAATAGACCCGTGCTGTAGGGGTAAAGCGCATTGCTCATGCATGTCAACTTAAGCTAAAACTTCTTTAAAATCTCGTTTATAGCCTCTGGCTGGAAATGCTCCTCATTGCGGCAAAGCCACAAGTCTTGAGGCGGCAGCCTCCATTAGGCATTCCCAATCGGAGACTCTTGAGAAGATAATCTCTAAAAGCTTCTTCTAGGCAGGCTTTTACCTTAAGTTGACATCAATGAGCAATGCGCTTTACCCCTACAACAGATATGGTTTTTCAAATAATTCATGTTTGGTCTTTCTTGTCAATACGTAAGTCCTAAAATTCATCATAAATGCTGTCAAGCGCAAAACCCTTACAGAGGTTTCTCGAAGTTGAAAACCTCTGTATTTTGGAGATAGAAGTTATCAGAACTTCAAAGCATCTTGCTCACGCCTTTAGATTACAGGCAAAAGAGACACTGGCATATGCTCCTTAATACGGTTAACGCCGCAAAAGAACCTCCCACGTAGAGCCACCAACTACACCGTCAGCTTCTAATCCATAGCGCTTTTGTGCTGCTTTCACAGCTACTTCGGTTGTCACGCCAAAGTCTCCATCGGCATCGCCTTTCAAAAAACCAAGCTTTTTCAATTGTTGTTGTAACTTAACAACTTCAGAACCACGTAACCCTATACGCAAAATTGGCAATCCTTCTGAGGTATATTGAATACCAGGGGTTCGGTTAGTAGTTGTGTTTGACTGAGTTCGAGTAGTTGATGTCGTGCGATTCGGCGTTTTCTGTGTGCTTGAAGTTGTAGCTTTTCTTGGGGTAGCAGGTCTTGGCTCAGGGTTGGTCACAGGTTGTGTTGCAGCTTTTCTTGGGGTAGTAGGTCTTGTAGGGCTAGTCGCAACTTGTGTTACAGTTGGTCTTGGGGGATTGGGACTAGGATTTGCAACGTTGGTGAGGTTGCTAGCCTGGGTTGGAACAGGAAAATTTGTCGCTGAGTTAAATCTTGGCTGGGATGAAGGAACGGTTGATGCTACTACCGGTTCCTTAGGGAAAAGTCGTTGCCAAGTGCTGGCATCAACAACACCATCTGGATTCAAGCCAGCTGCTTGTTTAAACCGGGAAACAGCACTGGCGGTATTCTCACTATATGTACCATCTACTGCACCAGAATAAAAACCCAAAAGTTTTAGAGCTGCCTGAAGTTCAGATACACGTTCGCCTTGGCTACCAACTTTAAGGATAGGGCGGTTGATGCTATCTCCAGGATTTACTTGGGCAATTTTTTGTGGTGCTGCTATTGATACTACAGCCGTTGAGGCAATAAGCAGAGGCGTAGTGGAGAACAAGAGTATTTCAATGGCTGATAAAGATTTAGACCTCTTTGGCCACCAACCCTTTTGCCGTTTTTCCATTCTACAGCGATTTACAGTTGGGTCTAGTAATTTTAAGTAACTCAAAATACTTGCTGTCAGGCTGCTTTGCATGGAATTTACTCCCAGAATATTCTCATGCTAATAGTACAGCCGCTTGGTCTAAAAAACAGCTGCATTTACGATATCTTCTCTGCGAGACGCTACGCGAACAATGGGCTACGCCTACGCACATAATCCAAATTAAATTACCCTAAATTTTGCTCATCCAAGTGTTTTTTCTCACAAGTGAGAAATCCGGGGAGAGATGTACCGCTTCTCCGTAGCCCTTGTTTCCGCGTAGGACTCTTGCGTCAAGAGCGAGGGTCGTCCACACGGGCTCCTTTCGTCGCTCTCTCGCTGACCGATTCAGATGGCCGACGTGCCGCCGTCGACTGACAACTCCACCCCATTCACGAAACTCGAGTCGTCTGAAGCAAGAAACAGCGCCACCGTCGCAATCTCCTCAGGGCGACCCATCTTTCCCCGCGGGATCAAAGATTCAAACTGCCGTATCGTCTCCGCGTCGAACAACTGCTCCTGAATCGGTGTTTGGATCTGTCCCGGACTTAGCACGTTTACCCGAATCCTCCTGTCCTTCAGCTCGTTCAGCCATGTGCGGGCGAATGAGCGTAGCGCAGCCTTGCTCGCGGAATACACCCCGAAAGTAGGAAAGCCCTTAACTGAAGCGATCGAGCCGGTCATGAGTATCGACCCACCATCGTTGAACAGCGGCAACGCTTTCTGCACAGCGAAAAGCGTGCCACGCGTGTTCAAACCGAAGACCGCATCGAAGTGCTCTTCCGTAATGTCGCCAAGCTTGGCGGACTCCCCCGAACCGGCGCTCGCGAACAGCACGTCGATCCTCCCCTTCTCCCGCTTGACCTGATCGAACAAGCGATCCAAGTCGTCCAGGTTGGCCGCATCTCCCTGCACGCCGGTCACGTTCCGTCCGATTAGGTCGACAGCTTCATCGACCTTTTCTTGGCGCCTTCCCGTGATGAACACATAGGCACCTTCTTCAACAAACAACTTGGCAGTGGCCAGCGCCATTCCGCTTGTTCCACCCGTAATCACCGCAACCTTGCCATCAAGCTTTCCCATAACCGTCCCTTTCGTAATCGTGGCAACATCCATGAGCGCTAAACTGATCTTCAGATGAACCGACTCATACGGAGTATATCTCAAGTTCGGAAACTATGAACAACACGGACGGCGAATCCCTAAACCCGCCCAGACGGGGACCATTACTATTGGAAGCAGACCAGATGAAACCGCTCGTCCATCCAGCCATCGAAGATGTTCCGCTCGATTTTCTTGCCTGCATCAAAGCCCACCGATTGATTTAGCATCGCCGCACTCTTAACGCTATGCAGGTCAATGATCGCTTCCGACGGACTCGGATGGCGTTCAATATCAATTCTTGTCCACTCTCGCAGACTATCGTGAATTTTCAACCATGTCCCGTTTTTGCGCCAGTTGCGAAAATATGTGTAGACTGTTTGCCATGCAGGAAAGTCACCTGGTAGCGATCGCCTCCGGTGATCACTGGCTTTTTATTCTTCATTTGAGTATCTGAGTGAATACTCAAATAAGTAACCCCCACTTTACTGCCATTCGGACTTTACCGAATAAATTAATGGATATTCTTGGCAAGAGCGATAGATTTTTGCAACGGTTTATCAGTGTTTATCTCAACGGGAGCATCTCAGTTTTTGAAGTACCTCAAACCGACAATAATCCATTAAGGTAG
>NZ_CALMFY010000119.1 GCF_937863485.1 uncultured Nostoc sp. | reverse complement strand
TCACCCGTTAATGTACTGATATCACTGTACCTCAGTTACCTGCAATCTGCTGTAAACCTACTGAAAGAGCAGCTACAGCAACAGCAGGAATTAATCAATAAGCTTCTTTCAGGGCAGACATAGTTAAGTATAACCAATGTAGAAGATCCAGTGAAAGGTAGAGAGCTTGCCCTAAAAGCTATAGACTTTATAAAACCACTGGTTCTTTTAGAGTTGAATGATTTGAAATCTAAAGTTGAAAAAGATTTGGAAAAGGAAAAAAAGAACAAAAACAAGATAGTGAGTGATCCAAATAACAGTACTCTTCTGGGAGGCCCAGGAGAGGTCTGTAAACTAAATAAGGTGTTCCCTTTTGTAAGTAGAACACTTGTGGAGGGGTTTATGCTGAGGATAGTACCTTGATTCCCTGATCAGTTTGAGCATTTTTTGAGCATCTGGTGGAATTAGATCAAAATGGATATGTAGCCTGTTGTTTGTCCAACCTTGAATCAACCTAACTTCGTGCGTAATCTGCAAGAAACTCACTTAAATCGTGCCCGCGCCAGTCTCAGGCAAGTGCTGTCTTGGTATGGATATCTTCGCAAGTCAGGACAGCTTTCATCTAACCCAGAATTGGCAGGTTTAGTGAAACCGGAATTGGAAGCTTTGAACTCTACACTCAACAAGCTGGACTCTAGCGTTATTAGAATTGCGGCTTTTGGTTTGGTGAGTCGTGGTAAGTCAGCAGTTTTAAATGCCTTGCTGGGAGACAAGATTCTGCAAACTGGGCCCCTGAACGGTGTCACTCAATGGCCGCGTTCCGTGCGTTGGCAGCCAGGGGGTAAGGTACTGGTAGAGTTAATTGATACCCCTGGATTAGAGGAAATTGAGGGTGAGTCACGGGGGGACATGGCACGAGTTGTGGTACATCAGGCGGATTTGATTTTGTTTGTCGTGTCTGGTGATATCACACGCACTGAGTATCAGGCACTGCTAGAATTGCGGCAAGCACAAAAACCCTTGATTTTGGTGTTTAACAAGATAGACCTTTATCCAGATACAGACCAGGGAGCGATTTACCAAAATTTACAACAACTCGGTGCAGGACATCACGCCACGTGCTCCACTTGGGGAAACCCCATCGCCCTTGGCGTCTCCCCTTGGGAGAAGACCGCAGTGGCTCCCCAAGCAAAGCCTCTACTACCTGATGAAATTGTGATGGTGGCGGCAGAACCAGCACCAATGGAAGTAAGGGTTGAGTGGCCTGATGGACGTGTCAGTTATGAATGGGAGACACCACCACCGCAAGTAGACAAACTAAAAGAGACTATTCTGAATATTCTCAATCGAGAAGGGCGATCGCTTCTCGCTTTAAATGCACTGATCCAAGCACGGGACGCAGAAACCGCGATCGCTCAAAAAACCATCGACTTACGCGAACAAGAAGCCGAAGATATCATCTGGCAATTTACCAAATACAAAGCTTTGGCAGTAATGCTCAATCCCATCGCCTTCTTAGATATCCTTGGCGGAACTGTTGCCGATTTAGCTTTAATTCGCGCTCTAGCTAGATTGTATGGTTTGCCGATGACTAGCTATGAAGCCGGAAAAATTTTAAAAACAATTTTATTTAGTTCCGGTGGCTTGCTGCTGGGAGAATTAGGTAGTAGTTTTCTTTTGGGTTTGGGTAAAAGTACGGCTGCAATCACCAGTGGTGACAATCCCAGCAATATTACTGCCTTTGCTGGCAGTGCGATCGCTCAAGCTGGTATCGCCGGTTATGGAGCATACTCTGTTGGCAAAGCTGCCCAAGTCTATCTCGAAAAAGGCTGCACTTGGGGACAGTTGGGCGCTAGCAGCGTCATTCAAGAAATTCTCTCTCAAGTTGACCAGAATACAATTCTGTATCGTCTGCGACAAGAATTAGGCATAAAGTATTGAGAATAAATAAAAATTGTTTCCCGTTTGTTGCTGTTTATAAGCGTTTATCAACTTCTATCAAGCTCTTATGACAATTGACTGACATTCCCAATTTTGGATGCAAGATTGAAAACATGACCATCTCTATTAGTGACCACAACTAGTGGAATTTCCTTACCTTTTTGAATCAAAGATGACAATAGGGTAATTCCCACTCAATTTTGCGAAAAAGATGACGGTGTTTACTACCGCCTCTTGTAGTCAGTTTATCTAAACTGTAAATGTAAGCCAATCCCTCTTTGTTGCTCCAACAAAGAGGGACTGGCGTTAGCGCAGCGTAAAGCCTGCGGCATGGCTTCTCTACGAGACGCTACGCGAACGCTTAGAGCGACGCAGGAGCGTCACCCGGAGAGTGAGCTTTCTGAGATCATTGAAAGCTTGCAGTTAATATCTATCTCTGTAAACTAAAGGTGAAAGGATCATGACAACTAGCCTAAACTCATTTGAAACTGCTGGGAAGGCAAATATTGAAGAAGCGATTACTGAAGCCATTACTGAAGCCCGCACAACTTGTGAGCAAGATGGCAGTGATTCTGCTGGTTGTGCCGTAGCCTGGGACATTGTGGAAGAATTGCAAGCTGAGAAAGCTGATCAACACCAAGCAAAACAAAAGAAAACCTCTCTAGAAAATTATTGCGATACCCATCCTGATTCTGTAGAGTGTCTAATATACGACGTTTAACTCTTCCGTAAATCAGTTGTTGCTGATTGCGTTATTTGCTTAATTGCCTCTAAATCAGGCGATGGTGTTTCACTTTCCATTCCCAACCACAAAAGATATTCGATATTCCCAGCAGGGCCAGTGATCGGCGACCAAGTTAAGCCTTTGTATTTCCATCCTAATAGGTGGGCTGTTTGCAACACCTGGAAAATGGCATCAGCTTGGTCGTTTGGATCACGCACAACACCTTTTTTACCTACACGGGATCTGCCGACTTCAAACTGTGGCTTGACTAACAGTACAGCTTCTCGGTTAGCTTGAGTTAGTTGCCACAAAGCAGGCAAAATCTTAGTTAAAGAAATAAACGATACATCGACCACAGCCAAATCAGGAATCGGGTCATTCTCCCCATATAAGTTATCTGGTCGTAGTTGCCGTAAATTAGTGCGTTCCCGCAAAATTACCCGCGAATCATTTCGCAACCGCCAGTCAACTTGTCCGTAACCAACATCAATTCCGTAAACTTTTTTTGCTCCAGCTTGCAAGAGACAATCAGTAAAACCACCAGTAGAAATCCCACCATCTAAACAAATGCGCTCTGCTACGGGAATGGCAAATACTGATAAAGCTTTGGAGAGTTTTTCACCGCCTCTAGAAACAAAAGGCGATCGCTCCTTAATATTTATTTGAGCAGAAATATCAACTTCAGTACCAGGTTTATCAACTAACTGCTGATTAACAGTAACTTCCCCCGCCTGAATTAACCGCTGTGCTAAGGCGCGAGAAGAACATAAATTTAGCTCTACTAATAGTGTGTCGAGTCGCTGTTTAGCCAATTAACTAGACTCTCCTGGTAAAATTAAAGTCAAAGCACGATTGATAATTTCTTCTCGGTTAATCAGCTTTTCTAATTCTTCTGGCTCATAACGACCTTCTTCTACTTCAAGCGTTGCCTCATCAATGGCATTTAAATAAGCTTCTACTAAGATTTCTAACAATTCTTCTGGTGTGAGATAATAGCCCTCTACTTTACGCCGCTTATTTTCCCGCTGAATTTCCCGAACCGAATTCCGAATTGAGACTTCCCAAAAGCGAGTCGTGCGATTTTCAGCTTGTTGTTTAATCAGATGCAATAGCAAAATCACTGCATAGCTACGAATCGTCTTGATTATGTCATTTCGACTCATTTCTGTTAATTCTTCGACTATCAGCAATGCTCTTTGAACATCGCCTTTAACAAGCAAGTCTTTCAGGGTTAATAATTCTTCCATATATCAGTGCCTCAAACATCGGCAACTTCTGTTGTGGCTTATAGCGGTTCAAGTTCAGATAAGATAAGCTAATGCGTTTAATTTATGAGCGATCGCAACTTAAATAGTATTATTCTTTTGGAATGCACGACATCAAAATAATTAAGATACAGCAAAATCCGTGTATTGCCGTAGTTCAGCAGGATGGAAACCCAAGACAATATCTTTGTGCAAAATACCCACTTCTAATAATGCCTCTGCTACTGGCTGGGAAGTACCATCATATTGAATTCACACTTTATCATTAATAATATCTATATGTACCACCGAACCATGTACGCGGCGCACTCCATCCCAGCCAATGTGTAACACTTCGTAGTGGCCTCGCTCCGAGTCAATGACTGCTTCTGTCTCTATTTGACCGTTAGCAAGCTTGTGACTAGCGTAATCAAATATCAACTGACGAATAATTTCACGATACCGAGTTAGCTTATCCATCTAATAATCCTTTCTAGTTGCTCGTCAAAGACAATTAGGTTTATTCCTATACTATTAAGAATTAGCTGACCAAAGCGTTCGGAAAATAGACCTTCGTAAACTCGCTTGGGAACTGCTAAATAAAGTTGGCGTTTTGGTTGTAGTTCTTTAAGCACGCTACGATAAACTTCATACTGTCCTACAGCTTCCTAGAGGTCATTCACGGGAGAAGGGCTCAAAAAACTTTTGATTTCGACAGCTATTTTTTGATCGTCTCTCTCAGCAGCAATGGTAACTCTTTCTGCTCCAATATCTACGTAAAGTTCTCTACCTCCGTATGCCAGGTATAAGGGATCGTTGGTTATTGTCCAACCATCTGCGATAAGTGCTTTAATGACTGCGGTATGATAGATATCTCTGGCTGGCATTAGTCGAAAGATAACTCCAAAAATATAGTTTTCATCTGGCAAAATTATTTTACAGAGACGTGATCGCTAATTCAAAATATCACCTATTCATCCTCATCATAATTAAACATTAAAACAAATTTTTGTTTATGTAAAACTAACATAGGTAAATATATAGGATGACCATCCCATTTCTTACTTTTTTCACCTCTTTGATAACAAATAATTAATGTTGGGACATCAGGATATTTTTCTTTAGCCTCTAATGACCACCTACCTGATCCGAAGCCAAACATCCACTTAAAAAGGTCTTTTCTCGCCATATCTAATCACTGATTGTTATTTCTTTCACCTTTACGAACATTTAAACGACCCTTTGTCATACCCTTTGATTTTATATCTGTTAATCCTTTGATAATACGTTTATCTTCCCATTTTTCCGATAGAACATAATGACTTTTTGTATGATTGAGTGTTTTAATGATAAATTCTATATTTCATAATATTGATTATTTTCTTGGTAATTTATTAAAAGGTTCTTAATTTCTTTGAATATAAAAATTTTTCAGTACTACTAATTAATTTGTCAGACAAAAAATTTTTGCATTAATAAAAGTAAACGCACCTTGCCAATCAAGCCAAAGTGCGATATACATTAAGCTCGCTTACGCGAACTTTATTTGTATAGTTCTGCGATTTCTAGTCACTAGAAATAGATGCTAAATATCCTGCTCGCTCAACTCGCGTGTGATGTGATCAAATGGTTCATCCACAAAGCTAGAATTAATCACACCTGCGGCTGTCACCTGTTCTTTAATCAGATCCTTGAGAATTTGGATACCGCGAACCGTAGGCCCAATAGGCACTCCTAGAGAATTGTAAGTTTCCCGCAGCCCTTGTAGCACTCGTTCATCCAACACATTCGTGTTTCCAGCAACCAGCGCATAGGTGGCATAGCGCAGATAGTAGTCCATATCCCTTAGACAAGCTGCATAACGACGAGTTGTATAAGCATTTCCACCGGGGCGAATCAATTCTGGCAGTTCTTCAAATAACTGTAAACCAGCCTGCTTGACAAGTGCAGCCGCATTGGTATTGATTGCTGCCGCAGCTTGTACTCTTGCTGTACCACTGTCAAAGTAAGACTTCAGACTATCGATCGCATTCCGGTCAAAATATCGACCAGCTAGGTCATAATTCTTAATTAAACTTGTTACCGCATCGCGCATTCCTTTTTCTCCCAATCATTGCTATTTATGGTTTGATATTTATTTTGGCTGCACTTATGCACCATTAAATTTTTGTGCTATTAAAAATAGATTCGGCACAAAAACAATCTATCCACTATTTAAGGATTCTATGCCAAAGTTGACCCCTATGTGATGAACTTTCCAGTTTTGTACAGATGATCACCGAAAGGTTAATATAACTTGAGAATCCAGACATCTGTAACATAAGCTACATAATCTGCGAATGGCTAGTATTTAAGATATTTCTGGTGTGTCACGGCTTGATTGAGATCAGCAGGGTTAGGATGCTTTAGAAGATTCTGGTATTACTTTAGGAAATTGGTAGAGAAGGAGTAACAATGACAACACCGCAAGAAGTCTTGAAGAGAATTCAAGATGATAAAATTCAACTGATTGATCTCAAATTCATCGATACAGTAGGGACTTGGCAGCATCTCACACTGTACCAAAACCAAATCGATGAAACTGCATTCACTGATGGCGTACCTTTTGACGGTTCCAGCATCCGGGGTTGGAAAGCGATCAACGAATCGGACATGACGATGGTACTCGACCCCAACACTGCTTGGATCGACCCATTTATGGAAGTCCCAACGCTAAGTATAATTTGTAGTATTAAAGAACCCCGCACGGGTGAATGGTACAATCGTTGCCCACGCGTTATTGCCCAAAAAGCAATAGATTACCTGGTTTCCACTGGTCTTGGTGACACAGCCTTCTTTGGCCCTGAAGCTGAGTTCTTTATTTTTGACAGTGCTAGGTTTGCCCAAACCGCCAACGAAGGCTATTATTTCATAGACTCCGAAGAAGGTGCTTGGAATTCCGGTAAACTCGAAAAAGGAAAACCCAACTTAGGTTATAAACCACGCTTCAAAGAAGGTTACTTCCCAGTTTCACCTACGGATTCTTTCCAAGATATCCGCACAGAAATGCTGTTGACGATGGCACAATTAGGTGTACCCATTGAAAAACATCACCACGAAGTTGCCACTGGTGGTCAGTGCGAACTTGGTTTCAAGTTTGGGAAGTTGATCGAAGCGGCTGACTGGTTGATGATTTACAAATATGTCATCAAGAATGTTGCTAAGAAATACGGTAAAACCGTCACCTTCATGCCAAAACCGATTTTTGGCGATAACGGTTCGGGAATGCACTGTCACCAATCCATCTGGAGAGACGGCCAACCTCTGTTTGCAGGTGATAAGTATGCTGGTTTGAGCGATATGGGGTTGTACTACATTGGTGGTCTTCTGAAACACGCACCAGCGCTATTGGCAATTACCAATCCCAGTACCAACTCTTACAAGCGCCTAGTACCTGGTTATGAAGCTCCTGTAAACTTGGCTTACTCCCAAGGGAACCGTTCTGCTTCTATTCGTATTCCTCTATCTGGAACTAACCCCAAAGCCAAGCGTTTAGAATTCCGTTGTCCAGATGCTACTTCTAACCCATACTTGGCATTTGCTGCAATGCTTTGTGCTGGTCTTGATGGCATTAAGAACAAAATCCATCCTGGTGAACCCTTAGATAAGAATATCTATGAACTTTCTCCAGAAGAACTGGCAAAGGTTCCTTCAACTCCAGGTTCTTTAGAACTAGCGTTGCAAGCACTGGAAAAAGATCACGCCTTCTTGACAGAATCAGGCGTCTTCACGGAAGATTTTATCGAAAATTGGATTGATTACAAGCTAGGTAACGAAGTCAAGCAGTTGCAGCTGCGTCCTCATCCTTACGAGTTTTACCTCTACTACGATGCTTAATTAAGAGTTGTCTCTAACTAAAAATAACAAGTTTTGCCACCCTAGAGTAGAGGGTGGCTTTTTTTTCTAGAGTTGTCAGTTGAGACATTCACTCAAAAATCAACCTTAAAACTCTTAAAACTTAGCTCATGGAAGCATGACTAGACCCATAAATCATTCGAGTGTTAGCATCTACCTTGCCTTGAATCGGATTCCAGTAGTGAGATGCTTCTTCAGGAAGACCAAGTTCTTGTGCAGCCCGCATCAGTATTGATTGTTGGCGATTCTTAACTTGCTGATGTTCACGCACCATTAACGCACGAGATTTATCTGCGATAGACATAACCATAGTCCTCTCTATTTTGTGAATATATAATTTTTCTTTCTTGACAAGACTAATATAACAAAAATTCTGTAGCATAAGCTACTTTTTACAAAAACTTATATTTTATTGCCTATAATTTTCCGGCTTTGGGGGAAAATCTCTCCAATCCATTTTTGACAACTAAAATCATCTAGCTTCAGATTGGTCTGACCTGAAAAACACACCTTTCCCAAGACTGAACATTTATTCGTTACTTTTATTTACACTAAGTTAAACCCAGGTGATTAATTTTTGTAACTTTTACTCTTTTTTTTCAGTAAAGCGGCACAGATACAGCAGTTGCAAAAAACTAAGTTAACATCACAATACAGATTTACAAAAATTTACATAACTTATGACAGTTACCTACCCACGTAAATTTCAGAATGTTTTGGGTGCCAGAGAGATATTGAAACGGGTGGTATGCGATCGCGAAATCCATCTAATTACCCTTAACCGCTACCGTTACAGCGAACAACGCAGTTGCAAAGACCTGACTGAGGTAATTGAACAACTGAATGGACAGCCACCGGAACTGGTGCGGGATTTGTCTCATCACATCTCGGATGAAGCTCGTCATGCCATGTGGCTAACTGATTTGCTGATCGATCTAGGAAGCAATGTAGGAACTCCTCTTGGAACTTCCTATATCGATGAATTTGATCGGCTGCTAGACAAAGACACCTATGACCCAAAACGCAACCTAGAGGACGGTGTGATAGCTGCTTTAGCAGCAATTAACATTACTGAAAAGCGGGGTTGTGAGTATTTTTCTGCCCACATTCACGCTCTCAAACAAGCACCGCAGACAGAAGAAAACATCAAAATTCGGGAGACTATTGAAAAAATTCTGCCAGAGGAAGCAGGACATGTTCGTTGGGGTAACCGTTGGCTGGCACAAATAGCAGATAAGAGTCCAGAACATCGGCAAAAGGTAGAGCAAGCTAAACTTAAATATGCTGCAATTGAACAGGCAGCGTTTGAATCTGGAATGGATATCACCTTGGGTGCAGAATTACGGGGAGTTGCCAACCTGGTGGAAGTGGCAAATACCATGCCGCTTTGGCAACGTCCCCAGTATCTGATGGAACGCTTACCCCAGACTTTGCTAGCGCCTGAGTTGCAATTTACTAGGATTCAGGCTGCACAAAAGGCTTGGCAGCGCGATCCACAGATGTTTATCGAGAAGTTTGTGCCAATGTTCCTCAATGGCATCCAGGGAAGAGAAAATAACCGCAAGAAAACAACAGTGTAAAAGCGGCATGGGGCACTAGATTTAGTAGTCTCCCTTGTCCCCTTGTACCCTCATCTTCCCCACTCTCCACTCGCTATCCCCTTTTCTTTAAGTAAACTTTACCTAAAAAGGACAGATGCAATATATTGCATCTGTCCTTGGGTGTAGAATAATTAAATCACTAAGATGAACTAGCAGATCCTTCTTAATATTTATCTCGCCGGGAGCCATCTGTGAGGAGAACGATCCAGAGTGCAACAGTAGGTGAGGAATAGTAAGATTTGTTGCCAAGTGTAATAAACGTATACTACTTGTGCAAATTTATGCCCTACATAAATTCAGATGAAACGAAAGGGATTTTATGCTTCGGCAAAGGATGCTAAATAGGTGTCGGAGCGAAGATCAATTATTTCCTGATCTAGATAGCCAGCTACTCAATGTATGAGAAGACCTATTCGGGAATAAAGTGAAGTTGCCTTAAGACTGTTTCCTCAACAAGCAAAATATCTGAATTAGATGTGCTTTAGATTAACTGATAGCCTATCTATTTATAGAGCAGTTGAGGAGGATTGAGACGCAGAGTTTCCCAGGAATATGAGCAACAGTTGTGCAGCTTTTGAGGAGTTGGTAATGCTGTTGATCAAAGCACTTAACTTGATTTGCGTTTTGATCGCCAGGATTGAGGCCAACTTATGATATCACAAAGCTTGCAGTTGAAATACTAAGCGATCGCTGAAGATTTTCGGGTGTCAACTGTATATATCTCTGCCAGAAAACTTGTGTAAAAGATATTAGCACAACATCCTGTTTTCTGGTACTTTGGTTGCTTTGGAAAAAGAGGCATTACCCTACAGTAGTTAAACCACAGCATAGATATATTCCGAATTTTTGCGTCACTTCTCTGCGCCCACTACCGCGATGACGTGGCGCATCATCTGAATTTTGTTCAGATGCCGCCGATAGCCACTGTTCCGAAGCAGGCGTAGAAGGCAGCGCATAGGATAAGTGATTGACCATTGCTTGGCAGTTAAAAGCTAAGGGGCCTAACACCAGACTCGAGACTAAAAGTGAAATGGCAGCACGCATAGCAGATGTCTATTTTGGAACTCTCCACTTCACTGATACTTAGCTTTTTCATGAATATCCGGACAATTAATCAAAAAGTATTCTGTTTTACTGAAAATAAACTCTTCTTATCCTTTGTTTAAATGTTCGACTAATAACCAATTACCAAAGTGATTCTGACGACCCCACAATGTAACTAATTGTTCGTGGGGATAAGCGCGTAATTGCTCGTCGATATGCGATCGCAAAGTCACAAGCTGCCAATTTTGACCTTGATATGCGGCTGGTGCTGTGACAGTGAATCTGTATTCCTGCTGATCCAAGCGGTAGAAAATGCCTTTGAAACAGTTACTTTCCCAAATTAATGCCTTGTCAAAAGCAGAGTCAGGGTACTCATTCCCCGGTAGGCAAGGGCAATAACCATTAGCTGGATAGGCTTGTGGGTTATTTAAGTAATACAGTTGCCAGTGCAGCCAATCCGAATGATTGGGTGGAAGATTAAACAAAGGAATAATTGCTGCTTTTGAGCGATTATCTGACAATAAAGCCGTTTGCAGCGCCCTAACAGGTAAATCTCTTGGCTGGCAGTTTAACTCAACACACATCGCCGCTGCCATCCCCGCTGCTTGACCAATGCCCATAACCACAGGTTGTAATCTGGTGGCTCCATTGGCAATGTGGGAGACAGAAATATTTTTTTCACAAACTAAGAAACCATCTGTTGTGGCTGGAATTAGGGAACTGTAGGGAATTGTAAAGGGAGTTCCCGTCCAGCGTCCTCCCCAGCGAATAGATTTAGGTTGCAGTGGGAATTGAACACCAGGATAATGATGGTCATTGGCGTAGTTACCAATAGCGATCGCTTCGCAAACGCCTGCCGTAGGATGCCCAAAGGGCTGTAGGGCGATCGCTTCTCCTATCAAAGACGCTTTGCGAGCGCAAAAATTCCGATCATTAAATATAGATGCAACTCTCCCTCCAGCAATCGGCAAAATATCCTGTTCTCGGACAGTAGTTAGCCCCACTAAGCGGCGGCTTTCCCGGTAATAGGGATGCAGTGCAAAAGCTGTAGGGGCGTGAGGAAATACTTTTTTTGCTAAACCATAGCGAAGACCAAGCTGATTTTGGATAAAATGGGCAAAATTTTGGCTATGCCAGCGAGATTCTTGGATGAATTCACCTCTGGACACATCTGACTCTATCAGCCGCCCTACTCCTTCGCCGTAGTCATTACCACAGATTGGCCAATTGATCATGAATCGGCCATCAGGTAAGCGTCCATAATTCAAAAATGTCTCTGCTCCATAGCTATCCCAAGCACCTGTAAACTGGGATGGATTATAGTTAGGGGCAGCCGGAATTTCTGGGGCGTAGGCTTCACCAAAGTCTTGCATAATCACTACCCAAGTGGGCGCTTGCACTGGATATCTCTTGGTTAAAGGGTTAAAAGTCACTGGGGCGCTGGGTTCTCCCCACTCAGATTGCAATTCCCAACTCCAGCGGTAAGGTATTTCAGCTAAAGCTAATAAATCTCCTAATTCTGTAGCGTCGAGAATAATCTTGGCTGTGACAGCAAAATCAGCAAAGCGGACACTAGTAATAGAATCACCTTGGCGGAACACTTCTATTGGCACTTGTCCAGAAATCCAGTACAGATTTGGCAATTCCTGCACCCAATCGGCAAAAATCTCTGCCCCAATCTGAGGATCGTAACTAAAAAAGCTTACCCAGCTGTTATCTAATCCTCCAGGCTGTCGTTGTCGCAATTCTTGCAAAAACGCACCCCATAACCCCGTTTGAAAAGCTTCTAATTCGTTGCCATCGGGTGCAGACACCCCAGCTGAAGTTAGCATTCCCCCTAACCAAGGAAATTCGCTTATTAGAATCGTTTTGGCTCCCCGTCGCGCTGCTTGGATAGCAGCAGCAGTGCCTCCCGTTCCCCCGCCAACAACTAAGACATCAGCTGTGTATGTCTGATTAACCATTGCTTAACCTCATTGGAGTTCCGACAGCAGTTCTCAATTGCATCGAATACAGACGACTTGTAGGGGCACAGCAATGCTCATTGGTGTCAACTTAAGCGCAAAACCGTTTAAAACCTCGTTTCCAGCCTCTGGCTAGAAATGCTCTTCAATTGCAGTGCCGCTAGTCTTGAGGCGGAGCCTCTCATTAGGCATTCCCAGTCAGAGACTCTTGACGAGGCAAGGAGGCAATCTCTGAAAGGTCTATCTAGACAGGTTTTTACGTTAAGTCAACACCTATAAGCTTTTTCTGTGCCCCTACTATGTGTTGCATCCAAACGAGAACTGCTATATTCTCCTAAAAAAAAGCGATCGCATTCCAGTTTTTATCTCAAACTGAGTGCGATCGCGATCAGATTCCCTAAATCAAAAAAGATTATTACGATTTTTATCAATTGGCACTTACCCAACTCGAAGTCGAGGCGGTCTTCAGTTGTATTTACTTTGTCAAACCCTCAAACACACCTCTCAAAGCTGCAACAGCATCTTGAGTCCGCGCCCAAACACCTTGATCTGGGTCTTGACCTGTAAGTTCTCTTGTACCCAACACTTCCAACACACCTTTCAATTGTTCTTGATGGGCACGATTTTCAAAGTTCACTTGGTTGAGTGGCCCAATAGCTTCTTTGACATCATCACCAACCACCTGTGCAGCCTTATGGATAATTAAACCAGTCATTACGGCTTGGTGCTTAATCCTTTCGTGAATAGAAAACTTTTGGTACAGTGTTAGCTCATTCCCATCTATTATCCGGTTTACTTGCTCGACGTACTGCCCTATAGTGTCTCTAGGCTGGGCTGAACCACCACCAAATTTAGAGATGACTTGCTCAATTATTGTGAGATTTTCTTGATCATCTTTGAGAAAGTCGTTTAGGCGCTTGCTAATTTCTTGATCGTTGCTTACAGCAGGTAGTACTTTTTGTTCATTAGCAATTAGCAACTCTTGTATAGCTTTCAAATCTGCTAGCTCTGTAGCGATCGCGCTCCGCTTGGTATCATCTAAAGCTACAACCATTTCTAGACTTTCCTGAAATAATTTAGGACACGATTAACCTCTCACAATTGTTTGACTCGGCGCATCTTTCGTGAGATGTATTATCATCTAATACTTAAAGTTGCAAACAGGCATACAGCGAATCTGACACACGGATAAACTTCCAGAAGTCGAGTAGCTGTTCTCCTACAAACTGATACTGGGAAAAGTGAAAAAAATGCCCTCCTTCAAAACATGACCATAGGCGATCGCCTTCCTTGAAATGCGATCGCCATCCTTGCAGTGCATCAGGTGTGATCACAATATCGTTTAAGCTACCACAAACCATCAAAGGTACTGAAACTCTGTTTGGAGTCATACTCACGCTCTCAAACAGAGAATGAGGAGAGAGCGAACAATCTAAGTCTTGCTCCAGAAGATGTGTCAGACTTTTGAGAGTGCATTTATCCTGATAACCAAACAAGTTATAAACCATATCAGTCAAAAGCTTTTGGCGACTTAAAAACTGACGGTGAATATAGTAATGAGCTTGCCAATTAACTGCTGGATCAACACCCACAGCTAATAGCGTCAAAGACTTAACTGTTTCTGGATAGCGACGGCTATAGAGTAGACCTAATAATCCTGCTGTACTATGACCAATCAAATGAACAGGTCGATTGCAAGATTTGAGGTAGTCGTGAAGCAGAACAAAAGCAGCATCTAGTGAACTTGCTTCATCTTGACTTTGGCGATGTTTCCACTCTTGGATTGTCACTTGAGATGATAAGTAACAAAGTAGTGGTTGAGCAAAGTATTGCAAACTAGGGCTTGTATTTAACCAAAGAACATCCGGTAGTTTAGACATCCTGATTTTCCTGTAAATAGAATAAACTCTCAATTCACTAATTAAGAATTTTTGTAACGAATAATCTCAAGTTCCTATATCTGATTACAGCTGATTTTTCCAGTCAGGCTTACCAGTGTGTCAAACCTCCTGTAAAAAGTTATTGATAAATATATTCAATATATTTATAGAAAAGCTTACAATATCAGAGGAATTATTGCAAATAATTATTGTTAGTCCTTCAATACCGTTTCTCTGTGAAGTTATACAAAAATTTCCCCCGTCTAGGGTTTAATAGGATTTTGTCTTGCTGACGAGTTAGAAATACCCTTTTGATATAGTGGTTCCCGTTTACGTGAGGTATACGTGTAGGGGCACGGCACTGCCGTGCCCCTACCGCAATATAATCTGAATAGGAAGCGCTATATACGAGCGCCCATATCTCAGTTAGTTCGTGTATTTATTTATATAAGTATATTTTTACATTAATTACTTAGAAAATTTTCTCATATCAGGAAAAATAAACTTTTTTCTCTAATAGGACTTACGCACACTCTACGAATGCTTCTCAACTCAATGAGACGCTGCGCGTTGGCGTTCGTGGTAGCCTGCGGCAAGTCACTACGTGTCTACGAGAAATTAAGCTTTTTGGCTATCTTTGCGTAAGTCCTGTCTAAATATCTATATACCGCTTTTGTAAAGGTGAAATAATTTCAATTTTTGATCTCAGCTAGCAGAAATATATTAGCAAAGTTGTTACTTTGAATTTATTCATTAGAGAATACAATGTCGAATCCTTATAAGAGCAAGAGTTACAAATAATTTTATTCTGGCTGGATATACATAGGATTTAGGATTACATCAAACAATGGCTTGAATTTTTTAGCCAGACTCATGAGAATTTATTTTCAGTCGATATGAATCAATCCAATTCGTATATACATCTAAAGACAGAGGTTATAACTATATATTGGTATTTAGAATTAATACAAATCTTAACTTTATGAATTACTAGTATCAAGTAAAACTTCCATATTATGTTTACTAATTGTTTGAAAAAAACTGATGAATTAAGTATAAATCAAGATAGCAATGTCTCAAATGTCGATATAGCACTTTTTATAGATAAAATTAAAAGTAATATCTGGGTATTTGGTATTCCATCTTGGCTTTTCGGAATAACCGATAGAAGCATAGCTGCATTTGCTGATGGTTATTTATCTCCTTTAGAAATATTTCAGCTATTTACAGCCTCTTTCTTTTTTATTAGTTGGCTATATCTTAAGCCTGAGGAAAGCTTCAATAGCAATGATTTAGCGCCCAGCCAATATCAAGAATATCTCGATCGGACGCAAGCTAACAAGCTTCAATTAAAAAAGCTTCACATGATTAGTCAGGAGTACATTTTACCGTTTCCTTATATTTGCCAAATCTATCATCTCTTGAATTTAAAACATTTAGAAACAGTTCATAGATTTAGCCTTAATAATCTTAAAATTATTAATATTAGCCATTTTGAAACCACAAATAGCGGTGGGATAATCAAGTTTAAAACAATATTAGATTCGCCAGGTAATCCTCTGAGGATTTGGCGACAACCGACTGTGGAGGTGGATTTAATATTACATACTCCCTACACTATTGAACTGAGTATTCCAGTCTATAATCAGAAAAGAATAATTGTTATATTTAATGCTTTCCCCTTAAATGACTCAGAACATCAGCTATTTATAGACATTTATAGTGACCTAGAGTGGCCAAAACCATTATTACAAATAATATTGCATTTTGCTTCTTGTTTAACACTCTTTGAAGATTTGCCGTATCTAAGAGCTTTAGGTGAGAAAAAGATAGAGCGTTTATTCAACTTAAGCAGGACTTCAAATCACGAGACAGCATTGCTGTTTAAAAGATTCGTTGAGCTATATGGTTCGAGTGGAGAAACAACTAAATTACTTGAGGGAAGGGAAGATAATTAACAGTTAGGAGCGGAGCCGGAGACGCTCCGCCTCCGGTTAGGAGTTAGGAATTTAAAACTTATAACTCCTCATCTTAATTTAGTTAAGCGCGTGCTAGTAATGGAGCAGCAGCTAGTAAGGTTTTGGTATAAGGATGCTGAGGATTAGCAAAAATATTTTTTGTCAGACCGAGTTCCACAATTTTACCGCTATTCATCACGGCAATCCGATCGCACAAAAATCGAGCTAAACAAAGGTCATGAGTGATGAACAGATAAGTTAACTCAAACTCTTCCTTTAATTGCAACATCAAATCCAGCACTTGCGACTGCACACTAGCATCTAACATACTCACAGGTTCATCGCAGATTAAAAGTTTAGGGTGAGTAATCAAAGCACGAGCGATCGCAACTCTTTGCTGTTGTCCACCAGACAAATCTGATGGATAACGCTCATAATAGACTTTTGGCGGTGTTAACCCGACTTTCTCTAGCATCCACAAAACCTGTTCTTTTGCCTTAACGGGATCGGCAAGATTGTGGATAAATAAAGGGTCAGCAATACTTTGTCCCACTGTCATCGCTGGATTGAGACAAGCATGGGGGTCTTGAAAAACCATTTGTATTTGTCGCCGTGAGGAGCGAATTTCTTGGCGCGACAGTCTAGTTAAATCCTGTCCTAAAAACTCAACTTTGCCACTCGTGGGACGAATTAGTTGCAAGATTGTTCGTGAGAGCGTACTTTTACCACAACCTGATTCCCCGACTAAGCCGAGAATTTCTTTTGAATAAAGATCCAGGTTGATACCATCTACTGCTTTAATTGTCTGTGTTTGTGTGTTCAATAGTCGTTCGATAAAGTTAGGTTCGATGGTGTAATATTGCTTGAGTTCAGTCAGACTCAAAATTGGGGATTGCTTATTAATAATTGGTAATTGCTTTTGTTCATCATTGACAATTATCAATTCTCCACTATCATTTACTGCTTGAATGTGTAAAGCTGCTTTTAAGAGCGATCGCGTGTACTCATGTTGAGGATGTCTAAATACAGTTTCTGTAGAACCCATTTCCACCATCTTGCCGTTGTACATAACGCCAATGCGATCGCAATACTCAGCCACCATTGCTAAATCGTGAGAAATCAGCAACAATCCCATGTTTTCTTCACCGCACAGACGAGTTAATTCTTTCAATATCTGCGCGGAAACTGTGACATCTAAGCTGGTGGTGGGTTCATCGGCAACAATTAACTTGGGGTTGAGGAGTAAAGCTAAGGCGATCGCTACCCGTTGGCGCATTCCACCGCTAAACTCATGGGGATACTGATTCCAGCGACTAGCCGGAATATTCACCTTTTCCAAGGTAGCAAGTGCTTTTTTTTTGGCTGATCGCGTTGATAATTCTGGTGAGTGCGCCTGAAGGGTTTCGATACAATGCTTACCAATCGTCATCAGCGGATCGAGGCGTGTCATCGGATCTTGAAAAATTAAGGCGATCGCCTCTCCCCGAAATTTCCGCAACTGGTTAGGCGTCAAGTCAAACACTGACTGTTCTTGAAATGTCACCTGTCCCTGAATACGACTAGAGGCTGGTAGTAAACGCATTACTGCCCGTCCTATAGTTGACTTACCACAACCAGATTCTCCCACCAATCCCATTCTTTCACCTGGTTGCAAGCTCAAAGATACATCATCAACCGCCCAGCTTGCTTCTTCTCCATTTCTGTGAGGATAAGCAACTCGCAGATTTTCGATACAGAATAAGGCTTTACTCATAGTTAGTTATTAGCCCTGGGCTACCAGCTTTTATAATTTCAAATTTAAGATAGTCTATCAGATTAGTATTAGACCTCCGTTGTGCGAACATCTTTATTGTCTTAGCGTAGGCGTAGCCGCCGTACCCCTACGGGGATCTTGCTACGCATAGCGTCTCCAAGAGTTGGCATCACCTTTATAAAAAACTCCACCCACAAGGAGATGGAGTTTCCTGCCGACTTTCGATGAATAACAGTTCTACAACAGAGACGTTGAGGTTGGATCAACCTAATGGATCTACCGACAACCAATCCAAAGGTAGTGACGAGATCCGCCAATCTTCTATCATACTGATTTATACCGCTGGTCTCAAGTTTTCTCTGTTTATGTTAAGAGACAAGCAAGCATTTTTACTATTGAGCTAATTAATCTTCATCAGCTTGATATCATTTGTACCTTGCTCAGTTTCTAGTAATTAATTCATCCAATTGTGGGAGGTAATTAGTAAGCCAATAAGTGTACTTTGCTAATAGGCAGACCAACACAAGATGGTTTGAATCAGCATTCATCCAATAAATGTATCAATCATGTTGAATTCGATATTCATCGGCTCTATAAAAATAAAACCCTTGGTAGTTTCAACAGCTTTTTTGCTGGTTGTACAAACTTCTGCCAATGCTCAACAACCCCTCCCTAGTTTGACTCCAGCACAAGCTCAACATTTATCCCGTGACTTGGTTCCATATAATTCTCAAGACTTTTTTAGGCAAGGAAAAGATTCTCTTGAGAGAGAAATTCAAATTCTTAGGCAAGGGCAACTGCGCTCAATTAAACCTGTTCTTAAGATTGATTTAGTACCACAGACAAAAATACCACAGACCCAGCAAAACCCTAACATCTTATCTAAGTAATAATTATCATTCTTCTATAGGACTTCTATTTGATTTTTGAAAAAACTCTGTACATCTGAAGAGTGCGGAAATCAAAAGTAGTGTGTTGAATAAACCACTTTTTCCATCCACTTCAAAAGAAAGAACAGCTATGTCTTTTCGATTTTTTGATTGGCTGGCTCTTAATCGTGACTATTTACTGCGAATATCGCCAGTTTAGGCTACATTTGGACTTATACCATTTCTTTGTGAGGGTGCGCCAAATTTTCTTTCTTTCTTTCTTTGTGTCCTTCTCTACGAGACGCTGCGCGTAGCTTGCTTCTCCGTAGGAGTATGCGCCCTTTGCGGTTCGTTCCTTATATAGCAGTCCTAAATCATATGTGAAAACTTCTTTTTCTTTTTTTGGCGCTCTTGGCGGCAACTCTTGGAGACGCTGCGCGTTAGCGGTTCGTTCATTTTCACAACTCATTTAGGATTGCTATATAGTTTGTGACACGCTGATCAGTTCGAGTAGTAATTCTTTGGGAATTCTCAAAGAATATACAGGTTCAGCAGCTTTGGTGTAACTTGATGCTTGATAATTTTTCGCGGATGTTCCTTCCCTACGGGACGCTAACACGAACACCCTCACCATACTGGTAACAGTAACCAAAACTCTCAGTACTAATCCCAAGGCATCGATTGTTAAAAAAACGTTTGCCTAAACCCACCCCCAGGCATCACAATCACTATGCTCTGCTTTCTATTAACAGAGATTTTATGTTTTGAATAAACTTTGCAACACAAATTTACAATCTTAATCGTCTAGTAAACTCATCAACGCTTGGATTTCAGCGTCTTGCGGCTCTGATAATTGACGCTGTAACTTTAATAATTCATCTTGTAATCCTTCTGCTACATAGAGCAGATTAGATTCTTGGGCAATTTTTAGCTGATTTTCTTTAATTTTGATTTGTTTAAGCAAGTTGTTTTCAACATGAATTGAATTATTGTAATGTTGAGCAATCATAGCTTTACATTTCCTATCAATCTATAGAGTGCAATTAAATTTACCACCTATGTATTGTTCCACACTTTTATGATTTTTTAAATATCTGGTGATTTAATCTTTTGACTAGTAGTGTTTAGGGGTATGGCATTTCTCCTTGCCTGAGTAGTTGATTTTTTCGGGGTCTTTAGGGCATTGAATCGGACGCTTAATGCAATTTTGCTCTATAGCGATTTTCATTTTAATGAGGGACACGGCATTGCCGTGTCCCTACCTTGTATCTGTGTTCATCTGTGGTTAATTATTTTTTCTGTACCTTACCCATGTGGGAACCGTTATATTCTGCGAAGCAAGAGACTTTTAGGGAGCATCCCAATAGCAAGCAAATTTACCAAAATCGTTAAAAGTCAATTGCGAATGAAGCGTACTCTAACTCTACAAGACGCTTTGCGAACACTGTGTTTTGCTCGCAATGACAAATTATATTTTTACACATTTGGGATGCTCCCGACTTTTCATGAGAAATCCTCAAACGGCAAAATTGCATAGTTTTTTCCACAAATCCATTCTCAATAGTTTGGGAATATTGGCTTAATACACCATATCGATATATTTACAGGCTTTTACAAAAATGTAAATTATGATATAAGATTGGTTGATTTCGGGAGAATTTTTAGATAAGACGCATTAACTTATCTGTTACTTCACCAAGTCTTATAGATATGTTAAACATTTTTTTGTTAATAGAATGGACTTAAAGTTTATAAAGAGAAACATTTTTACCTTTGTAAAAATTATATCTACAGTGCTTATAACAAGCGCAATTGGATTGGAATCGTGGAATATTTATGCAGTAATAACTAATAGTCATTTACCAAGCAGTCTTAATCCAATTTTTTGGATTGAGCGTTTTGCGATGACGAGCCATTTTATAGAAAGCATTATAGCAGCTTTTTATGCATCTTCAAGAAAAAAGATGCCAATAAAATATGCTACTTATACTTTTTTTGTAGGCACAATTGGGTTGTTAGAACTGTTTGATCAGCAGGATGACTATTGATACCTCCACGCCTTGAAGGTATGAGATTTTTGAATTAGGTAGGTTGTGAGGGTGGGTTATGCGATCGCTAACGTACCCTACGTAAAAAAATTGTAGGTTATTAAATCCACGCTACCAAGCAAAAGTCAGTTGCGCGGGTTTCCCAATCTAGGTGACTGGTAAATCTGACAGCCAGAAAGGAGTATAGTTTGTATAGTTAGCTTTTTGCTGAAATTTTAGTTTGACACTAAGGAATAAAAAAATGTCTACTGATACTCAGATAGTTGCTTACGTTGAAGAAAGTGAATTTGATACTGTTTTAACTGGAAGTGAAGAGAAAGTCGTTGTTGTTGATTTTACTGCTACTTGGTGTGGCCCCTGTCGCCTGATCAGTCCGTTAATGGATCAACTTGCCCAGGAATACAAAGGTCGCGCCAAAGTCGTTAAGGTAGACGTTGACAGCAACAAGCCGATTTTCAAAAAATTCGGTCTTCGCAGTATTCCAGCAGTTTTAATTTTCAAAGATGGTACTTTAGCAGAAACCATCGTGGGAGTTTCTCCTTACGAAGACTTCAGCAACGCTGTTCAGAAGCTTCTTGAGGTTGCTTCAACGTAAATGGTAATTCATAATTAAACAGGGTTTATACCTGATGCCTAATAACGGCAGTCACGTTTCAGGTGGAGTTTAACTTCCCCGAAGTTCCGAGCCTCGCAAGCCGACCCTCGGACTTCTTACCATTTGAAACACAATTATAAATTTTTAACCCTTTCCTTTTTGCCTATAATGTGATTGGAGTAAACCACTAGGATATTGTTTTGAGTCAATCAGCTCCAATTTTTCTTCAGGGCTAGCTGGTGGGAAAAGGTGTATACCACCACCTAAGATAATTGGAATAGTTGAAATAATATATTCGTCAATCAAGCTGTGCTGAAGAAACGAATTGATTAATGCTCCGCCACCAACTAGCCAGATATTTTCCAAACCTTGAGCCTCCATATTTGCTAAGACATGCTTTACTGTGTCCGAAACAAACACAACGTCCTCGCGGTCAGATAGGAGATGGCGCTGGGTGAAAACGAAGGATTTTTTCCCCGGATAAGGCCATTGATCGAAACTAAGTCCTACTTCATATGTATTGCTGCCCAAGACAATAGCATCAATAGATTCGTAGAAAGCAGCGTAACCGTAGTCTTCTCCTTCTGTATCAAGGATTGATAGCCAATCAATTCCACCATCGCTACGAGCAATGTAGCCATCCAAACTAGCTGCGATGTAAAGTGTAACTTTCGTCATTGTGCTTGGTGAATTTGGTAGTTTTCACTCAATTGGTGCAAGCGATGCCTGCGTTCACGCTTCGCGTTGCCGCAGGCTTATTTCTTTTAAAGTATTTTAGCTTCTGATGGTTCTGGACGATATTTTGATTGAACACATCATAAAAAAGCGATCACTTACCCAATTACTTACGTTTTTTGATTGGACGATTTAAACCGACCTGCAATAAATTCTCGCTTAGATAAATGCTTTGTATTGCGTTTGGTGACTCGCTCTCGCCACATCTTGAAACTAGATTCTTTCATTTCCCGCCTCATTAAGGCAATTACCTGTTTCTCCAGCAGCCCAAACTGAGCCTCAATGGCATCAAAAGATGTTCTATCTTCCCATGCCATTTCAATAATGCGATCGATGGTTTGTGAATCGAGGTTAGGTAGGTTCATTTCTTTGCTGGCAATTGAGAAATTCGAGCTATATATATTTTACTTTCAGTTTTGGAGAACCATTGTGTCTGCTGCACCCAGTTGTAGGGCATAGAGATTCGCATAGACACCCTGCTGATCGATGAGTTCGGCGTGAGTACCCTGCTCTACAATTTGTCCCTGCTGAATTACTAATACCTGATCTGCCAGAGTAACTGTACTGAGGCGGTGAGCAATCACGAAGCTGGTACGACCTTGCAGCAAGCGGGCGATCGCAGTTTGTACTAGCGCTTCTGTGCGGGTATCGATGCTGCTGGTGGCTTCATCAAGAATCAGAATTTGGGGGTTAATCAACACCGCACGGGCAATACTGATCAGTTGTCGTTGTCCTTGGCTCAGGGGAGCGCCCCGTTCACCCAATTGAGTTGTATAACCCTGTGGCAGTGAGGTAATGAACTCATGCACATTTGCTAGTTGTGCAGCCTCTTCGATATCAGCTTGGGTGGCGTAAGGAACGCCAAAAGCAATGTTTTCGGCAACGGTACCGCTGAACAGAATATTGTCTTGCAGGACGATGCCAATTTGACGCCGCAGACTTGCTTGAGTCACGCTACGCACATCAACATCATCAATTTTCACTGCACCGCCAGATACATCGTAGAAGCGCAAAATCAAGTTAATGATCGTACTTTTTCCCGAACCTGTCGGCCCTACTAACGCAACCATCTGCCCTGGATAGGCGTGCAAATTCACCCCTTTGAGAACCAATTGATCTGGGTTGTAGCCAAACTTGACATTTTCAAATGTCACTTCACCCTGAATAGGCAGCATTTCTGTCGCATCGGGTGCGTCTTTGAGTTCTGACGGTTCATCTAGCAATAGAAAGATTCGCTCTAATCCGGCGAAGGCAGATTGAGCTTGGGTGTAAAACTGGCTGAGAATTTGGATCGGGCGGAAGAATTGCTGGACATAAAGTAAAAAAGATGTCACCACACCCACGGTTGCACCTCCAGTGACCGCAAGATAGCCACCATAGGCCAGCACGGCTGCCGTTGCTAGTGTGTTGAGAAAATCGATCGAGGGCAAAAAGGCCGAAGTAATTGCTACAGCATCGACGTTAGCATCACGATTGGCAGCGTTGAGAATGTCAAATTCTGCGATGTTCATCTGTACACGATTAAATGCCTGTGCTTCTCTGACGCTACCAATATCTTCTTCTAACTTGGCGGAAAGCTCCCCAATAGTCTGTCGCGTAACACGAAACCTGGCTCTTGCCCAACGCGCAAACAAGCTTGTGGTAAAAATCATCAGTGGCACAACCAGATTGCTTAACAAACCGAGTTGCAGGTTGATTGAGAGCATAGCAATGATTATGCCGACCAAACTGAAAGTGTTGCCCAGCATTTGGGCGATCGTCAGTCCAAATGCCTGATTTACAGTATTGACATCATTCAGCAGGCGGCTCATTAAATCGCCTGCTTCGCTGCGATCGAAAAAGCTGAGTGGCAGACTTTGGATTTTAGTGAAAATATCTTGCCTCAGTTGAGCCAGCAATCGCTGCATAATCCAGCCGACTCGAATAATTTGACCCCGGATTGCCAAGATTCCAAGTCCATAGTTCAGCGCTAGTAGTCCTAATAACACCAGCAGTCCTTGCAAATTGCCTTGGGCAATTAGGTGATCAATCGACCAACCGATGAAAAACGGCCCAATTGCCTGGGTTAAAGCACCAATAAATACTAATGTCAAGGCGATGGGAATATCTTTGCGATAAAGTAGCAGGTATTGCAAAAAGCGCCGCAGGGTGGAAAATTGCTGACTCGCCTGCTCAGATGCAACAACGGTAACTGTGCCTCTCATACCAATTTTGGATTTTAGATTTTGGATTTTGGATTAAAAGTCTTTGTCTTTATTCGCTGTTATAAAAATCTTAAGCAAGACTATTTATCAATACGTTGGGTTAAGGCTTAATTCCTCCTCGTCAATTTTTTTAACGTAGACGCCCAGGCTACTGCCATCTCTACGTTCGCGCAGCGTGTCGCAGACAGACACTACCTGTAGCAAGATCACCGTAGGGGTACACACAGCGTCCGCACCAGAAGGACGCATTCGTCTCTGGTCTAGTAGAAAAGAACGCATTTGCGTAGCGTCTCGTAAAGCCTGCGGCATAGCTTCGCTTAGGGCGTAGCCTCTCGTAGAGAAGAGAAGGAAGAGAAGGAAGAAATGCTTAACTGAACTGTATTGGACTACTTGTGCTAATTTAAGATCATTTGTTTCTTCACCTTAACCTGAGATTCCAAAATCACACCGTAGAGCGGGCTGGTTTGCATCAATTCCTCATGGGTGCCTTGTGCCACTAATCGTCCTTTATCTATAAGAAAAATCCGATCGGCATTCTTGACGGTGCTAATACGTTGAGCTACTACAAAAGTTGTACAAGCTTTTTGGTGGATTAACTTATCCAGTTCGGCTTGAATCTGGGCAGCAGTCTTGGCATCGACTGCCGAGGTACTATCATCCAAAATCAGAATGCTGTAATCGGTAAGTAAAGTCCGAGCGATCGCAATTCGTTGTTTTTGTCCACCAGATAAGCCCACGCCCCGTTCACCCACGATCGTCTCGTAGCCATCGGGTAGACTACTGATAAAATCGTGCATTTGTGCGGTTTTTGCAACCTCAATCACCTGCTCTAGAGTTGCATTGGGTTTTGCGTAGGCAATATTTTCGCGGATTGTGCCAGAGAAGAGGGTGGTTTCCTGAAATACAATGCCAATACGCGATCTAAGGCTTTTGAGCGTCAAATCTTTTACATCTCGTCCGTCAATGCGAACTGCTCCCCCTGTGACATCGTAAAAGCGGGGAATTAAGTTCATGATTGTACTTTTTCCCGAAGCAGTCATCCCTAGAACGGCGATCAACTCGTTAGGCTTCGTTTCAAAGGAAACTTCTTTAAGAGCTTCGGTTGTCGCTCCTGGATAGCGAAACGAAACATTTTCAAAGGTGATTCTCCCAGCGGTGGTGTCAAATGGGACAGCACCGGGGCGATCACGAATTTCTATCTCTGCATCTACAACTTCATAAACCCGTTCCGCAGAAGCAGCTGATTGAGCGATCGCAGGTGCAGCAAATCCAATCAACAAAATAGGTTGGAGAATTAACGCTAGGTAGGAGTTAAACGCCACCAGTTCGCCAATGGAAAATCTGCGCCCAATCACCTGCGCTCCTCCGTAGCCGAAAACTGCCAGTGTTACCAAATTACTCAGTAAAAATATTAACGGAAAGGTATTACGGATGGCGCTAATGGTCTTCATGTTTGCCCTGACTAGACCATCATTCAGGGTCGTGTAACGCGACCTTTCAGTTGACTCCCGCACAAAGGCTTTCACTACCCGTATTCCTAGTAAGTTTTCTTGCAATACAGCATTGAGGTCGCTCAGTTGCTCTTGTACTTGCCGAAAAAGTTTATCATTCCGGGTAATAAATTGCGCCATCAACCATCCGCATAGGGGCACTACTGTCAGGGTAATCAATGCTAATCGCCAGTTCATCACCAGCAAAATCACTGAAATACTCACCAATGTCACAACTGAACCGATGACCTGAATTAAGCTAGTGCCAACAAAGGTGCGGATCTGCTCAATGTCGCTGGTGACACGAGTTAGCAGTTGGGAAGTCTGCGCCTGGTCATGATAACTGAAACTGAGATTTTGAATTTTGCTAAAAATTTTGTTTCGCAGGTCATAGGCCACACCCTGAGACATCGCTTCTGCCAAATAGCTTTGTCCAAAGTTAAATAAACCACGAGCGATCGCGGCGAGTACCATCCAGGCGGCGCTGTATAGCACAATTTGTAAATTTTGTTTGATGATGCCCTGATCAATTCCCCACCGAAATAGTTGTGGGGTAACTGCGTTTGCGATCGTCAACAGCAACAGGCTGGCCAATGCTCCTAGCGAAGTCCATCGGTAAGTGCTTAAACTCTCAAGCACCCGCTGGATTGACCGTATCGACGAAGTTTCCTGGAGTTCTGGTTGCTGAACCAATGGTATTTACCCCTGTATCATTGAAAAATTATCTCCTATTTTGATTGTAAAAACCAATCCGCCAGTTGACAGTGGGGAATGTAGGATAGAGAGCAACTCTCCTATTTGTGGTAGAAATTCCGAATTTTGGGACAGTGGCATGGGAAAATACCTCTTTAGCAAGCATTGTGGCTAGGGGGTGTTTTCAAAGTCTTAGATTCCCCTAACCTCCCTTTAAAAGGCTTGCTCAGAGTCTCTTAAAGTCCTCCTTTTTAAGAAGGATTTAAAAAGTTAAGAGTCTAAACGAGTAGTTTCAAAATACGCCTTAATCCATTTAAATACCTCAGAAAAGCAAAGAACAAGAATAATGGCTCAAAATTTTCATAGCAATTCCCAACTTCCATCGGATATCTCAACTGCTATCAGTCGCACAGCAAAGCCAAGTTCTGAGTTCTACTCTCTTTTTTCTGAGGAAGAAGTTATAGGGATAATTCATGCATTAGAAATCAGACGAGAAATACCTCTAAAGTATTCTTATAAAGGTAGAGGCGCAAAAATCTGGAATGATTTTTATCTAAAATATATTATTCCTACATGGTATCGGACATCAAGTGTAGAAGTTGACCTTTTAAAGAAGAACTTTAAATACTTTAATGACAATATTAAAAGTGGCGAAAAAGTAAATATTGTAGACGTTGGTGCAGGAAATTCATATCCAGTTAAAAATTTTATTCAAAGACTTAATAAATTGGGAAAGGTTAATAAATATATTGCCTTAGATATTAGCGATGAATTGCTTCATTTATCCAAAAATAATTTTAGAAAATGGTTTCCTCTCATTGAATTTATCAGTTCGACGATTGACATAGAAAATAGTAGTATACCTAAAGTTTTATTTCAAAATCAAGCTGGCCTTGAAATGGATGACACAGCAAAAATATTTTTCCACTTAGGTGTTACTATTGGGAATCATCAAAATAGAGATGAGGTACTCAAAAACTTTAGAGATAGCATGGGAAAAAATGATTTTCTGGTGTTCACTAATGAAACTGGTTCTAACTCTCAATGGGATGGAAACGTCAGAGGTGGCTGCAAGTATCATGTAGAGGAAATATATGGATGGGTTAAAAATAATATTGGGATTAAATCTGAAGATTGTGAATTGGTGAGAAAATATGATTTAAAAACAGATAGTATAGTTGCTAATATGAAATTTCGTCATAATTATATTATAAATTTCAGTCAGATGGGGATAGATAAGAAAATAGAAATATCTGAAGGTGAAGAAATTACTATTTGGCGACATCATAAGTATGAAATTCCTAAACTTTTGCAAGAAATAGAATCTTCTGGATTACAACTTATTCAATATAATACTGACAAATACAAATCACATCTTATGGTGATTTGTAAGGTTGCCAGTAACTAACCTTTTCAATTAGATTTAGCGCTGTCCACATCCCCGACTTCGTAAAAGCTGTTGGGGATCTAACTTTTCACGAATGATTTAGGACTGCTATCGATTCTAACGGGGTGGCTAATATCTAATAACTGCAAGGTGCTGCACTGGTTTTGAATTTTTTCAAAGCGTTGCGACGCCGAATAGCCCCTCGTAGACATCGCACCTGTTGTACTAAGGTGTCAATATCTAGGACAGGGGGCTGGGCGTATTCCAATACGCTTGGGTTAGCGTCAAAAACCATAAACCGCGTAGGTTGGGTTGAACGAAGTGAAACCCAACAAACCACTGAAAATGTTGGTTTTCGTTCCTCAACCCAACCTACAATTCTCCTTAACCCAAGCGTATTGGGGCGTATTCTTCTAGTTCCAAGAATTCTGTCGGCGGATTGGTAGCAATCTCTCACCAATTCAACAGCAACACAGAACAAATTTCTATAAAGATATGACGCTCAACCGAATGCCTACTAAAAAACAGCCAACCAATTTGGCTTTTGAAGTTGACTTCAAAAGCCAAATTTTCTTGTGTCCACCCCTTATGAGCGAAAGCTTTTTAACTCCTTGAATCCTGGCGAGTGATCCGTGAAGCGATCGCTTCACCATCAGACAAAAACCCGCTTTTAATCTCAGATATTAAAGTTTTATTACTATTTATTAATTTTTATCTTTTATATGTAATTACTATGCTGTTCACTAAAAGTTATACAAAATGTCAGACTTTACTCTAAATTTACTAATTTTTGGAAAAATAAACTACTTATACACTCATCTTATACATCTCAAACCTTAGCTAAAACATGATTTTAAACAAATATCTGTAATGCTAGATTACTAGAGATTGAAAACTTATTTACATTTCATATCTCAAATAATTTTTTACTACAACCGATGTAACAAGCCTATTCTCATTAACCTTATAGTTTTCGACTTAATTAGGCATAGGAGCCAAGAATGAATCAATCATTTAAATTATCTTTAGAGCAAGAATTTACGATCCGAAGCTTTAGCGACAAAGTGCAGACGTTGTCTTGTGAAGAAGCCAAGCAGTCTTTACTCATGCTGTATAAGGAAATGCTCATTCGGGAAGTGATGTACCAGCAATTACTAAAGTCTAAGTTGTGAAGAAAGAGAGTAGAGGGAGCAAGGCTAAAAAAAGGGTGTACTGTCTGGCTTTAATATCTTTCAGAGTAATCTGGAATTTTTGTCAGTCCATCTAAATCTGCTTTTAATTGTTGTCGTAGCTTTCTATTTGCTGGTAACACCGCTTCACTCAAATGGTTTTACGCATATGCCAAGATGGACGATTAACCCAATTGTATCATTTATACTCCTACGTATTTTCTCGTAGTCTTGTTCAAAAATCAAATAGGAGTCATACATTTATGATGATGCTAAAAAATCAGTTGCCCTTGGCTTGTGTATCAATTAGATGTACATCAAACGCGGTCTAGGTTCAGGAACTGGACGCCCTAAATCCTTAGCTATTTCTATCCATTCCTGCACAACTACTTCTACATTGTGTAGGGCTTCTTGATAAGTCTCGCCGTCAGCAGTACAGCCTGATAATTCTGGTACTTCAGCAATAAAGGCTTGATCTAATTCACTCCAGTAGAGAATAATTTCATAACGAAATATCATTTTTACTTCCTAGCTTATACTTGATAATTACTGCACGAACTTGTTTGATTTGATAGCTTTTGGCTTTTCCTCTTTTATGTTGCAGGTTCAATATTTCCTGAACATCGGCTTTGACAAAAATCCGATGATCGCCACGAATCCGTTCATCAAAGCCTAGTGTATATAAGAGTTGCCACAGTTGTGCGAAAGGGATGTCTGTATCAGAAGTCCCAGAGAGGATTTTTTCTAAGAGTTTGTCTTGCTGACTCACGTTTTTCTGACTGTCTTAATGTTTCTATAGTCTCATATATATTTAAAATCAGGGCATACACGAGCAAATCTCTGTTTTTACTCCTGAGTGAGATCACATTAGCACCAGGCACAGACGCATAGCGGCTTGTCGTTAGACATGGCTTCTTTGTAGAATCAAGAAATGCAATCTGTGTATATTTGACTTAAAGTCCAAAGAAGTAGAAGTGTAAATTTTATGTCTAATTATCAAAAAGTACTACAGCAAGGTCAAGGTCTGACCCTTGAAGAACAAATAAGTAGCTAGGCATAAATAATTAGAAGATAGTCAACTTGCACAACCAGTGAGTGTTTACTCAAATTTACAAGTGATATAGGCAACTACAGAGGGCAAACTGTTCAGATTGCTCATATCATAGGCTGAGGTATAAATCCGTCTCAGTTAATGTTGAATATTGAGTAATAAATATTACGCGAATATGAAAAACCAAATTTTAGTCATAGCTGCCTTTTTAACCACGATTAGTTTGACAACAACCGTACAAGCAGCAAATTCTGAACACGTTAGACAGTTATTGGCAACCAAACAATGTCAAAACTGTGATTTAACCAGTGCAGGTTTAGTGATGGCTGACTTATCTGGAGCCAATTTGAGTGGTGCTAATCTCACAGGTGCTAACCTCAGCCGGGCAAACTTGAGCGGTGCTGATTTACGGGGTGCAAACTTGAGTGGCGCGAGTTTATTTGGTGTTAACCTAAGCCAAACTAAGTTTAGTGGGGCAAATTTGGCGGGTGCTGATTTAAGAAATACCTATCTAGCAAATGCAGAATTGACTGGTGCTTACTTAAATGGCGCTAACTTCCAAGGCGCAGTTGGTATACCATCACAAATTGCTTCACCAGAAGAATTTTATGCTTTGGGTGTAGCAGAAGCACAAAAAGGTAACCAACAGCAAGCAATCAGTTACTTTAATCAGGCGATCGCTATTAAACCAGAATATGCCGGTGCTTATTTAGCTCGTGGTGTTGCCTGTTACCAAATACTGGATAGACAAGGTGCATTCAAAGATGCCCAAGTTGCTGAAAAATTGTTTACATCCCAAAACAATACCGCTGGAACGCAAACAGCCCAGGCTTTTATTAAAGAACTGCAAACACCTGTAAATGAGAAGGTAAGCGCTGGTAAACCCAGTTTTGTTGACTTTTTGGGAAGTCTTGGCTCAGTCTTGCTTCAGTTCTTACCTTTTTGAGGGGGAGAGTTCACAGAACAGAGGGATAATAACAGATGACAAATAATAAATGACAAATGACTTTATCTAACGAATTATGGGCAGCAAATCAAGACTTAGCCCAAGCTTGCCTAAAGCATCCTTTCGTTCAAGGCATTGGCGATGGTACTCTTGAGCAGGCGAAATTTGCTTACTACGTAGGGCAAGATGCTTTTTTCTTAGAAGCTTTTGCCCGTGCGTATAGTATCGCCGCAGCTAAAGCACCAGACTGGTTAGGTTTCACCACATTTCATAACCTAGCTAGTGAAGCTTTAGAAGAACTGCGGATGCATAGTGGCTATGCTTCCCAGTGGGGAATTAATTTGGATTCTGTGGAACCAGGAGCCACCACCCGCCGCTATACTGACTTTTTGTTAGCAACTGCTTGGGGTAGAGATGTGGGTTTAACTGCTGCGGCGATGTCTCCGTGTATGCGTTTGTATGCCTTTTTGGGAGAACAATTAGCTGATAACGGCATTCCTAATCATCAATATGCAGACTGGATTCGTACTTATAGCAGTGCAGACTTTCAACAACCAACACAACAATTAGAAAGTTTGGTTGACAATTATGCCACTACTAATTCTGTTGTGCATTCAACCTATCGTTATGCTATGTTTTGCGAACGCGACTTTTTTCAGGCTGCGTGGGAGTGTTAAAAACTGCTGTGATCATTTGCTCAAAAATAGCCTAGATAAATTCCTCCCAACTCTTCCAGAGGAACGTTCCGCCACTATGGGTTCCCGCCAGCATAAGGTATAGAAAAAATAATTAACCACAGATAAATACAGATACAAGGTAAGACACGGCATTGCCATGTCCTACTTTGGATCTCATTTAAATGAGAATCGCTATATATGGGAAAAATCAAAAATTATAGCGGTGTTATACCAATTTAAAAAAAGAATGCGACAAATAGACCATTTGTAGAGACGCGATTCATCGCGTCTTCACTTCACCCAAGGATGTGTTGCAATCATTAATTGAATTGGTATTAGTTGAATAGACTAGAGAGGAATGGAAGCGAGGTTTAGGCGTAGTCTATTCATTTAAATATCTTTATAAAAGTGTAATTTCTGAGAGTAATTTTAAAGAAAGGTAGCAGATGGGTAAAACTACCCCTCTGCTACAAGTAAACGGAGGTATAAACTTGATTAGTTAATTGGCATGAACCAATTCTTGAGGCGCTGCGGCATCATATTCTACAGCTTTAACAAATTCTTTGAGAACGTCTTTGAGTCTTTGCTCAATTTCCTCATCTAATACGACACTGTTATCAGCTTGTCGTTGAATTTGTTTGTCTACCGCATAAACAGTAGCTAGGATATGCCGCGCTCCTAATTCAGATAAGACAGGTTTAAGAGCATATTCAATTGCCAATAAGTGAGCGAGCGTCCCACCAAGGGCAATTGGTAACACGGGTTTACCTGTCAATGATTTTTGTGGCAGCAAATCTAGAAATGTTTTGAGCACTCCTGTGTAAGCAGCTTTGTAGATTGGGGTGGCAATAATCACACCATCTGCCTTTGCTAGCAAAGCTTTTGGCTGTTCCAAAGCAGGGCTGTCGTATCGTCCAAAAACTAAATCTTCAGCAGGCAAATCCCGAACTGAAATAATGTCTACATGCAAGCCTTCTTGTTGTAAAAGCTTGGCAGTGTATTCGACAACACCATAGGTTCTAGAGGGATGAGTTGGACTACCAGCGATCGCTAAAATATTTGTCATTCAATTGAACTCCCAATTTATAAAACGGGTTCAGTGTGTTTTGTGGTTTCGGTCTTCATAGCTTCTGCTGTGTTGACCTTTTCACTCAGACGTTTGTAGGGACGGCGCAAAGTCATACTCTCTACTTCCCAGATGTAACCATGAATAACTACATCCTGGGGAATTAAAGGAGAATTACGCAGCAATTCCACCTGCTGTGTGCAGATTTTGTCCACATCAGTAAACGTTTTAATCCATTTGGAAAAAACGCCTTTTGCTAGCTTCAACTCTGGCAAAGCAGGATCGATCGTAACTTGATCCACGTCAATACCTTGGTTTCGCAATACCTCACTGAGAAAGTCTCCTGATGCTGTCATCATGCCACATTCGGTATGGTTAATGACGATGATTTCTCTTGTGCCAAAAAACTGTGTAGTTAACATCGCTGACCGAATAGCATCATCCGTAACTAACCCCCCGGCATTACGGAAAATATGAGCATCTCCTTCACCAATTCCTAATGCTTTGTCCACAGGTAAACGTTCGTCCATGCAAGCTAGCACCCACAAGCGTTTATTATTAGGTATCCCCAACTGACGACGCAATGCCCACGCTTGTGTTTCAGAAATCTTTTGGTCAATTTGTTGGTGCAACATGGTTGGTAATTTCCTAATTCTTATCTACTAGGATATGGACGTTGCTCTTTGCTGAGGCTGTTGCTTAGGGAAATCTTCATTTGCGACAATTTCACCAAATGGACTTAATACATGTTGTTTCTCCACTGCTGGCAAATTCTCTAAGGGCAAATGGGGAAATAGAAGTTCTGCAACTCGATAAGCTTCCTCTAAGTGGGGATAGCCAGAGAGGATAAAGGACTCAATGCCTAAATCTGCATATTCCAACATTCTGGCAGCTACGGTTTGGGGATCGCCTACTAAGGCCGTTCCCGCACCACCCCGTACCAAACCGACTCCTGCCCACAAGTTCGGGCTAATCTCTAATGCCTCACGATTACCGTGGTGTAATTGGGTCATCCGCTGTTGTCCAACTGAATCCATCCGAGCATAAGCTTTTTGGGCTTTAGCGATCGCCTCGTCATCTACATACTTAATCAATTGATTTGCCGCATCCCAAGCTTCACTCTCGGTTTCGCGCACAATCACATGTAGGCGAATCCCAAACCGCAAAGTCCGACCTTCTGATAAAGCAAGTCTGCGAGCCGATGCAATCTTCTCGGCTACTTGCGCCGGTGGTTCGCCCCAAGTTAGATAGACATCTACATGCTTGGCAGCGATTTTTTGAGCGATCGCAGAGGAACCGCCAAACCACAAGGGCGGATATGGCTTCTGGACGGGTGGAAACAGCAGCTTACCATCCTGAATATTGAGATAGTCGCCCTGAAGATTAACTTGTTCACCACTGGCGATCGCTCGCCATACTGTCAAAAATTCATCTGTTAATTCATAGCGCTGATCGTGATCCAAATGCAAGCCATCTCCCGCCAACTCCACGGGATCGCCCCCTGTGACGACATTAATCAGCAACCGTCCACCAGAGAGGCGATCAAAGGTCGCCGCCATCCGCGCTGCCACTCCAGGTGATACCAAGCCGGGACGAATCGCCACCAAAAAACGCATCTGTCGTGTCAGTGATACCAGCGTTGACGCTACAATCCAAGCATCTTCGCAAGAGCGGCCAGTAGGCAACAATGCCCCTGTATAACCAAGGTCATCCACCGCTTGGGCAATCTGTCGCAGATAAGCAAAGCTTACTGCCCGTCCGCCTGTAGCAGTTGCAAGGTAACGTCCGTCGCCGTGGGTTGGGATGAACCATAGTAGCTGCATGAGTCTTGTCCTTTTAAACTACGGTAATTCGATAGAAATACCGTGCTTTGTTTCTCGCTTTAAAGTATCACATATTCCACTTCAGCAAGCAAGAAGTTTTTTATAAAACTACGGTATTCCTATGAAACCAATGTATATTAAGCCGTGTTCGCTCAGGTGGCGATCAAAAAAATTGGGCATTGGTTATTCTGCTTGTCCCACTTCCAGTCCCAATCCCCTATTTTCAGAATCACGTTGCTGGTCTGATCTGACCAAGAGAGAATGATAACTATTATCACCAAAACTAGATTGTTTCTCCAGCAATGGAATTTACGACCACTGTTCCCGCAACAATTGACCTGGCGATTATTGGTGCTGGGCCTCATGCTCTGACCTTGACTACCCATCTGCTGCAAAAACGGCAAAGAATCAGGGGGAAATTTTTAGTATTTGACCCTAGTGGCAGATGGATGAGTCAATGGGAACACCAATTTAGAGCTTTGGAAATCCCTAATTTACGCTCCCCTGCCGTCCACCATCCCGACCCAAACCCTTTTGCTTTAAGGAAATTTGCTCAATCTCGTCCTAATGAGTTATTTCCCCCTTATGATTTACCAGGAACGCAATTATTTGAGGATTTTTGTCAGGATGTAATTCGAGTTCGGCAGTTGCAAGAGCAAGTTATTCCATTAGCAGTCAAGAGTATTGAACCCTTAAGAGATCATTTGCGTTTCCGATTTTGCCTCTGCTTGCAAGACGGACAAGAAGTCATTGCACGGCGGGTAGTGTTGACAATGAGTAGCGCTCAAATTCAAATACCTGATTGGGTAAACCAGATTCAGACAGCCTAGCCACAAGATAGACTTTGCCACTCACAAACTATTGATTTACGAAAATTGCAGTTGATGGGTAAGAGAGTATTGATTGTGGGTGGTGGCTTGACGAGTGGACATTTGGCAGTGGGTGCTATTTCTCGCGGTACAGAGGTTCATTTGATGATTCGGCGTCAGTTATCAGAAAAATTATTCGATGCTGAACCAGGTTGGTTAGGGCCAAAGTACCTAAAGGGATTTTTTGCCCAATCAGATTGGGAGCAACGAGTAATGATGATTCAGCAAGCTAGAAATGGCGGTTCCATGACACCTGCGCTCGCCACACAACTACGGAAACAAGTGCGTCATGGTAAAATCAGAATTGATGAAAACTGTCAAGTAGTAAAAGCCCAATGGTTAGGTGAAAATTGGCGCGTGGAATGTAGCGATGGTAATCAACATGAGTGCGATTATATTTGGCTATCGACTGGCACTAAATTCGATGCCACGACTTGAACCCTTGTTAAAAGATATTTTAGAGACTTATCCCATCAAGATTGTTAAAGGTTTGCCTGTTTTAGATACTTGTCTGCGTTGGCCTGGTTGTGAATTATTTATCATGGGTGGCTTGGCTGCAATGCTGGTCGGGCCAACAGCACGGAATTTATCGGGCGCAAGAATGGCTTGTGAGAAAATTGTCCCTGCTATTGTCAAGCCAAGTATAGCTCTTTCCCATAGGCTCAAGGAAGTACAAGCAGGCTCACCAAAGACTCTACATTAAACCCACACCAGGAATCGGGAGTGGAAGAATTTTTCTCAATCAGCAACGCCGCTTCTTGAGGAACGTGAATTTCATCGCTGACCATTTTCCATTGCAACCATCCAATAATGTACTGAATGATGCTCATATCTTCTGTTTACTTAACCCATTATAGTTATTAATGTAGGGAATTCCGTACTGGAGTTGATTGGCCAGTTAACCGGAAAATAGAAAATAATAGATATATGGACAAACGCTATTTTTTACAGGCTAGTGCAGTAATAGTCGGCACCGCATTGTTATCAAGGTATATTAATTGGGGGTCAAAAGAGATGACAACTTCTAAGAGTGGATTTGAAGTTACCAAACCTGAGCAAGAGTGGCGCACGATTTTAACGCCAGAACAGTTTAATGTATTGCGTAAACATGGGACTGAACGCCCTCACACCAGTTCATTGGATAAGGAATACGACCAAGGCACTTATTATTGTGCTGCGTGTGAACAGCCACTGTTTACATCTGATACCAAATTTAACAGTGGTACTGGCTGGCCTAGCTTTTTTAATCCAATTGAAGGTGCGATCGCTATTACTGAAGATAAGTCGTTGTTTATGACCAGAACTGAAGTACATTGTAGTCGCTGTGGTGGTCATTTGGGTCATGTTTTTGATGACGGCCCTGCACCCACTGGTAAGCGCTATTGCATGAATGGTGTTTCGCTGAAGTTTACTCCTGCCTAATTTAGTTGCCCAGAAGTAGCGCGTCGTAGACATTGCACGCGCTGCCAACCTAAATTATCATATTTTAAGATTTGACCAAGAGTGAATAAATTTTTGACAATAATTTATCCTACTCAATGCTACTGGACGAAGTATTGTCAATTTTAGGAAATGAACTCTTGGTCTTCGTTAAATGTATTTACTTAAATCGTCCTATTTATTTGGGTCTTTTTTATCCTTTTTGTCTTTCGGATCTTTTTTAGGTTTTTTAACTTCTTTATTACTTTTTCTTTCCTTTGACATCAGCGTTCTCCAATTAGATTAATCAGTGCAAGCTTCCAGATTCTGCCGTCAGCAAAGCAGTAGATGACTTATCTGATATTTTTTTAAGGCAAAAAAAGAAAACATCAGACATCAATACTACTAACTACCATGATAAGGTGTTGTTTGATTTAATGTAGCTTGAATTTATATTGCCAGAGGTTGCCCAAATTCCATGAAGATTTAGGTTATATCACGTCCGCCTAATTATTTATAATTCAAAACTCTCTGCGTCTCCTTTAGAAAAAGTTATGATCTGACTTTTCACCTCATGTGGAAAAACCAACGCCAAACCTAACCCTTGAGCAAGCTTCCATAGTAGGGAAGGGGGAAAAATCAAAGCCTCTCTCTTTTTAGGAAAGCCACTGCGCCCTTCTCCCTACACCCCTTTGGGCATCCTACGGCAGGCGTTAGCCTCTCCCTTTGGGAGAAGGGGAGACGATGCCGCGCATAGCGCAGCGGTAGCGAGCCTGCGTTCGCGCAGCGTCTCGTAGAGAGCGTCTGCGGTTTCTCGACTGATTCGCTCTTAGCGTTCCCGCAGGGTAGCATGTGGCCTCAGAGGAATAGGAAGTCAGGTTTTCCAGATGACGTGAAAAGTAAAAAGTTATAACTCTCCGTTCGCTTATTTCGATCTCAGTTTTAAACAATTACAAAGTTGTTGTTGGTTAGTGGCAACCCAGGAGATAATTGTGCAAATTGTACCTGACTGAACCCCCCACCAGTCCCATCTTCATCAAAGAACAATGCACCAGTAATGTTGTTGTAAATAAATTTTTGATCGCTAGTAGTTGCAGATGCTCCGATCTGAAACTGATTAGCTGAAAGTGAACCGGTTGATAACCCCCTACCAAACGATATCCAAATCACGTCATTAGTGGCGTTGAAGTCATAAACTCTATTACCAGTATTGGAACGTAGATCGTAAGTATTAAAAACAAAGGTATCAATACCAGATCCTCCATAGAGACTATCATTACCGTAGCCACCTATGAGGATATCATTGCCATTACCACCTTCGAGAGTATTTTTACCAGAGGCATCTGTAGCGGAAAGAGTATCATTGCCATCGCCTCCATCCAAAAAATTATCACCTGATGAATCTCCAATATCTAAGTGATCATTACCAGTGCCACCGTTAAGGGTGTTATTGTCGTATGAACCACTAGCACTCAAGCTATCATTACCTGCACCGCCAATAATCGTATCATTGCCATCATAGCTGTCTTTGATCGTATCGTTACCATTGCTCCCCACAATGTTATCAGCGTAGCCTGTACCTATAATATTTAATCCTTCGATATTCTTGTAGCTAACCAGATTCGTGCCCGCCGTAATTGAGCCAATGTTAGTAGTGGGATTGAATGTTGTTATAATCCCCCCTGTAGCATTAGTGTAATCGACGGACAATAAATCGTCACCCTTACCTCCATTTATCGTATCTTTGCCACTAACTCCCCCAGAGAGCGTATCGTTGGCATTGCTCCCCACAATATTGTCATCATAGGCTGTACCTGAGATATTTAATCGTTCGATATTCTTGTAGCTAACGCAAGAGATGCCCGCCGTAATAGAGCTAATTTTAGTAGTGGGATTGAATGTTGTTGTGATCCCCCCTGTAGCATTGCTGTAATCGACTCTCAACAAATCGTCACCCTTACCCCCATCTACCGTTTGAGTCACTAAATTAGAGGGGGCAGTATCTGAAGATTTAGCATTTACATAGAAGGAGTCATTGCCATCGCCACCAGAGAGTAGGTTATTACCTGTTGAATACTCAGCACGCAAGGTATCGTTACCTGCGCCACCGTTGAGCGTGTTATTGCCTGAGGAGGCATCAAAAATTTCACCGTTGAAGTACTCGATCAAATACCCAGAGATGGAGAGATAGTCATTGCCATTGCCACCAGAGAGGAGGTTATTGCCTGTTGAATACTCAGCACGCAAAGTATCGTTACCAGCGCCACCGTTGAGCGTGTTATTACCTGAAGAGCTAAAAGAGAAAAATGATCTATAATAATCAACGCCAGAACTGGAGAGATAATCATTGCCATCATCCCCAGAGAGTAAGTTATTGCCCAATGGAGACTCAGCAAGCAAAGTATCGTCACCAGCACCACCGTTGAGCGTATTATTGCCTGAGGAGCCAATAAAGCCGTGTCCCGATTTAATAGTAAGGTAAGAGGTGTCAAGACGATCATTGCCTTCACCCCCAGAGAGTAAGTTCTTGCCTTGTGAACCGTGAGCATACAAAATATCGGCACCAGCGCCACCGTTAAGGGTGTTATTGCCTATTGAAGAGTCAACATTCAAAATATCCTTACCAGCACCACCATTGAAGGTATTATTGCCTGAAGTATAATAAACATCATTTGTATAGTAGTCAACGTAACCAGAGGCAGAGAGAAAATCATTGCCATCACCACCATCAAGTAGGTTATCACCTAATGAATAGTTAACATTCGAGTTATCCTCATCAGTACTATCAAGGCTGTAATTCCTCGTACCAGCAACAAGAGTATCATTGCCGATACCACCAATGAGAGTATCGTTGCCCGTACCACCCCGCAGCAAGTCGTCACCACTTAACCCGTTGATGATGTCGTTACCCCCCTGACCATTCACCACATCATTTGAGTCATCTAAACCCGTAATATTGTTATTTAGGTCATTGGCGAAGGTCACTGTGTTCTTAATGCCGATGCTTGTAGCAGCAGAGTTAGCATCCAAGACATTAAAACTATCGGTGATACTAGTTTGCCCATTAAACAGGATATTACCAATGGCTGGTTTTGTTCCAGAAGCTTTAAGGTTATTCAAGTCTTCTAGTTTAAAGTTTTTCAAGATAACTTTTGTGCGAACTAGCCCTTCAAAGCTAATTTCCAAACTTGTGCCATTCTGCGTAAGTAGCAGATTTTGGGGAATCAACCCAGCACCAAGAAATTTGATGATATCAATTTCGCCAATGACTGCTGGTGTTGGGTTTATTTTTTTACCGACACCACTAAAATCAGTGATGGTATCAGTGCCGTCACCTATATTGAAAACAAATGTATCGTTGCCACCGCCACCAGTCAGGGTGTCCTTGCCCTCATAAGCTGTGATGGTATCATTGCCGGCTTTGCCGTTAATCGTATCGTCACTGTTAGTGCCTTGTAGGGTATCATTTGCTTTGGTTCCAATGATGTTTACCATTACTTTTTCCTACCTAAATTGATTTTTGGAGTAACTTTGAGTTCTCAGTTATTACTGCTGTTTGAGGGCAGAAAAATTCGCCGAAAGTTGACGCTTTCGACACAGATCAATGTCACCCTTGGGGATTAGGAATTTTTGATTAAAATTCTCTTTTTGATTGATTTGCAAGTATTGAGGACTATCTAAATTTTAAGCATTCTACAAATTCATCAGTGTGTGGATTCACAAAAATAGTAGTTTCAGGCTGATTTCAATCATCCTCCAGCAGTAGCATAGGCAACCATTTACCATAGACATCGCTGAAAAAGAGTTACAAAAATCGAGCTTGGATGCTCCAAATCCATGCACCATTATTTAGTTTTTTTGTCAAGGCATAAGTCTTACTGGCTTGAAAATAGGGAACACTTGATAGAGCATAGGAGAAGGGATCTTTATGCCCGGGCCGTGGACTATTGCCTGTAGGTATTTGGCTTCAAAATGTTAAGTATCTAAATCACATCATACTACGCTTAGTACAAAATATTTACTTACATGTCTAGATTTAGACAAATATCTTTGCATATATGTATATATTAAGTACTGAACTTTATATGTACTCCTTTACTATTGTTCCAACAGTTTCATCCGCTGCCACCAACGATTCAGGGGATAATAGACCACAGGTGCCCACAGACTACTAAGAATGGCAGAGGCTAGGGCGACACGCTGGTAATATGTCCAAATATCTGTTATTTTGCGCTCATCGCCGATTAAAGTTAATTGCAATCCAAAGATAGTTTCTGCCAAAACTGCCATACCAAAGACAATTACAGCAATCGAAATAAAATCTTCTTCCATAAAACGCTGTTTCTGGAGCAGACCAGTTAGAATTCCCACTATACCTAAACTGAGGGCATGAGTAGGGTTAGGTGATGTCATGGAATCTTGAAGTAGCCCCAGAACTATACCTGCCAATGCCCCGGAAAACACTGTGCGCTTCACACTCCAAGCTACCACCCAAATTAACAGCCAGTTAGGGCCAATTCCTAATAATTCCATCCCTGGCAAGCGAGTTGGCAATAATAGTAAACATAACACTACAGATCCAGCCGTCACTATCCAACCCAACAACTGACGGATACCGGGATGCCAACGAGAAAGCGGCTGGATTTGGAATTTCGATTTTCGCTCTGAGGATTTTGGCTTTTTCTGCCTGCTGCCACCAAATGCAGGAATCTTCATTTTTCTATGGATTTTCAAGGGACAATTTACTTAGACTTTTGCGGCACTTGATTTACTGACTTTTGGGTTTCCAGCTCTTGGTTTTCTAGCTTTGGATAAACAGCTACCCAATCGAGAGAGCGGATTGGCGGAAAAAGCTCAATTTTCGCCACTGATGCCGGAAGTTTCTTTAAATCCAGCGACTTTATCCGTCCTACTGCCAAGCCAGATGGAAATTTCTGGCTATAAGTAGATGTGGAAACTAAATCTCCTACCTTGACATTTGGGACTTTTTCATAAAACTCCAGCACAGCTTCTGCTGAAGAATCTCCTCGCAAAACGCCTTTAGCTGCCGTGCGGCTAACTGATACACCCACTTGACTCTTGAGGTCACTGATTAACAACACGCGGCTAGTATTAGGAGTTACACTCTCCACCAGACCCACCAATCCGCCATCTGCCTTGACTATGAAGCCTTCCTGAATCCCTGCATTCGCACCACGATTTAGAAATACTTGTTGCCACCATTGGTCAGCACTACGTCCTACTACCCGTGCTGGAATTGGCCGTGATGCCAGTGGCTCTTTTTCTACATAGCCTAATAAATCTTGTAGCTTTGTCTTTTGACTTTCTAAATCTACTATACGGGTTTGCAATTCCAATATCCGGGCATCTCTAAGACGTTCTTCTGGAGTTGGCCCTGACTGCAACATCTCTAACGGACGGGTAATTGCTTGGTATGTCTCAAGCACCAATTCACCTTGAGTCTGTCGCAATATGCAAGCACTACCAACTACTAGAGTTAACAACCCGATTTGTAACCCTTTACGATCCCACCAACGTCGTATTGTCACCATATATACCTTTACATACTTATATAAATTAAGTTCTACTTGGATTCTATTTATATAGAACCCAAATAGAACTCAAATAGAACTCAAGTCTGATATTTTTTTGCTACATATTGCGAGAGCTTTCTGTGACAACTCGTTCCAACTGTTTGAAGTTTTCTAACACACGACCTGTTCCCAGCACAACACAGCAGAGAGGATCGGCGGCAATGTGAGTTACAATCCCTGTTTCATGGCTAATGAGGGTATCTATGCCTTTGAGCAAAGCACCGCCGCCAGCTAACATAATACCTCTGTCAATAATGTCTGCTGCTAGTTCTGGAGGTGTACGTTCCAGTGTCCGCTTCACAGCTTCTATAATTACTGATAGCGGTTCCAACATGCTTTCACGGATTTCTGGGCCTTTGATCGTTACAGTTCGCGGTAGACCAGAAAGCAGGTGTAAGCCTCGGACTTCCATAATCGCGTCATTATCATCATTAGTAGGATAGGCAGAACCAATCCGAATCTTGATATCCTCGGCAGTCCGTTCACCAATGACTAAGTTATGAACTTTCTTAATATACTGAATGATCGCTTCAGTCAGTTCATCTCCAGCAATGCGTACTGATTCGCTAATCACCGTACCCTGAAGACTCAGCACTGCAACTTCTGTTGTACCACCACCAATATCGATGATCATGTTACCAGTGGGTTCGGCAACAGGTAGTCCTGCACCAATGGCCGCAGCTACAGGTTCATCGATTAAATATACTTTTCTTGCTCCTGCTTGATGAGCTGCATCCATCACAGCTCGCCTTTCTACTCCTGTGACGCCACTGGGAATACCAATGACAATCCGGGGTAAAATCAAAGACCTACCTTCATTTACACGCTGAATAAAGCTTTTCAGCATTAGCTCGGCTATATCGAAATCAGCGATTACACCATCTCGCAAAGGGCGGAGGGCAATCACATTTCCAGGTGTGCGACCGAGCATTTTTTTAGCTTCTTCTCCTACTGCCAGCGCTACCTTTTGGTTGACATCGATCGCAACTACAGAAGGCTCTTGCAGTACAATACCTTTACCAGATACATAAACGAGAGTGTTAGCAGTACCGAGGTCGATACCCATATCCCATGATGTGCGAAAGTTCCTAAAAATACTCACGCGTCTCTAAGCCCCCTATGTGCGATACTTTTTGACTACAACGATAAGAATTAATCGTGCTGAATTAGATTACGTTTATATCCTGAGTTGAGTAAACTAGACTATATTTTTATCTGATTCCCAGGAATATTTACTATGTCTGAGTCCTCTATTTTTTGATATTTTTTGGTTAACTTAGTATATTCGTATACTTTTATGTGTTTCTCCAAGTAATATGTATAATTTTTCAATTCAACTATATTGTTAACTGTTTAACACATTATTTTCAAGAGTTTCACAATTCGCTATGATGAAAGTCGGAATTACTAAGTACGTATGTACTAAAAGGTAACACACATGAGTATAAATGTTGTCACCCTCATTGGTCGCGTAGGCGGCGACCCAGAGATTAAGTATTTTGAGTCTGGTAGTGTTAAGTGTAGATTGACACTAGCAGTTAATCGCCGCACTAAAGAAGGCGAACATACCGACTGGTTTAATTTAGAACTATGGGGAAAAACGGCGGAGGTAGCAGGTAATTATGTACGTAAAGGCAAACAAATTGCCGTCAAAGGTTCCTTGAAGTTTGACACATGGAGCGATCGCCAAACAGGAGCAAACCGATCATCACCAGTTATCCAAGTAGACCAACTGGATTTATTAGGCTCTAAGCGAGATGGAGAAGGCGGTACAGAAAATATGTCTTCAGAACATTTTTAATTGGGCATTGGGCAATGTCCTTTGTCCTCACAAATGACAAAGCGCAAAGTCTGAGCGCCGGCTTCCGGCGATCAGACTTTGTCAGAGAGGACTAATGACTAATAACTAATAACTAATTTGCAGCGTTACTGATGCTTCTACTTGCTGCTCACCACCAACGACAGGGGTGGAAGCATCAGCTACCTTGGCAGCCTCAGCCCGTAAAAACATGGGTGGTGGAGGTGGACTGGCATTATTAACTTGAACGCTCACCACTTCTTTGGGTTTGAAACCTAAGGCACTGAAAACAGCATCAGCTTGCTGCTGGGCGTCTTGGGTAGCTTCTTTTAATGCTTGTTTTTGAGCAGATGCGATCGCTTGATCATTCGCAACAAAACTAATGCCGTTAATTTGTGTCGCACCCGCTTTCACTGCATCATCCAATAATGTACCAGCTTTCTCAGTGGGAATGCGAAAACTCACGGTGTTAGTGGCAGCATAGCCTGTAATCCGCTGCACATTATTAGTGTAGCTATAAACTGGGTTAAGTTGAATACCAGTAGTTTGTAATTTTTCGACATTTTGGCTCTTAAGGAACGCAACTACAGCCGATGACCTCCGGGCGGCTTCTTGCTGTACCTCCTGTGCTGTTTTCCCCTGAATTTCTACTCCTAAACTGACTTGTGCCAAGGTTGCAGGAGTTGTTTCCACTCCGCGACCAGTCACGCTAAGGGTTCGCCACAATTTATCCTTTTCTTGTGCTAACGCAGGTAATACAAAAGTTGTACATAAGAGCAAAGCTAAAGGCAGTATTTTCCACAAGTTCCCATTAAGAAACTGAGAACCAGGTAAAGCGGCTCTAGTCATAAGATTTGCACTCCTCAAAGTATCCACAGATGTTTTTAATAAGCGTATATAGCAATCTTCTGGTGGCTGTTAAAAGTCAACAGTCACCACAAGTTTTTCACAACTTAAGTGCGATCGCTAGATCCGATTTGTATGTTCTCACTTTGACACTGCCATAATCAAAAGCTGAAATGGTTACATTTTTGGATACTAAAAAAATTACACTAGTACGCTACGGCGTAAATAGAGCAATCATTTAAAAGCCCTACAGAGCTTATTCCATAATACTTTTGACTTTTGAACGCCAGTTGCTTCAAGTCGGCAGAGCCGCCCAACGCACTGGCTCCTTTTGATTTTTGACTTCCGCCTTGCGGTACTAGCCTTTTTGGAGATTTGTCGTGGCATATTGGCTGCTGAAAACTGAACCGGAAAATTATTCCTACTTCGATTTGGAACGGGACGGCAGTACAGTTTGGGATGGAGTCAACAATTCCCTAGCGCTCAAACATCTACGTACCATGCTTCTTGGTGACTTGGCGTTCATTTATCACACAGGCAAAGAACGGCAAGTCATAGGTTTAGCAGAGATAGTTAGTCAACCCTATATCGATCCAGCACTTAATGACAGCAAACGGACAGTTGTGGATGTGCGGGCATTACAAAGAGTACACCAACCCGTTACCCTAGCCCAAATAAAACAGGATGGTAAATTCACAGATTTTGACTTGCTGCGACTTCCTAGACTTTCTGTAGTCCCAGTTTGGGAAGTCTACTGGCAATACTTGATCGAGTTGACAGGTGGTACAAATTAATTTATGTCAGCTGCCACTTGCATCTCTATAGGATGTTTTTCAGAAACGCGTCAAAATCAAAGAGAAGGATTTTCACAGAACCCATGCATTTGTTAGATCCAATCAGCTACTCTTTTCCTCTGCTGGCCAGCGCAACACAAGCCGCAGACAGTTCAATGGTAGTAGCAGCAGTGCTACTAAGCTTAGTAGTCATTTATCTCGCCAGCAAAGTTGGTGGAGAGTTATCAAACCAAGTGGGTTTCCCGCCTGTCTTAGGCGAACTAGTAGGTGGTGTGGTAGTGGGCATCTCTGTTCTCCACCTTTTAGTCTTTCCAGAAGGCGGCACAGACAGTTCTAGCTCTTTGATCATCTCATTCCTTCAAACCACTGCTGGTTTAACGCCTGAAGCCACTCCAGCGGTGTTTGCAGCGCAGTCTGAGGTCGTTTCTGTTTTGGCAGAATTGGGTGTGATCATCCTGCTGTTTGAAATCGGCTTGGAGTCGAACTTAAAAGATTTAATGGCAGTTGGTATCCAAGCCACCGTCGTAGCAGTAGTGGGGGTAGCAGTACCCTTTGCCGCTGGTACTGTGGGATTGATGACTTTATTTGGTATCGATGCTGTACCTGCAATTTTTGCCGGGGCGGCTTTAACTGCCACTAGTATTGGGATGACTTCCAAGGTGTTGTCAGAATTGGGGCGACTCAATTCTAAAGAAGGACAGATTATTTTGGGTGCTGCTGTAATTGACGATGTACTGGGAATCATCGTTTTAGCGGTAGTTGCCAGCCTAGCTAAAGATGGCGTGGTAGATGTGAGCAAAGTCATTTATTTGATTATCAGCGCCACTGGTTTTATTTTGGGAGCAATATTACTGGGCAATGTTTTCAATAAGTCCTTTGTGGCGATCGCTGATAAACTCAAAACACGCGGTGGACTGGTAATCCCAGCATTCATCTTCGCCTTTGCGATGGCATACCTTGCTGCCGTCATCCAGTTAGAAGCAATTCTGGGAGCTTTTGCAGCTGGTTTAGTCCTGGAGGAGACAGATAAGCGCAAAGAACTGCAAACGCAAGTCATACCCATTGCCGATATGTTAGTGCCAATTTTCTTTGTGACTGTTGGGGCAAAAACCGATTTGGGAGTTTTAAACCCAGCAATTCCCGACAATCGGGAAGGTCTAATTATGGCAACTTTCCTGATCACAGTAGCCATTCTCGGTAAAGTAATCACAGGCTTAAGCGTGTTTGGTCAACCGGAAATCAACCGTTTAGCGATCGGTGTGGGGATGATTCCCAGAGGGGAAGTCGGTTTAGTGTTTGCTGGTGTCGGCGCAGCCAGTGGCGCTCTCTCGAAACCATTAGGAGCAGCAATTATCATGATGGTTATCTTGACAACCTTTTTAGCTCCTCCTTTGTTACGATTTGTATTTCCAGATCCAAAAACTGTGGATGCAGGCTCAGAGCAACTGATTTTAGACGGTTCCTCTGGAACTTCGTTGGTAATTGAACCACCTGCATCAAGGATGCCAGCATCAAATGATAGTGGCAATTTGGAAGTAACTCCAGAATCAGGCGATCGCTAATTAAAGTCTTGGGTAAATTCTTGCTGAGTTCTGAGTGATTTTGCTCGGAACTCAGGACTCTGAATTCAGTACTATCACCGGGCTTTGAAGATTTTACGATTGTGCAGTGGAAACTTCTCTCCCCAAATTTCCGTCCCGTGGGATTGTAGAATAATCGTTTGTTTCTAATTTATACCAGCATTCGGAATGTTATTTATTTCCAGTCTCCCTTGGTTTGTAAGCCTTTATCTGAATATTTTCCAGGTAATTGGGAGTAACATCCATAAATCTTGCTAGATCATCTCACAGTAATGGGAATTATTTACTTAGTGCATTGATGGCAACAAACAAAAAACAGTTATCAGTGAACAGTTATCAGTTTTTAGTTTTTTAGCTTGCTTGGGAGTCAGAGTCCCCCACCTCTAAAGGTGGAAGATTTTACATGGAGATTTAAACCCAATATGAAACTTGATAACTGATTTAAGCGCGTCTTTATACCAGCTTAAAAAATCAAAAAAGGCATCAGAGGTCAAGTTTAGGTGGTGACGATGTGATGATTTACCAATGAGTTGAGATATTGACGGCTCCCATGAACGTGAATTAGGAGAAAGGACTGTGAAATTACACTGGTTACTACCCAGTACTATTGGAACTATCTTCATGCTATCGTCGCCGGCAATGGCTGCGAGACTTGAATCTTGGCGCTTTGATGCTAATCAAAACAGGCTGGAAATTAATACTGTGGGAGCAGTTCAACCCCAAGCACAACTAATTTTTAACCCGACTCGGCTGGTAATTGATTTGCCAGGAACTACATTTGGTCGTCCGCAGCTAACCCAACAGGTGGGCAGTGGAATTCGCTCGATCCGTGTTGGGCAGTTTGATGCAGAAACGACGCGGATAGTTGTCGAACTGACTCCTGGTTATACTTTAGACCCTAAGCGAGTACAATTTGTGGGCACAACTGGCGATCGCTGGACAGTGCAATTACCTAAACCAGAAGTCGATAAAATTGCCTCATCTCCTAGAAGTGCTTACAGTGTTGTTACCCCAGACTCTGAGCCTCAACCTGGTATTTCAAGGGTTGCCACTACTACACAAGGAGCGACTCAACTTGAGCACTTACAAGTAACAGGCGATGGGTTGTTCATTCGTACCAGTGGTGGTAATCCTCCGATTCGGATAATTCGCAGCCGCGATCGCGCTACCATCTTCATGGATATCTCTGACGCATCCTTATCACCACGTCTGACGCAACAGAATAATATACCCGTTAATAAATATGGTGTTAGCCGCGTCGAATTCACCCGATTACAAACTCGACCTCCTGGTGTCCGTTTGACTTTGCGGGTAGATAAAAATAGCCCAGACTGGCAAGCAACTAATAGTAACAGCGGTGGTTTGGTGGTTCTACCTAGTCGTGTTGTCAAATTGCCTGGAAATAATAATTCGGACAATCAGTCAGAACGCGTTTCTTTTCCCAGCAGACTATCTGCTAACAACTCACCAGCAACAATTGAGTCTGTACAACTGGCTAATAATGGTACACAACTGCTAATTAAAGCCGACCAAACTTTATCTGCTAGGGGAATCTGGGATAGATCATCAGGTGTGTTCCGCGTCACAATTACTAATGCCAAGTTAGCTGCCAGAGTTACAGGCCCTACTTTTGCTGCCAATAGCCCCATTCTCCGAGTCAGGCTGCAACCGCAAGCACCCAACACAGTTGTTGTTTTAGTTCAACCAGCAGCCGGAGTGCAACTTGGGCAACCCAGGCAAATTGGCGACCAGCTTTTGGTACCAATACAAAGTTCTCGTCGGGTTGTCGCACTCCCCGGAAGACCCCCCTTTGCCTTACCTGGGCTACCACCGCCAAACCGGGGACCATTCCCAGACCCAAACAATCCAAATCCCCAGTTCCGATCACAACCACAGCGCCGAGTTACCAATGGGCGAGTGGTAGTCATTATTGACCCCGGACATGGTGGCAAAGACTCTGGAGCGCTTGGGATTGGGGGGGCACGCGAAAAGGATGTTATCTTGCCTATCGGTAGAAGGCTGGCAGAGATTTTGCAGCAAAATGGTGTACAAGTAATTATGACCAGGGATTCTGACTATTTTGTTACCCTTCCGGGACGGGTGCTATTAGCAGAGCGAGCTAATGCTGATGTGTTTGTTAGCATCCACGCTAATTCAGCAGGTGCGAGTCGTCCCGATGTTAATGGCTTAGAAGTCTATTATTACGACAGCGGTCTGGGTCTAGCTCGCATTGTCCGCAGTAGCATTCTCCAAAGTATTGGGACTATCAAAGACAGGGGAGTGCGGCGAGCCAGATTTTATGTTCTCAGAAAAAGTTCTATGCCCTCCATTCTCGTGGAAACGGGTTATATGACTGGTCGAGAGGATATGGCTAGGCTGAGAACCTCAGCTTACCAAAATAAAATGGCAGAAGCGATCGCTCGTGGTGTTCTTCAGTATCTAAAGAGAAGATAAGTAATTTAGTCGAAATTATTGAGTAAATACATCTAATCTTTACCATTTTTATCCAATTTAGTAGTAAAACAATTTAAGTATTCTTGCGGTGGGACAGAAGTAGCTTCTTTATTATTGTCATCTGATGCTTTGCAAGCCACCCAATTTAGGATTTTGGATAATGGAATTTGGTGAAGCAGCGCGGTCTTCTCCCTTAGCGTTAGCCTCTGGCAATATGAGAAGGGGAGACGCCAGGGGCGATAAGGGTTTCCACGCTACTTGACGGCAGTTGCTTCTCAAGACAGGAGACGCGCAAGGGCGCACTGCCTCCTTTATGCCTCCTAACCCGTCCACCGCAGTGGCTCCCCATGAGCGACTGTACCAAGCCGTTCGCGCAGCGTCTCCCCTTGGGAGAAGGGATTGATCCCACTGATAAACGGATGGGGCTTGAGAATTTTAAATTTTAGATAATGGAATTATTTCAGATCACAAGGGGTGTTAGTGTAGCAAGACGTTAGTCTGGCATGAACCAAAAATCAAAAAATCTAAAATTGGGAATCTAAAATCTAAAATTGACAGTCAAATTTATCTGAGCTAATGGCATGGCAAATTCACAAGAGCGTGCTATATTTTACCCCATTAGCTGTGTCTTAATAACAGCGCAAAACTCAAGTGGGCGCGGTGATGGTGTGAGGATTTGCCAATATGTTGAGATGTTGACGGCTCCCATGAATGTGAATCAGGAGAAAGGACTGTGAAATTACACTGGTTACTATCCAGTACTATTGGAACTATCTTCATGCTATCGTCGCCAGCAATGGCCGCGAAACTTGAATCTTGGCGTTTTGATGCCAATCAAAACAGGCTGGAAATTAATACTTTAGGGGATGTTCAACCCCAAGCACAATTAATTTTTAACCCGACTCGTTTGGTAATTGATTTGCCAGGAACCACATTTGGGCGTCCGCAGCTAACCCAACACGTGGGTGGTGCAATTCGTTCTATCCGTGTTGGGCAGTTTGACGAACAAACAACACGCATAGTCGTTGAAGTTACTCCTGGTTATACTTTAGACCCCAAACGAGTACAATTTGTTGGTAGAACTGGTGATCGCTGGACAGTGCAATTACCTACGCCAGAAGCCGAAAATGTACCCTTAAGAAATACTGTGGGGCAACAAGAACAAGCTATAGCAACAGAAACTTCACCGAGAACATCTCCACCAGTCTTCTCCCAAAGAGATATTTACAACGTGGTGACAACAGGTCCTGTCAATCCACCTAAAAACGGAATGCTTGTCGCCAGGGTTACTCAAATTGAGGACTTACAAGTCACAGGCGATGGTTTTTTCATCCGTACCAATGGTGGTAATCCTCAGATTCAGGTTAATCGTAGCAACAATCAGAGGGCAATTAACATCGATATTGCTGGCGCAACTTTATCACCAATTCTAAAGCAGCGGGATTTGTCGATTAATCGCTATGGTGTCAGCCGGATTCAGTTCAGCCAACTGCAAACAAGCCCATCTGTTGTTCGCCTGACTTTACAGGTAGAGGAAAATAGTCCCAATTGGCGAGCAACCACTAGTAGTCTTGGTGGTTTTGTCGTTCTGCCCAGTCGTGGCGTTGCCCAGTTGCCTGGAGGTAACAATCCACGCCCTATACCATCTACTAATACCTCACCTGCTACTATTGAGTCTGTGCAACTGGCTAATAATGGCACACAATTGCTGATTAGAGGCGACCAAACTTTATCTGCTACAGGAGGCTGGGATAGAAGCTCTGGTCTGTTCCGCATAACTATCAACAATGCTCGGTTAGCTCCCAAAGTCACAGGCCCGACTTTTAATCCTAACAGCCCTATCCTGCGAGTCCGCCTGCAACCACAAGAATCGAATACTGTCATCGTCTTGGTTCAACCAGCAGCCGGAGTGCAAATTGGGGAACTCAACCAGGTTGGCGACGAGCTTTTGGCTCTAGAATTACAACGCTCTGGTAGCGTCACAGCGCCCATTGCTTTACCTCCTCTGCCATCGCCAAACCAAGGTCAATTCCCAAACCCTACAGATATTCCCCGGACAATTTCGCAGCCACGGCCACACGCCTCGGTTCCCAGAGGGAAATTGCTAGTAGTTATTGACCCAGGACATGGTGGAAAAGATTCAGGTGCCCCAGGTCTGGGCGGACTTTTAGAAAAGGATGTAATCCTGCCTATTGGTAAAAGGGTAGCAGCAATTTTAGAGCAAAATGGTGTGCAAGCGGTATTAACGCGGGATGCTGACTTTTTTGTAGAACTTCAGGGACGGGTAGAAATTGCCGAGCGAGTTAATGCGACTGCGTTTGTCAGCATTCACGCTAATTCCGTTGATAATCGCCCTGATGTGAATGGGTTAGAAGTATATTATTACGACAGCGGTTATACTCTGGCTGAAGTAGTTCGCAATACCATCCTCCAGAACATCGGTACTATCAAAAACCGAGGAACTCGCAAAGCCAGATTCTACGTTCTCAGGAAAAGCTCTATGCCCTCGATTTTAGTGGAAACAGGCTATATGACTGGTTACGAGGATAATCCTAGATTGGGAACGCCAGAGTATCAAAATCGGATGGCAGAAGCGATCGCTCGTGGCATCCTCAAATACTTACAGCAGAGGTAATATAGTACAAATTACTAATTAAAGAGGTGGTATTTAAACTTCTTTTACGTGCAGAATTTAGTAGTCAATTTGGAGATTGTCTGCTAAATTCTGTATTTGAAATCCAAAAACCTAAATCAACATCTGCCTGTGTATTCATCTTCCATCTTTGAAGGGAATCTTGACGATTTTTCGGCTCTTGAACCCCAACGGGCCCCAATTGGCATCTTTGATAGTGGTGTGGGTGGACTGACGGTACTGCGACAACTATATCGGCAACTCCCCAATGAATCAATTGTTTACTTTGGGGATACAGCTCGACTTCCTTACGGAATTCGTTCACAAGCAGAAATTTTACAATTTACGCGGGAAATTCTTACCTGGCTACAACAGCAGCGGGTAAAAATGGTGATTATGGCTTGCAACACCAGTTCTGCTCTAGCCCTAGAAACAGTGCGTCATGAATTCAGCATACCCATTTTGGGAGTGATCCTACCGGGTGCAAAAGCAGCGGTGCAGCAAGGAAAGCGGATTGGTGTGATTGCCACTCCAGCTACAGCTAAGAGTAATGCTTATAAGCACGCTATACTCGAAATTGCTCCTGATGTCCAAGTCTGGCAAGTCGGATGTCCAGAGTTTGTGCCACTGATTGAGCAAAACCGCATTCACGACCCCTACACCGCTGAAGTTGCACGAGCCTACCTAAAGCCTTTACTAGAGCAGGAAATTGACACCTTAGTTCACGGCTGTACCCATTATCCTCACCTTACACCAGTATTGCGATCGTTCCTCCCCTCCGAAATCCAATTAGTTGACCCGGCTGTTCATGTTGCCGCAGCTTGTGCCCAAGAGCTAGACTTGCTAGGCTTAAGAAATACTCACTTCCCACTGCCAACTCGCTTCGCCGTCAGCGGTTGTCCGCAACAGTTTTCCCAGTCAGGAGTGCAGTGGCTAGGATATACCCCAATGGTTGAAGAGGTTTGCTTCACTGATACCGCTATTTCCCAACTCCAATAAAACTATTTAAAAAATGAGAAGTTATACCAATTCTTTGTTAAACTGCACAAAATCAAGCTTGCTCAGACTTAGGGCAAAATCCCCAAGTTTTAGAGCAATCTCATAAGTAGTTGGATAAAAATATTTATAGTTCTTGCGATTACAACATTTGTGCAACTCTATCAGACGCTTTGCGTAACTTGCTTCTTTATATCGCGGAGCGTCTGGTAGAGTTGGAGTACGCTCCATTCACACTGAACATTGTGCAATTAATTCTCTCCGATTGCTTAGGTAATCGGTACTAGGTGTTAAAAGTTTTGAATTAATAACTCCTCACTACTGACTATTAACTGCTTGAGTCACCTTTGTCCTTACTGATATCTCCTGCTTGTGTTTTCCTTCGACAGATGAAGGGAAACTTGTAAGAACAGTCTTTGCACCCGTTCGCTTTGCCAGTGCTAATAACAGGTACACTGTGAACAAATATCCAGACGCTAAAATAAAAATCATCATAGGTATACTTCCGTAAATCATTGTTCTACCAGCACCTTTCTAAACGAATATAAAATTCCACAAAATTAGTAGAACCTCAGCCAACCAAGTGCATTCTTGATGGCTATAGTTTCCTATGGTAAAATTAGCTGTAGGGATAAAATTCTTTACGGACAAAGAATTTATTATCTAATGCGACTTTTCGCAGACCATAGATCCCACAGCAGTTAGATTGCCCTTTAGCAATCTAAAACTACGATTCTTTGCGATCTACTTGATCTGCGTTCTTTTTGCTCACACTGCTGCTAAATGAGCAATGCTTGCGCTCAACCTGCGCTGAAGACGTGTAGCGGCTTCCCTAAGGGATATCGCATAGCTCCAAACCAGGAGTTTCGCGGATTCGCAGGAAAAATCAAAGGAATTATTCCTTTAATCTAGGCTACGACTAATTATTTTAGACTCACCTCACCAAGCCAGTAAAATCAACTAGTACGTGACTTCCTTTTGGAGTGTGAATATCTGAAAAATTTAAAATTCCTATATTTTAGCCTAACACAACCACCCTGAATTTTAAGCCCACTTGAGTGCTAAATTTCAAATTTTTTGAATAGCTACACTTCAGTCCTGAAAAATTCCTTCTTACCTATTAGTGACCATTTTAAATTACATCAATTTTGTCAATAAGTAATATTGCTTAAATTGTCTTTTTATCTGTGGTAGGAAACATCTACTGGGAAACTACTTAACACAATTTAAGCTGATATTTATTCCCATATACTGATAATTCCGGTTCTAAGTTAGTTTAAAACCTAAATTTCCACAAATTAAGCATAATTGCTTATTGACAAATGTATTACTAACCAAAGCAATCCCCGATAGACTCATGAATATGGGATTACTTTATGAAAACTTTGCGCTGGCACAGGGTTATCTTAAAATGAGTAGAGGATATGTAAACTTTCGTAACCTAAGTCAGAGTCCGCCCATCCATGACCCCAGCCACCTCCATGTTTACCCCTGTGGAAGCAGACCTGCGACTACTAGCAGATAACCTAAAACAGCTAGTTGGAAATCGTCACCCCATTCTGTTTGCAGCAGCCGAACATTTATTCGGAGCTGGGGGAAAGCGTATCAGACCAGCAATCGTCCTGCTAATATCGCGGGCAACAATGTTAGATCAAGACATTACGCCGCGTCACCGCCGCCTAGCTGAGATTACAGAAATGATTCACACAGCAAGCTTGGTACATGACGATGTGGTAGATGAATCAGACGTGCGGCGAGGCGTTCCTACCGTTCATAGTTTGTTCGGTAATCGCATTGCCATATTAGCAGGAGATTTTCTTTTTGCTCAATCGTCCTGGTATTTAGCAAACTTAGACAATTTGGAAGTGGTGAAACTCCTCTCAGAAGTCATTATGGATCTGGCTACTGGGGAAATCCAGCAAGGACTGAATCGTTTTGATACTGGGATCTCTATTGAAACTTATCTCCAGAAGAGTTATTACAAAACAGCTTCGTTAATCGCCAACAGTTCTAAAGCTGCTGGGTTACTGAGTGAAGTCTCCGGAGAAACTGTTGAGCATATATATAGCTACGGTCGTCATTTTGGGATAGCATTTCAAATTGTTGACGACATTCTAGATTTCACCAGTACAACAGATACCTTGGGTAAACCAGTGGGGTCGGATCTCAAAAGTGGTAATCTGACTGCACCCGTTTTATTTGCTTTAGCAGAAAAACCATCCTTGGAAGTGCTGATTGAAAGAGAGTTTGCTCAAGAAGGGGATTTAGAGCAAGCACTGGAACTAATTCAAGATAGTCAAGGTATACAACAGGCGCGAGAGTTAGCTGCTCATCATGCTAAGTTAGCAATTGAACATCTTGCAGTTCTCCCACCTTCAGAATCCCACCAGGCATTGATTAACATAGCTGAGTACACACTTAGTCGTCTCTATTAAATCAGTTATCAGTTAACAGGTACAAAATGATAATTTAGACCCTAAGTTAAACCTTTCACCTGTTTTTAGGTGGGGGAATCTGGCTCAACGGTAAACTCAAATTTAAAAAATGTTCACTGATAACTGTTTGCTAACCAATTTTAGATTAAAGGGAAAGTTAAGCCGATCGCCTGGTTGTTTAAAAGACTAAAAGGGTAGTAACTGGCATTAATTTTTCTTCATCATAAACTTTTTCAAACGAATTTGAGATTTAAAATTTTGGATGTTGGATTGTATAGAAGCAATCCAACATCCAAAATTTTTCTATGCAATATCAGGGGGTATCTGTTTAGGCGATCGCTGTTGTTGCAACTGTTGTTGCATGAGTTTTTCTAGGTCAGCTCGCCGAATTTCAACGGTATGAGTGGTCTTACCCGGCGTTTCCAAAAAAACGATACTATCTACGGGTTCCAATGCCACCAATTGGAACAAAATATGGGTGACAGGAATAATTTTAGCTAGCATTTGAGGGTCAAGCCCAGCAGGGGAAATTAGAGAGACATCCTGTATGGTAGGAAAAGCGTAAATCACACGCTTTTCCAATCCTGGATTAGCACGATTGCTCAATGTAGTTAAAACCCAGCTTGCCTCTGAATTTTGGAGAATATAGTACTGGGAGTAACGTAATTTTTGAGCGATCGCTCTAAGGGCAGGAGCAATTGCTGCAACAAGATGTGGTGTCATCCCATCGCGGGGCGCATTGTCAATCAGCAATTGAATTTGTGCTTCTAAATCCATAATGACTTGTATACGGCTCCTGGGTAATGGCAATAACATCTATCAAAGTGTGAACAATCCCATCAAAGTTGGGAATAATAAAATCAGCCACATCCTAAATGTAGGATTGGTCTGCGTTTAGCTTATACATAAAACGGAAAAAACCAATACCCACAGTCATACAGGTTGTATTTAAGTAAGTTAGGGTCTTTTGAAAACCGAGACTATGAATTCAGCCGCAACCGCAACTATTCCATCTGTAACTATTCTGGGAGAAAATTCTAAAGGCGTGGAGGTGATCTTTCAACTCCTGTCCAGGGAGTTTCAGCAGTCAACCAAAGCTTCGGAACAGAATTGCCACGATGTAGCAACACGTATTACCACCGAAGTATATCGAATTTGCCATGAAAGCAAACGTATCCAAGCTTCTGGCTCTGTAGAAAGCTCGGCGATGACCCTAGCTCGGCATCGGCTACAACAGTGTCTCAGGTATTATCAGTTGGGTTCAAATCGGGGCAGGGTAGAATTACACAGCACTCTGAGTGCAATTATTTATCGATACATTAATCCTCCTCAGAAGCAATTGAGTTATCAAGGGCGGCTGACTATAATTGAAGATTTCTTACAGAGTTTTTATCTGGAGGCATTAAACGCTTTCCGGCGAGAAAATCAACTTGGTCCCACTTATCGCCCTCAGACGCTTCTAGAATTGTCCGAGTACATGGCATTTACCGAGCGCTACGGCAAGCGACGCATTCCCTTACCAGGCCGTCAGCAGCAGCTAATTATCCTGCGGGCGCAAACTTTTTCCCAACAGCAGCCCCCAGAAACCAGTGTAGATATAGAACAAGCCGCAGAAGGCAGCAATAGTGAAGCCGATGGTTCTTGGGAAGAGCCAGCAGTGCAGCAATTGCGCTCCACAATGGCAACGCAAGCCGAACCTGAACCCGAAGAAGATACCTTGCGCTCCGTTGTGGTTACGGAATTAATGAATTATCTCGAACAACGGCAACAATCTGACTGCGCTGATTACTTTTCCCTCCGCCTCCAGGATCTATCAGCACAGGAAATTGAGTCGATTTTAGGTTTAACCCCTCGTCAGAGAGATTACTTGCAGCAGCGCTTTAAGTATCATTTGATTCGGTTTGCCTTGTTACACCGTTGGGAATTAGTTCACGAGTGGCTGGAAGCTTCTTTACACACCAATTTGGGCTTAACTCCCCAGCAATGGCAAGTATACACAGCACAGCTGGACAATAAGCAACGGTCTTTACTAGAGTTGAAGCAACAAGGACAAGCCGATGAAAAAATAGCAAAAACTTTAGGGCTGTCAATGGCACAACTTCAAAAACGGTGGTTTAAGATTCTTGAGCAAGCTTGGGAAATTCGTAACTCATTAGTGTCCGGATCAGGTGCATCTACTCATGAATAGTGACTCAGAATCCTTACAACACCAGTGTCTCGATTGGTTATTGACAGATAATGTCAAAAATAACGAGCAATCGGTATGTGAGGAAAATGACGGGGTAGAAAACCTCCTCAAGGAAGCCACTGCTTCAAAAAGCAGTGAGCCAAAATTGGGAGGAACGCCCCAGGCCTTTCAATTGGGAGAAATTCCTACTGTGCAAGATCGTTTCCAAGCCGTCCTTAAGCGTCGGTTACAAATCCAAGTCCAAGACCACCCACCTTTGTTTCCCTGGGAAACACAATTAATCGACTATCCCGATTTTGTTGATGAGCCGTCAATGACGCTCGTTCCTACCTGGGGGTGGATGGTACAACAGTCGAAGCTAAATCTGCCACGTCCCTTGCCAGAAAAAGTTTTCCGGCAATTGCTGGAACAATGTCAGGCGTTGGTGACATCTTCGGTGCCTCTGGGGGCAAAATTAGTTCAAGTGGTGGAGAACTTTTTTCCCAACGAATCTCAAGCATTAAACGATATAGCTGGATTGGTGCTAAGAAGCACCTATCGGTCTGTAAATACTCTGGAAACAATACCCAATATTCAGAGCGATTACTCAGATTTACAACCACGTCAACAGATGGCTTTGTCGTTGCTAGCAGCTAAACAACTGCTGGAAAATCTGACTCTACCACTTTCAGCAACCAGTCCAGTGGTAGAAAGACAATGGCTAACCAGTGTCGGTAATTTGAACATTAGAGTAGAGTATCAGTCTGTAGGTATTACGAGGTTACTTGTTCAGGCTGAGTTACCCATTAAAGGAACTTTGACACTTCGCGGAACTGGCACCTTAGCAATGGCAACATCTTCGACTTCGGGATATTTAAGTGTAGAGTTAGGCTGCGAACAACTTAACCCAACTTATACCCTGGAAGTTGAGTTTACAGAAATAGACCAACAGCCATTGTTGTTCGTGATTAGTCCCACGATTTAGTTTAAATTGCCAGCGCTAGGACACTACGTCGATCAACGCCGATATATATTAAGAGGATTTTCCTGGTTTTGAAGCTTATCCTATTTTTCAACAAGTGGTCATTAGGGTGTCTACGAGAAGCAGTTATTACAAAGATACGGGGACACGGAGAAAGTATTTGATAATTTCTCCGTGTCTTTACGTCTCTGGCCGCATCTTCCGCTATCGATTATTTCTTTGACACAGTAGTAGGGTAGTTAATTACATCCCCCCGATTGTGTTCGTTGCATCTACATCATTGCTTCGCTTAAACTCAAATGTTTAACTTATCCAGGATGAATCGGTTTTGGCGTCTCCCTGTAGGTAATTTCTGGCGGCAAAATATGCAGGGGTCGCCTTTAATAGAAGTAGAAGATTCAATTTCCTTGCGGGTGCTGGTGCTAGCGTTGGTTATTTTGGGAATTGTGGCGACGGATATCGCCGCCGAGACTTCATTCAGTTTTTGGGCGTTACCCCTGAGTGGATTGGGTGGAATTTGGAGTTACTATCGTCGCCATGATGCCAATGTTGCAGTTAAGTTTTGCATCGCTATCGGAATGTTAGTAGCACTGGGTGCTTTCTTTGGGCGGTTAGTGGGAGAGTTGAATGATACGCGGTTGGGTTTGGCGGAGTTATTAATTCAACTCCAGGTGTTGCACAGCTTTGATACACCCCGCCGCAAAAATTTGGGCTATTCGATTGTCATAGGACTGATTTTATTGGGTGTAGCGGCAACGCTAAGTCAGACTTTAGCATTTGCACCTGTGTTGCTGTTATTTTTAGCGATCGCTCTGCCAACTTTAGTATTAGATTATCGCTCACGCTTGGGTTTGCAGCCATTAAAAACTCAAAAGGAAAAACTCAATCAGAATTCCTCAACTCTTAATTTTAAATTTTTAATTCTGAATTTTTTGCTAATTGTCGGTCTGGGGCTGGCAATTTTTGCACTTTTACCCAGATTCCCTGGCTATCAATTACGGAATTTTCCTGTAAGTTCTCCTATCGAGTTAAAAGGCAATTTTACAGGTCGTAGTATCATCAATCCTGGTTATGCCCGCCAAGGTAAAGGTAATAATCAAGGTAGTGGTAGCGGTGGTACGGGACAAAACCAAACTGGTCAACCAGGGAAATTAGATAATAACTTTTATTACGGTTTTAATAGTCAGATTAACCAAAACCTGCGGGGCGAGATGAAACCTAAAGTTGTGATGCGGGTGCGATCGCAAGCTGAGGGTTTTTGGCGAGTGCTAGGATTTGACCGTTATACAGGTAAGGGATGGGAAGTTTCTCGTAATGAAGATGTTATGACCATGAAGCGATCGCCTTGGTCTTACCAAATTTTCCTGAACCAACCTCTGATTAGAGGTAAAACCCAAGAGATAGTACAAACTTATACAGTAGTGGCGGATTTGCCTAACCTAATTCCGGCGATGGCTTATCCTAAAGAGATTTATTTTCCGACACCAATAATCGCGGTTGATACAGAAAATGGATTGCGATCGCCTGTGGAATTATCAGAAGGATTCACCTACACAGTAATTTCTGGAGTACCATACCGTGATCGCACTTTGTTAGGTGAAGCTTCTACTAAATATCCACAACAGATTAAGAAGCATTATCTGCAAATCCCTCCCGAAATTGCCGAAAAAGTCCGACAACGTACCGAAGAGATTCTCGCTAACTACAATCGGGAAGGGGTATCAAAGTCTTTTAAAAGTTTGGATTCACCTTATGAAAAGGCTCTCTACTTAGCTCAATACCTGAAGCAACACTATTCTATTCCCCAAAATCCCTTAGATTTGCCTTATTTGGGAGAAAAAGATGACTTAGTAGAGGCTTTTTTATTCAAATATAAAGGTGGTTATCCAGACCACTTCTCAACAGTTCTTACGGTAATGCTACGTTCCATTGGTATCCCAGCGCGGTTAGTAGCGGGGTTTAGTGCAGGAGAATTTAATCCATTTACAGGGTTATATGTTGTCCGTAATACTGACGCTTATGCGATGACGGAAGTATATTTTCCGAAATATGGCTGGTTTGCCTTTGACCCCATTCCCAATCATCCCCTGATACCTCCATCAGTAGAAGATACTCAGACTTTTAGTGTCTTGCGCCAGTTGTGGCACTGGGTTGCTGGATGGTTACCTTCTCCAGTGACAGGTTTGTTGAATAATGTATTTGAGACAATATTTAGGTGGGTGATTAGAGCGATTGCTTGGTTTCTAGCTTTATTCTCTCAAGGTTGGTTTGGTGTATTAATTGGCTTAATCTTGACAACTACAGCAGCTTTCTTCGGTTGGCTGGGTTGGGGTCAGTGGCGAGAGTGGCGCAACCGCCGATGGTTAAAGAAATTGCCAGCAATGGAAAGCCTTTATCAACAAATGCTGCAATGGACAACTCAAAAAGGTTTAGGCAAACATCCAGCACAAACACCTTTAGAGTATGCCAGAGGATCATACCAGCATCATGCCCCAGCAACTGCTGAGGTAATAGATGAGATTAGCCAAGCCTATGTTAGTTGGCGTTATGGTGGTCATGTTCCTAACTTGAAGCGATTGCGAGAAAGATGGCAAGGGGAGCATCCCAATTGTGCAAAAAGAGGGGGAGAAGCCAAAAATATTCGCGATGAAATCTCGCGAATGATTTTCCTTTCTTTATTTTTGCACAATTGGGATGCTCCCGATGGCAAGGGATGAAAAAAACTGCTAAGTAGATTCTAAGACTTCGCATAAATTACTGGCGTTACTGAATCTTACCGTCGCTGAAAAATACAAACGAACCTTACCAACGACAACTTCTTGGAATGTTGAAGGTTTGCCAACATTTAATCTAACCTGGCATCTGCATCAAATTTCCTGAGGAGTAGCGACGCAAACCGTGGTTGAACACACCTGCACCAACCAATAGCACGGTAGTTAATCCAGCCACTGCTAGCACAGCATAAATCAAAGATAGCGATCGCAATTAGTGGACTGAAATTTTCTCTTTTCTTTCACAGAGTCTAGTCATCTACATCGCTTCAAATCTTGTATTTAGTCCTATTGACAGGACTTTAGCTATTAGCTTTGGAATTTATTCCCAAGCAGGATAGCAACGAAGCGAGTAATTGAAAAGATGCTGCTAATGACAAGCCTTAAAAGGAGGAAATTAAATATTAGCTGTTGTTTTGGATTTCGTCTAACTTGGCCCGCACTGCCTGGATATCCTGCCACATCAACCATTTTGGCGCGCCTCTTTCCTTGGAAGGATTACGCAGCAAGTAGGAAGGATGAAAAATTGGCATACATAAACGCCCTTCCCACTCCAGCCACTGGCCGCGAATTTTCGTAATTCCCCGCTTATCGCCAGTGATCCCTTTGACAGCAGTTGCACCGGTTAACAGAATTATTTTGGGGTCAACTAGGCGAATTTGTTCTAGTAAATAGGGTAGACAAGCCGCCACTTCTACAGGAGTAGGAACTCTATTATCTGGTGGGCGACATTTATTGATATTGGCAATGTATACATCCTGCTCAATAATCAGATTTACAGATGCCAAAATTTTCTCTAGCAACTGCCCTGATCTGCCTACAAATGGTAAACCCGTTTCATCTTCATTTTGACCAGGCGCTTCTCCTATAACCATGATTGGTGCTTTGAGATTACCGCGTCCGACAACAGCATGAGTCCGAGTGTCTCCCAATGCACAACGGTGGCAGCGATCGCAATCCTGTGTCAACTCCGTGATGCCAGAATATGTTCCCGGAGCGATCGGAATTTTAGCGTCCGTGGGAATCAGTTCTTGCTGGCTAAAGGTTGAGTCGTCGAAGAGGCTGAGTTGTGTTTCGCTGCTCATGAAAATCAGGATTTTGGTATTAGCACCTGTCATATCTGAGTTAAATACCGCTTTTGTTGCAGATTTATCAGAATAAATAGACTTTTGCTGATTACTTATTATTTATACAAATCTTATTGTATCAGTTAATTTGAGACAAAATTCAGTCATGATAAAAGTAGTGCCGTCCTAAGATGCTGGGGGAAACCATGTCACATACCCCACTTTTTGCCGATCGCACCCATGCGGGTGAGAAATTGGCGCGAGTGATTCATGATGTTTTAACTCAGCAAACTATTGATTCTGGGGTAAAGCCTGTACCAATTGTTTATGCTTTGCCAAGAGGGGGTGTCCCATTAGCAGCACCAATAGCCCGTCTTTTGGATTGTCCGTTGACAATCATTGTGGCGAAAAAGATTAGCCATCCAGAAAATCCAGAGTTAGCAATTGGTGCAGTAACTACTTCTGGAAATGTTCTTTGGACTGATCAAAAGCTATTTCGCCCTAAACATGATGCGCGGTGGCGGGAAGTAGCTTTAAATAAAGCCATCAATCAAGCTAAATCTCTTGAAGCTCAATTAATTCCTGCTTGTCCGCAGGTGAATGCCGAGAATGCTACGCTCATTTTAGTTGATGATGGCATTGCCACAGGTATGACAATAGCGGTAGCGGCAACTGCCATGAAAGCGCTTTCTCCAGCAGCAGTTTGGCTATGTACTCCAGTAGCGCCACAAAAATTGCTACCCTGGTTAGAACAGTGGGGCGATCGCACAATTGTCTTGGAAACACCGGAACCCTTCTGGAGTGTGAGTAATTTTTACGCCCAATTTCCTCAAGTAGATACATTAGAAGTTATCCGATATCTCCAGCAACAAAAGACAATGGGGGGAATGGATCTGTGCGAGTAATTTTAAATTTTAAATGAGTAAACTTTAAATTGTTTCCCTTTCTTCCTTTTTAATTATTTGGAGATTTTCCTTACTGGTATTGCATCTGGTTGACTGACAAAAGTCCTCAAAGTTTTGTCCTTTCGCTTTCATCCAGCTTGGAATCAATTCCCAAGTTAATAGCTTAAGTCTACTTTAGTAGACTCAAAAGCATATCTAGTCCACTTTAGTGGACTGGAGCTATAAGCAATTAATTGATTGCAGGGCGAGTTAGGGTGCAACACATTCATATTTGTCAGTCAACCAGGGTATTGCATAGCTTTGGCGTAATCGCCCAAGGCATAGCAAGCAGCTTTCAAACGAGCAAGAGCTTCTTCTTCACTGCGCCGATCTTTCATACTCCTAGCTAACAGTAAACGTTCTTCATAATATGTAATTGCTTTGTTATAGTCACCCAAAGCTTCACAAGCAACTCCTAAACTACCTAAAGACTGTTCCTCGCTACGGTTGTCTTGAATTTCTCTAGCTAATTGCAACCGCTCTTCATAATACTTAATGGCTTTGACATAATCATATAAGGCATAACAAGCATTACCTAGATTCTTTAGCACCTGAGAAGCACTACGAACATTTTTTAAGGAGCGTGCTATTATTAAACATTGCTCATAGCAGGCGATCGCTTTTGGGTAATTGTCCAAAGCATACCAAGCATTACCCAAATTCTTGAGTACCTGTTCCTCACCCCAATTATCTTTGAGTTCCCGTACAATTTCTAGGCTTTGTTGCTGATACTCAATTGCCTGTATAAAGTTACCTAAAGCTTTATAAACCAATCCCAAATTATTCAGTGCAGCCAATTGACTCCGTTTATCTTGCAGCTGTTGCGTTATTTTCAAACACTTTTCCAGAAACTCAATAGCCTTGTTATGGTCATTTAGGTGGCGGTATGAATTGCCTAAATGGGAAAGTGCTTGCATTTGCAATGCTAAATCTGAGGTGTTGTTGAGCAAAGACAAACACTGTTGGGAGTGAGAGATAGCACCCCTGTAGTCTCCGGCGCTGTAAGTTACCAATCCTAAAAAACAAAGCACCTGTGCCTGTTTTTGCAAATCCCCAATTGCCTGAAACAACCCCAAGGATTGTTGTAAAGATTTTATCGCCGTAAGGAATTCACCAGCTTGCTGCTGTTGCATTCCTTGCCGTAGTAGCTTGGACGCTTCCGATAAATTGTCGTCACTTTCCTGTGAAGGTAGTATTTCTGCTTGTGAACCAGAGTCAAATTCATGGGTAATTGTATTACGCTTCACTGATTTTAGGTATGTTGTAGGTAATTGCAGGGGAACTATATTTTTCGATCTGTTATTCCATTCGCCTTTAGACATCAACCCCTTCCTGTTAAGTCTGCTGGTAAATCTAGTGTTCCCAAAACCAGAAGGCATCTTTCATCAGGTTGGTTTAGCACAGCGTAGGTTAAGCAGGGGTGAGAGTTGATCAATGAAGCGATCGCTTTGCTATTGAATCGTTGATCGAGGCTTTGAGATTACGACTCATGAAGAGTAATAACTATAGTTGTCAGTTAGCCAATAGGCAACTTTTAAAGATAAATACGTCTTTAGACCGCAGAGTGTCAATCCTGTGAAGAAATGCTGCTTTTACAGCTATTTTCAGGTAAATAGACCACGCGGTAGGGGCACAGCATTGCTGTGCCCTTACGACAGATGTGGTTCAAATACATGAAAACTGCTGTAACCTATTCAACAATAATCTACATTTCAGAAGTTTAGGCGAGTGTGTCTTTAGTGTCTTTAAAACTAGAAGATATAAAAATATTTTTTCAACGCAATGTACTACTAAAAGTTTGAGCCTAGTAATCTTAGTTTCACGCCTTTAATTGCCTATCTCTCCTTCAATTTGGATTATAGGAGTCGATACTGGGGCAAGCATTCATAGCAACAATATTATTTAACAGTTCTATTATCAACATCTGCGCTGTATGTATGGTGCAGGATTTCTCGCACCTCCATTAAAATTTTTCCTAGCATGTTTTTACCACTACCATCGGCCCCGCAACCCCAGTAAAAATCGATCGGCGAGTTTTCAACAATTTCTGCATTGCCTGTGGAAAGTAAGATATCCCTGATATCTCTATGAGTTTTAAATTTACATAGCACAGCTTGCCGCATGATGTCGTCTTTAACTTGTTCCCAATCTTTACGTAAGGGACGGGTTTTCTCACGCCCCATTCTTGCCGCATCTTTAGGTGTTTTAACTAGGCGGATTTGTTCTATATGAGGTGTACCCACAAACAAACTTTTGCGCTTGAAAGTAGTGTTCGCTAGTTGGCCAATACAATCGATCTAATTCAAAGCCGTGGGGCGAAAAGTTAGAGAAACAGCCATATTCTTCACGAGTGCTATAAAAATAGATTGTCATAGAAGTTGATACCACTTTGAATTTACTTAATTTGTAAGAGCTTCAGCCCTTACTACAAGCAAGTTTAGGTAATTTTACATTCGTCACATAGTTTAATTAATTCTTGCTTGCTTAGTTGTAAAAGTTTGCTGAAGTTAAGATAAATAGTATTAATAATTAATCCCCCCTTTCCTCCAGAAAAAGCGGCGCTATGTCCGCTATTTCTGAGAGTAATTGGGAGGATATTCAAGAGATAAATGTCACTAATCTTCAAGTCTTAATTACTTACTCAATTTAAATGCACTTGCTAAAAGTTAAGTGTTGGTTGCACCAACAGGTACAGAGAGATTTGCAACAGAGCCATTATTTAGGATGGGCTGGCGAGTTTTCAAGTCAAATTTGAAGCCATGTGGCAAAATATGAAGCTTTGCTCCGCAAATCGCCAAAGACTCATCCTTCAAAATTTCGCCCATATTGTTGTATGTAGCTTCTGATTCATCAACAATAGTGACAGCGCCTTGGCCAATCACTTCAATTTGGTTATCTATCACTACCATAGCGGTATTCTCGTCAATACCAAATCCCAAAACAGCAGGCTGTAGTATCAAAGCTGAAATTAAGCGTCCCAAGCGTCCGCGCTGGGAAAAATGCTGGTCAATTACCACCCCTGGTAAAAAGCCTAGACCAGGACCCATTTCAACAGCTTCAATCCTTGGATGTGTTTCTGAGTCGCCTTCCACAATCATTACATCTGGCATCACGGCAGCACCCGCGCTGGTGCCTGCGATAACTACACCTTCAGAGAACCGTTTGTGAATCGCTGCATCAATTTCGGTATCTTTGAGGATACTGGTAATCCGAGCTTGGTCTCCCCCAGTAAAAAATACCCCAGTTGCTTTATTAATTGCTTCTAATGCGGTAGATGAAGATGCATCTTCGCGCGTTTCTGTATCAATAATGCGAACATTCTCGGCTCCCAGCCGCTCAAATACTCTAATATAATTTTCTCCCACTTCTTTTGGTAATTCTGTCGCCGCCGTGATAATCACAATGTGCGCCTTGATACCCCCAGAGCGTCGCACAAAGTCTCGCAGAATTATGGAATCTCCTTCTTTGTCTTCAGCTCCCCCAATAATTACCAACTGCCGTTTGATATTACTCTGTACCATAATGCCCCCTGATTTGAGTTAATAAATCTCACTAAACCATGACAATTAAAATTATACAAGTATCCCTTTGGTAGATTAGCTGATAGAAGTAGTATTAAAATTTGCAAGCGCAATTAGACCAAAAGATTTTTCCGGAAAATTACCTAAAAAATAACTATCATCAAAATTAATTTTCCCTTACTAAATAAAACCCAGAACACCAACTGCCTCTAGAGAAATCTTCTAGAGGCATTGTTGACTATTCTGCTAATTGCCGATTGGAAATTTATCGTGCAATTATGAGTATTTGGTATTAACTCTAGCTGGGTACAATTAGATATCTAATGACAAGTCCTAATGAATGCGACTTCTGTAAAGCAAGTTAGTTAAGAAAAAACGTGCTTGTTCTAGTGGGAGATGCCTGGGTTTGCCTTGGTAGACAATTTGATACTCATTCATGTCCGGGCCATCACCATGCCCAGAGATCAGCTTTTGGTGAAAAGCTTCCTCAGCAAGTTCTCGAATTTCATCTCTTAGAGCAGCTTGTGTGCTATTCATACTTTGCTGTCTTTTCGATACCGCAGATTTAATTATACAAATAATTTGGTGAGTGTTGCACCTTTCAAAGGTTATATTTTTGACTCATCATGAGGATGAATAGACTGTTCTTTATTCTTTACTGAGGAACGGGGGTTTAATTATGCCTTGGGATAGTTGAAAATGCTTACTGATAGGGTTAGGGTGGGTTCTGATTAGATCAATGGCTTTGCCATCACTCTTCAAAATTAATCTGAATCAATCTACAATCAATAAGTCTGAGTAACCATAACTCAGCATCTAAATTTCAGGGTGTTTAGCCAAAGGTTCGTAATCAATGGTTCTACAAAAAAGCAGTGATTTAGTCCGCATTAATGCTAGAAGAACGGATGTATTCGATATTTTCAACTTCAAGCATTATGTTGGGCCCAACCCCTATTTAGATACAGGGGCGCTGGTATTTGACTTTGCTCTAATTGACTCTAGAGAGCCTTTGCCCATTGAAGATTATATTACAAGGATTGGCGATCGCTATCCACACTTGGGCAGCCAAACCTATGAATCTTATGCTCATTTATTTGCCCAAGTTGTATCCGAAGTTGGAAAACTGGACATGGATTTGCACCTTAACCATTGGAGTGTTAAGCCATATCCAGATTTGGTGCGGATTAGTGTCCAATCACTACATGAACGCACAACTAGAGAAGTAGCTTATTTTGTTTGGGATTGGTTTGAAGCCATTACTCAAGACGAAGACTTTACCTTTGATGAGCAGTTAGTGAAGCTGCAAAATAGATTTCGCGCATCTGTCTATGGTGGCCCCACGGTTTACGCTCTATTGCGAACAGCCTACGAAAAAGGTATTCCGGCCTTTTATTTGTGGGAAGAAGGATTGATGCAGTACGGCTTGGGAAAAAAACATGTCCGGGGGGTAGCAACAACATTTAACTGTGATAGTCATCTAGATTCGGAGTTTACCACCCGCAAAGATGACTGCAAGGCATTTTTAAAAACTTTGGGTTTCCCAGTCCCTGAAGGCAATATCGTCTTTTCTGAAAAGGAAGCCTTGGCGGCAGCAAGACAAATTGGTTACCCAGTGGCAGTTAAGCCAGTGGTTGGTCACAAAGGAATTGGTGTTACGGCTGACATACAAGACTCAAAAGAACTGCTATCTGCTTATAATAGAGCACTGGCAGCGATTCCCGAAGACCAGCTAACTCGGATAATTGTTGAGAAAAGTATTTCCGGATCAGATTTTCGCTTGTTGTGTGTCAATGGTAGATTCGTCGCCGCCACAGAACGCCGTCCAGCATCGGTTGTCGGTGATGGGTATTTAACGCTTGCAGAATTAATTCGCCAAGAGAACCGCAAACCTGCACGTTTAGACTCACCCACCTCGCCGATGAGTAAAATTCAGATAGATGAAGCGATGGAACTCTACCTAAACGAACAGCGCTTATCATTAGACAGTGTGATTGAGAAGGGACGCACTGTTTACTTGCGTAAAGTCGCCAATCTTTCAGCCGGAGGTATAAGCATCGATGCAACCCAGACAGTTCATGATGACAATATTATCTTGGCGCAAGATATTGCCCAATATTTCCAGCTGACTTGCCTTGGTATTGATGTGATTACCAAAAGTCTCTCAGAATCTTGGAAGTCCAGTAACTTTGCCATCTTGGAAATCAACGCTGCACCAGGCGTTTTAATGCATCTAAAACCTTCTGTTGGTGAAAGCGTTGATGTGCCTTCCCATATCTTAGAAACCTTTTTTGAGTCGGGTACAGATGCTAGGATACCAATTATTACCTTTAATAAAATCTCGGTTGAAGAACTGCAAGCAACGATTGACCATATCCTTTTACAACATCCTGACTGGACAATAGGCGCTGTTTGTCGTGATGCAGTTTTTGTAAATCGCTCGAAAAAAGTATTAAGCAAAAATTACAACAGCAACGTCCAAACTTTGCTGCGTCATCCAAAACTTGATTTGCTGATTGCTGAGTATGCGGAAGACATCCTAAATGAAGAGGGCATGTTTTACCGGAGTAGTAATATCGTAGTTTTGGATAATCCCACCGAAACTGAGATGATCCTAGTGCGGGATGTCTTCGATGGTTCTACTGTGGTGATTAGAAAAGGCAACGACATTTCTGTGCGTCGTAAAGGGTTGATTGAAGATTATACTTTGGCTGAAGATGAACCATTTACACGGGTTTATTTGAAAGAAAGTGGAGCGATTTTGTAAGCTAAGTAAATAGGCGCTCAACCCAATATTTCTGAATTTAACTGAAAAGTTAGATCCCCGATAACTTTTACGAAGTCGGGGATCTTGAGTCTACCTAAAAATTGCTAATTATCTGAATTCATCGATTTTCTAAAACTTTAAAATATCTAATGATTCTTCTATTTCTAAATCTAATATTCTTTCTCGTGTATCTTTGAGTGCTTCTAGTTTACCTTCTTGACGATAGATATCTGCCGCTTTTTGAAAATCTTCAATTGCTCCCTGTTTATCTGCTATTTCTAAACGGATATTGCCACGATTGTAATAAGCATCTGCATAATTTAAATTAATCTGTATTGCTTGAGTATAATCTTCAATTGCTCCCTGAAAATCTCCTAAATCAGAACGAGCATTCCCACAGTTGTAATAAGCATCGGCATAATTACGATTAATCTGTATTGCCTGAGTATAATCTTCAATTGCTCCTTCAAAATCTCCTAAATCAGAACGAGCATTACCACGTTTTTTATAAGCGATGGCATCTTTAGGATTAATCTTGATTGCTTGAGGAAATCCCGGTTGAGAGCCTAATAAATAACGAGCAATTCCACGGTTTTTATAAGCATCAGCATAATCGGGATTAATTTTAATAGCCTCGGTATAATCTTCAATTGCTCCTTGGTTATCTCCTACATGAGAACGAGCTTCAGCCCTGTTTTTATAAGCTACGGCAACGTTAGGATTAATTCTGATGGCCTGAGTATAATCATGAATTGCTTCTTCTAATCGCCCCAGTTGAGATAGAGCTAAACCTCGTTTATTATAAGATTTAGCATCATGAAGATTCATCTGAATTGCCTGAGAATAATCTGCGATCGCAGCTTCATAATCTCCTATTTGATAGTGAGCTAAACCTCGTTTATAATATAAATCAACATCGCTAGATTTAACTTGTAAGGCTTGATTATAGTTGGCGATCGCATTCGGATATTCTCCTTTTTCAAAACATTCATCACCTAATTTTACATAAAGTATATTTAAATCTTCATCACGATATTGTAAAGAGTTCTCTAATTCAGGTTGAAAGGAAGATTTGAGCAACTGATTATTAGTTGGCTTAAATGCAATTTCCGGCTTCGGGAGATATTTGTAAATTGATGGTTGTTGCTTAGAAGAATTATTTATAGAAGATTGCAACTGTTCTAGATAGCACCATAAACCACCACCATACAGTAATTGTTCTATCCCAAATGAAATTTTACCAGTCTTCAACTTAATCATCTGGGTTGGCAGAAAGCCAGCCAAAAAAAGGTGATACTCAGATTGTGCTTCACTCACATCTTCTTGAATCAAAATGCAAACTACAACTGCATTTTTTTCAACCTCTTCAGAACTAATTGACCATCTAACTCTATCAATCTGACCATGACGAGATTTAACTTCTATACCAATAGATGGGTCAGAAGTCAAGGTAAAATCTATATTACCATCGCCGCCGAATCGCTTTTCATAATCGACTTCGGTAATAAAATCAGCTAAACGTTCTTTGACAACTTCCTCACCCAACTTCCCTTTGAGATAGCTAATAAAAACGTCACGCACTGGCGAAACACGCTTATATTTCTCAGCCATCAGCCAGCAAAATTCCCGTAGTGCCTTTAATCTCTCTCCAGAGATTATAGTTAATTCACTATATTGACCTTCTGTTTCACAATGAAGCAGACAACCAGATGTTAACCTTTTAATAAAATCAGACTGTAGCGATCGCAGTAGTGTAATCCAGTCCATTTATGTTTCTGCGAATCTTTTGATGAGATTATTCTATTAAAATATCCATTCGGCGTAAACCTTTTAATTAGCTTGGGTGATATTCCCAAAAGTTGCTTAATATTATATATTATATCTTAATTTAAATTAACGCAATTACTTTTGCAGAAAGGCAGTGTATTAGGACATAGTAGCCTCTCGTCAGACATCGCTACTTTTTACGGTTGAATATGAGTAGTAAATTATTGATAGATTTGCCGGAGTTCTTCTAGAGAATTCACAGTTTTGATACTAGTGAGAATAGCCCTTAATATCTCTACGTTCTGTATTTGGACAATTTCTGGTAATATTGTTAACCCTTCTCTGCCAAATTTTAGTTCTAAACTTATTTCAATACCTTCAAGGAGTCCTTCTCTTTTTCCCTGTTCAATACCTTGTTCAATACCCCTTCTTTCTACGCTGGTAATATACGGCATTTTCTTTTCCTCCTCATATTGAGTTACTTCTTGCCAAAAACTGTTATCTAATTCTTCAGGTAATTTCATCACCCAATCGATAAACCGAAATAGGTTGATTATATCTTCGCGCTGATAACCTTTTTCGTAAAGTCGTTTTGTTAAATCAAGCTTCCACCGTTTGCGCCCTTGGTCATCTTGGCGTGTTTCCTTTGCCTTCAAATGAGCCATAACTACTGTAGCAAATGGGTTATAACTTGCTTCTAATTCTGTCCATTCTTGGCTATATTCAAGTAATTTTACAATGGGAAACTTGAATTTGACTTCGCAACCCCATAGTTCATCGCTGAACTGATTTGATTTCCATGTGGGGTGATCAAAACTGTAATGATTAATTATAAGAAATTTTGTAATTCATAAACTTGCCTCAGCATATCTAGTACTCTTTGATAAGCTTCGTCCTTACCTTGTTTGTCGTAAAAATTAGCAGCTTTTTGCAAATTTCTAATTGCATATGGCATATGCCCTAACTGACGATAAACAGCCCCTCGATTTTCATATGCTTCAGCAAAGTTAGGATTAATTATCAGTGCTGAATCAAAATCCTCAATAGCCTTTTCGTATTCCCTTATCTGATCAAAAACAATACCTCTTCTCACATATGCCGAAGCTTGATTAGGGTCTAGCTTTATTACTTGAGTAAAGTCTATAATAGCTCCTTTATCTATTCGTCTATCATAACGAGCAATTCCACGCCAAAAGTAAGCTTCAATTTTCTTATTGTCAATGCTTATTGCTTCAGTAAAATCTTCAATTGCCTTTTGTGTATCTCTAGTCTGATAATGGAGGAACCCTCGATTAAAGTAAGCTTCGGCCGATTTGGGATTAATTCTTAGTGACTGAGTATAATCTTCAATAGCTGCTTTTTTATTTCCTAGCTCGTAATATATATTACCACGCATAAAAAAAGCATAAAAATTATTATTGTTAATTTTTATACCTTGATTATAATCTTCAATAGCATCATTAATGTTTCCTGTATCATAGTGAAAACTTCCTCTATTAAAGTACAATTGAGCATCAACCGGATTAATTAAAATTGCCTGCTCAAAATCATCTTTAGCACCTTGAATATCACCTATCCTACAACGAGTACAAGCACGACCTAGATAAGCATCAGCTATATTTGGATTAAGTTGTAAAACTTGATTATAGTTAACTAATGCACCTTGATAATCATATTGTTCTAAACATGAATTGCCAAGCAGCAAGTAATCAATTACTAAGCTAATAGTTTGATATTCTATATATTTTTTATTGATATTTTTTTGATCCTCAGTCTGCTCCTTTTCACTTTTGTCTTTTGTGAATTTATTGGCTGGCAAAATAACTTTATCTTTAGGAGAATTCAAGCTTGATATATAACTGTGTAAACCACTAATATATAGCAATGCATCTATTCCTAATGAAGCTGTATCATTAGTAACATCAATCATAGTGGTAGGCAAAAAACCAGCCGATACCAAATTATACTTAGGCTGCGCTTCATTGACTGATTCTCGAATTTAAATACATACTAAAATGGTATTTTTCTCAATTTACTCTTTGCTAATCCACCATTTCACCTTGTCAATACTGCCATGACGAGCTTTTACTTGAATACCCACAGATGGGTTATAATTTAGAGTAAAATCTACTTTGCCATCTCCACTAAGTCTTTTTTCATAATCAATTTCTGTCACCAACTTTCCTAAACGGTCTTTAACAACTTATTCACCCAGTTTTCCTTTTAAGTTATTAATAAAAACATTACGGACTGAAGAGGTTTTCTTATACTTTTCAGCCATCTGCCAGCAAAAATGCCGTAGTCTCTCTAATCTCTCCCCGGAGATGACAGTTAATTCACTGTGTTGACCTTCCTTGTCACAATATAATAAGCAACCAGATTTTAGTCTTTCGATAAAGTCAGCTTGTTGTGCCCTAAGTGTAGTTATCCAGTCCATTTTTGTAGGAATTTGATTTTATCTAATTAGGAATCCAAAGTTAGTATTCCCAATCAATCAACATAAATCTACAAATTCCTATAAACGATCGCACTACCGTAAATCCTTCTCCCGCAATAGCGCATCCACCCAAGCTGCATCAGCTTCTGACAAACCTGATACTGGTTGTTGACTGTAATCTACTACCAAATCATAGCCGTAGATGTCATATACCTCATTTAACAATGTCTGCAAACTTATAGCTGGTTCCGTATCTCCAGAACGCAAAGGTATGGGAAAAGATGAAATTATATCTTGTAAATTAAAAGCATATAAGTCAGCATAAGGACGGCGATCGCCACGACAAACTACAATTTGATAGTGACTTCTTTTTTAACGGAGTCCTTTCTCCCGTAACAAAGCGTTTGCCCAAACTGCATTCTCTTCTGACAATTGTGACACTGGCTCTTGACTGTAATCTATTACCAAATCATAACTGGCACGGTCATAAATCCCAGCTAATAAACTCTGCAAATCTACTAAGGGTTCACTATCACCAGTTTGTAAAGGTAAAAGAAATGAGGGAATTACATCTTGCAAATCAAAGGAATATAAATCAGATTGGGGGCGATTTTCTGCCCGACTAACCAAAATCCGATTATCATTTTGCGTACCATCTCCAAAAACTAACATTGGTTCCCCAGCACGCAAGAAATCGATTTCAACCAGATGTGTTGAACTTCCCAATACTCGTTGTCGCTTAGTTTCGTATGCGTTGCGTCCTTCTCCTGTACGTTTATTTTTAGGTGAGAGAATTTCAATCACTGTCACTACTTCTTTTGTTCCTACCTTTCGCACCTCTAAATATCTCTCCTTCACTATCTCAGATATGGGAACTGTCACCGTTTTAGGTTGAACGGCAGGTGTAGCTACAGCTATATTCGGTATCTTAGAATTTATTGTTGTCTGTGAATTTTGTACTATTACATCAGGAATACCAATCAAGAGTTTATCATTGCCAGTAGTTTGATAAATTCGTTCTTCAATGGCGACAAAATATTTGGGACGTAGTTGAGGAGAAAGATAATCTGTGATCGCTACTATTAGTCTCCCATGTACTCCTGGCCATAATTCAGGATCTTCTAAATACGGGTTCATTCCTGGAAATGGATAAGCCATAACAAACATCTCAAAACCAAAATTTTAAAAGTAATTCTCATAGCCCCCTCTCGAAGAGCGGGGTGGGGTTCTAAGAACAACTGGTAAGGGCTGCACCACATTGATCTTCCCTTGTTAACCAACCCTTAACACCTTGATATTCTACCTGCGCCCAATCTTTCTGACAGCCTAACAATTTGACAGCCGTATTAGCAGGAATTCTTCGCACTTTTAGACTTTGTTGACTGGTACTAGCATATAAATCCACGCCATTAGTACCATAGCCCCGCGTTGTTAAGCCTAATTTTGGCACAAATACCCATCCAGTTCCTTGAAAACCATCACTAGCATTAGTAATCTGTACCCAATCTCCAGCAGCACCAATAACCTGAACTGTTTCGTTGATGGGTATTTGCCCTATAATTGTGTTATCTGTACTTGCACCACTCCGCACATTTAAACCTTGCGGATCTGTATCGGTGACGTAGGCAAGAATATTGCACTTTTGAGGATTAGTTGATTTTGCTAAACCTATTTGATGAGCTATGCCTGTATTGAGTATCACACTAATACAACTGAATGTTAATCTTATCACTAACTTTGATGCTGGATTTTTCACTTTTTTTGTCATAATTTCTCTAATTTTTTGGCATCAGTAACTAAGGCTGTAGTCTTATTTCTCTCTCAGAATCTACCCAAAGAAATTAGGATTAACTTTGTAACGTAATTCTTTAAAAGGGATTTTAGTACTGTAATAACATTTTTAATGTTACAAAATTTAGTATTGCGATGTCTACGACGGGCTACGCCTACGCAGATGGATGCAACACAATAACATATTGAGTATTAAAATGTCAGTATATGGTGTAGTTAACGCCAACAGGGAGTTCAAATTTAGACAAACTTTTATTAAGTTATATGAATACCAAGATACAGCCTATATCAGATGCCATAGGTCAAGAGATTATTAATCTCGATAATGTCAGTATTTTAGAATTAGACAAACAAGAAATTATTAGCCTATTTAAAGCTAATGGGATTTTACTTTTTAGAGGGTTTGATGTTGATACTGACACTTTTAAAGCATTTACTAATCTCTTGAGTATCGATTTTATAAATTCTGCTGGTGGTGCATTCACTAGAAGGGTAATTAATGGAGATCAGACTCTTTTAAGCGTAAATGATTTTAAGTCTGAAATTAAGTTGCACGGAGAAATGTATTATCAGCAGAATATCCCACTTATGCTGTGGTTTTTTTGTGCTAATCCCCCATTAAAAGATGGTGAAACTACGGTATGTGATGGCAGACAATTTTTTAATGAAATTAGTAGTTCAACCAAAGAGTTATTCAGCAAAAAGAAGTTAAAATTTACTGTTCGGATATCTAAAGAGGATTGGCAGAAAAAATACCAAACCAATAACTTGAATACATTACAAGAGATGTGTCAGAAGAATAATACACATCTGACAGTAAATAATGATCAATCAATTATACTTGAATACATTTCTTCAGCCATTATCCCCAGCAGATGTGGAAAGTATCAAGTATTTATTAATAGTCTATTGCCCACAAAGCAGTTAAGTCCAAAAATACTTAAGTTTGAGGATGATTCAGAAATTCCTGAAGAGGTTGTCTCTGAACTTAATGAAATTGCTGAAAAAATAACCACGGAAATTTCGTGGCAAAAAGGGGATATTTTAATGATTGATAATACAAGAATACTTCATGGTAGAAGAGGTTTTGCTGATGATCAAAGAGATATTTATATCAGGCTATGTTCTCCAGCTTTTTCATTATAATATTTTGTTACTTTTGGGTAAGTTTGACTGATAAAAATCAGTTAAGTTGATAGCCAGCAGAGATTTTTACCAGTTTCTATCTAACACGTTACCTCATATCATAGCCAAACAAATTCGGGTCTACTTCTCCCAACTGTAATTCTGCCAAACCATATTCCGCCCATCGCCTCTCTACCATCGCCGCCACATCTGGGTCAGATTCTAAAGGTGAACCCCATTCATGGTCTGTTTCCGGCGGAATTTTTGTAGTCGCATCAATTCCCATGCGTCCACCTAAGCCAATCTTTTCACTGGCAAAATCCAACGTATCAAAAGGTGTATTCGGCAATATAAAGACATCCCGCACTGGGTCAACTTTGGAACTAATCGCCCACACAACTTGACGCGGATCGCGAATATTTATGTCTTTATCCACAACAATGACAAATTTGGTATATGTAAATTGTGGTAAAGCACTCCAAAACGCTAAAGCTGCCCGTCGCGCTTGTCCTGGATATGCTTTATCAATAGAAATAATCGCCGCTTTGTAACTCAAAGCTTCCATTGGGAGGAAGAAATCGACAATTTCTGATACTTGTTGCCGCAGAATGGGCGTATAAATACGATTTAGTGCGATCGCCATCATCGCTTCTTCTTTAGGTGGACGGCCGCTAAATGTTGTTAAGTAAATCGGATTTTTGCGGTGCGTCATACACTCAAAGCGGATCAACGGCGAATCCTCCACGCCGCCGTAATAACCCATATGGTCGCCAAAAGGCCCATCTGGCAAAACTTCCCCTGGTGTAATCGTTCCTTCCAAGACAAATTCGGAATCTGCGGGAACTTCCAAATCTACGGTTTTACATTTTGCCAACTGCACACCCGAACCGCCGTAAAGTCCAGCAAACAACCATTCTGATAAATCTACAGGAATGGGTGTGGCAGCTGCCATGATAATTAGAGGATCTACACCAAGTGCGATCGCAACTTCTAATTTCTTCCCACGTTCGGCCGCTTTTAGCAAATGCCTCGCCCCACCCCGCACCGATAACCAGTGAACCGTCATCGTCTTCTGAGATTGTAGTTGCAAGCGATACACACCTACATTTGGAGTACCCGTCTCACAATCTTTGGTAATTACCAGTCCCAGCGTGATAATCTTGCCAGCATCACCAGAATAAGGACGTATCAAGGGCAACTTATGTAAATCTAAATTATTACCTTGAAGCACAACTTGCTGACAAGCAGGGAAAAAGTCCCGTCCTGGTTTCGCCTTTACCACGTCAAACAGTACTTTTCCAAAATCTATCGCCTGGGAAATCTTCTTCGGCGGTTTTGGTTGTTGCAGCATACCCAGTTTTTTCCCCAGAGTTTCCAACTCCTCTGGATGCTGCATATTCATCGCCCAGCAAATCCTTTCCACAGTTCCCATCAAATTCACCGCCACCGGGAAGGAAGCGCCTTTGACGTTTTCAAACAACAACCCTGGACCACCTTTTTGTAGCATTCGGTTGGAAATCTCAGCAATTTCTAAATCTGGGTCAACTAAAGCTGAAATCCGCCGTAATTGTCCTCTTTCTTCCAAAATTTTAATGAATCCCCGCAAGTCTCTCGCCATTGTTCTAATAAAGCTGATTATTTAAGAAGTGTGAAGCGCTTTCTTATATTATGGGGCATTGGGTATTGGGAAGAGATAAGGAAGAAACTTATTCAATAATTCTCTCTTGTCCCCCTTGTCCCCTCATCTTCCCATTTGGGAAATTGTTGGTTTTAATTGGAAATTAACCTATTTAGTAACTTTTCTTAACTGTGTTTTCCAAAGTATTTAGTTATTGTATCTAGGGATACGCAATTATTTTTACAAATAAGCGTTAACCTGATCAAACATGGCCAGAATATACTATACCTTCCTGGCAGGCGGGCTTGTTATATGTCCCCTGCTGGGTTTATTTGTTACAAGTTTGATCTGTATTTTGCTTTTAGATTTTTCTGGATTTTTGTGAGTTTGCGTTGGCGTAGCCTAAGTGTAGGAGCGTACAGTTGTACACCCTTACCAATGTATATGTTACAGGTATTTTGTAAAATGGTATAAGAAATAGTCTTTTAAGTTGAGCAATTAATTTGATTATTTTTCAAGATTATTAATAAAAAATATTTGATAATAAATAATAATTTTTTGCAACATCATTAAATTCAGAATACTACGCTCAAAAAGTGTGAGATGTTCAAGTAATAATGTTGACTTTACCAGTGTCAATATCGTAACAAGCGCCAACAATTTTTAGTTTATCTTCACGGAGCAATCTAGCTAAAATCGTTGAGCTTTCCTGCAATTTTTCAGTCTGATATTGAATATTAGCTATAACCGCATTTTGCATATTATCACCCGTTCTTAACTTTACTCTTTCTACAGATGGTTTAATGCCCTCAATAATCAAACCAATTCTGCCAGGAAGTGGTTCATTTTTGATTGCTTCTGCTACTGCACCGCATCTTTTATGACCCAAAACCACAATCAACTGCGAACCCAATACTGCTGTAGAGTATTCCAGACTACCTATAACCGTATCACTGACGACATTACCAGCAACTCGCACGACAAATAAATCTCCAAGTCCTTGATCAAAGACGATTTCTGCTGGTACTCTGGAATCTGCACAGCCCAATATAGCGGCAAAGGGATACTGAGCTTTAGCAACTAATCGCAGATGTTCTAATGATTGATCGGGGTATTTACGTTTTTGATGGATAAATCTTTGATTACCATCAAGCAAGCGTCTGATAGCTTCATTAGGACTGATTAGATTAGGGTTAACTAGATGAATATCAGCAACAGCAGTTTGCTCTGTATTCCCAAAACTATCACCAAAAGCAGTAGCCGCAATACCTACCACACTTGCGAATTTTAAGAAATCACGTCGCCCTACAAATCCATTAATTCGACTCATCAATCTACCTGACAACAACAAAGCTGTTCTCCGGAAGATATCAGACTTAAGCAAGATGTAAGAGTACTCTTTTACACGATTTAAGAGTCATTTAATCTTCACCTTGCATCAGAATTTAGAAGTTATACACTGTACATATTGACTATTATGTGTATCAAGTAAATTCGATATCATCTGTCAAATTTAAAGCTAGAGTTAGCCTAACCCTCCTTAAATTAGAGCAAGCCTTTTTAAGGGGAGCCACTACGGTCTTCTCCCAAAGGGAGAGGCTAGTACCGCAAGGCGGAAGTCATGCATTCAAAAGGAGCCAGTGCGTTGGGGAGCCAGCGCGGTCTTCTCCCAAAGGGAGAGGCTAGCGCCAAGGGGGTTTCCCCCATGAGCGACTGGCGTCCGGTGCCGACTTGTTCGCTCTTAGCGTTCCCGCAGGGTAGCAACTGGCGTTCAAAAGTCAAAAGTATTATGGAATGGACTTTTTAGGGATTTTAAATGGTTGCTCTATTTACGCCGTAGCGTACTAGCGCCAACGCGGAGCGTCTCGTAGAGAAGAGGGTTTCCCTCATGAGCAAGTGGCGTGGATTGGGGGGATCTTCCTGGGCAAAGTATCACTAACCTAAGGTATTGAGTCATAACTAAGATAGTTTTTCCAACACATTATCTTCTGGTTACGAAAGAGTATAATTCGTGTCAAAAGCCAAAACGAGCTATTGTTTGTATTTCCTATATTTTTTGGGAATACTTAACATAGTACTGGCTATAGATATGACTTTTTTAAACAAAATAAACTGGAATTTACTACGTAAAAATTCTCAAAATAGCTCTGGGATAGATCCGTCTGCCCCAAGCCTTCAACCTGTAGTGCAGAAGAAACCTACAACACCATCAACCCCCAAAAACCTTGCTGAATTAGAGCATGAAATGGAGTTAGAGAGGCGGGTTCTCAAAACCTCCCCTCAGCAACTGCATACCAAAGCCAAGCGAGGTATAGGTAGTAGACTTATTTGGATAGCAATACTTATAGGCATTCCCGTTGGTGTAATTTGGATGGCGAACCAGCCTTACCCGGTAATTCGCCGTCCGGTGATGCTCCATGCGCCTTTTTTGTTGCTACCCAGCTACATCAGCATGGATAATCACTATCGACAGGCGTTGGTATCAGTCGAGCAAGCTGAACAATTGATTGAAAAAGCTACTAGTCCAGCAGATTTGGCTTTGGGAGAACAGAAGCTACAAGAAACACAAAAACATCTAGATCAGTTGCCAACTTCCTTTGTCAACGATTGGTCAGAATACAGATATTGGTGGTACGACTCGCGCTTTAGTATCTACGGTTTTAATGCATTTCGGAGTAAAGTTGGGCAGCTAGAAGCTAAGGTTTTTCAGGAAAAGAATGCTCAGTCCTTGCTTACCGATAATATGCAGACCCTCTTAAATGCAAAACAGCAATATGAACGGGCTGCAACAGCAACTGATAAACAGACTGCAACAGTTGCTTGGCAGACGGCGCTTAATCAATTAGAGCAGATTCCTGGTCAAACCCTAGCAGGAAAAACTGTACAAAATCAACTAGATACTTATAAGCATGAGTTTCAGGAAGTTGTTGGATTGGCAGCTGGGAACGATCGCATCAGTGCCTTAATCACCGCAGCCCGGCAGTTTTCCTGGCAAGCTGCCAAAGCTGGTCAAAATCCGCCGCACACCGTAACTGAATGGCAACAGATAGAAAATTTGTGGATAGAGGCAATTGAGCGGCTTAAAGAGATTCCTGCAAAAGACGTGGCGGGTTATACCGAGGCACAGAAATTACTAGCAATTTATCAGGCTAATTTAGGTCAAGTTAAGGTTAGGCGGCAATCTGAGGCAGATGCTGTGGAGGCAATGGAATTAGCGCAACGAGAAATCGAAAGTTTGCTGGCTTCAATTCCTGCTAATGCTGATAATGGAGAGCGCAATCGTGGGTTGAGCCAATTGCAAAGTATTATTAATCAATTAGAAAAGGTGCAAAATGGCACAACAGCCTATCTGAAAGCTCAAAAGCTATTAGTGTCGGCAAATAATAAACTAAGGCAGCTTGAGGCTCAATAAATGGTGGCGATCGCTTTGGTATGCTACGGCGTAAATAGAGCAACCATTTAAAATCTCTAAAGAGCTTATTCCATAATACTTTTGACTTTTGAACGCCAGTTGCTTCAAGTCGGCAGAGCCGCCCAACGCACTGGCTCCTTTTGATTTTTGACTTCCGCCTTGCGGTATTGGTATGATCTGATTGCCTAACTATGTGTTTTCTGTTTGATTTCTAGCCAGTTGTGGTGAAGCGGTGACGTTCGCTCTGCTTGTTTACTGCATCCACCCTAAAAGGGTAGTTCACAGAGCGCAAAAGTCAACAACTGGCCATTGGGTGGGATTTTTGAGACGGGAATCGATCCCTTGTAGAACTTTCTCAATGTCCCAGTAACCCTGCTGATATCTCAATTAAAACTGCAATAGAAAAATTTTGGATGCCAAATTGCCAAAAGCACTCAATCAATTTTGATTAGAGGAAATATAGGCGTTTTTATCCCATGCAAAAACGCCCAAGGTTTCCTCTAGCGCAGCTTTGCAGGAGTTGTTGTGACTCAGCAGTACATCAAAAATTGATGCAGAGCTTTATCAAAACTTACGCATTGAAAACCTGAAACCTCGTTCGCGTAGCGTGCGCTTCGCGCACTCTGATGCCAGTCCGCTTAAGTCAAAAGACCCGCCCACGCGATCGTCCACTTGAGGAAACCCCTCTGAGTAAGTGGCTCCCGTTAAAAAGGGGGATCTTAAAAGCCAACTTTTTAGGGACTTCCAAAAATTAAATTACTCAATTCCTGTAATCCAATAGACCTCTTGCATAAATGCAAAATTCGCCCTCATCCCCCAACCCCTTCTCCCAAAATTGGGAGAAGGGGAGCCAATTTCAAAGTCCTTCTCCCAAGCTTGGGAGAGGGATTTAGGGTGAGGGCTTTTGATTCATGTAAGAAATCCAATACGACTATCCGATTTCTTCTCCCCCTGCTCCCCCTGCTCCCCCTGCTTACCAAAACGATTGATTATTTTTTTATTTGGAAGTCCCTTAAGGGGGTTAGGGGATCTCTTCTGCATAAGTCCTATTTATATATAGGAAGCTCACTATGCATTTTTCTTTAATGAGGGTTTTGGCAGATCCCGATAATTCACGTTCTGGTCACTTTTTCCTGAATGAATGTCCTGTTTTACCTTTTTACTCGCTGTAGATGTGATTAGAAACGCAAGGATTATTGGGGAGAATTCTTTGAGCATCGAAAACGACGGTCGCGGCAGTGGCAGGAATTATTATAGCTTTTGCATTAACCCAAGTATGCTAGTTATGCTGCCAAGCGATCACTTCAGGTCACTTAAGTAATAAAATCCCCTCCAGTCAGAAAATTAGGAGGGGCATATGTTAAATGAAATAATTACTGTCTATGCTATTACTGATGATCTCTTGTTCGCGTAGCGTCTCGTAAAGCCTGCGGCATAGCTTCGCTTAGGGCGTAGCCTCTCGTAGAGAAGAGAAGGCGATGCCTACAGCGGGCTATTCGGCGTCGCTGATCATGAAGATTGTCTTATAGAGATGAGCAATGCAGAAATTATTACAACGGCTGTTTGTGCTGCAATGTTCTTTGATGGTAACCATGATAAGGCTTGCTGCTATCTAAAAGACTACAATTTTAGCCCTCATGTGTGAGATAAATCATAATTTACTCACAGATTACACGGTATCTCAATGCTAATTAATAATTCATTACTGGAGTGTTTGATTGAGTCTGATTTGCAGTTGTGCGTAGCGCTAACTGTACATCTAGTTGCGTGCGATACCGAACAGCCCGCACTTGGGCATGGTTCGACTACTTCGGCTGCGCCCAACTCTTGAAGAGGCTGGCGCTTAGGGCGTAGCTATGCCGTAGGCTTTACGACTACGCTCAGGACAAGCTCAGTACAAGTGCGCTCACCAGCCGCTCAGTGACCACCGCAGGCATCGCATTCGACTCTTTGCACCCTGGAGTCCGATAACTAGCAACTTGGGTAATAAGTTATAGATAGCGATCGCTATCGCTTGGTGAAGTTCCCTTATTAAACTGGTGTTATGGTCAAATTGTTAACGGTAAAATTGACATTCGGACATTCCAGTTACGGGTATTTACTCTTACAGCCACTGACGGCACACCTGAAAGCACTACTGTCAACATGCTTTTTGGTTCACTCTAACAATTTAATGTCTCTTACCTGCTCCCAGATATAGCTCACCCACTTTCGGGTCATTCAACAGTTCTTGACCAAAACCGGAGATCGCATCGCGTCCCGACTCCAGTATATAGCCACGATTAGCCATCTCTAAAGCCTTACGGGCATTTTGTTCCACTAGTACGATCGCAGTACCCGCCTGATTAATTTGTTTAATCTGCTCAAAGACTTGTGTCACCAACATAGGGGATAAAGCAGCAGATGGTTCATCCAAAATCAGCAAAGTAGGTTCCAACATCAAAGCTTTGCCCATCGCTAGCATCTGGCGTTCTCCTCCAGAGAGAGTACCAGCGCGTTGACGACGGCGATCGCTCAGTCTGGGGAACATAGTAAATATTTTATCTTTGATTGGTTTCAGGGGAACGTTAAGCACAAAAGCACCCATTTCCAAGTTCTCTTCAACACTGAGAGAGGGGAAGACATTGGTGATTTGCGGTACGTAGCACATTCCTCGTTGGACGATTTGATTGGACTTTAGCCCCACGATGTTTTCACCTTTGAAGGTAATTGTGCCTGTGTGGGGGATTAAAAGCCCAAAAATTGCTTTTGCTAAAGTAGATTTACCCGCACCATTGGGGCCAATCACTGTTACCAATTCCCCTGGTGCAACCCGGAAATTTACACCTTGCAGAATATCTACATCTTTGATGTATCCAGCGTGGACATTTTGAATATCTAGTAAATAGTCATTTATCATTTGTCATTTATCATTTGTCATTGGTCAACAGTCAAGTCAAACATAACTATTGACTATTGACTGTTGACTATGGACTATTACGGAGTTTTTTGCAACTCTGGTCGTTCTTCTGCAACAATCGCCCCTTCTACTGGGCAAACTTGGAGACATATGCCACAGTCGATGCAAGTGGCAAAGTCAATCCAGTACCAATCAGTTCCCTTGGCATTTTTGCCTGGGCCATCATGAATACAAGCTACTGGACAGGCATCTACGCAGTCAGCTACGCCTTCACAGACTTCTGTAACAATTGTATGCGGCATGTTCTCGATTCCCTCTTTTCTGTATCGGCTATTTCTAGCCTAGCAGGGGAGTGGGACTGGAGATTGGAGATACCGCTGTCAAGGTGAGTCTGGATGAGACTGCAATTTTTATTCATTACTAGCTCAGAACTCGGAATTTTCAAATTGACGCAAGCAAACCGACCTCTTCACGTTCAATGTAGCTATCCGTCTCGCTCCTTAATCAAAATTATTACCGTTTACGAGCCTAACTCAAACCTATGGAACAATGACTTTACCCGAAGGAGAAGCAATGATGAGCAGTAACTCCAATGAGACACTAATAGAGCAAACAGTAACCTACACACTACAGATGAATGGCAAATTTTACTTAATTGAAAATGTACCTGCACGAGTAAATCCAGAGACAGGAGAACAATTTTTCTCACCGTCTACGGTAGAACGGTTGCAGCAGATTATTTACAACCAACAAGAGCCTGTCTGCATTGTTGAAACGCCAGTGTATGATTTTGCTGCTTAGGATAAATCAATAAAGTATTCGGATAGCTAGCTTATTAGCCAAAATGTCAAAATGGGAATTTTGTTAAATTCTGTCAGCATCAATAAATCTAAATCGCCAGTTACAATAACTTCGGCATTAGCTGCTATAGCAGTTTCTAAAATTATCGTATTTTCTGAGTCGCGTAGCTGGGGATTTAGGAGTGAGGGAGGCCGGGGGAGATGAGGGGGACGA
>NZ_CALMFY010000118.1 GCF_937863485.1 uncultured Nostoc sp. | reverse complement strand
TCAAGTCGGGAAACCCGCCCAGACGGCTGGCTCCCCTACATATACTTAGATTTTTGAAAAAATCAAATCGGATTACTATATATGAAAAATGTCTTCGTAAAGCCTCTCTTGATCCCCTGCATTTGGTATACAAAGCAATTTTATTGATTCCTGCATCTGTGAACAAAAGTTTTTCATTTTATCACTGAGTGGCTTAAATGTCAAGCAAAATTTAAGAGATTAAGAGTAGCCAAAACAAAAACACGCCTTAAAACTGGAATTTATTTCGCTTTCCCCAAAGATTGGCAAGATGGAAGTCAAAACACCGATAATGGAAAATCGAATTCTTTACGTTCGCCTTCCTTGTAACCCTATCTTTCCCATTGGGGTTGTCTACCTGAGCGATCACGTCCACAAACAGTTTCCTAATATCGAACAGCGCATTTTTGATTTGGGAACAGTGCCACCTTTAGATTACACTTTTGCCTTAGATCGGTGTATCGATGAATTTAAACCGACACTGCTAGTATTTTCTTGGCGGGATATTCAAATTTATGCTCCAGTTGGTGGACGTGGTGGCAACCCACTGCAAAACGCTTTTGAATTTTACTATGCTAAAAATCCTCTTTTGAAACTACGTGGCGGATTGGGCGGTTTACGAATCTTCACCGCTTACTATGTAGAGTTATGGCGTAATCAGGGTTTAATCAAACGCGGTTTAAAGCGTGCCCAAAAATATAATTCTAATGCTCGTGTAGTTGTAGGTGGTGGTGCAGTCAGTGTATTTTATGAACAGCTAGGTAAAAGCTTACCCCAAGGGACAATTATTTCTGTGGGTGAAGGGGAAACCCTGCTGGAAAAACTTTTAAGTGGCAGAGATTTTCGAGATGAACGCTGTTACATTGCAGGAGAAACTCAACCACGCAAACGACTAATTCATGAACAACCCACTCCACTAGAAAAAACAGCCTGTAACTACGACTATATCGAAAGTATTTGGCCGGAATTTAACTATTATCTGCAAGAGCAAGATTTTTATATAGGTGTACAAACTAAGCGTGGTTGTCCTCACAACTGTTGTTATTGCGTCTACACTGTTGTTGAAGGCAAACAAGTACGCATCAACCCAGCAGATGAAGTAGTTGCGGAGATGCGCCAATTATACGATCGCGGCATTCGCAACTTCTGGTTTACCGATGCCCAATTTATCCCAGCGAAAAAATTTATCGACGATGCCATAGAACTCTTGCAAAAAATCGTCGATTCTGGTATGACAGACATCCACTGGGCAGCATATATCAGAGCTGACAATTTGACACCCCAGTTGTGCGACTTGATGGCGAAAACCGGGATGAACTACTTTGAAATAGGGATTACCAGTGGTTCTCAAGAACTCGTGCGGAAAATGCGGATGGGGTATAACCTGCGAAACGTCTTGCAAAACTGCCGTGATTTAAAAGCAGCTGGTTTCAACGACTTAGTTTCTGTCAATTACTCCTTTAACGTCATTGATGAACGTCCCGAAACCATCCGTCAAACCATCGCCTATCACCGGGAACTAGAACGGATTTTTGGTGCTGATAAAGTCGAACCAGCCATCTTCTTTATTGGACTGCAACCCCATACCCATTTAGAAGAATATGCTTTCAAAGAGGGCATCCTCAAACCAGGGTATGATCCAATGAGTTTGATGCCGTGGACAGCCAAAAAACTCCTCTGGAATCCTGAACCCCTGGGTTCATTCTTCGGAGAAGTCTGCTTGCAAGCTTGGCAACAAAACCCCAACGATTTCGGACGTGAAGTCATGAAAATCTTAGAAGAAAAGCTGGGTTGTGCCGACTTAGAAGCAGCACTTACAGCACCAATAGAAACGAAAGAAAAACAGTTAGCAGGTGTATCCTAGAAAATACGAACTCTGAATTTCTCCCCCTCTCTTCCTCTGTGTCGCGCCAGTTGCTTTAAGTCGGGAAACCCGCCCAATGCACTGGCAACTCTATTGCCTCTGCGGTTATTTTTACCAAATCCCATGTTAGAAGGTTCAATCTTACAACAGTTAGAAACATCCCATCGCCATACCACCAGGCCAATTCGATTCGGTGTTTACTACAAAAATACCCTAGTTGCCCTGTGCCATGCTCTAGAAGACCATATCTTAACCGACGACGGTACACCCCTAGTTATCACAGCCTTCCAACAGGGTAAATGGTATCTACAAGAAGCTGGGCGATATGCAGACATCGCCCAGCGCAGCCGCCAAATTGCCATCATGGCTGCTGCTGAATCCGGCTTTGCTGAACATCCTACCAGCCAGCTAGCCAATGTAGACTTAGTAGCATTAGATCGAATTGATCCAGTAGCGCAGGAGTGGCACTTAATTATTTTATCGCCTAAATACACAGCGATGGTGATTTGTCAAGAATTATCAGAGGCTGATTATGGCAGCGCTGGAGTCCCGACATCAGACTTAGAGCGTAAATTCTATGGCTTGTGGACATTTGAGCCAGAGTTAGTGCAAGAGACAGCAGAAATAGCGATCGCTCACATCAGAAAATACAACCCAGAACTGGCGGATAAACTCACAGTTGATAAACAACAAATTGTACCGTCAATTGCCAGATCCCAAAATTTAGGTGCAGTTGTCTCCCGTGTAGTAGATTACCTCCAGACTGAGCAAGATAATTTATCCATACCAATAGCACTTCGCCAACAAACGCTAGATCGCAACTTGATTTCTAACGAAATCCAAGCCTTTTTGCGAATGGCGCAACTGATGGATATGGCAGATGTCAACAATCCAATGGCAGCTGCGGAAGTAGTGGTACTTGCTGAAACGATCGCCCAGCTTTTGGATCTTCCTGCATGGCAAATTAAAAGATTGCGGCTGGCGAGTTTGTTGCATCGCATAGATCCATTACAGAAAGCAGAAAGCGTTCTGACTGGCGGTATATCCACACGTTACCAAGAAGATGCCCCTAGTTCTCCCTTAACTTGTCCCTTAGTACCGGGGGCGCAAGTATTGCGAACCATGCCACGACTACGAGCAGTTGCCCAAATTATCACTCACCAAACCGAGTGGTGGAATGGCACAGGGGAACCAGCAGGTTTAGCTGGAGATGAAATACCCCTAGAGTCGAGAATTTTGGCATTATTGGCAGACTTTCAGTGGCGAGTCAATCAGCGAAAATTGTCAAATCAAAGCCAGGAACAGATATTTTCTCAAGCTTTAGATGAGTGCAGACAGCAGCAATCTACCCGCTTTGACCCTAAACTTGTAGATACCCTAGCTTTGTTAGTTATGGGTTTACAACAGGGACTAGACTTACCTGTAATCACACCCAAAGTCAGCGCCGGCATTTGGATACTTGATTCCCAATGGGATAGCCACAGCAAGATAAGTGAGGAGATTGGTAGTTACTTTACATGAATATTGAAGCCATTAGATTAGGAAAACTCAAACAACTTCCAGGGGCAAATTTAGAAGACGAGGAACTCTCCCGACTGGATTTAAGCCGGATTAATCTTGCTGGCGCTACCCTTGTCGGCACTAATTTTGCTGGTTCTAAACTCGAAGGTGGGCATTTGGAGGGGGCGAATTTGATGGGAGCCAACCTTCAACAAACTGACTTGCGGGCGAGTTTGATGGGAGCAAATCTGATGCAAGCAGATTTAACAGGTGCTGATTTACGGGGTAGTAATTTGCGCGGCGCTAACTTAATGGGAGCGAGACTCAGTGATGTATCATTGGCGGGTGCTTTCTTGAGTGGTGCCAATTTGATGAACGTTAACTTGCAAGGTGTGGACTTGCGCGGTGCTGACTTGCGCGGTGCAAACCTGACTGGGGCAAATCTCAAAGGTGCAGACTTGAGTCGCGCTGATTTACAAGGGACGTTGTTGAGTGAAGCAAACCTGGAAGAAGCCGACTTGCGGGGGGCGAATTTAGCGGGGGCGAATTTTTCAGGGGCGAATTTGCTTTGTGCAGAGTTAGAAGGTGTAAATTTGAGCGGCGTTAATTTGAATAAAGCGTGTTTGGTGGGTACAGTTGTGGAGGCTGCGTTTTGAATAAGGGTTAATTTATGCAAACTGCAATGAATAATATACTATACCACCCCAATGTATACCCTCAAAGTAGCCAATTTTCTACACTTAGACCAGGTACGCGCTCAAATTTGCGGACATTTGCTGTAACAAGCGTCAGGTTAAGGGCTAGGGTATGGGCAGCAATCAGTAAGTCATTGGGGCCGATGAGTCTTCCTGTTTGCTCTAAGTGTGTACGAATTACCGCATAGTGCTGATCCACGGGAGGCGATAGCGACAAAATAGGTAATACTTCAAGAATGCTTTCTAGTTGCTGAAGAAGACGGAGAGAGCCGCTTTTAGCTGCACCAAATCGCAGTTCACACACCACAATAATGCTGGTACAAATGCAGTTTTCCTCTACGGCTGCGAGTCGCTGAAACACCAAACCTTGAGGATGTCTTACCAAATCTGAAATGATGTTGGTGTCTAGCAGGTATTGATAAGTCATTGGACAGGATTAAAGCACAATATCATCAAGTGGCAGTAACCCTTCATCTATGTTAGGAAAGTTTTCTGTAATGTCTTCCAAAGTGGCAAGCAGTGAAAGTAGAGAACCGGAAGAAATGGGTTCGATGATTAATCGATTACCTTCTTTGCGTAACAAAACTTCTGTGCTGGATAGAGCAAATTCATCAGGAATGGTTAGGACTTGATGTTGCCCATCCCGTAAGAGGTAAACATGGCATGAGTTTGGCATCAAGCAATCTCCTTAAAGTCATAATTATTTAATTATTTTGCCGCAGTGTGTTACTTTACAATATCATGTCAAGTTTTATCCTGCACGGTCGAAATAACTGATGGGTATTAAGCGTTAATTCTTGGGTTTCACTTGGTTGAACTGAAACGCTTTTGCAAAGTTGTATGTGCCTTCAAAATATCTTCTAATAAATCTTGTGGCAATTCTGATATTAAAGCAACTCTATCAGGATTTTGCTTATGTAATATGTACTTTTTTTGAATTGACGATAAACACAATACCAGCCCTGTGAATTCATAAAAACTTTCTGGTGTTGCCCATCTATATATATTAAAAATCCTATCAGTGATACACAAAAAGTCCAGAAAACTAACTCGGTAATCCGAATCAAGACTGACTAAATAAGTTTGGTTAAACTCATATCTAGCAATTTGCCAGTAGCGCAGGTTTTCCAGAAACTCCGCTTCATCAGTTAAATCAGCGACCCACTCCCATTCACTAGATTCATTGCTATCGTCAACAAATAAGTTTGTATGGAACTTTCGTAAATCCATTTCTCTTACTCCGATGGAAAACACTAGCTCAACTCTTGGTTGATGATACACTTAATAAGCTGTAATTTGAACAGCTTATCTACTACAATTTAAGTAGTAAGTAGCTGGGCAAAAATAAAGTTCACTTTTAAATTTTTAATTCTTAACAGTTCGCCCTCGTATCCACAAAGCTAGTACACTCATTAACAACACTCCCATCACTCCTTGTAGGGGATTATTATTTACACCAGTTACCCAATCAGGAACTTGACCAGAATATTTCACTAATTTACCTACATTAATAATGTAGTAACCCCAAACTAAACCACCATGTAAACCAATTGGTAAACCCAAACGCCCCCTCCGCCAACGCTTTCCCCATACTTGCGTTAACCCCAGCAGTACTAAAGCTGGAAATTGCGGCAGTGTATGAATAATTGCCTCCAAGGGTTTAATAAAGTGCAATGTAGCAAACGCAGTTGCATCTGTCCACAGTGCCACATGCGGACTGTAATCTCGTTGTAATTCGTTTAGCAACCAGCCTCGGAATAACAATTCCTCAGCAAATCCAATACCTAAGCCAACAAGTAAACCCTCTACAATTACTTTCAGCAAGAAAACTTTCGGTTGTTGCCACACCAACCAACCTAACAAACTTTCTACCCCAAAAAGTATCAGAATATTAATTACGCCCATAGCCAAGCCACGCACTAAATCCACACCGTTTTGTCGCGTGAATTCTAAGCCATAATGCCGTAGAATTTGGGGTTGCTGGTAGACATATTTACCCCATAGTTTTAAGAGAAAAATAAATCCTGCATATAACAATACCAATGTCAATATACTTTCTAAGTTTGAATCATGCACTAGTAAGTATATTGGTGCAGCTAAGGGTAACCATAGCAGCAATAAAGTCACAATAAAAGAACCCAGCCTAATGGGGGCAGGGCGTTCAGCTAAACGGACAAGGTTTTTTTTCATACTAAATAGGTCAATAATCAGAAGTCAATACTCCAGATTATGACTCTTGATTATTGACCAATGACTATTCGTCAGGTTCAATCGTGCTACTTAAACCGTGACTTATCAATGTTTCGCTATAGAACTCAGCGTGTTCCAAAGCACAAGTAATAACTAAAGCTAGCCCGTTAGTATGGGCTTCCATCATGATGCTAACAGCCTGGGGTTGGGTAAGGCTTGGCACAGTGGCTATTAGTGACTGCACAACATGCTCCATAGAATTGTAGTCATCGTTATGGAGCAAAACGCGATACCGAGGCGCTAGCTTACGGATTGTGGAAGGTTTTTCAATAGTTTCAACTGACACGGCTCTTTGCTCTTTTCTTGTTGATTCACCACTACAAAGTGTCTGTGTAGCGATCGCTTAACAGTTATTTACCTATTCTATAGTATTTCTGTTCAGATACTATGCTAGGAAAACCCTTTACTGCCAAAGATTGGTCGTATTAGCTTTGCGTAGCCACTTGTGAGGCAGATGTCTTAGACATCGTTGCCGTGAGAGTGCTAACCTAATGTTACATAAACTTCCTTAAACGTAGCGCATTTTCACTTTTAAAATTAAGGAAGTTGCAAAATAATCCTTGCCCCTGCCCAAACTGCGTAATGATGGACATTAGCCTAGATTTTCTTCAACCAGGACAAATTGTGTCTTTAGAGTATGGCGACAGGAATCTGTATGCAGAAGTCATTCAATTTATAGTTTCCCGCCAGTTGTGCTGGGTGCGTCCTTTATTGATGGTTACTTTGATTCAAGAATCGCCGCTAATTACCGATTTGCGAGATGCGTCTGACCTGCTTTGGCCTGCCAATTTATTTCGGCCAGCCCTAGACACAGAAGTAATTACCTTCTTGAGCCAAGTTTTAGCAAAAGAACCAAAAACTGAACCTGATTTAGGTGCCAAGCAACAACTCAATCAGTTTATTCACCAACTTTGGCAAGCATATCAATAAGCATTGGTCAAACAGGGCATTAGGTATTAGTTATCCTTCCTTGTCCCCCTTGTCTCCATCAGGCGTAACGGATGCCAGCATCTTTCATCCGTTCTAATTCCTTCTTGCAACCGCTCATCGCTAATAGTTAAAGCAATTCAGAAAAGCCTTCTCCAGATGCACTGTAACCCTTACTTTTATGCACAACAATACCATATTTGTCAAGTAGTAACGTTACAAATTCTGCTAAGGAATATCCTGGGGGAAGAGGTGTCAGACGTAAAGGATAGTTTTCGGAGGCTGAATCGCCCAAGCTAGAGATTGCAGCCCATTAACAATAGTATCACGGCGATTTTGGGAAACCAACATTATGGTTTAGAATTCTGCTTCAGTGGTAGGAGAATAAGCTGCGCTCGCACATCTTGAATTACCTTAAATTACCCCAGAATCAACGTTATTTTTTACCTGTGCCAAGCCTTTAATACCAACAACACAACCAACTCGCCAGCCTGCCATATTGTACGACTTAGACAAACTGTGAAATTTGATCGTTACATCTTTCGCGCCCGGAATTTGCAGCACACTAGTACGCTAGGGCGTAAATAGAGCAACCATTTAAAATCCCTAAAAAGCCTATTCCATAATACTTTTGAATGCATGACTTTTGAATGCATGACTTCCGCCTTGCGGTACTAAGCGGTTTATAGCAAGGCTATTTCATTCTAAAATGTCACGATTTTATGCTTACGGGCTAATTCTCACAAAATGGACATTTTTGAGGGGTAGGTTCGTTAATTATTTAAATAATCAACCTCATAGAAAAATGCAAACAATGATATCGTCCTTCTTATCTGCCCTGCCTTTACTAAAACTTGTTTTATCTATTTTAAAGTTTTATTGCTTCAGTCTTAATCAAATTCACTTGATAAAAGCAAGAAACCTTTATGCCTAAGCAATTAGGAATATCCGAAGCTAGGAACCAACTGAATTCTCCCAGCATCCATCTCTGCCATTAATAATTCTAGAGCTTCGTAATCAACATCGGAAATGTAACCCAGTTCCGTCAGTTCTGAGTTGATTTCATTTTCTATCTCAGGAGTTAGTTTTTTAATGTCAAGAGCTTTTTCTACCAATTTACGAATAGCGTACTTAGTTCTCATAAGTAATAATCCAACTGTATATGATACTAATTATCCCAGAGACATCTCAGTATAAAGAATGATCTAAATACTACTTTATTAGTGATCTAGATCACAATTTAATTAGTTAGATAGATGATAATTCGCTGTGACTATGCCGTATACCATCAGCAACGCTAAAGCGGAAGATTTAACTTACCGTTAAAACTTGGCTAAATTAGCTTGAGTTATATATCAATAGGATTTGATTGCGTGAAAAAATTTAAGTAGATGTAGAGGAGCTAGCCGTCTGGGCGGGTTTCCCGACTTGAGCGGACTAGCGTTGTGTTATCGCCCTTGAGTACGGCACTAAAACCTTCAACAAGTGCCTTACGCTTTGCTAACGTAACGCCAGTTGCTTCACTTGGGGAAACCCCTCTGAGCGCTGGCTCCCCTACGTAAATTTCAAAATCAAATATGAGTCTTATAGACTAAGTAAGTTTTCTCAGCATAGTTACGGATGTATTTCTCTCTTCTAAGGCTGTCTATGTTGATTGTTTTTGAACTGGGATAAAAAAAAAGTATATATAAACACATTTCAAACTGGAATTATGACAATCTTTAAACAGAGATACTAAAGCAATAAAGATTCAGCAAAGAGACCTAAGACGTATGGTCGATGCAACAAAAAAAAGTTTATGTTCAAATAATTCTCAGCTTGACGCTTTAATAACTCTCAATAGGATGTAACTATGCAGGCAGTGCTTCACTATCCCAAGGTCGCAGTTATTAGTCCCCAAGGCTGTTTGAATGCTGCAAACGCCTTGGAATTTGAACGAGATATGACCACAGCGTTGGCACAAAATGGTATTTCCATCTTGGTGGTGGACCTAGCAGCAGTAGAATCGTTAGACAGTGCGGGGTTGATGGCATTGTTATCTACACACAAGCTGGCTCTTAGTTTAGGACGGAGTTTCCGACTTTGCACTGTTGCTCCGTCAATTAAAATTATTTTTGAACTGACGCAACTCGATAGGGTGTTTGAAATATTGGACGGTGAAGCCGAGTTGGCTGCAAGATAACTTTATCTAAAAGCAGAAAAGTTTGCGTCAGGTCTGGACTTTATGTGAAGGAGTTATAAGTTGCAACGATAAACTATGTTATAAAACCTAATTCAATGCTAAGGTTGGGGTTGAGTAGCTGTAATTAAGGTAGCTAGAAGATAGCACAGTGGCTGTTGCAGTTGAAAAATTAATAACATCGGATATTTTAAAACCTGGGCGTTACCTGGGTAATGAGCGTTTAGCAGTACACAAAGCTTGGGATACGACAGCAATACGCTGGGTTTTAACCTACCCAGAAGTCTATGAAGTCGGTGCATCCAATTTAGGGCACATTATCCTATACAACATCTTGAATGCCCAACCGCGTCAATTGTGCGATCGCGCCTACCTCCCAGGACAAGACCTGGCAGCCAAACTACGCGAAACTAATACGCCATTGTTTGCGGTAGAGTCAAAGCGATCGCTCACAGAATTCGACATTTTAGGCTTTAGCCTCAGTTACGAACTGGGTGCAACTAATATCTTAGAAATGTTGGATTTGGCTGGAATTCCCTTGACGTGGCGAGAGAGGCAGGGGAACAGAGGAGAATTTACTAATCTCCAGTCTCCATTTCCGTTGATTTTTGCTGGTGGACAAACAGCGACATCGAATCCTGAGCCTTACGCTGACTTCTTCGACTTTTTCGCCCTTGGAGATGGAGAAGAACTACTGCCAGAAATTGGTTTGGTGTTAGAAGAAGGCAAACAAGCAGGATTGAGTCGGGAACATCTGTTACTGGATTTGGCACAGATACCAGGCGTATATGTCCCTCAGTTTTATGACATGGCAGAGGATGGCTCGGTTCATCCTCGTCGGCCGGACGTGCCAAAACGAATTTTGCGACGGGTTGCAACTCCCATACCAGCATATTCCATTGGATTAGTTCCCTACGTAGAAACGGTGCATGACCGCTTGAGCATTGAGATTCGGCGTGGTTGCACTCGTGGCTGTCGCTTCTGTCAACCAGGAATGCTAACTCGACCAGCACGGGATGTAGAACCCGATAAGGTGGTAGAAGCGATTGAACAGGGGATGCGGGCAACTGGTTACAATGAGTTTTCCCTACTATCTCTGAGTTGTTCTGATTATTTGTCCCTACCAGCAGTAGGGATGGAAATCAAAAATCGCTTAAAAAATGAAAACATTTCTCTGACTCTACCAAGCCAACGGGTAGACAGATTTGATGAGAATATTGCCAACATCCTTGGAGGTACGCGGCAAGGTGGACTGACTTTTGCTCCAGAAGCTGGAACTCAGCGGATGCGAGACATTGTAAATAAGGGTTTGACAAATGAAGAACTGTTGCGGGGGGTGAAAACGGCTTGGGAGCAAGGCTGGGATAAAATCAAGTTGTATTTTATGATTGGCTTACCGGGTGAGACGGATGCTGACGTTTTGGGCATTGCGGAAACAGTAAGCTGGCTACAGCGAGAATGTCGGGGCAAGGGCAGAAAACCTCTAAACTTTAACCTGACGATTTCTAACTTTACGCCCAAGCCCCATACACCATTCCAATGGCACTCAGTTTCTACCGCTGAATTTAAGCGAAAACAAAACCTGCTGCGGCAAGAATTCCGGCGGATAAAGGGAATGAAGGTAAATTTTACCGATGTCCGCATTTCCGCAATGGAAGATTTTGTGGGACGAGGCGATCGCAGTTTGGGCAAAGTAGTGCGCCGTGCCTGGGAATTGGGTGCAGGGATGGATTCCTGGTATGAAAATTTAGATCAGGCTTTTAGCGCTTGGGGAGATGCGATCGCCCAAGCCGGTCTAGATTGGAAATACCGCCAAGTAGAAAATGGCGAATGGAATTTGTTTCCCGCACAAGATCAGAAGAGATCAAAACATGCGGAAAATACCCAATTCCTAACTCCTGTACAAACGCAATTAATCGCGTCTCTCCCAAGTACAGACGCGATTAATCGCGTCTCTACCCACTCCCTCGATACTCCCCTGCCTTGGGATCATATTGATACCGGGATTGACAAAAAGTGGCTCAAAGAAGACTTGCAACGCGCCTTAGAAGCTGCAATTGTACCTGACTGCTCTTTTGAAGGTTGTTCTCACTGTGGCGTCTGTGGCACCGACTTTGGGCATAACGTCGTGATTAAACCACCTGCTATCCCGAAATTCGCTGGCGAGTTTGTCCCCAACACAACTAAGGCACAACGACTGCGAGTTTGGTTTGGGAAACAGGGTAATATGGCTCTGGTAAGCCACCTGGATTTAATCCGTTTGTTTGACCGAGTTGTGCGGCGAGCAGGCTTGCCAATTGCTTTCACCGGTGGGTTTCATCCAATGCCGCGAATTTCTCTAGCAACTGCTTTGGCTCTAGGGGCTACTAGTAGTGGTGAAATTGCGGATTTTGAGTTAACTGTGCCAGTGGCAGTTGATAGTTTTCGAGAACAGTTAGTTCGGGAAATGCCCACAGACATACCTATATATAATGTGGCGCAGATAGATTTAAAAACTCCGGCAGCTACCCAACTGCTAGAGACCGCAGAATATTTAATTACCGTAGCAGCACTTGAAAAAACAACACCTATACAATGGCAAGAATGGATTGATACCATCAAAGCAAAAGACACGCTCTGGTACGAGCATACAACTAAGTCAGGCAAGAGCCAGTTAATAAATCTGCGCGCTCGCTTATTTGAACTGGAATTAGTAGAAAACTACAATTGCATTGCAGAATCTATATCTGTTATCCGTTATCTAGGTAGCTATCGCCAAGATGGTTTTCTATTGCGTCCTGAACAAATCCTGTTTATGCTAGGGATAGTGGCTAGTGGAGAATTTCAACTCCTGCACATCCACCGCAATCGGCTAATTTTAAGGGTATAATCCCTGTAGGGCAGCTTGCTAGTAGTTGTCCTAACATGGCACATCCTCGGAATTGATTTTTAGTAAGGTTGCGTTAGAATGGGGTGAAGAGAAATTTTCTGGCGCTGCATTGAATTAGCTGGTTCATTACCCTGGTGTTCAGGGGGCGAAAGCAAAGATATTAGAGTGCAACTTCTAGGATTTTATCCCAGACAAACTGAGGCAGATTAAAGAATACACACTCTTTCTACAGCTACCTTGTGAATCAGTAACTAACAGCAGGCTCGGTTAGCTTCTCTAAATCCATGCTTTTTAAACAACTACTGAATGTCTAATCCACAGTAGTGCCCAAGAGCCAGTGGTTACTCTTCTAGAGTTGTTCGCCCTTGGCGTTCTCGTAGGGTAAGCAACTGCCGTCGGTTATGCGGATTTGCAGATTTTCACAGACGCGCAAAGCACGGCTTAAGGTAAGGTAGCAGCTGACGTTGCTAAATATAACCCTAAGGATAAATCCGGGGAATGGAAAATAGAAATAGTTTCTTTTTGTTAACGACTTCAGTAGGTTACTCTCAAATGAAGCTTCCTGAGTTAAAAACTCACTCAGGATTCAGAACTTTCAACTCAGAACTCTCTTTATTGAGGGTATTGCATCACAAATCAACCACGGACAGTTGATTTAATTGCTTAAACATGCAGCCGTTCTGGAATAATCCGCCGTGAAAACGCTCTTAAGAGCGCCAATAGCTATTTAACTTAGAACATCAGGTTTACGATTTTTATTACCAGTAGCGCCTTTTGAGGGTTGCAGGGGCAACAAAGGTATAACAAACCTCCAGACCTATTGGTGCTGCCGATTTTTGAGGAAATTGAATGCCAAAACAAATTATCATCGCGGAGCAGCACCAAATTGCTGCTGTCTTTTCTGAAGATCAAATACAGGAACTCGTTGTTGCTACCGGTCATCACCAAATAGGTGATATCTACTTAGGAGTAGTAGAAAATGTATTACCTGGGATAGATGCGGCTTTTGTCAATATTGGTGACCCAGAGCGCAACGGTTTTATTCACGTCACCGACTTAGGACCATTGAAGCTAAAGCGTACCGCTGCGGCAATTACAGAACTACTTACACCACAGCAGAAAGTTTTGGTGCAAGTAATGAAAGAGCCAACAGGGACAAAAGGGCCCAGGCTGACGGGTAATATCACCTTACCTGGACGCTATGTAGTACTAATGCCCTATGGTAGGGGCGTAAATTTATCCCGACGGATAAAAAGTGAAAGTGAACGCAACCGCTTGCGGGCACTGGCAATTTTGGTCAAACCAGCGGGAATGGGTTTGCTCGTGCGTACAGAAGCCGAAGGCAAACCAGAAGAAGCGATTATGGAAGATTTGGAGGTGCTGCAAAAGCAATGGGAGGCTATCCAGCAGGAAGCGCATTCCACCCGGCCTCCAGCACTGCTCAATCGGGACGATGACTTTATCCAGCGCGTATTGCGGGATATGTACGGCGCGGATGTAAATCGGATTGTTGTAGATTCTAGTACTGGTTTAAAGCGTGTAAAGCAGTACTTGCAGAACTGGAGTGGAGGTCAAACACCGCAAGGATTGTTGATTGACCATCATCGCGATCGCTCCCCAATTTTAGAGTACTTCCGGATCAGTGCTGCGATTAGAGAAGCCCTTAAACCGAGAGTAGACCTACCTTCTGGAGGTTACGTCGTTATCGAGCCGACGGAGGCATTAACCGTAATCGATGTTAACTCAGGTTCCTTTACGCGATCGGCAACAGCTAGAGAAACAGTTTTGTGGACAAACTGTGAAGCTGCAACAGAAATTGCTCGCCAGTTGCGTCTGCGGAATATCGCTGGGGTGATCGTTGTTGATTTTATTGATATGGAATCGCGACGTGATCAACTGCAAGTTCTCGAACACTTTAATAAAGCACTCAAAGCAGACAAAGCTCGTCCCCAGATTGCCCAACTCACCGAACTGGGTTTGGTAGAACTGACCCGCAAGCGTCAGGGTCAAAATATTTACGAATTGTTTGGTGAAACTTGTCCCACCTGCGGCGGTTTAGGACATACTGTGCGTCTGCCTGGAGAAATCGAAAACCGATTGCCAATACCAGCAGAAACACCAGAGCGTGAGCGTTTTGTATCCCTGCCTCACAGAGAACCACGTCAGCCATCTGCCCGTATCCCAGAACCACGAGAAACCTATGATGGATTTGGGGAAGCATTTGAGGGTGACTCGGAATTAAGTAACCTAAATCTGATCAATCATCCTAGTTATCAAGAACTTAATGATAATAAGCGTCGTACCCGCACTCGCCGCAGTCGAATTGGCATCAATGGGTTAAACGGGAAAGATGAAGCTCGGGTTATTGCCAATCCACTGGCTTTTGTCAACGAGCCAGACTTAGACCTTGATGTCGAACCAGAACTAGGAATTGCACCAGAGATCCCCTTACCCACCCTTGGTAAACCAGGTTGGAGTGAAAGAGTAGAGCGCACTAAAATTATCAAGGCAGAACCAGTTAAACCAGTGGTAGAACCACCGGAGATTAGAACTGTAGAAATGAGCCTCCCAGAACAAGATATGTTTGCCTTGATGGGAATCTCTCCTTTGGTGAAGTTAGAGCAAGAAGTTAAAAATACCAAGTCTGTGATTATTAATGTGATTCAGCCTGGTCAACTGCCAACGACGCCAACTGAATCAACTTCAGAATCAACTACTGCCCAAAAAGCAACACCTGAAGTAACCGCAAGCAAGATACCGACACCAAAAGTTATTGAGCCAGAACAAAAATCTTTGATAGAAGAGACAACTGAACCATCGGAGTTGACTGCGAACCCAACGGATCGCTTGTCTGCGAAAGCCTCCGCCGCCAACGAGATCGTAGATGAAAGTGATGCGAACAGCGCCGCCACTGCCAGCCGTCGCCGCCGCCGTCGTTCCTCAGCGATCGAGGATAATTAATTTGCTTTATGGTAGAAACGTCGCCAACGCCCTTGGAACAATCCAGTTGGCTAGAGTTTTCTACCTTTTCAGGGATTCCAGGGTTGGTTGCAGGTGTGGATGAAGTCGGGCGAGGTGCTCTATTTGGCCCTGTAGTGGCGGCAGCAGTGATCCTACCAGATCATGCTTTGCCAATACTAATGGCAGCTAAAATTAAAGACAGTAAAAAGTTGTCTAGTTCTCGGAGAACTCAGCTAGCACAGCAAATTTGTAGGCTGGCTATAGACTGGAAAATTGGGTTTGCTTCTACTGCTGAAATTGACAAGATAAATATTTTGCAAGCAACGCTGTTAGCAATGAAGCGGGCTGTGTTGAAGTTAAAGGTACAGCCTGCACTCTGCCTGGTTGATGGCAATCAGTTAATAAAAGACTTCCTATTGCCGCAACAAACAATAGTTAAAGGAGACGAGCGATCGCTCACTATTGCCTCTGCTAGTATTGTCGCTAAGGTTTGGCGTGACGAGTTGGTAATGCGTCTAGCATTAAAATACCCTATGTACAACCTGGAGTGTAACAAGGGTTATGGTAGCCAGCGGCATTTGCTGGCTTTGCAACAATATGGGTCATCGCCTCTACATCGTCAGTCTTTTCGTCCTTGCCAAATCAAAGTACCGAGTGTTGAGTGATTAAATCATTACTCAGCATTCAGGATTGGCAATTCAGTACTGTCACCGTCAAGTCCTCTATCTTTGGTTTGTGATATCACCCAGTAGCGATAATCCGCCAAAAGTTGATTTAATAACCGTTGCTTGACCGATAACAGCACGCTTTTGAGCAAACCATTGCCAGTAGCTTCTAAAATCGGCTTAGGAGTGAAGGAAAATGGCGGTGGCAAATCTACCAGCACTTCTAAATCAGCTCTTCCTTGCAGGCGAGTGCCAGTGCTAAACTCTTTGGGAGATAAATACCCTTTTAAATTGAGAGTAAAGCGCTGGTTAATATACTCGAAACCCAGGATTTCACAGCCTAGCGATCGCAAATAAATTATTCCATTTGATTCTGCCCAGACTCTCATGTCTACAGTTGGTTGAATACTTAATGACATAAAAGTTAGCGGACGCATTTTCAAGCGAAATACTTCCTCAGAAAGCTGCTCAATGCGGGTGTTGTCAGCCAAAGCCTTAACTAAACGTTGAGGCTGACGCAAGTAGTGCTGAATGGGAATAGGCTGCTCTGGAACAGCGATTTCAACCGATTGGGAGGCAGTAAACCGGGTAGCCATGAGCGGATAAAAATATCTGTTTCTTAATTTTAATATTTTTTAATAAATTAGTTCTGATTATTATAAAAATACAAAATTTATTGAGCGTAAAAATGATTGTTGCTTATCAGCTATACATTATTAGCAAAAAGTTGCTACGCTCATTACTATCTTTAGTTCAAGAAATATAGATTAGGATTAGCCCTTTCAAGCTGACTCCTAAAATCTATTTTTTTCTCTGACACCTCTGTGTCTAGAGCAAGTTAAAAGTAATTTATTTAACTCTTGATACGCAGAAAACACAGAGTTAAGAGATTAAAGAGGAATTTTTTAACCAAAATTTTTACTCAGCTTGAAAGGGCTAATATTAGGATTTAATGATTGACACAAAATCAATAATATGCATTGCTATTTGGTCAGAAACCAATATAATTGCTTTTAAATCTTCAGAGGAATTTAGCAAAAAACTCTCAGGAAATTTATCTGCTAGAAGGCTGATTTCCATAACTTATTTTCCTGAATACATATTTAGGTCTATTCGTTCAGTGCGTAAATTTTAGAGATAACAGTGTTCACTAAGAGTAAATATTGGATATATTTGCCAAACCCAAAATATCATAATCTCTGTTTACACATTAAACTCACAACTCAAGGCTAAAGGCATGACTTTATTGATCGCACATTTAGGGCCTCCCGGCACTTACGCAGAACAGGCATCTGTTCTTTATGTCAACTGGTTGAGCAAAAGTACGGGAATTGAAGCTACGTTATGCCCCTATCCCACCATCTCGCAGTCACTGCACGCCGTTGCTAACTCTCAAGCCCAGTTGGCTGTTGTGCCAGTGGAAAATTCTATTGAAGGGAGTGTTACCACAACACTGGATACACTATGGCAGTTGGACAGTTTGCAAATTCAGTTGGCTTTGGTATTACCGATTGCCCATATGTTAATTTCTTGCGCGTCTAGCTTAGATAGGATTAAAACTGTTTACTCTCACCCACAAGCTTTGGCACAATGCCAGGGATGGTTAGAGCGGTTTCTTCCGACTGTACAAATTATTCCCAGCAATTCCACAAGCGAAGCGCTACAGGGATTGGAGCAAGAGACAACAACGGCAGCGATCGCCTCTAGTAGAGCAGCTCAACTCTACAACCTGCCCATACTTGCCAGTAACATCAACGACTATCCAGAAAACTTTACTCGTTTTTGGGTAGTAAGTCAGGGTGAAGCGGACGCTGGATATCAGGCATCAACAACACCTGCCAGTCACACATCGCTGGCTTTTAGTATGCCTGCCAACACACCCGGAGCATTGGTCAAACCTTTGCAAATTTTTGCTCAGTTAGGGATTAACCTCAGCCGGATTGAATCTCGTCCGACGAAGCGATCGCTAGGCGAATACTTGTTTTTCATGGATCTAGAAGCGGATGCCAAAGAAGCACAAATGCAATCTGCTTTAGCAGAATTAACTATCCACACAGAGATTTTAAAAATTCTTGGCGCTTACAATGTTTTGCCGATCAGCGCTCTTTAATCATTTGTCATTTGCCACAAGTTTTGACTGAGGATTACTCATCACTTTTCATTAAATGTGTCTTTGAGAACAGCGCGAGCTGCCAAGTGATTCCGAGTAGAGGTTAAAATTTCTGCTTCCCGCTCTAAACGAGTTGCAGTATCTTGCATTTCTAGCAATAACTGCTGCTCTGCGGCGACACCATAAAGGTTGCCGGCTACCCAATAAGATAACTCTGTTGGTAGGTCAGGCAAATCTTCTGGCAGTTCGATATTTTGTTCGGTTAATTTGGCTGATAGACGCACAACATCTCGCAGTAGTTGTTCTACTTCAGTTGACAAAGGACGCAAATCTTTAATTGGTGGTTGGTCTTCAATCCACTCAACTAAGCCAACGCGGTATGGCTTTTCACGAACATACTCTAATACACGAAATCTTTGCTGCCCTAAAGTCAACATCTTGATTCGGTCATCTGGTAGCCGTTGATGATGAACGATTTCCGCACAGCAACCAGTGTTTGCAATTGTACCTTTGACTGGATCAACCATTAAAACACCGAACCTGCGATCGCTTTCCAAAATCGTGTTCATCATGATTCGGTAGCGAAATTCAAAGATGTGCAGAGGCAATGGTCTGGTAGGAAACAGAACTACTTCAGGTAACGGGAACAGAGGTAGTTCGCGAACTGCAATTTTAGAAGATGATGTCATTGTTACCTTGGTATAAACTTAATCTTTAAAATTTATTTTTCTCTGCTTTTCCCGTTCTTTGTCTACATTCTATCATTTGTTTCCTAGCTAAATAAAAGCCCTGAGATATATTTCTTCAGGGCTATGTAAATATTCATACTAATATCATTTGTCTGAGTACTAATGACTAATGACTAATTAAAGTTTGACTTCGATATCTACACCCGATGGTAGATCCAATTTCATCAGGGCATCAATAGTCTTAGAAGAGGGCTGGTAAATGTCAATAATCCGGCGATGAGTACGGGTTTCAAAGTGTTCTCGTGAATCTTTATCTACGTGAGGCGATCGCAGCACACAATAGATCCGGCGTTTTGTTGGTAAAGGAATTGGGCCTATGGCTGTAGCATTGGTGCGGTTAGCTGTGTCTACAATCTTCTCGCAAGATGTATCCAATAAGCGTCGGTCAAAAGCCTGTAAGCGAATTCTAATCTTCTGCTGCTGTAGAGTTGCCATCTTTAATTGTCCAGGTTCTGCGTAATTAGGGGATGTAGTTGCAGGGTAAAGGTTACAGAAAACTATCACCTGTCGTCTGTAACCTATTACCTTATTTATAAGAGGGAAGAGAAAAGAGCAGAGAGGCATTATACCATCTCTGCTCCTTTGTTATGAGCGAAAAGGTGCTACTTCAGAATTTTGGAGACGACACCAGCACCGATGGTGCGCCCACCTTCGCGGATAGCGAAGCGCATTCCTTGTTCAATAGCGATCGCGTTGATCAATTCTACTGTCACCTTAATGCGATCGCCTGGCATCACCATTTCCACCTCAGTGCCATCATCAGCAGTGAAGGCTCTAATCGTGCCGGTTACATCCGTTGTCCGCACGTAGAACTGGGGACGGTAGCCAGCAAAAAATGGAGTCTTGCGACCACCTTCTTTTTCAGTTAGGACGTACACTTCACCTTCAAATTGAAGGTGAGGTTTAATTGAACCTGGTTTGGCGATGACCATACCTCGTTCAATATCAGCCTTTTGGATACCCCGGAGTAGTACGCCGGCGTTATCTCCAGCCATCCCTTGGTCAAGACTCTTCTTGAACATTTCAATACCAGTTACGGTAGTGGCACGAGTATCTCTAATACCCACTAGTTCAACGTTATCGCCGACTTTGACAATACCCCGCTCAATCCGACCGGTGGCGACAGTACCACGACCTGTGATGGAGAATACGTCTTCTACAGCCATCAGGAAGGGTTTATCCACATCCCGCTCAGGGGTGGGAATAAAAGAATCTACAGCATCCATCAATTCGTAGATTTTGTCTACCCATTCATTTTCACCCCGTTTGGTCTTGGGATTCTTGGTCATTGCTTCAAGAGCTTGCAGACCAGATCCTTTGATAATCGGGATATCATCGCCAGGGAAATCGTAGCTGGTAAGCAATTCTCTCAGTTCTAGTTCCACTAGTTCTAAGAGTTCTGGGTCATCCATCAAGTCTTCCTTATTCAAGAAGACGACCAGACTGGGAACGCCTACCTGTTTTGCCAACAGGATGTGTTCGCGGGTTTGAGGCATAGGACCATCGGTAGCAGCAACTACGAGGATGCCACCATCCATCTGAGCAGCGCCGGTGATCATGTTCTTCACATAGTCAGCGTGTCCAGGGCAGTCTACGTGAGCATAGTGCCGATTAGCAGTTTCATACTCAACGTGGGCGGTATTGATGGTAATACCGCGTGCCTTTTCTTCTGGCGCGTTATCGATTTGATCGTAGCCTTTAGCTACAGCCTGACCAAGAGCTGCCAAGGTCAGGGTGATGGCTGCTGTTAACGTGGTTTTACCGTGGTCAACGTGGCCAATGGTACCGATATTGATGTGGGGTTTATTCCTTTCAAACTTTGCGCGTGCCATGAATGCTCATTTCCTTATTTTAACTAAGCGTTCCCTTTGCTTTTAGCAATGATAGTTTCAGCTACGCTGCGAGGCACCTCTTCGTAGTGGCTGAACTCCATCGTGAAGATACCCCGACCTTGCGTCTTCGACCGGATATCAGTGGCGTAGCCAAACATGGTCGCCAGTGGAACTTTGGATGCGACCTTAGCAAGTCCCTGTTCAGTGCTTTGGCTTTCAATCTGCCCTCGGCGGGAGATCAAGTCGCCAATGACGTTCCCGATATAGTCTTCAGGAACTTCAACCTCAACTTTCATCATAGGCTCTAACAGGACGGGTGAAGCTTTCAGCACAGCCTCTTTCATCGCCATTGAGCCAGCGATTTTGAAAGCCATTTCCGAAGAGTCTACATCGTGGTATGACCCATCAGTTAGCGTCGCTTTGACGTCAATCAACGGATATCCAGCCAGGACACCAGATTCGCAGCTTTCTTTCATTCCTTGTTCTGCGGGGCCAATATACTCTTTCGGTACTGTACCACCAACAATTTTGGAGACGAATTCAAAGCCAGTACCAGGTTCTCCTGGTTCCAAATCGATCACAACGTGACCGTATTGACCTTTACCACCACTTTGACGGATGAACTTGCCTTCCACTTTGGAGACACGTTTCCGAATCGTTTCGCGGTAAGCTACTTGTGGCGCACCGACATTCGCTTCCACTTTGAATTCTCGTAACATCCGGTCTACTAGAATTTCTAGGTGGAGTTCTCCCATCCCTGCGATCACGGTTTGGTTTGTTTCCGGATCGACGTGGACACGGAAGGTGGGGTCTTCTTCTGAGAGAGATTGCAGAGCCTTGGACAGTTTGTCCATATCATTCTTGGTTTTGGGTTCAACCGCCACCGAGATCACAGGCTCAGGAATGAATAAGGATTCCAGGATTACTGGCGATCCTTCATCACAGATTGTGTCACCTGTCAAGGTGTCTTTCAATCCAAGAGCTGCTCCCAAATCACCCGCTCGCAGTTCATCGACATCTTGCCGATCATCTGCCTTCATTAGAACTAAGCGGGAAATTCGTTCTTTTTTATTCTTACTAGCGTTGAGGACGTAGCTGCCCTTTTTCAGAACACCAGAATAAACGCGAACAAATGTGAGGCGACCGTAAGGGTCAGCCATAATCTTGAATGCCAGAGCCGCTAGGGGTTCGCTGTCATCAGCCCGCCGCTCAACAGTATCGCCATTCGCCAGTAAGCCTTGAATTGGAGGCACTTCACTTGGTGCTGGCAGGTAATCTACAACAGCATCCAGCATCAACTGCACGCCTTTGTTTTTGAATGCTGAACCGCAAAGTACTGGCACAATTGTCCCGGCAATTGTTCCTTTACGCAGGGCAGTCCGAACTTCCTGTTCTGTAAGTTCTTCGCCATCGAAGTACTTAGTCATCAGAGCATCATCGGTTTCTGCCGCCGCTTCTATTAGCTTGGTGCGGTATTCTTCTACCTGCGCTTGCAATTCTTCTGGGATATCGGTTTCCTGGATATCGGTTCCTTGGTCATTGGCGTAAATATACGCACGTTGCCGTACTAGGTCAACGATACCTTGGAAGTCGTTTTCACTACCGATTGGTAGTTGAATGGCGATCGCATTCGCCCGCAGGCGATCGCGGATTTGCTCGTGAACTTTATAAAAGTTCGCTCCAGTCCGATCCATCTTGTTGATAAAGGCTATCCGAGGAACTTTGTAGCGTTCTGCTTGACGCCACACTGTCTCGGACTGCGGTTGCACGCCGCCCACAGAACAAAATACTGCGATTACACCATCCAACACGCGCATGGAACGCTCAACTTCAATTGTGAAGTCTACGTGACCCGGAGTATCGATAATGTTAATTTGATGATCTTTCCAACTGGTACTGATAGCAGCCGCAGTAATGGTAATTCCCCGCTCCCGCTCCTGCTCCATCCAGTCTGTGACGGCAGTTCCTTCATGAACTTCGCCAATTTTATGAATTATCCCAGAGTAAAATAATATTCTCTCTGTTGTTGTTGTTTTGCCCGCATCTATATGCGCCGCAATACCAATGTTGCGTACTTTCTCTAGCGGGATCGTGCGTGCCACAGCTACCTCCTATAGTTTTTGCCTCATGATATCTTGTATATTACTCTTTGTTAAGATTCTATACTTTTAGGGAAAACCGTCTTTTTTTTGTAAATCCACGATATAACGCTTCGGTAAGGCGATATATCGCTTTTCTACTTAGTAACGATAGTGTGCAAATGCCTTGTTAGCTTCCGCCATCCGGTGCGTTTCTTCTCGTTTCCGAATCGCATTTCCAGTTTCGTTGGCAGCATCCATTAACTCATTTGCCAGTTTGCTTGCCATTGTCCGGCCTGGTCTAGACCGGGAATATTGCACTAACCAACGCAGCGCTAGGGTAGTGCCCCGTTCTGAACGCACTTCCATTGGTACTTGGTAGGTTGCTCCGCCAACTCGCCGAGCTTTTACTTCTACTAAAGGCGTGGCATTTCGCACTGCTCTTTCAAAGGTTTCCAAGGCAGCGCTACCAGTGCGTTCCTCAATAGTTTTCAATGCTTCATAAACAATCCGTGCAGCAAGTGATTTCTTGCCATGACGCATGATCCGCCTGATAATCATGCTCACAAGGCGACTGTTATATACGGAGTCAGACGGAACTGGGCGCCTTTGAATAACACCACGACGAGACATACTTCACCTTTAATTCGGAATTGGCAACGAAATTATATGCTATCAGACACCGGAAACTAAAAGCGGTGCAACCCAACCCTCAGACTTCCTCATTTTTTTCGACAGTTGCAGCGAGGTTGACCTCTCTACTGCCAATTTTTGATTTTTGATTTTTGATTTTGGATTAAAAGTTTTCGCTATATGTTCCGATCCCAAGGGTCGGAACAAATCAAAAATCAAGAGTCTGTAAGCCTTATCCCCTTGTGGGTTCGACCAATCCAAAATCGCAAATCGCAAATCTAAAATTGTTTGACCTCCTACCTGCAACTAAATACTCAAGGCGACAAGATTGTAAACCTTAATGTCCAGATGAGAATTATGCTGTCAGTTACAGCCTTCTCCTCAGAACTTCTACACTTGCTCGCTTAGTGTAGGTGTAGCTTGCTTGATTTTTTTAAACAGACTTTACCAGCCTTCATAACTGCTGTTAGAACACAGACCCTGATAGTTTTTTTGTCCTTCAGCGCTTCTAAGCTAGACGATTAATCGTGTTGGATGCGATTAATCGCCTAATTTTATTTTTTCGCTTCTTTGGGACGCTTGGTTCCATACTTGGAACGGCCTTGCTTGCGGTCTTTGACTCCGGCTGTATCTAGGGTGCCACGGATAATGTGGTATCTCACGCCTGGTAAGTCCTTAACCCGACCGCCACGAATCATCACAACTGAGTGTTCTTGTAAGTTGTGACCAATGCCTGGAATGTAAGCTGTAACTTCAAATCCAGAGGTAAGTCTTACTCTTGCTACTTTGCGTAGAGCTGAGTTAGGCTTTTTTGGTGTAGTCGTGTATACCCTGGTACAAACTCCCCGACGTTGGGGACATTGCTTCAGAGCCGGGGACTTGGTTTTCTGACGCGCTTGTTCGCGCTCATTACGTATTAGCTGCTGTATTGTTGGCATGAGTTACAGCGCGTAAAGCTGCTTATATGTCTAAGTTTTAACAAATCCTGATTATATCGTTTTTTCCGGTTTTATGTCAATTGTGATTTTTCCTTTGTTATTGGCAAATGATCACTAATTAACGACTATGAACAATTCGTGATTACGTTCTGGATAGGGATTTAGACCTCAACCATAACTTTTTCAACCTTCGATCCAAGTCTCAGACTCTGACCCATTCTTTAATTACGCTAGCGAGTCCGCGAACGCAAAAGGTTTCCTAGAAAGCGTCATTACAAATTACGAATTAGTAATTATTTGTTAACTAGTTATGGAGAAGGAATTGCCACAGCCACAGGTAGCGATCGCCTGAGGGTTGTGGAAGCGAAAACCACCACCCATTAAGTCTTCTGAATAATCCACCCTCAAACCGTTGAGGTAATTTAAGCTTGCTTTATCTATGACCACTTGAATCTCATCCAAGTCGAAAACCTGGTCGCCAACTTTTATTGCTTCATTGAAGGACATATCATAAAAAAACCCGGAACAACCACCTGGTTTTACTGCCAATCGAAACAAGACATTTGGCTGCTGCTTGGACTTTATTCGCCCAATCTCACTCACGGCGGCTTGACTCAGATGAATCATGGAACTCGTTTTTTGCAATAGAATATCCCATCTTCATTTTATAGATGGGTTGGGCCTGGCTTCTGTAAAATTCCAAATTACCGAAGGCATGAGCGCGATCGCTATTACTACATTTATAGCACAACATGCTTCAGTCCCCACCTTAACTAGGTAGGGACATCTGGGGTGTAGTAGCTACCAAAGACGGTTTGCCCAAAAATCTATTCAGTTTTGGAATTAGAGCTTTAATAACATTCTTTTGATTTTAATCCTTAGTACGGGCATAGTCATCTTGGTAGCGAATAATGTCATCCTCTCCCAAATATTCGCCATTTTGCACTTCAATCAACACCAAGGGGATCACGCCAGGGTTCTCTAAACGATGAGATGTACATTGGGGTACATAAGTTGACTCATTATTGCTCAGTAGTACTTCTAGCTCACCGCAAGTTACCCTAGCTGTACCAGATACGACAATCCAGTGTTCGCTGCGGTGGTGGTGCATTTGTAGACTGAGGCGGTGTCCGGGTTTAACTTCGATGCGCTTGATTTTGTATCCGCGCCCTTCTTCTAAAACTGTAAAAGCACCCCAAGGACGTAACTCAGTTGCAGCAACGCCTCTAGAAGTGATAGTTGAAGGTAGGTGTAGAGTGTCAGTCTGTGTAGTTTCTTGATATCGAGCCATAGTTACCTCATTTGAAGACATAACAAACCGTCGGTACTCTTAACTATTGATAAAAAATCTGGCGCTATGTTGCAACGTTGGAAATCAGCAATTTTGTCGCACCTTGATAAACATAGCAAAGTCAGATGTAATGGTGTAAATCATCACTACTAAAACTCTTGTATCTACACCAAGTCTTCATCAAGCAAAATGATAGCTTGTTCTAAACTTTAAAAAAAGGATGGGACATTGGTGATTAAGAGATTTCACTTCCCTATTCCCTACTCCCTGATGATCGTGGTTTCAGGAAAATACCAATTCCATTATGAACACGAGCAGCAGTACTAGGCGATCGGTCGAGTAGTTGCCCTCCTAAGTAAAGGCTGGTTGAACTACCACCGTCTAAATTTAGGGCATCAACACAGCCCATCAGTTGCATCAGTTGGGCATGTTCTGCCAAATTAGGGCCATAACCGCCTGCACGATTATGCACGGCAGTAATCATTAGTGTGCCTGTTGCCGTTGTGCAAATACCGCTACGAATAGCCTTTTCGGCAATAAAGGCATTGCTGAATTTTTCGGCTTTGGCATCAAGGACAATTTGACGATTTTGGACTAATAGCGGCCCGGCTCCGATAATGTGGGGATAACGACTAAAATCAGTGGGAGTAGTGGCGCTGGAAATAGTTACTCCGGTTCCAATAGGTAACTGTGAGGCAGCAGTAACAGCGTTGGCGCGTAAGATTAGTATGTAGCCATCCTGAGGAATCGGAACCGCCGTCTCACCAACTTTGCCGCCTGGTAACTGTTGAATAATTTGGTCTTTCTGTACCACTAGGATAATTTCGTTATCTGTCAAGGGCGTGTAAGTTGATCCCCAAGCTGGGGTGTAACGAGCAATACCGCTCTGGACGTAGCCGCTGTTGAGAAACAGAATTGGTAAGCGCTGGTCACTTGCAGTGATTAAAGTTTCTTCCAAGGTGAGACGACCGAAGTAAAATTGGCCAGAATCATTCCAAGCGATCGCACCTCGGTTAAGAATGGGGCCTGATAACCACTGACCATCCCGACGAATCGCACCCAATGGCAATCTGTTATTGCGGTTAAAATAACCACCATTAATTCCAGCTACTGCTAAGTAACGTTGTGCTGTTTGAATTAAGGGAGCAGTACCCGCAAGCCCATCAGGACTAGCCCACATAGGTTTCAGTGTTAGCCCAAATTTACGAGGATTAACTTCTAACCAGACCACCGGAAAGCGTTCTGTGCCTAAGTTTACATAATGCTGTCGCCAGCGCAATCCTGGGGCCCAAGTAATATCTCGTTCTTCTAAAGGATCGGGTCGAATATCGATAATCAGGCGATTGGGGCTACCGACAGTACTAACTTGAGGCGATAAACCAAAGGGAACGCTCAGAGAAATAATGGTTTGGTTTTTCACCACCTCCACTTGTTGAATCAGTGGTTCAGGGGCTGGTGTTGGTGTAGCTGGTGATAATTGTTTGAGCAGGTTTGGCAGTAATATTGCTGGTGCTGGTGGCTGCGGGGTATAGCGTTCTATCAAAACGGGATCGGCTATTCCATCCAGGGTAACTGTCCACTCTCGATTTGGCGGTACAGTGGATTTGGGGATTAATGTGTCTGGATCAGAAGATGGAGGTTGAATTTTTTTAACAGTTGACCCTTGTGTAACTTGCCAGGGAGTTGGACGATCTAAATCGACAAGAAGGCGAACTTGTTGCAAAGGATTTACACTCGTGTCTGAAGATTGCTGACTCTGAACAATATTTGTCACTTGCGCCTTTGGAGTCGCAATCACCAAAATGTTACCATTGGCTTGGATTTGCCATCCAGATGTTTGAGCAAAATTAGTAATATCCAAATAGCGATATGCTCCTAGTAGCTTGGTGGCTAAAACTAGTGGCGTTGTCACCGACGAAAACCACTGTACTGGTTGCCCACCTGAATTACTAGTGTTTAAGAAATTAACTCCAATTAATTGCCTGAATGCCCCGTCACTGAGATGAGTTATGATCTGACCAGATTTTCCAGGTCGCTGCAACCAAGTTCCTGGTAAAGTACGACCATTGAGGGAAATTTGATTACCAGAGGATGCTACACCTGTTAAAGGGGGTGCAGGTGACTGTGAGATTAACCTGCGGATTAATTTGATGGTTTTCGGGGACTCCTGGGCGTTGGTAGCACAGGTAGTAGTTAAGCACAGTACTGTTAAAAGTATTGGTGAGACAGTAGCCCGGAAAAATCTGCGTTCGCCCTTGGCGTTGGCGGAGCCATCGCTAATCCCTGATTGCCAACAATTCGGCATTTTTACCATAATTTACTAGGTACTTTTGAAAACTCTCACCCAAGGTATAAACTAACTAATTATTTGGAACTATAAAAAAACATGATTTTATTTTTTAAAAAACATGGTATTCTATATATTGGCTAGTTATCTCTTTTAGACAAAAAACAATTTAGACGCCAAAGCCACTGCAATCAAGTGTTTTAACTAGCACTAATTATAACCACACTATACACGGTAGTCTTGGTTATCAAAACTGGATTAAGATATTCAATCCTCACTGAACGTTGCTAGTGTTGCTAGTTCAGTAAGGTCAAGTTAATAGTAAGATATGTGGCAACTGGTAAGCAGCAAAACTCCAGACAACAACAAAAATATTTGGGAATTGTCAAATGGATATATATTGTTGTAATACGCTGATTTTATTGCCGGATCAGGATGAGTTTGGCTTTCAAACATAGGACAGCGTTCAGTTTTATTTTTGTTTCAGGTGAGCCGAAATAGGCTCTGTGAGTAGCTACCGTGCATCGGGAAAAAGTAATTGAGAAAATACTTAGTTTCACAATATAAAAAAGAAACTGTCAGGGCAAAAATCATGTCTTGGCGGAGGTAGCTTATCTAACACCGCATAAATACATAAATAAGACGCAATTATTTTAACACGGGTGAACTAATAAAGTAAAACCGAAGTTAAAATTTTTTTTCCCTAAATTTCGGTGCTTATATATTTCTCCATCGCTGAATTTAGAAATTTTTCCCAATGATGTAGTGGCAAAATTGGTAACTCAATACTTCAGGAACAGGGTATGAATAATAAACCGATGAATCAAGACCAGAAAATCACAGCGGATATAATCTCAAGAGATACCTATCAGGGGCAAAAGTGGCTAGTAGAGGAACGAGATGCCTGTGGTGTCGGTTTTATTGCTCATCGTCAGAATCATACCAGCCATGAAATTGTAGAAAAAGCCTTAGCTGCTTTAACCTGCTTAGAGCACCGGGGAGGTTGTAGCGCTGATCGAGACTCTGGTGATGGTGCAGGAGTATTGACAGCTATCCCTTGGGAGTTGTTCCAACAAGACTTTACCCAAATAGGGAAGGAATTTTCATCCACTAATAATATAGCTGTGGGGATGATCTTTCTACCACAAGACCAAGAAGCAGCACAAAAAGCGAGGACAACAGTTGAGCAAGTAGCTGTTGAAGAAAAATTGATTGTACTGGGTTGGCGAGTAGTCCCAGTACAACCTGATTTACTCGGTGTACAAGCAAGAGAAAATCAACCTCAGATTGAACAAGTTTTGCTAGCTTCTGTTGACAAAAATGGCGATGAATTGGAACGACAGTTGTATATTAGCCGCCGCCGAATTAGTAAAGCAGCAAACAACATCTCAGAAGAATTTTATATCTGCTCCTTGTCAAATCGCACAATTGTCTACAAAGGCATGGTGCGTTCCGCTGTATTGGGAGAATTTTATCAAGATTTAAAAAATCCGGTTTACAAAAGCGCCTTTGCTGTCTATCACCGCCGCTTTAGTACCAACACGATGCCCAAGTGGCCCCTAGCTCAACCAATGCGGCTTTTGGGTCACAATGGCGAAATCAATACTTTGTTGGGTAACATCAACTGGATGATGGCACGAGAAGCTAGCCTGAATCATCCTGTATGGGGCGATCGCATCAATGAACTCAAGCCATTAGTTCATATTGATAACAGCGACTCAGCTACCCTAGACAACGTACTGGAATTGCTGGTGTGTTCTGGACGCAGCCCCTTGGAAGCTTTAATGATTATGGTTCCAGAGGCTTACCAAAATCAGCCTTCTTTACGTGACTCTCCAGAAATTATCGATTTCTACGAATATTACAGTGGTCTGCAAGAAGCCTGGGACGGGCCAGCACTTTTAGTATTCAGCGATGGCAAAAAAGTTGGTGCAACACTAGATCGTAATGGCTTAAGACCAGCTCGCTACGTGATCACCAAGGATGACTATATTGTTGTAGCTTCCGAAGCTGGTGTAGTGGACTTTCCAGAAGCCAATATTGTTGAGAAAGGTAGACTCGGCCCAGGGCAAATGATTGCCGTAGATTTAGTAAACCATGAAGTGCTGAAGAATTGGGAGATTAAGCAGCGGATCGCCAAGCAGCACCCATATGGAGAATGGCTGCAACAGCACCGTCAAGAACTCAAACAAATTGTCAGTAGTCAGTCGTCAGATGTGAATGGAAATGGACATCTAGCTGCTGAAAATGGTAACGGGCATAGTACTACTGACCAAATTGACAAGCAAACCTTGCTTCAGCGTCAAATGGCCTTTGGCTACACCACAGAAGACGTAGAAATGGTGATTCACCCAATGGCGATCGCAGGTTCAGAGCCGACTTTCTGTATGGGGGATGATATTCCTTTAGCAGTGCTGTCACAAAAGCCGCACCTGCTTTACGACTATTTCAAACAGCGCTTTGCTCAGGTGACGAACCCGGCGATCGATCCGCTACGAGAAAAGCTAGTAATGTCTTTGAAAGTCGAATTGGGTGAACGGGGTAACTTATTAGAACCCAAGCCAGAATATGCTCGGAGATTGAAGCTGGAATCACCAGTGTTAACGGATGCTGAATTAGAGGCGATTAAGCTGTCAGGATTTGCCACAGCCGAGTTGTCAACCTTATTTGCGATCGCCGCTGGCCCCGAAGGATTGAAAGCCGCAGTCCAGTCTTTACAAGCACAAGCAGCTGAATCAGTCCGGGCAGGTGCAAAGATTTTAATCTTAAGCGACCAGATCCCAGCAACTCTTAATAAGGAGGACAATGAAGGGATCAGTACAGAATATACTTACATTCCTCCCCTGTTAGCAGTGGGTGCTGTACATCATCACCTGATTCGTGAAGGGTTGCGAATGAAAACATCCCTGATTGTCAATACTGCCCAATGCTGGAGTACTCATCACTTTGCTTGTCTGATTGGCTACGGTGCTGGTGCAGTTTGCCCGTATATGGCTTTGGACACGGTGCGTGATTGGTGCATTGATCCCAAAACCCAAAAGTTAATGGTTGTGAAGAAAATTCCTACCCTGACCGTAGAGCAAGCTTTAGGAAACTATCGCAAAGCGGTAGAGTCAGGCTTGCTAAAAATTCTCTCCAAAATGGGAATTTCTCTACTGTCCAGCTATCAAGCAGCCCAAATCTTTGAAGCTATTGGCATCGGTGGGGATTTAATAGAACTAGGATTTCAAGGTACGACTTCCCGCATTGGTGGTTTGAGTGTTAGCGAACTCGCTGACGAAGTACTTTCCTTCCACAGCAAGGCTTTTCCGGAACTGACGACCAAGAAGTTAGAAAACCTCGGCTTTGTGCAGTACCGTCCTGGCGGCGAGTATCACATGAATAGTCCAGAAATGGTTAAGGCGCTGCATAAAGCTCTAGATGGCGAAAACTACGACCACTACGAAATTTACAAAAAGCACCTCCAAGGTAGACCAGTAACAGCCTTGCGGGACTTGCTAGACTTCCAAGGCGAGCGCACACCGATTCCCATAGAAGAAGTGGAGTCAGTATCTGAAATTGTCAAGCGCTTCTGCACCGGTGGCATGTCTTTAGGCGCTTTGTCAAGAGAAGCCCATGAAACTTTAGCGATCGCCATGAACCGCATTGGCGGTAAATCAAACTCTGGAGAAGGCGGCGAAGACCCAGTGCGCTATACAGTTCTAGATGATGTAAACGATGGTCACTCGCCAACCCTACCGCATTTGAAAGGATTGCGGAATGGCGACACCGCCTCTAGTGCTATTAAGCAAGTCGCATCAGGACGCTTTGGTGTCACGCCAGCGTATTTAAGCAGCGCCAAACAAATTGAAATCAAAATCGCCCAAGGTGCCAAGCCTGGGGAAGGCGGACAGCTGCCAGGTCCCAAGGTGAGCGAATACATTGCGATGTTAAGACGCTCCAAGACAGGTGTGACGCTGATTTCACCGCCACCACACCATGATATATATTCCATTGAAGACCTAGCACAACTGATTTTTGATCTGCACCAAATTAATCCGAAAGCAAAGGTATCGGTGAAGCTAGTTGCAGAAGTTGGTATTGGCACGATCGCTGCTGGTGTCGCTAAGGCAAACGCTGATATCATCCAGATTTCTGGTCATGATGGTGGTACAGGTGCATCGCCATTAAGTTCGATTAAACATGCTGGTTCACCGTGGGAATTGGGCTTAAGTGAAGTGCATCGCGTCTTGATGGAAAATAGCCTGCGCGATCGCGTGATTTTACGGGTAGATGGCGGTCTGAAAAGTGGCTGGGATGTGGTAATAGGTGCATTGATGGGCGGTGAAGAATTCGGTTTCGGCTCCATCGCCATGATTGCTGAAGGCTGTATCATGGCGCGAGTTTGCCACATGAACACCTGCCCTGTGGGTGTTGCTACTCAGAAAGAAGAACTCCGCAGGCGGTTTACGGGAATGCCGGAACAGGTTGTCAACTTCTTCTACTTCATCGCCGAAGAAGTGCGTAGTCTGCTAGCACGACTAGGTTACCGTTCTTTGTCAGAAATTATTGGACGTGCAGATTTGTTGAAACTCCGCCCAGAGGCAAAACTTACCAAAACGCAATCACTGAACCTCGACTGTTTACTTCAATTGCCAGATACCAGAGACAATCGTAGTTGGTTGCTGCATGAAGAAGTTCACAGCAACGGCGTGGTTTTGGATGACAAATTGCTTGCCGATCCCGACATTCAAGCTACCATTCGCAACCAGTCTACTGTCACCAAGACTTACCCAATTGTCAATACTGACAGAACAGTAGGCACCAGATTAGCGGGAGCGATCGCTTCTCAATACGGTGACAGCGGCTTTGAGGGACAAATTAATCTCAACTTCACAGGCAGTGTTGGGCAAAGCTTTGGTGCGTTCAACCTCCCAGGCATAATTCTCACCTTAGAAGGAGAAGCAAACGACTACGTAGGTAAAGGGATGCATGGTGGTGAAATCATCATCAAAGCTCCAACTGATGCTACCTATAACGCTTCACAAAACGTGATAGTTGGCAATACTTGCCTCTATGGTGCTACTGGTGGCATATTATTTGCCAACGGTCTAGCAGGAGAGCGCTTTGCTGTAAGAAACTCCAAAGGCATAGCAGTGATTGAAGGCGCTGGGGATCACTGCTGCGAATATATGACTGGTGGTGTGATTGTCGTCCTCGGTAAAGTAGGACGTAACGTCGCAGCTGGAATGACTGGTGGACTGGCATACTTCTTGGATGAAAACGACTCATTTCGTGAATTAGTCAACCCAGAAATTGTCAAAATCCAGCGGGTGATTACAGAAGCAGGTGCAAAACAACTGCAAGAGTTAATCAAAACTCATGCAGAACGCACTGGTTCACCAAAGGCGAAGAAAATTCTGCAAAATTGGCAAGAATTCTTACCGAAATTCTGGCAGTTGGTTCCACCTTCTGAAGCTGATAGTCTAGAAGCTGATCCTGAAAAAACAACTGAGTTCAGTTTAGTAACTAGTCATTAGTCGCTGTAACCGTTCTCATCCTCTGCCTTAAGCCATTCTCCTGTCGGAGAAGCTGCATAAACAGGTACTGTGCGAAAACCCTTTGGATGCCCAAAGTAGTCGCCTGAATTTACTCTTTAAAAAGAGCGTAGAGAGAAAAAAAATATTCTCCCTTTTTTAGGGAGAATATTCACTAACTGATTCACAACTGGACTTTGGACGGTCAAGAGTTTTGGTAGAATTTTCTTGACTATGCGCCTATAGTTGGCATTAAGTGCGTTAAGTAGCTGTTAATGCCGCCAAAAATGCCAACAATCCGATGTGCCCAACCGTTAAATAAGTAGAATTACTTGTAAAATAGTCAAGCAGATCAAAACTTTACCCACCACTAGAACCATTACCGAGAAGGTAGTTTACAAGTTTCTGCTCTTGACACCATTCATTTGACATTCTTACAAAATGGAAGATAATTACCTTGAATACAAAATGTCTGAAGAAGAACGTTTTCAATCAGACTGTTATTCCTACTTGGAACAGCCGGAAAATGCTACCCGCTATACACTACCAGTTCATTTTCTAAAGGATGCTTTTAAAGAAAGGTCGTTCTCTTTATTGGATCTGGGCTGTGGGAATGGGGCTTTGCTCAAGTATCTACCTTCTCAATGCGACTACGTTGGGGTAGATCACAGTGAATATGCTATTAAATACTGTTTAAACCTATACCCCAACAGAACCTTTGTGTGCGAAGACTTATGGGTATTTCTGCGTCAACTTGCTACAGAAAATAAAAAGTTTGATGCAGTGGTACTATGCGGCATGATATATCATACCGTTGATAAGGAAAGCCAACAACACAAGGATGAGCAGGAAATTATTCAATTTTGTCTGGACAAGATAATAAGCGACAAAGGATATGTGGTCATAATTGTAGGACTTAATTATGGCAACCATCCAGATCATAATCTGTTTGTTCGAGCGGAATGGCTACAAAAGTTAGTAGAAAAAATGCTGGAAACTGCGAAGGCAAACATTGTTTACGAAAATCTCTGCCTACAGATTGGCTTGGAAGAAAAAATTGCACAGCAAAAAGCGATTCCTGAGTGGTTTGTTCCGGATGCCTCTACTGACTATTCAAGTAAGTTCGTTGGAACATATTGGGCAAGTTGGACATTCATTGCCTCTCCCTTATGTGTGACAGGTTAAAAATAGTTGATGGAATTTGACTGCGATCGCAGGAATTATGCTTAACTAGTCAAAAACTTGGTTTCTTTAACCTAGTTTTTTGCATACGATTTGTTGTCTCGAAATTCATCACCTGAAGGAATGAGCAATTATCCTTTGAATGAAATGGAGAGATGAGAAAAATCTAAAAAATATGGCTCGATTGACTGTTATCCGTTGGCTAATTCTTGGCTTAAGCTGTTTATTTCTGCTTTCAGGTTGTAGTTTCACGAACGGTTCCACTGCTGGTAAAACACTTACGGTGGCAGTAGAACCTACGTTTCCACCTTTCGAGTTTCAATCTGCAACTAGTGAGTTGCAGGGTTTTGACGTTGACTTGATGAATGCGATCGCGCAATCTGCTGGCTTTCAAGTTAAGTACCAAAATATGCCCTTTACTGGTATGATTCCAGCATTGCAGACGCAAACTGTAGATGCGGCAGTTGCGGCTATGGCAATTACTGCTGAACGGGTGAAGATAATTTCCTTCTCGCGTCCTTACTTCAAATCTGGTATAGCGATCGCCACCCGCACAGACAATCAAAATATTACCAATTTCGACAGTCTTAAAAACAAGATTATTGGTGTGCAAATTGGAACCACCGGCGCACTCAAGGCTAAAAGTCTTCCAGGATCTGAAATTCGCACTTTTAATGATTCACCCTTAACTCTTCAGGCATTAATTAACGGCAATGTCGATGCCGTTCTTAACGATCAAGTCGTTATCTTATACGGCATAAAGAGTGGCAACTTGAACCGACTCAAAGTAGTCAGCAGTCTGCTTACAGAAGAATTCTATGGCATTCCTACACCCAAAGGATCGCCTAACCTAGACCTGATTAACCAAGGTCTGGCAACGGTGCTGAAAAATGGTACTTACGCCCAAATTTACCAAAAGTGGTTTGGTATTCAACCGCCACAACTCCCAGAAAAATCGCCCATTGAAAACCAGACTAGCAAAAAAGGCGTATCTGAGCTATTTACCTCACTAAGCATTATTTTCAAGTCACTACCCGTCCTGCTGGCTGGGGCTTTAGTGACTCTTGAACTCACAACACTTTCAGTATTGCTGGGAATAGTCGGCGGTTCACTGATTGGGATTGTTCGCCTTTCTCCTGCTTTGCCTTTGCGCTTTTGTGCCGGAGCATATGTGGATTTTTTCCGAGGAACACCGTTGCTAGTGCAGATTTTTATGATTTACTTTGGGTTGCCTGCTTTAGCCCAAACTTTTGGTTTCACCTTAAATTTAAATCGTCTGGCGGCAGCGGTGATTGCATTAAGTCTCAATAGTGCTGCCTACATTGCGGAAATTGTCCGCGCAGGTATTCAATCAATTGAGCCGGGGCAAGCAGAAGCCTCCCAATCACTGGGCTTGAGTTCAGTGCAAACGATGCGCTATGTGATCTTTCCTCAAGCCCTGCGGCGGATGCTGCCACCCCTTGGCAATCAGTTCATTAGCCTGCTTAAAGACACTAGCTTAGTTGCTGTCATCGGCTTTGAAGAGTTGTTCCGCAAGGGGCAGCTGATTGTAGCAGAAAGCTATCGCTCGTTTGAGATTTACGCCACCGTTGCCTTGGTTTATTTATTTCTGACACTGCTTTTTTCCCAAGCGTTTAGTCGCTGGGAGCGATCGCTCAATCCTATTAAAAAACAGAGTAAATGAAAAAGGATAGATAAGGGAGAAGTGTTTTACAATTCATTTAGGACTGCTATAGAGAAGCTAAATTTATTCTTATTCATGCCTCTCCATCGCTGGGTTAAACCATCATCTAAATAGCCAAGATTATTCATCAACTTAAAAGTTGATTTTTTCTTTAGTTTTGCATTAGTAACTAGTCTAAACTCCAGTCACAAATAATACATCTTAACCACAAAACATAATTTTAGTTTTTAGCCAATTACTATTAACTAATTACCGATAATTAAGAATTATTACTTTTTGTGAACGAGCAACTTTTGGTCTGTATCTTCTATTTGTAAAAGTTCTGGAATAGTAACAAAGTGATAGCCTTGCTTTCTAAAGTAGCTAATAATTTCTGGTAAAGCTTGTACAGTTCTAGAACGGTTACCACCACCATCATGCATTAGCACAATACCACCAGGTTTGGAATCTTTAATCACGTTATTGATCAACTTTGGTACAGCTGGTAATTTATAGTCTGTGGAGTCAGCTGACCACATGACTACAGTATATTTCTGCCCTTTAGCATAAGCAGCTAATCCATTGTGCATGATGCCACCAGGTGGTCGGAACAGATTTGTTTTAGCACCTGTAATTTGATAAATTAAGTCTGTTGTGCGATCAATTTCATAAGCTGCTGCTTGTTGATTAAAGAAGTGATACCAGTGATGCCAAGTATGGTTGGCAATGACGTGACCTTGAGCGACAACTTGCTTTCCTATTTCTGGATAATTTTTTAGGTTCTGCCCGACGACAAAAAACGTCCCTTTGATATTATTTGATTTCAGAATATTTAGCACTTGCTCTGTACTCTGTGGCCAAGGGCCATCATCAAAGGTGAGAGCAATCACTTTTTCACCCTGAGTGAGTTTTGCGGCTGCAATTATTGCTCCTTGAAAACGTGGTGGTATAGCATAGGATAGTCCTTTTGTTTGTGCTTCTTGCTGCCAACTTGTAAGCATCGCCGCCTTTAATTTCTCAATGCGCTGCTGAGTTCCTACGTTTGCAGCTACATCCTTTACATTTATACTTTGTCTACTCTGAGCCTCCGAAGCATTTGGCCTTAGAAGCATCATGAAAGCAACGCTAAAAACACCACCTAAGGCAAGCAACGCAATTAATATTCCTTCTGGCCACAGAAACGATTTATTGTTTTCCACCTCATAGCTCCTTCAAAGATCGAACCATCAACCACGGTGATGGCGGTACGTTATAGCATATTTTTTTTAGAGATTTAGATACCAGTTACTTTCTGGTAATCCTGAAAATTGGAATTGGGACTAACGGAAATTTAGAATCGAGAAAACAAACTATACGGCTTTAACTGAAATCTAGATGCTCTAGATTTGGACGAACGCTTATACAATACTTGGTACTATCTAATATCAACCCATTTACAAAAGGCAAGGTCTGCACTTCCACATTCTTACTACTAGCTCTAAGAAGGAGCACAATTAGACAATTAATCACACCCCAAAATCCTCTTAATAGAGTTCTGAATTAGTTACTGCCTTTCACTTCACTGGTAAGGTAGCATTATCCTTTCAAGTTTTATAGCTTTACAAATAAGATGAGCTAAACTTTTGCACCTACAATTTGCACTTACTTTTTGCAGGTTGAAGTTTTTATCATCAGACTTTTGACAGGAAAGTTGTATAATTTACAACTTAGTGAATTATTTGATTAACATCCAAAACTACTTACCAGGGACGAGGTATCTTTCAAAAAAGAGTCTAGTCAACTATTAGTTCTATTCTTGATAAGATATATTCTACTGGCTGCTGTGATTGCTTCCTTTTTAAGAAAAAGTTAAATTTCCAACTGACAGAATCTTACCTTGTACTTTCTCTGAAATAGACTGACGAAAATTGATTGAATATAGTTTCTCATTGCCAAGGGGCACTTATTCGTTAATTTAGATACTTTTGACTCATTCAGCAAAAATAATTTTCTCCGCAGTTTAATTCTATTTTTGATAGTCATACTTTAGTCGAAATTGCTAGTGGCTTTTTGTCTGTTAATGTTTTTCTAGATAATTAAAGAAATTTATATCTCAATTATATAGTACAATTTTATATTCACTGTCACCGTGTAATTACGGAAAATAATCGCATATATAATAGGCAAGTTGTTAGTTATCAAAAAACGCCTATATTTAAGTACATAATCAGAAAATTTAGTATTTAACAATACTAAAAATCAATGTTTTTGTCAGATGCTAATACCATCCGAGGCACTAACTAGCAACTTACGTTAATAGTATGGCATCTATCTATTGAACCATTAAATTCTATATTTAAGTGTAATATTTTTTACTGGCAATATTTAAGTGAGTTAAGTTTTTGTATTTAAAAGTACATTTAAATCTTTCAATTTATGTAATATGACTTAATAATACATATCAAAATATATTTTCTTTCAACTCAGCCTCCAGCAAGACTGCCCTCTGCCTTTTTTCGGTAAAGTAAAGCAGATATTGTCAGACATCTGGTAGACTGCTTTGCCATCCAACGACCAATTTTCTGCTCAAAGAAAAAACCGACTGGCTGTATCGCTCTACCAATCGGTAACTAACTTTTTTAGCAGGAGAAAGCAAAACTGAAAATTATCTAATAACTTGCCTTATAATTGCAGCAATTAGAATTAGGATTTTTAATTATCTATCTAGTAATCCTAATCGTTAGCTTATATTGCCTTAGACAGGTCATGCTTTATTTATAGTACTTTTGCTTGTCTTTGGTAGATGCGATAACTGTATTATTTAATATCTGTATGGGTTTATGCAGTACCCAGCTTGTTTATCAGTATACCTTTTAAGTCAAAATAATCAAGGTATTTGTCCCACTTCTGAAACTGGCTAGAAACTTTTATGATTCCTCACGAAAGTGATGCAAAACAAGAGCGTGCGTCGTTAAAAGTATGGCGTAGTTGGCAAGAAAACCTGATTTTAATTGCGATCGCATTGTGTTTGGCATTCCTGATCCGGACTTTTATCGCCGAACCCCGCTTTATACCTTCTGATTCGATGTTGCCTACCTTACATACTGGCGATCGCTTGGTAGTTGAAAAAATCTCTTACCATTTTCACCCTCCCATAACTGGGGATATTATTGTTTTTCAGCCACCCGCAGAACTACAACGTCGAGGATATCCCAAAGACCAAGCCTTCATTAAGCGGGTTATTGGCAAGTCTGGTGAGGTAATTAGTGTTGCTTCTGGCAAAGTCTATCTCAACGGTCAACCCTTGGCAGAAGACTATATCGCTGAACCACCAAATCAACCATATCGACCAGTGAAAGTTCCAGAAGATGAGTTTTTTGTTATGGGCGATAACCGCAACGATAGTAATGACTCTCGCTATTGGGGCTTTTTACCTAGAAAAAATGTCATCGGTCGGGCAACATTTCGCTTTTGGCCTCTCGACCGCATTGGGTTCATTTAATCAATTTTGGATTTTAGATTTTAGATTTTTCCTTCAATCCAAAATCCAAGTTGCGCCGTCAACGCACCAAAAGTGCGACCCAAAATCTAAAATTGGCAGAGTTAGGAGTTATTTTAAAACTTCTAACTTTTAATTTAAAACCTTAAATAATACATCATCTGGGCGATCGCATCACCAGGTAACTCCAACCGCCGCCCAAAATCAGCCAGGTTACGGTAAGGCCCAGCTGATTGCCGATTTTGAACCACTGCTTGTGCTAAAGACAAATCTATAAATGGGATTTGTGCTAACTTTTCAACTGTTGCTGTATTCGGATTGACTAAATAGGTCGGATTTTCTAGAGATTCGTGGTCATAGTAAATAAAATTCAGCAGAGGCTTTAATGGCTCTAGCCGTTGCGCTGGCATAGCCAAAGCCGCAGCGATGTCTTCAATACAGTAAAATTTCACACCCGAACGTGAAAGTTCCACAAGCGATCGCGCTTGGTGAATTGACAAACCTGGTAGGCGTAACCAATCATCTACAGTTGCTTGATTAGCATCAATGCGAATACCTAATTTTGCCGCTATCTGAATTTCTTCCCCAGATTGTAAGCGATAGTAAGGATCGTTGAGGAGCTTGGCCCGGAGTTTTTGCAGCCTTGAGTTTAAAGGTAGCCAGTTATTCATGATTGTCGCTTACCTTAAGAAATCTGATCTAGCAATTGGCGGCGCTTTTGCTCAAACTCATACTCTGAAATCAGTCCATCCTGGCGCAGAGCATCTAATTCACGCATTGCGTCAGCGATCGCTCCTACCTGATTACTCACCCCCTGTAAATTCCTTACCGCTGACTTACCTAAATTAAAATTACGATCAAAAGCTTCTTCGTCTTGGGCTAAATACCAAACTCCCTCAATGGCACTAGCTACCTTGGGGATAGGCGTCCAGGAAAGCAAAACATACAAAACACCCCACAGAGGCTGTCCCAGATAAAATTTATGCAATCCTGAAATTGTCAGCGTGCCAGAAAAAGCTAAAACAGCGGCAACGCTTCGGCTTTTGCGCTTAGTCAACATATTTATAATAAATCTACCATTACCACAGTTTCTACAACAAGATAGCCATAAGCCATTCAAAATTTAAAATGTTTGCGTAGCGTTTCGTAAAGCCTGCGGCATAGCTACGCTTAGGGCGCAGCCTTTCGTAGAGAAGAGAAGAAATACAACTCTGGTAATAATCATCCTGGCTATATTGCCAAATTTTTACTTACCAGTAATCATATAAATTCATTTTAGTCAACTACCGTCCCTTGCCCTTCAGTCCCACGCACAATTTAGTATTTGAATAAATTTGAGTAAGTTTCACATGACTATGCATTGAGCTTTGATGCTAATTTTAAGTTTTTAACGGATCTAGATTACTACGATGTCACAGACCTTTCTACCGCCAAAATGGCTTGAACAGCTTTGTGATCCTTACGCTGTGCTAGGAATTTCTGTGAGTGCTGATGATCGTCAGATTTGCAAACGCTATCACACCTTAGCGAAGTTTCTCCATCCCGATCGCTATACCAAAAGCAGCAATCTCGACCAAGAATTAGCAACGGCAATATTTAGCCGTTTAATCAATCCAGCTTATGAACACCTGAAACATCGGCACAAGCGCTTGATTGCCATAGCCATGCTGCGATCAGACGCAAGAGCCTTACAGCAGCAAGCTTTGTCTTCTCAAAGTGCCATAGCTGAGGAAATTATGGAAATGTCTCCACCCCAAGCAGAATTGTTTTACGAAGAAGCGATCGCCTCCTATGCAGAAGCTCAATACAAATCACTACATGAGTTTTATCAGGTGACGCAACAGATTAGTATACTGAATTTAGTTTACTTACGGTTGCATAAACCAGACCTGTCACTACCGCAAAAAACTGTTCCCATCATCCCTGAGGTAGAAGTCAAGCCAGTTGAATTGACATTAGATGAAAAACCTAATGTTAAACCAGTTTTGACAGACTACGCTCAACGTCACTACCAGCGAGCTATTGAGTACGTCAGATTAGCCAACTGGACGTTAGCTGTACAAGAACTGCGTGATGCCATCAAGTTAGAGCCAAATAACAGCGACTTTTATGCCTTATTAGGTTTAGTACATATCCAACAGAAATTTCTAGGGATGGCTAGGGTTTACATCTGTCAAGCATTAAAACTGAACCCGCAAAATTCACTAGCTTTGAAATACGCTCCCAGACTGAAAATTCAACCGGGTGAAAACACCAATCCTAAATCAATAGCTAAAGCTATGAGTATTGCGGCTTTATTAAGTCGGTTTACACAGGGGAAAGCTTCTCAAGTCAAGTGTTGAAATTTCGGTAAAAAACCGTGCTAAAACCGAAGCTTTGTTATTAAATTACTCCTCTAGACTAAGATAATAAATAGAAGTAAAACTATTAAGCTACTGGGTCTGGGCGCTCAGTTTAATATAAGCAATATGGGATTCTTCGATTCCGAGATAGTTCAGCAAGAAGCAAAACAGCTGTTTGACAATTATCAAGCGCTGATCAAGCTTGGTAACGGCTACGGCAAATTTGACCGCGAGGGCAAAAAGGTGTTTATTGAGCAAATGGAAGCCATGATGGATCGGTATCGCATCTTTATGAAACGCTTCGAGCTATCAGAAGATTTTATGGCACAAATGACAGTAGAGCAGCTGAAAACCCAATTAGGTCAGTTTGGTGTCACTCCGCAACAAATGTTTGACCAAATGCACCTCACTTTAGAACGGATGAAAGCCGAGCTAGAAAAACAGGTCTAGTCAATTTTAGATTTTAGATTTTGGATTAATTGCCAATCCAAAATCTAAGTTGCGCTGTCAGCGCACCAAAGGCGCTACCTAAAATCTAAAATTATTGTGACTTGGGGCGAGAAAACTGGGAAGTTGACTTAAAGTTTTCTACTGGTACATTCTTTAGTGCCTTCTGCATAAAATCTTTCCAGATCGGAGCGACCATAACACCACCGGTTGCATGGTCAGCCAATTGTTTGTTGTCGTCTCTCCCTACCCAGACAGCAGTTGTTAACTGTGGCACAGTACCAACAAACCAAATATCTTTTTCTGATGATGTTGTTCCCGTCTTGCCTGCGGCTGGGCGGCCTATAGCAGCACCTTTACCAGTACCTTCAGTAATTACCGATCGCATCACATCGAGAATTGCTGCTGATGCCCAAGGATCGAGAACTAGCTGAGGCTTGGGAGTATTGTCTAGCAAGACGTTACCACTACTATCAGTGACACGGGCAATTACAGTTGGTGGTGACTGCCAGCCATAATTAGCAAAGGTAGCATATGCACTAGCCATTTCCAAAGGTGTGACACCAATTGCACCAAGAGGCAGGGAGCTAACAGGTTCCATCGGACTCATAATGCCCAAGGTACGGCAAGTTTCGATCACTCTATTCATCCCCACAGCCTTACCAACCTTGATTACAGGAATGTTGCGTGACTGAGCTATAGCTGTGCGGATTGGCATCGCTCCCCTAAAAGTGCCATCATAATTTCTGGGAAAGTACCAACCGTTACCATCTCGATAGCTGACTGGAGCATCTACCACCGTTGAATCTGGTGAAAACTTACCAGTAGCGAAAGCAGTATAGTATACAAACGGTTTAAAAGAAGATCCGGGCTGGCGTTGAGCTTGAGTTGCACGATTGAATTCACTGGTCTTAGGATCTATACCGCCCACCAGGGCTTTGATAAAATGTGTGCGCGGATCAATTGCCACCAGAGCCATTTGATTCTTAGATAATCCCTGCTCTAAAAGTGTTTTATGCCACTTGGTGACGGTTTCCTCTGCCATCACTTGGAAGTTGGCGTCAACCGTAGTTTGCACCCGCATCCCGCCTTTGAGTAGTGTCTCACGCCCAAACTTTTTAGCCAATTCCTGCGCTACAGTATTGGTTACATAAGGTAGGGCACTACCTTGAAAGGATTTGATTTTACCAAGTTTGATTTCTTGCTTAAGCGCATTGTCGTACTCTGACTGGTTGATCCAGTTTAATTCCAGCATCCGTCCTAGCACTTCTTTTTGTTTCTGTTTTGCCAGCTTCATGCTCACAAACGGGCTGAATTCTTCTGGCGCTTGGATCAAACCCGCCATCATTGCTGACTCACCCAAGGTTAAATATTCTGCTGACTTATTAAAGTAACTGCGGGCTGCCGTTTGTACACCATAATTGTTATGACCCCAATAAACTTGATTGAGGTACATTTCTAAAATTTGGTCTTTGGTGAGAATTTGCTCTAACCGGATTGCCAACACCCCCTCCGCTAACTTTCGGGTAAAGGCACGCTTGTGAGACAAAAACAGGTTTTTTACCAATTGCATAGTAACAGTAGAGCCACCTTCTCGGACTCCACCCGCTACAGCGTTAACTACTACAGCCCGACCAACACCAGTCGGGTTAATACCGTGGTGATCGTAGAAGTGGCTATCTTCACTTGCTAATACCGCCCGTTTTAAATTCGGGGAAATTCTATCCAGGGGTACGACTTCCCGGTTGGCTTCCCCGTGGATACTCGTTAAAAGTTTACCCTTAACGTCATAGATGTAAGTTGTTTCTGAAGGAAAGAAGTTACGTAGCTGTCTCACATCTGGCAAATTACGGAAACTAATGGCTAAACCAACCAGTCCTCCGGCTACAATGGAACTTGCCAGCATGGTGATTGAGAGGAGAGTACCGCCAGTTACCTGACCGACTCCTTTCAAAAACTCAAAACCTGATGAAGCCCGACGTTGTGGCTGTTTATCTTCAAAAGTCCTAGAAGACGACACGGCGATTTCACTTCCTCACTTGTAAAGTTAACTGTAATTGATTGGACGAAGCAAGGCGGTTAATTTTTTGCAATTATAGTAGTTTGGCAGATGAGAAAGCGGATAAATTGCAAGTGTTTATAACCAACTTAACTTCTAGTGTGCAAAACATAGCTAACAGTGAATGTTCTAGTATGACGCAAGATTTTGCTTGGCTGCGTCGTGGTGTAGTAGAAGTTTTCCCACAACCAGTTGATGTTAACAGTGAAAGTCTAGAAAAGCGTTTGGCAACCACAAACCAACCTTTGAGAATCAAATTGGGGATTGACCCTACGGGTACTGATATTCATCTCGGTCATAGCATACCAGTACGGAAACTGCGAGCGTTTCAAGATGCAGGTCATATAGCAGTTCTAATTATTGGCGATTTTACAGCACGCATTGGTGATCCGACTGGGAAATCTGAAGTCCGCCGTCAGCTTACAGAAGCAGATGTAGCGCACAATGCTCAGACTTATCTTGACCAAGTACGTCCTATTTTGGATTTTGACACACCAGGAAGGTTAGAGGTGCGTTATAACTCCGAATGGCTCTCTGGGCTAAACTTAGAGAAAATTTTGGAGTTACTCTCCACGATGACGGTGGGGCAGATGTTGGCTAAGGAAGGATTTGCCGATCGCTATAGAAAAGAGAATCCGATTTTTATCCATGAGTTCCTATACCCGTTGATGCAAGGTTTTGATTCCGTTGCCGTTGAGGCAGATGTGGAATTGGGAGGGACTGATCAGAAATTTAACATTGCTGTGGGCAGAGATTTGCAGCGCCATTTTGGTCAAAAGCCCCAGTTTGGGATGCTGCTGCCAATTTTGATTGGCACGGATGGGGTGCAAAAAATGTCCAAGTCTTTAGGTAATTATATCGGGTTGTCGGAACATCCGGCACAAAAGTATCAAAAGTTACAGGGAGTTCCAGATCATCTGCTGGAGCAGTATTTTGAACTGTTGACGGATTTACCTTTGGATAATCTGCCAGAAAATCCCCGCGATCGCCAAACACTTTTAGCATGGGAAGTTGTCAAACAGTACCACGGCGAAACAGCAGCTCAAGAGGCAAAAGAAGCAGCCCAAAGCGGCGGCAAGGATGGTGCAGTTCCAGAATTTTCTCTAGCTGACGTGCAGCAGTTTCCTACTAAGTTAGCGTATATTCTCAATGTCACTGGCTTATGCAAAAGTACAGGTGAAGGAAAGCGAAAAATTCAAGAAGGTGGCGTGCGCTTAGATGGCGATCGCATTACTGATGTTGATACTACTTTTGCTGATCCTGCTGAGTTACAAGGTAAGGTTTTACAAGTTGGGAAAAATAAGTTTGTGCGTTTAGTGCCTTAAATGGGGAGTGGGGAGTAGGGAATGGAGAATCGTGAACAGGCAGAACGAAGAATTATTGTGCCTTTGGATGTGCCAGATGAAGAAAGTGCGATCGCTCTTGTGGATCAACTCCCGCAAGTGGTTTGGTGGAAGGTAGGCTTAGAGTTGTTTACCAGTACTGGCCCGAAAATTTTAAAAGTGCTAAAGTCTCGGCAAAAACGCATCTTCCTGGATTTAAAGTTTCACGATATCCCTAACACAGTCGCTGGTGCAAGTCGTAGTGCAGCTAGTTATGGCGTGGATTTGTTAACAATCCATGCTACATGTGGTACTAATGCTCTCAAAGCTGCAAGAGAAGCGGCACAAGAAGGGGCAGCTCAAGCAGGGATAAAACCGCCTAAATTAATCGCTATTACTTTGTTAACGAGCATTTCTGCAAGACAGCTGGCGTTTGATTTAAAGATTCCTTTAGAATTACCAGAATACGCCCTAGAAATGGCATTGCTGGCTCAAGAGGCAGGATTGGATGGGGCAGTTTGTTCGCCCCAAGAAGTGGCACAACTACGGCAAACTTGTGGAGATGACTTTTTGCTAGTTTGTCCGGGGGTTAGACCAACTTGGGCAGATAAAGGTGATCAAAAGCGATCGCTCACCCCAGCACAAGCAATCATTGCTGGTGCAGATTATCTAGTGATTGGGCGTCCCATTACTACTGCTACTGAGCCGGAGTTAGCCTGGAAGAGGATTTCTGAGGAGTTAACCACGGTGGCATGAAGCTAAAAGTCAGTGAGAAACCGGGGGATAGGGTGCAGGGTGTAGGGGAGAACAATCTTACCTCTTCGCTCAGGAAGAAAAATTATAATTGGCTTTTAGCTTGTGCCTTCTGGGTTTTAGGATCAAATAGCCTTGCTTACCCAGCGTTATCGATAAACCTCACCCCTAAACCCTCTGTGCTAGCAGAAAGGGAAAATGTCAACGGTGGGGCAAGGTCTTTGTGTTCTGAGCAAAATTTAGAAACATTTACTATACAGCTACTGGAAGATTTACCTAGTTATACCAATCGCGTTAGTCAACGTGCCCGCCGCCTCAGTAGAAGCAGTGATGTTTACAGTTATATGCTAGTGGCAGGAAGACCTGAGTTTACTCCTCTGCCCCTTAACCTTGAAGAATATAGTACAGACGCGAAAACTGCTGCATCAAGAGTTGAGCAAGTTTTTTTTACTACCTTAGAGCGACAGTACATAGGAAAGAAAGCGGTAGAATTGGAGGAATTCCACTGGCTGTTGTTGACTAAAAGTAAAACTGGTTGGCGTCTAGTGATGATGTTTTCTCAAACTGGTTCCCATTCAGCACAGCAGCCACTGTCTCCGCCACGCGATAGTAGTAACGGCACTGTTGCCCAAGCGGTTAATACTTGGTTACGCGATTGTGAAGCTGGAAGTGTACGACGGATGCGTACTGTGAATATGGGAGACAAAATTGAACTTCGTCGAACTCACATTAATATCAAAGCAGAATAGCTATGACTCGAACAAAAATACTTCGCCTTGAAGATATTTGCTACATAATCTCTCAGTAACGTAGGGTACAGTTTTTAACAAGTAATCGTGTTCATTTGGCTGCGACGCTAAAAAAGCAAAATTGTTTACCATTGCTCCGAGAAAGAACGCCTCCAAGATCCTTTGATACTTATCAGACAGTTGACGCACGCTTTGATAACCACTAAGGAACGATCTACGGTTTTCGGGAGACAGATGCAACAGGGTATGGGCAATGTCACAAAGGTAGTAGCCGAAGCCACAACAGGAAAAGTCGATGGGCCGCGCCTCACCTGCATAAAAGATGTAATTATTTTCATTCAGGTCTGCGTGAATCAAACCCCAATTGGTGGGTGTTTTTTCTAATGCTGTGATCACATTACTAATTCGTTGAACCACATTTTCAAGCACAACGAAATCAGTAACAGATATCGTACCAGTATCTACTAGCGATCGCAGCTCCATGAGTGAGGTGTGTAGTTGCTCCCAGTCGTATTTTGGTCGCGTGAAGCCTGAAGGCAATTCCCAAAGGCTGGTGTGCTGGTGCAACTGAGCCATAAGTTCCCCGACTTGCCTAGCCTGCGTCGATGTAGGTTCGCTGTCGAGGGGTGAACCATCGACCCAGTTTAGTAACGTACAGTTGAGTGTTGTGCTGGTATCATCAATTGCTACAGAGGTAATGAAAGTGCCACTGAGGTTCTGCAAGGGGTATGGGACGACCAAATTAGTATCTTGATGCAAAGCAGTCAGCCACATGAGTTCCGACTCAATGACGGCCTGTTGTTGCCAGATGCGATCACGGAATTGAGCGATTGGATGATGAATACGGAGTACTTTAAAAGTAGCAGAATTTTCACCATCCCTAATGTCAACGCGAAACGTCACATTTTCGCTATGACCCAAGAAAATCAATTCATCTGTACCAACATTGTACTGAGCCAGCGCGGTTAGAGCGAGGCGATTCCAATCGATTTTACCCTGCATCAATTTCTGAGTCAGATACTTATTTAAAACAAAATAAATTTACATTACCCAACTAGCTTATATCAGTGGAATTACGCCTATATCTTTGGGAATATTTTTAGGAAATATAGCTGAGAAACAGCGAAAAAAAGCAGACATTATTTAAAAACGAAGACTGGCTTGAATTTAAGCGTTGTGACTCCCGTTTTTTGGCGATAACATGGGAATAAGTTTATTTCATGCTTCTTCACACCGCGTTTAGCGTCAGTTTTTTTATGGAGATTCAGTTAATCAACATCGGCTTTGGTAACATCGTGTCTGCCAACCGAGTAGTTGCCATTGTCAGTCCAGAGTCTGCTCCAATTAAGCGGATTATTACCGATGCACGGGACAGAGGTCAACTGATTGATGCAACTTACGGGCGTCGGACTAGAGCTGTAATTATCACCGATTCCAGTCACATAATTCTGTCAGCAATTCAGCCGGAAACGGTAGCGAATCGCTTTGTGATTTCCCGCGATCATCAGACTGTAGATAATTAATTAGCAGTGGGTTATTCCTACTCTTCTTTGCATCATATCGGCAGTACCATGTGAATTATATAAGTTTTCTCTCACTCATGCTAGAAATTCTTTAGTCAATAGTGGACTTGGCCAGGAACACAAGACTAATGAATAATATCTATTGATTGATTCACAGGTTGAAGGGATGATGCCAGTTTTACCCATCCAGAGTAATGCTACTACCGAAGAATGCTTACATCTAGGCAGGTTGATTGTTTTAACTGGCCCCAGTGGGGTCGGTAAAGGTACTTTAATGCGATCGCTCCTACAACGTCATCCAGAACTGTATTATTCTGTATCGGTGACGACTCGTTCTCCGCGTCCAGGGGAAATCGATGGCAAAAATTATTACTTTATCAGCCGTAGTCAGTTTGAACAATTAGTGGCTGAAGGGGAATTTTTGGAATGGGCAGAATTTGCTGGTAACTATTACGGTACTTTGCGTGAAGCTGTGCTTAACCAAATTCATTCCGGCAAATTGGTGGTGCTGGAAATTGAGTTAGAAGGGGCAAGACAAATTCGTGCTTCCTTCCCCAGTGCCTTCAGCATTTTTATTTTACCGCCTTCCTTTGATGAATTGGAGAAACGAATACGCGATCGCGCCCAAGATTCTGAAGAAGCGATCGCCCGTCGTCTACTCCGTGCCCAAGTAGAAATTCAAGCCGCAGATGAATTTGATATTCAAATCGTTAATGACGATTTTGAAACTGCTTTAAATGATATTGAAGCAGTTTTGTTTAAATAAGTTAGGAGTTAAGAGTTAGGAATTTAAACTCCTAACTCCTAACCGGAGGCGGAGCGTCTCCGGCTCCGCTCTTAACTCCCAGGAATTAACCAAACAAACCTTGAATTGATGCTAGATTGCTAGTTAAAAAGTAAGCAACTACTGCACCACCAATACCACCAATCAAGAAATAAAAGGCGAAGTCGTTCCAGCTTTCTTTAGAGTTAAAAGCATCTGCCGGAGGTTTGGGTACGGTAACACTAGGAAGTGCTTTGGGTGGATTGCTATTCGCATATAGGGATAGAGAGCCGGTAAGGACAACAACCAAGCCTATGGCTGCTAATAATCCAGCTAAGTTAGCATCAGCTGTGTCCCGCAGTGGGCCCAATTTGGCAAAGGGGCCAAATATCCAGTAACCATGAGCCATGCCAATTTCTACTGCACGTCTACCAGGGCTAATACCTTGACGATAGGCAGGTAAGTTATTAATGAACCACTTGCTCAAGGGAGAAGCATTAATCGGGGTTTCTAGGTTGCCTAGCTGTGGATCGCCGAGTGCGGGAAAAACAACTTCCCGATTTCTGGGATCGCTGGGAAGATTCTTTGATGCATCTACTGCTTGTGCCATATTTTTATGTTCGCCTCTAAATTAAAATGGTGGCATTTTTATATTAATAATAATTGAGGCTAAAGATGCTTTTTGATAGAGAAGTTTAGAAAAATTAATTTAGCTGCTTTCAAAAATATGAAACTCGTGATGCTGGGATCAGCTTACGAGTTTCATAGAACTATTTTGTTAGTAGTTACTAGTTATTAGTTAATTATCAACTAACAGCTAACAAAATTTTTTAATCCTGTCTTCAACTTATGGTAGTGGGTGGAAAAGTAGGTCAGGAAACCAGTTGTTAAAGAAAATCAACAAAACGGCTGTAAAAATCAAATTGACAAAAAGTAAAACTGGTCCCAAGGATAGATATTTCACGAAATAATTCTGTTGCATGAATCATTCTCCCAAATAAATCAAAAGTTGCAGGAAGGGTTAGCGTGGCGAAATGGGAATTTCTGTATCTTTAGCTACTAATTCCCCAGACAGAAATTCTTTTACGGCTGCTACAGGCCAAGTAAAGCCTGAGAGCATAATTGGCAGTGCCAAAGGCACTTCAATGATTACTTCTTTCAATTCCACGTTGCTGCCTTCTTTCTTGATCGCTTGTAGGTAAGCACGACCTACCCAACCAATCCAACCAGCAATATAGAGAAAGAGAATGCTGGGGATCAGGAAGTCACCAGCATGATTTAGACTACCATCAACAATCAAGTGGGGGTAACCCTCAGGACCACACAGTTCTTGAGAATAACGCTCAAATCGCTTTATCCCTGATTCCGGGTCACCTGTGGTATTACGGGCATTAGCTGCTAGCTGTTGAAAAGCGGGATTGTCCCTGCACGGTGTCAAATTAGCCCCTAAAGCTTTTGCTGGGGGGGCAAAATTGAACCAAAGACAAATCGCTAAAATCAAAGCAAACAATCGTCGCATAGAGTTGTTTCCTTTTATTACAAAACAAAAAGTTCTTTGTACAAAACGAAGCGGCTTGTACAGTTGTTTATTTGCATAACTAGGTAGTCATCATACTCTTGGGTGGTGACCGAGTAAAGTTTAAGTAAATAAAAGTTAAAGCTTCTCAACCAAAATGGAGTGCTGAGTGCTGAGTCACGAGTGCCAAGGATAAGAATTGTTGTTGTAGGGTAGTAAAGAAGCAAGATTTTGTCTCTACTACTCAAGACTCAGCACCTAGCACTCAAGACTCAACACTCTCAATGGCAACCGTTTTAGCAATAGAAACCAGCTGTGATGAAACTGCCGTCGCAATTGTTAACAATCGTAAAGTTTGCAGTAGTATTGTAGCCTCGCAAATTCTAGTCCATCAGCAGTATGGCGGGGTAGTACCGGAAGTAGCATCTCGCCAGCACTTGGAAACAATTAATGAAGCGATCGCACAAGCCCTAGAGCAAGCCCAACTAGACTGGGAGAAAATTGACGCAATTGCCGCCACTTCTGCCCCAGGACTGGTAGGAGCGCTGTTGGTGGGGTTAACTGCTGCCAAAACCCTGGCGATGGTACACAACAAACCATTTTTGGGAGTTCATCACCTCGAAGGTCACATTTACGCAACTTATTTGAGCGAATCAACTTTAAATCCCCCTTTCTTGAGTTTATTAGTTTCTGGCGGACATACAAGCTTGATATATGTCAAAGGTTGTGGTATGTACGAAACACTGGGACAAACCCGTGATGATGCTGCGGGTGAAGCCTTTGATAAGGTGGCACGATTGTTAAAGCTGGGTTATCCGGGTGGCCCAGTGATTGACAAGTTGGCACAACAGGGGAATTTCCAAGCCTTTAGCCTACCAGAAGGAAAAGTTTCTTTACCTGGTGGGGGATTTCATCGTTACGATACGAGTTTTAGTGGGTTAAAAACGGCTGTATTGCGTTTAGTGCAGCAGTTAGAGAAAGATGGTGGACAAGTACCAGTAGCGGATGTAGCGGCTAGTTTTCAGGAAACCGTAGCGCGATCGCTAACTAAAAGAGCGATCGCCTGTGCCCTGGACTATGGTCTAGACACAATTGCTGTTGGTGGCGGTGTAGCAGCTAATAGCGGGTTGAGAAAAAATCTCCAAGCCGCCGCCGTTGAACATAATTTACGCGTCCTATTCCCACCTTTGAAATTCTGTACCGATAACGCCGCCATGATCGGCTGTGCCGCCGCTGACCATCTATCCTTTGGTCATACATCTCCCTTCACACTAAGCGTTGAGTCTAGGTTAGCGCTTACCCAAGTGATGAAGTTGTATCATCCGAAGTCATAAGGGGCAGAGGGGCAGGGGAGCAAGAATTTTAGATTTTAGATTTTGGATTTTAGATTGAAATTTAATTCAAAATCGTCAATCCAAAATCCAAAATTGAATTGCCCAATACCTATTGACTATTGACAATCGACCGGATGTGATCAGCCACTGCATCCGGCTGTTCCAGCATAGCCAGGTGTCCGCAATCAGGAATTTCCAAAACATTGTCACCACAATATTGGAACAGTCTATGAAAGCTAGCTAAATGGCGCACATACTTGGGTTCCATAACCTTGTCTTCGGCACCAGCCAAAAAATAAACTGGCTGCTTCAATTGGGATACTAGCTCAGGTAAACGATTGATTTCTTCCTCAGTTGTGGAGTCTAACAGACTTCCCAGAGATGCTTCTGGGTCAGCCACGACGAAATCAATCAGCCGCTGACGTGCCCAATAGCGCTCCAAAGGACGAGCCACACTGGCTCTGGTAAAGAGCAAATCAATCAAAGGCACTTGGGACAGCCAGCGCGGGCGGACTTGCAAAAATTTCTGACCCGCCGAGCGAAACTGCTCAAAGGCTTCTTTGAGGTAAATACCACCACCAGCGTTGATACAGATGACTCCCTTAACACATTCAGGTATTTGATCTGCTCCCCAGAGAGCGATCGTGCCTCCCAAGGAGTGACCAATTAGCCAAGCACTGGTAATATTCAGCTGTTTCAAGAGAATTGCTAAATCCTGAGCATAGGCAACAGGAGTGTAAAGAGAATCGATTGGTGAGCCAACCGCACTACTGGAGATGGGCATCAGGCTCAGAGACGTTTGTGCCCGACTAAAATCGGTTTTTACCTGGGACTGGGATTCACCGAAACCCCGCAAATCATAGGACAGGCACTGCAAATCATCTGATAGGCGGGAAATCACAGGTTGCCAATACCCACGGCTATTGAGCCAACCGTGGATAAATACTAAAGCATGGGGGCAAGAAGTGGGAGCCGTTAGCTCGTATGCGTGTGGAACGCCCAAGATTTCGATAGTTGCCATACTTATATCGTACCCCGAAGGGCGGGTGCGACTAAATACGGAATGCGAAGAGTTAGGAGTTAAGAGCGGAGCCGGAGACGCTCCGCCTCCGGTTAGGAGTGAGGAGTTGTTAATTTTTAACTCATAACTTATAATTCATAACTTTTTTCATTTACCCAGCAACCTCTGTCGCACCCCTTCAGCAATTTTGTGACCGAGATATTCAGGAATGAGGCTTTCATTTGGCCCCAACAAGTAAAGAATTAGGCGTGTACGTCCCCGCCAAACCAGTAAATTGGCATTGACTACCAGCAGGTCTTCCTGCCAGATGGCGTACATCACTTTGTAGAATAATCCTGGTTGATTATCGGCTTCAATCACTAAGGCAGGGAGATGAAAGACCGGATCGACATAGAACTCAGTTTGTACCTGCTCTAAGCCAGTGTCAAGATTGAATTCCACTGCTAGCATCTCTTCTACCTCAAACCGACCTCCTAAAGCCTCACGAATGGCGCGACAGACATTTTCTGCGGTTTTCTCGGTCAAGGCTTTACTACCACGAGACACCAACAGTTTGATAAAAACTAACATCGGCGGACGGATCTGACCGTATAGACTCAGACCGTGGATAGTCAACCCATAAGCTGCTAGCACACCAAAAATATCGCTGAGGAGAAAAGACTGGTTGCGGTAAGCGAAATGCAGGGCACTTTTGCTACCTTCCGGTTTCAGCTCAATAACAGCGCGTCTAGTTTTATAGAGACGGTAGGCTAGGCGCAAATTTTGCAGTTGAATCTCACTGCTGACGAATTGCTCATAAAACTGGGGAAACGCTCGGTTAAAGCGCTTTAGGAG
>NZ_CALMFY010000117.1 GCF_937863485.1 uncultured Nostoc sp. | reverse complement strand
GCTTTACGCTGCGCTATCGTCAATTCCATTATCCAAAATTGAATTGCCCAATGCCAATTTAGCGAGAACTACTCTCCAATATCAGATTGGAGTCCCAAGTATAGAAGCCAATTTGGTTAGGAACCCTAGAAAATCTGCCTGTCCGATAGCCTCTAGATAATTCATTCAGCACCTTATTTTTGATCTCTCTAAGTTGCTGAGAATCTAGTTCTCCATAAATTCCGGCAATGACTTCAGCAACGCTGAAAACTTTACCTGGATTTTGTTCTAACAGAGAGGTGAGGGCATCAATTAAGAATTGACCCTCAAAGGCTTTGAGCATTGGTACTGTTTTTATCGGAGGTAGGAAAGATTTCTTCTTTTTGTTTTTGATGCTTTTAGAAGCACCATTGCCATTATTTGGGTCTACCAAACTTAAATCCAGAGTATAACAACCTGGCTCATCGGGAATAGTTACCCAGTAATTCCTTTCTCTGCCTTGGGTGAGGGAAGATTGAACCCTACCTTTAACTACTTTGAATAGATTGGAATCCAACTCTCCATAAAGCGATCGCACGATAAAATCAATATGACAGACAGTGCCTATCTGCTCTTGCAATAACTGTTTTATGGCTTCCATTCGCGAGAGAGCGTGATTATACTGGGGTAGCATGGGGATTTCCGCCAACTTCATTGAACTATCGTTGTTCTCTAGGGCGATCTTTGGATCTGGCGATGTAGTTGAAGATTGACTCTCTTTTGTATCAACAGCAGAAAAAGAATTATCTATCTCAACCTTATCTGAGTCTGCGAGTTCTGATACAGACTCCACCAAGTTGATTTCGTCGATGTCATCAAGAGGTGATAAAAACCGCAAAGAGCCTTGTTGAGAAAAATTTGAGGTTTCATCAGCTGTAGTCAGACTTGATATCTGCTTGTTGGTATCAGAAAAAGACCAGTTAGACAACAACGCTTCTACATGATCGAGCTGCGATCGCGCCTGCACAAAAAGGCGTTCATACTCTTCTGTAAGGCGAGCATAATAGTCTCGTAATTCCAACAGTGGTGAAACAAAGGTGCCCGGAGGTGGTTCTAATTGTCCATTTTGAGTCATAAGGCTTCAATCAATTTAAGTTGATGTCACTTTTGTAAGACATTGGTCTGGGTTTTGCTTTGTGAGATGTTGGTTGGGATTTCTTAGGCGGTTGGGGAGGGCGACATCTCTCACAATATAAAGGTCGAGGTCCGAAAGTCTCGCGTTTTGTCAGATCGTTACACTCTTTACAGACAAACTGGAAAACACGAGTATGAATCTGTCTTTTGTGCGCCCTGACAGTATATTCCCTAACATCAATGAATTTACTTGCCATAATCAGGAATTGTGAATTGCCGTCGGATCAATGTCTTATCAATATAGCTATTCAAGCAAATGAAACTGCATCAGTGTGTGTTTATGTAGAAGTTTTATTCAAATCAGTGAATTTGACGCCTAGCATAAAGTGCAGATGAGCAACTTGAGAGTTAGCCATTGACTATCCTCTCACCAGATAATTTGATGAGCAAACACTACCATTCCTTAGGTGCAGGCGATTTTCATCGCCCTGATCAGAGAAATAGGGGATGGGGAAGTGGGAAGTACGGGATTATTCACTTCCACTTCCATTGATTGGCAAACCAAGCGATCGCCAGTGTGTCTAATTGCCCATCATAAAATTACCGCACTCCTAACCCCTCTTCCTCATGGTAGAGGGATGATGCTTAACGTAGCCATTCGGATCTAAAAAACAACCGCCTCCTAAAAACAGGAGGCGGCGATCGTCGCTAATAAAAATATGATTTTTGTAAGTTTTGTCCCTCTACTGGTAGTTTTTGACAGACTACTGCTGACTGGGAGCAGCAGATTGCGATTGAGGTTGTGGGCGTAAACGCCGCAAAGATTCCCGCAACTTGTTCTGGCTAGTGTTATCTGCTCGCCGCCGCCGAGTTGGGGTTGCTTGTGGCTGTTGTGATGAATTGGTAGCCGCTCGTTGACGCTGGATGTTGCGTAGGGAATCTCTGGCACTTCCTTGAGTGCGATTTATCCTCGCTTCAGATGATGAGCCTGAGGTAATAATTTCTCGTCTTTGAGGTTCCAACCGTCTACTCAATCCAGATATTGCTGGTCTTGTGGCTGTAGCTTCACTTGATGAAGGTGTTAACTCTCTGCGCCTACGTCTTGGATTTTCTGGTGTGGAGTTAGCAGCAGCTGCTGCCTGCTGGGTTCTCTCTTGTGCTTCTCTTTGTGCTTGCCGTTCTTGAACTTGGCGCGATCGCCGTGAACCTTTTATGGCAAATTCAGTGGCTATAGATACCCCTTGTCTACCACCTTCTGCGGGTTTTAATTTCCACTCACGCGCTTGTCTGGCAGTTTCTTCATCTAAGTCGCGGTTTCCACTGGAGCGAGCAATCCGTACATTTGTCACATTGCCTTGTGCATCAGTATCAACAGCTACTTCTACTCTGCCTTCCACTCCTCGCCGTCTTGCTGCATCAGGATACTTGGCACTACATTCACGGCAGGCTGCACGACCATTAGCATTACCATTACCTGAACTGTTAATTTGTGGAGGTGTTGGCACTATTGGCGCTGTTGCTACTGTCGGACGGTTTCCTACTCCATTGCCTATACCACTGCCAATTCCTGAGCCAATTCCTGAACCTATACCACTGCCAATTCCTGAGCCAATTCCTGAACCTGTACCACTGCCAGAGCCTGAACCTGAACCTGTACCTGAACCTGTACCTGTACTTAAAGCAACGCCAGATCCAGAGCTACCAGAGTTATCTGTCACGATTGAACTACCACCGCCACCGCCGCCACCGCCACCGCCGCTCTGAGGAACAACAGTTTTCACAGGGGCTTCTGGCTTGGGAGCAATTTCCCTATTTATTGGCTGTGGGTTTTGAGTAGTTTGTTTTGGTTGTTGTTCAACTGGCTGAATTTGAGTAGTTTGTTTTGGTTGTTCTTGAACTGGCTGAATTTTTGGTCTTTCAATCAATTCTTGTACTGGTTTTTGTACTAGTGAAATTTCTCTAGGCTGTTTTTGAACAATTTCTGGTTCTTTTTTGGGTTCTTCTGTAATTTTTTCAAGTGGTTTTTCTGGTTCGGCAGTCGGAGAATCTACGATCGCCACCTCTATTGGTTCATCTTCGTTTGTGGGCACTCTCGTCAAATAATTACCTATGCCTGAGGACAGTACGCCGATATGCAGCGCCAGTGAACCTATCAGACTGTAAGTCAGAAAAGACTTGAGAGCCTCAACTTCTTTGGAACGTTGCTCGACAGTAGTGCCGGAAAAACTCATAGCTATTGCTACCTATTCTCACTAATTTAGTCATCTTAGAATGCATGGTTGCAAATATCAAGTAAAAAATTAAAATTATTTCCGGCAGTGTTACGGAACAGCAGACTACTCAAAAAAATATCTTTGGAAATTACTGTTTGATATCATGATTTCTAGATAAAATTAATTTTTGTGTTTATTAAAATAATTTATATAAAAACAAAAAGGAGTAAACAAAAATAATGATAATTATATATATTTGAAAAAATTCTGATTATATCTTAAACTCTATTGAGAAAAAGTTTCATTTTTTCGCTTGATTCTGGTAGTCTGATTTTGTATTGTTGATGACGTTTAGAGGCACTACATGGGAATTCAAAATTTGTTTGCAGCAGGTGGTGTGGTCATGTTGCCCCTGTTGCTGTTTTCGGTGTTGGCAGGGGCACTAATGATTGAGCGAGCGAAGTTTTGGCTACAAATTGGTAAGCGTCAAAACCGGGTGGTGCGAGAGGTTTTAAATCTTTATCGACTTGATAATGTCGTTAGTGCTGTAGATAAGCTGCAAAAAAATGTAGATTTACCTATAGCACGCATTTTTCTGGCTGGACTACAGCTAGAAAGACCGACTCCAGAAAAATTTCGTTTGGCTTTGAAAAGCGAGGCGCAAGCAGAAATCCCTACACTCAAGCGGTTTCAACCTGTATTTGACACCATTATCGGTTTAGCGCCTCTGTTGGGACTTCTCGGCACAATTTTAGGATTAATTCGCTCATTTGCTGGACTGAATGTTGGTGATGTCGGAGCTACTAAAACTGGTGCAGTCACTGCTGGTATTAGTGAAGCTTTAGTTGCCACCGCCTCAGGATTGATTGTGGCTATCTTTGTGCTTTTAGGAGCCAGCATCTTCCGGGGACTATACCAGCGGCAGATAACAATGATTCAAGAGTACGGCGGACAGTTAGAAATACTGTTCCTTGATCGCTATGACCAACTCAATCGCCACGAACAACAGGAGAAGTCCTATGGATCTAGATGACAATGAACCAGATTTAGCACCATTTATAAATGTAGTACCTCTGATTGATGTAATGTTTGCCCTTTTGACATTTTTTATCATGTCAACGCTGTTTTTAACACGATCAGAAGGATTACCAGTAAATCTACCGAAGGCAGCCACGGCGAAGGAACAGCAAATTCCCACTAAAGTTACTATCACGGTAGATGAAAAAGGTCAGGTAAGCCTAAACCGCGATCCAATAGCAATTAATGATTTAGCAGCGAAAGTGCGGACTTTAGTTGGTTCTAACCCAGATGCATTGGTGATTATTAATGCTGATCAAAAAGTCTTGCACGGTGAGATAGTGGGGATAATGGATCAAGTTCGTCAGGTGAAGGGAGCAAGGTTAGCGATCGCTACCCAAAGATAAAAAGTAAAAATATTGTGCATCAGAAGTTCAGAGAGTCAGGAAAATTCTATATTCTGACTCCTAACTCCTTCTTATCTAATTACTACTACCAGCTACGCTTACGCATCTGTAATTCTTGAGATATAAATTTAAATAATAATTGTTGATGTGAATGGATAAAAAAGTGGTCACCGTTGAACTCATGTAATGAGAAAGCAGCGATCGTCTGTTCTTTCCATGCTTGCAGATACTCATGACTAACTTCTTGGTCTTGCAAACCACCAAAAACAGTAATAGGACACTCCAGTAGCTGTTTTTGAGTGTAAATATAAGTTTCCAGAACTGCAAAATCTGCCCGCAAAATTGGAAGGAATATCTGCATCAGTTCTGGAGTTTCTAGTACTGCTTTGGGTGTACCGTTAAGACTGTGTAGCTCGCGTTGCAAATCAGCGTCTGATAGGACGTGGAGAGGTGGTTTTGTCAACGGTATTTGCGGGGCGCGACGAGCAGATATGAACAGGTGAAAGGGAGCAAGACTATACTTAGAGCGAAGTAGATGGGTTAACTCGAAGCTAACTAATCCGCCCATACTGTGACCGAAGAAAGCGAATGGTTTGTCTAAATATGGTATCAGAATTTGAGCGATCGCTTCAACAAGAGGTTCTAATCGCGTCAAGGGTGCTAACTTAATCTGTCTTCCCCGTCCCGGATATTCTACTGCACAGACTTCGACATTATTAGGTAGACTATTAGGCCATGTGCGAAAAATCATTGAGTTCCCACCAGCGTAGGGGAAGCAGAATAAACGCAAGTTGGCTTGAGGATTTGGTTGGGGACAGATAACCCAGGAATTGAAGTTTGGCGTAGTTGTCATAATAGAACTTAGAGTTGGATAATACAACTCTGTTTTAATTTTAAACATATTCACTGAATAATCTTATGACAGGAATGGAACCTTGGGCGATATCAGCCCTTAGCGGTGTCGCCGCTATGTTTTTCCAAATCGGTGGTCAGGTTTTAGGAGTATTGGGCAAAACTCTGGATGAAAAAACCAAGAAGTTAATTTTTGCTGCATCAAATCAATATCAAAAGAACTACGAAGAACGGCATGGCATTCTCAAAGTATTGGGAATGCGTGAACCTGTAAAGCTGGAATCGCTCTATACATCGGTGCAGTTTTTAGATGATGATACTATTCAGAGTTTTGAATCTATTGAGAATTTAGAAAATTTCTATCGCCAAGCTAAAGTCCGAGGATTTCAATCTCAAGATGATTGCAAACAAGAAGGAATTCAAGTTGCTAACGATAAGCAATATCTGATGGTACTTGGTGGGCCTGGTGCAGGAAAGTCTACATTTGTGCGGAAGATGGGACTAGAAGCGCTCAAAGGTAAAAAAGGAGGATTTGAACACGCTTGCATTCCAGTTTTTATCGAATTGAAAAGGTTTGCATCTAGCAATATTAATATTGAAACGTTTATTAGTGAAGAGTTTCGTATTTGTGGCTTTCCATTACCTGATGAATTTACAGCTAAAGCCTTAGAAGAAGGTAAGTTACTAATTTTGCTGGATGGTTTGGATGAAGTACCGACAAAAAACTTGACTGAGGCAATTAACCAAATTCAGAACTTTGTTGACAAGTATGATCAAAATCGTTTCATTGCCTCCTGTCGCACGGCAGCTTATCGCAGCGCTTTTCGTCGCTTTAGCGATGTATCAATGGCAGACTTTGATGATACCCAAATTCAGCAATTTATTTCTAACTGGTTTCATTCAGACGCAGACAAGCAGGCGAAGACAGGTGAGAAATGTTGGGAATTACTGCAAAAACCAGAACATGAAGCTGCAAAAGAGTTGGCGCACACACCTTTATTGCTGACATTTCTGTGTTTAGTTTATGACCGTTCCCAAAGTTTTCCAGATAATCGCAGTGTTCTTTACCGGAAGGCACTGCGGATATTGCTAGAAGAGTGGGCATCAGAAAAGCGAATTCTCAGAGATGAGATTTATCAAGGTCTGCATACAGAATTGGAAGAGATATTACTATCAGAGATTGCTTATACAGGTTTTGAGTCTGACAGGCTATTCTTTTCACAGCGCGATATAGTTGGGCAAATTAAAACATTTTTGGCGAGTAATCTGAATGCACCTCAACATTTAGATGGGGAAGCAGTGCTGAATGCCATTGCTGTTCAACAAGGGATTTTGGTAGAACGCGCCGAGGATGTCTTTTCGTTCTCTCATTTAACGCTACAGGAATATTTAACAGCACAATATATTGATGACCATCGCCAAGTTGAGAAGTTAGTTATTAAACATCTGACAGATAAACGCTGGTATGAGGTGTTTTTGTTAGTAGCTGGGTTAATGCACGGTGGTGCAGATGATTTGCTGCTGCTGATGGAAAAGGAAGCGCAAAAATATATTAATACCCCGAAGTTACAAACTTTATTAAACTGGGCAGAACAGGTAACAGTTGGCTCACCAGGGGATTTTAAACCTGTGGGTAAACGTGCAGTTGCGATCGCGATTGCGATTGCGATCGCCAACGCTAATCCCTACGTCTACGCTGTTCGCTACGCCTACGCCTATGCCAACGCCATTGCTTACCCCAAAGCCAACGCTATGGTTTACCCCAACAGCTACACTTACGCCATCGCCTACTACCAAGTCAATGCCATTCTCTTCCCCGATACCTACGCCTTGTTTGGCGTCAACGAATACGCCCATACCATTGCTCAAGCTATCGAATATACTTGTAAACTTGAAAAATTAAAAATTTTCAATAACGTCAACTTTACTATGCTGATCGCCCAAATAGAAGCACTTAAAGCTACAATTCCTGATGATCAACAGCCACAAGAAGCGCGTCTGGCATTTGTTAAACACCTGCAACAAACCTTACTCAAAGCTTTCCATCTCAGCTTAGAAATAGTCAACTTATCTGAGGAAAAAATAGAAGCACTGGAAAATTATCTCTACGCAAATTACCTCATCATCCAGTGCCAACAAGCAGCAGTGCGGGTGTCGCCCCAAACCTGGGAAGCGATTGAGGCGCGGATGTTGTTGGTTCCAGGTGGTTAAGCAACAATAGGAAAATGAAAAGATAGCCAGATTAAACGCTCCATGAGTTTATTACAACAGGCTAAGGATACAAAAACTCGAACTTTTACAGCAATCTTGCATTAGGAAGAGGATGTTTATGTAGTTGAATATCCAGATGTAGGAACCGCCAGCTAAAGAGAGACGATAGAAGAAGCGATGCTAATTTGCAGGAAGTAACGGAACTGTATTTAGAAGAGTTCCCACTTCCTGAGATAGTATTTCGTCGGTTGCTAACCACATTTGAGATAATCAGTGCTTAAGCTACCAAGAGTTGGAGCTTCTGAAGTTATTAGTGTTCTGGAACGCTTAGTACAGTTTTGCATAAAAACGTAGCGTTTTTAATGCAGGGGGATGCATTGGCATTGTAGGGGGACGCATTAACAATGCAGCCGACGCATTAACATTGTATCGCGATGCATTGGCATTGCAGAGGGACACATTAACAATGCATCGGGATGCATTGGCATTGTAGAGGGACGCATTAACAATGCATTCCGATGCATTGGCATTGTAGAGGGACGCATTAACAATGCATTGGGATGCATTGGCATTGTAGGATACTACCTAATTTAATTTACTACGAATTAATGAAATGCTCTACTAAGATTCATGTCGTTATGACACTAAGTCCTGTGGTTATGAATGCACAAGCTGTGGTTTTTTCTCTTCACCCACATATATCTCATCTTCTCTGTTGATAAACACCTGAGACAATGCCTGATAAGCTTCACTCCAAGCCGCCATCACTTCTTCTGTAGCTGCTTCCCCTAAAACATCTTTCATTGCTTGCAGTAAACTTTCTCCAACAATAGGATATTGCTCTGGTGTAACATCCGTCTGCACATGGCGATAGGCAATCTTTTCCACCATCGATTTTAAAGCAGGCAAATTATCAATTTGGTTAGCATAGCTATAAACTGCTGTAGCCAACCTCGCAGGCTGAGAACCATTTGCTTGAGCAGACATATTAAATTGTTCTCTGATTTCTGGATGGTTACGAAACATAATTTCATACATCCGAGTTGTGATTTGCTCACCGTTCTTTTTTAAGATAGGTGCTGTAGATTTGACGATATCTATTGTTTGTTGGCTAATCATAGTTTTTTGAACCACTTGGAATGTTGATTGACTTCAATTTAGTGGTTATTCCCATTCGTTACTATGAGCTAGCTCAGTTAACGAGTAATATCATGTCAACGCCTCTATACATCCACAGCTAGAGGCATTGTTAAACAATTGCAGCAAAGATGAAAATGTAAGAATGCAAATATGTACATCGATAATTTATCAAGCAACAATCTTATATGCATACGATTGATAAAAAGTCAACAATAAAAGGCTGGGCAGGTGCGATACCTTCTCTACGAGATGCTCCGCCAACGGTGAGCTTTCCTGCGGAACGCTGCGCGAACGCTAACGCAGAACCAGCAAAAGAATTTCCCTCTACGCAATTGCCAATTCTTTATGGCAAAATCCCAGATGGCTTGCGTGGCACACTTTACCGCAATGGCCCCGCACGGCTAGAACGCGGTGGTATTAACATGGGACACTGGTTTGATGGAGATGGGGCAATTCTGGCTGTAAATTTTACCGATGCAGTCGCAACTGGGGTTTATCGCTACGTGCAAACCTCTGGCTATCAAGATGAGACTGCGGCAGGTAAACTACTCTACGGCAATTATGGTATGACTGCACCAGGGCCAATTTGGAATCAATGGCAAAAGCCGATCAAGAATGCTGCCAACACCTCAGTGCTAGCACTTCCAGATAAACTTTTGGCACTGTGGGAAGGTGGTAAACCCCACGCCCTCGATTTACAAACTTTAGAAACTTGGGGCGAAGATGATTTAGGGGGGTTAACTAAAGGATTAAGCTATTCCGCACATTATAAGCGTGACGAGCAAACAGGGGAGATTTTTAACTTTGGCATCAGCCCTGGACAAAATGCGACGCTTAATATTTACAAAAGCGATTCGACTGGGCGGATTATCCAACAAGCCGCATACCAGCTAGATGGTGTACCATTGGTGCATGATTTTGTTTTAGCAGGACAGTATCTTGTATTTTTCATTCCGCCAGTGCGGTTGAATGTCTTACCCGTGCTAATAGGGACAAGCAACTATAGTGATTCGCTAGAGTGGCAACCTAAATTAGGAACTCAGATTTTGGTTATTGATCGGGAAACCCTATCTGTGGTGAGTCGTGGAGAAACCGAACCTTGGTATCAATGGCATTTTGGCAACGGTTATCTAGATGCTAGCGGTGCAGTGATTGTGGATATCGCCCGTTATGAAGATTTTCAAACTAACCAATATCTCAAGGAAGTAGCTACAGGTAAGACTCACACCCCAGCTCAAAGTACACTAACGCGAGTTCATCTGCATCCCCAAACTGGCAAAGTTACGTCAATTCAGCAACTATTAAACCGACATTGTGAATTTCCGAATGTACCACAGCAAAACGTGGGGCTAGCTTCTCGGTACACATATATGTCAACATTCCGCTCAGGAACAGATATTAGCCAAGAATTATTAAATGCGATCGCTCGTTTTGATCACAAAACCGAAACCCTCACCGAAGCAGACTTAGGAGAAAATCGCTATCCTTCAGAACCCATCCCCGCCCAAGACACCCAAAACCCTGAACAAGGTTGGGTGTTAACCGTTGTCTACGATGGTAATTCTGATAGTAGTGAAGTTTGGGTATTTGATAGCGATCGCCTGGATGCCGAACCCGTTTGCAAACTAGGATTACCCAGCGTCATTCCCCACAGCTTCCACGGCATTTGGAACCCAGCATAAAAGTTATAAGTTATGAGTTATAAGTGAAGAATTCAATACTTACTTTTAACTCATATAGCAATTCGATTTGATTTTTGAAAAAATCTAAGTATATGTAGGGTGTGTTATCGCCGAGAGTACGGCACCTAGAATCAGAGGTGGTGCGTTAGCCTTTG